>CBFIII010000029.1:0-44666 GCA_965662645.1 Bacteroidales bacterium
ATATTCATCTTTAATGTTTTTAACTTACACAAAGATAGTGTTTTAAATTGAATTATGAGTAATTGCGGACAAGCAAAAAACAATTATATAAAAGTGCTTCTTTTTTGGAAAACGTTAAACTATTTCGATACAAATGTAAGATTGTGATTATACAAATTACAAATCATAATTTGTTTTTTGCTTATTAAACGACAAAAGAGCGTGTTTAACCCAAAACACGCTCTTTTTATTCTTTATAACAGGGGGTATTATTTTTATTCCATAAAGCCGTATCCATAAGACTGTTTGGTGATGATAAGACTACCATAAGGTGCTATCTTTTTGCGTAAACGAGCAATGTTAACATCTACAGTACGATCGGTGACATAGACGTCATCGCCCCATACTTTTTCCATAATATCGGCACGCGATAGGATACGATTTTTGTTTTGCAAAAAGAGGAGTATTAACTCAAATTCCGTTTTGGTGAGTTTAATGACTTCTTTATCGATGCTCAGTTCTTTTTTTTCTGTGTTGATAGCTAATCCTTTGTAATTGATATCTTCAGCAAGGTTCAGATGTTGTGAACGAGCGATAACGGCTTTTACACGAGCGATGACCTCTTTTATAGAAAAAGGTTTTGAGATATAATCGTCGGCACCAATGCTGAACCCCGTAAGCATATCGTTTTCTTTTTCTCTTGCGGTGAGAAAGATGATAGGAATTTTACTTGTCTGAGGTTCTTTTTTCAATAGGGATGCCATTTTGAAACCTGACATTTCACCCATCATAACATCTAAAAGGATGAGATTAAAATCGGATAAATCTAATTCTAAAGCTTCTTCTGCGGAATAGGCAACATCTACATCAAAACCTTCGTTTTCAAGGTTAAACTGTAATATTTCACATAGATCCTTTTCGTCGTCAACCACTAATATCTTCATGACTAAATGTATTAAGTGTTTATTTTTTCTTGATGGTGAATAAAAATTTCAATCCGCCATTTTCTCTGTTTTTTGCTTGTATGTCGCCATTGTGCATCAATATGGCATTTTTGACCAATGAGAGTCCTAACCCAGTACCTCCGTTGTTGCGATTTCGTCCCTCATCAATGCGATAAAAACGTTCAAATATGCGGTTAAGGTATTTGTCAGGCACGCCAACACCCGTATCATATACCGAAAAATAATAGTATTGTTCATCTTGTAAATAGCAGCTGATGAATATTTCTGCTGCATTTCCTGCATAACGATTGGCATTATCTATAAGGTTTTGAAATACGGTGTGTGCCAAATTACGACTGCCCCATACTTTGATGTTATTGGGGAGATCGAGGTGTACTTTTAGTTTTGAACTATCCGTTGCTTGTTCAATGATTTCATTGAGTATGATCTCTTCTTTGGGATACAGGTTAGGACTTTCTTCCATCTTGGTTATCATCGCAATGTCAGTCACTAATTCTGATAGTCTATCGGCCTGTAATTTTGCACGTTGCAGGAAGTGTTGTTGTTTCTCTGGACTTACTTTTAAGGTCTGTAATGTTTCTAGATATCCTCTTATTGTACTTACCGGTGTTTTTAATTCATGCGCTATGTTTTGAGTCATATCGCGTTTTATTCTACGGTTTTTATCAGCTAAACTGATGTCTGAAATCATAATTTCAAAGCTATGGTCATCAAAGATGATCGCTTTTATTTCAAAGGCTCGTTCACCTACTGAGACGACTTCAGAGAAAGAGGTTTTCTTCTTATGTATTAAAAAATCACTTATTGTATTAAACTCTTTGTTATCTAGTATTTTACTGATCTCAAAATTGTCTGGTGAAATAAAGCCTGCATATTGTACGAATAGAGAGTTGTTGTAAATAAGGCTCTTGTCACAAGAGAAAATCGCAATTCCTTTATCAGAATAATGGAAGTGTTTGATCAATTTATCTTTTTCCTGTTGTAGCCGTTCTTTTTGGTTAATATTCTTGGCGTATAATTCTGATATTCGGCGACCTATATCTCCTAATTCGCCCTCGGGAAAAGTGGGGGTGTTATGGGGTTCTTTTTGATGTGAAAAGTTACGAAGTGCTTCAATACTCAAAGACAAGCGGTTCGTTATCAGAAATAAGAATAAGATGATGGTGGCAAATAAAGCGATGATGAAATAAGCAAATAGACGATCGAGTTTTAGTTGCGTACGATCCAGGTCCAAAGCGTAAGCCATAGAAGTGCGCACTAAAAAATGTTCTTGTTTAATGGCTACATAATAATAGTCTTGTTTCAATGTCTTGGAATGACGCGTATAATATCCCTCACCATTTGATAGGGCTTGCTGTATCTCTGGACGTAAGAGATGATTTTCCATGGTATCATCGTCTTTTACCATGTTATCATAGATCACGTGTCCGTCGTTGGCTATTATCGTTATTCTTAATTTTTCGGGAAAGAGGGTGACAAAAGAATCCATTTTCTCATTACTGAGCGGGATAGCTTTAGCTATAATATGAGCATAATTTATAAGGTTTTCCTGTAGCTGTTTGGTCTTTAAGTTTTTTTCATTAAAGTGCTGAAAAACTGATACTGCAGCTATTATAAAAATTAATAATACGATAAAGCTAACGAATAGCTTTTGTCTGTAGGTATATAGTATAGATCTTTTCACATTACAAATGTAGTTAATTCAATATTTTAAAGAAATAAATTCTGCTATTGTTACCTTAATGTAACAATGACGTAATCGTGCTGTGAGAACCTTAGTGTTTTTTTGCAAGTAGAAAGTTAAACGATGAAAACCTTTTATTGTTTACGTTAAGTTATGAAGAGTAAAACTCATAATAAGGTCTTTTTCTATTATAATGGTTATCTGATTTTTGAAAACTATAGATAATCAGTGATTTGTAAGGTGTAATGAAATTGTAACGTTCTTGTCATTAACCTGCAATATTAGAATGATTTATTTGCACTGTCAAAAAGAATAGAACTATAAAAAACAAATACAGAATGAAAAAATTATTAGTAACATTAGTAGCAGCGTTTATAGTGACAGGAGTTGCTTTTGCTGCCAACAATCCAGAAGTGAAAACGCTAAAAGGGCGAGTAGTAGAAACCGTTAATGGGGTAGTGCAACCTGTACAATTTGCTTATGTTTATTGCGAAGGAACTACTATTTCGGCTTATACTAATGAGAATGGTGAGTTTGCTTTACCAATAGAAAAAATGGGTAAATATACGGTGCGTTTCAGTCATGCAGGATATGCCGTGATAGAAAAAAACGTCAAAGTGAAAAAGAATACTTCTGATGTAGATTATAAGATCAGTAAACAAGACGTCTTACTTACCTCTTTGTAAGTAGCGTAGTTTGTAATTTTTTTAAATATAAATAAAGTTTGTGGGTAACAATGAGGTTGTTTGCAGGCTTTTTTTATTGCCTAAATCTTAGGATTTTATTGATGAAAGCCATGGATAACGTGAGAAAGATTTTGATTGGTTTGCTTTTCGTACTGAGTGCCTTAGGGGCGTATGGACAGCAGCAAATAAAGGGAACGATTTATGAGGAGGTCAATGGTACAAAAGAGCCTTTGCCATTTGCTAATGTGTTCATTCCAGGAACTACGCGGGGTGTTACTTCTGATTTTGATGGTAAGTATCAGATTACTGTTTATGATAATGACACTTTAATAAAAGTGAGTTATATGGGTTATACTGATGTCTTAAAGTCATTTCATCTTGATCAGGGTGACCTCATTGTTGATGTGACTATGTCTTCTGGTGATGCGGCCTTACAATTAAAAGCTGTGACTGTGACAGCTAAGAAAAATATGGCCAATGAGAATATGTTACTGTTGGAGCAGAAAAAAGCTGTAATAGTGAAAGAAAGTATTGGTGCTAAGCAATTATCCAACCTCGGGATATCTAATGCAGCAGCGGCCACGACCAGAATTTCTGGCGTAAATAAAACAGAAGGTAATGGTGATATTTATATTCGAGGTTTAGGAGACCGTTACCTTTCTACTACGATGAATGGTCTGCCTATTCCTTCGGATGATGTGGAAAAGAAAAATATGGATTTAAACCTTTTCCCAACGGATGTAATTAAGAATGTCAGTATTTCTAAAACCTATTCTTCAGAGCGATATGCCGATCAGACTTCGGGTCAGGTAGATATTGCTTCTAAGACTTATACTGATAAGATTTCTGTGAGTTTGTCTTCTGGTATTAATACCAATGTGTTACCTGTTTATAATTCATTTAAGGCTACTCAAAACTATAAAAACCAGACTTTTGGTTTCTATTCTAAGTCTTCTAGTTTAGAGGAATCTGTTGTTTCTCAGAGTTGGAATACGGCAGATAAAAAAGCACCTTTTAACTATGGCTTTTCAATTACGGGCGGCCATCTATGGGAAATGGAGAGCAGTAATTTTACCCTTTTTGCAACCCTTTCTAATGAAACAAAATCAGAATACCGTGAGGGGACTTATACCTCTTATCCTTCTAATGTTGTAAAGAAAAGTTATACAGATGCTACCACTTATACTACGACCTATAATACCACAGGTTTGCTCAACTTGGCTTTTGATCGTAATGATAAGTGGAAGCTGAACTATAATGGAATATGGGTGGCTAAGACGAAAGATGAGCTTTATGAGGCAGGACGTAACGGTGATGGTTATTTTTATGAACAAGACCCTTCAGAAGAAGGATCTTTCCTTCGTGATCAGAACCTTAAGCAAACTCAGATATTTATCAATCAATTGCTTGGGGATTATGCTTTTGCAAATAATGATATTAAATGGGCGCTGGGTTACAACTACGTTAATGCAGCAGAACCTAACCGCATTCGTAACCAGGTGAGTATGCCAAATGAAAACAATGATTTAACACAGGTCCAGTTCAGTCATAATGGTGGTTATGATCAGCGTAAATCAAGTCAAGAGATTAATGATAATGAGATTAATGCTTTCTTAAACGATCAACACCGTTTTATCGAAGAAGAGGAGAAGCGATTTAACTTAAATACCGGACTTAATTTTCGCCATAAAAAACGTGATTTTAGTGCCGATGCTGTTGGTGCTTTTGCTAAAGGAGTTACCGTAACGTCTATTGATAATATGGATGAAGCACTAAACGATGTGAGTTTGTATGATGATCATACGATAAAGATAAAAACACGTGATGCCGATATCTATAATGCTGATTTAATGGTTTATTCGGCTTTTGCAAGTGCTGATTTTCAATTGAATGATTTCTCAGGTAACGCAGGATTACGTTATGAGTTTGATTCGTTGTATGTGAATTGGGAAGTGCAAAATACCACTGATGGTGAGGTGGGGTATAGCTATCATAATATTCTTCCTAGCTTAAATCTGAAATATAAATTATCGGAAAAGAATTTGCTTCGTTTTGCAGCTAGTAAAACGGTGACATTACCCGAATTTAAAGAGCTAGCTCCCTTTGAATATGTAGCGCCCAATGGTAGAATAACCAAAGGAAATCCTGATTTACAAAGTTCTACAAACTATAATCTTGATGTGAAATGGGAATTGTATATGCGCCCTAAGGAACTGATTTCTTTAACTGCTTTTGCTAAACGGATTGAAGATCCAATTAATAGAACGTTGACTCGTGGAGCTTCAGGGTATTACTATTATGCTAATACGGGTGAAATAGCCCAAGTTTATGGTTTAGAATTGGAAGGACGCATAAACCTAATAAATGCTTCTGGTGATAATAAACCTAGTTTACGTTTATCCTTTAATATGAGTAAAATGTGGGCAGAACAGGACTTATTAGATGAGTTTTATTACAACCATAAAAAGACCAGTGGATTACAGGGGGCTGCCGATTTTATTGCTAATAGTTCTTTGATCTTTTCTGATCATAAAGAAAATGAGTTTATGGCGACTCTTTCAGTTAATTACTCTTCAGATAAGATTTATGCTCTAGGAGCACCAAGAGATAATTCAGAACCTGATGTTTATTATGATAATGAAATTATAGAGAAAGGTTTTCCAACATTAGATCTGATTTTAAAAAAGAAATTAAGCCCTAGAATATCAACCAAATTTTCGGCAAAAAACATGCTTAATCCTACGATAGAATGGACGCAGGATGTGGATAGTTCTAGTGGAACAAAAACGGAGGTCGTAGAATCTTATAAGAAAGGTGTTCAACTGAGTTTAGGTATTACCATTAATTTGAATTAATACGCCTTGTATTTTAATGTGTAATTGGCATAATATATTAATTATCAAATATTTAAAACATAACTACAAATTAAATTAAAAAGACAAAATGATGAAAAAACTATTTATTAATGCGTGGATAATAGCTTTGATGGCTACTCCACTATTCACAAGCTGTGATGACAAGGATGACAACGACAATGAGCCAGATTCTGTTGAAGAAGTAATTGAAAAACTTGATAATGGGGAGTTAAATGGTGATCTTGAAGAGGATTATACCTTAGATGCCTCTCGTACTTATAGTCTTACAGGTTCTTTCCTTGTAAAAGAAAATGCTAAATTGACGATCCCTGCTGGAACTAAGATTCTTGCTGATAATGGGGGTACTGACGTTTATATTGCTGTGATGATGGGAGCTTCTATTGATATTCAGGGTACTGAGGAGAATCCTGTTATTATGCAATCTTTAGCTGCTGAACCTGGCGATTGGGGTGGACTTACTCTTTGCGGTAAAGCAACCACTACTGCTGGTGAAAATGCTACAGCTGAAGTCGGTGGTTTTATTTATGGAGGTACTGATGATGCCGACAACTCTGGATCTATTACTTATTTAGTAATTAAAGGTACTGGAGCTCAGATTAATGACGAGTCTCAATATAATGGGATATCTTTTTATGCTGTTGGTTCTGAAACTCTTGTAGAGAATGTGGCGGTTATCAATGGTTCTGATGATGGTGTTGAATTCTTTGGTGGTACCGTTTCGGTAACTAATATATTGTTGACAAACAATGAAGATGATGCTATTGACTGGACTGAAGGATGGAGTGGTGCTGTGACTAATTCTTACATAGAACATTCTATCGAAGGTTTCTCAACAGTAGTTGAAGGTGATAAAGTAAATAACAATCCTCAGTTAGTGAATTTAACGGCTGTATCTACTACAGGCGGTACGGCTCTTCAGTTCAAAAAAGCTTCTGGAGCTGTTATTACGGGGCTTTCTTTAACAGGTTATGATGTATCTGTGGAACTTAAAGATCCAGAATATGAAGGAGCTACTTTTTCTAATATTACTATTGATGGTGTGGCTTCGGCCCCAACGAATAGCTATAACGCTGTTGCTTCTGTAGATCGTAGTTCTTTCGACTGGGCTGATGAAGCATCTATTGATGTTGAGGTGTATGAGGGAAGTGCTTTGAGTGGATCTATTGATGGTGTTGTAACCTTAGTAGCTAGTACAGAGTATTCTCTTAGTGGTTCTTTCCTTGTAAATGCTGGCGCTTCACTTATCATTCCTGCGGGGACTAAGATCGTTGCTGCTGCGGGTGGAACAAGTGTATTTGTTGGTGTACAAATGGGAGGTAAGATCTATATTAATGGTAGCTCTGAATCTCCTGTTCTTATGACTTCAACCGATGCTTCTGCTGGTGATTGGGGTGGACTTACTATCTGTGGTAGAGCCACTACAACTGCTGGAGAAAATGCAGTAGCTGAAGTAGGTGGTTTTATTTATGGTGGTACTGATGATGCTGATAATTCTGGATCTATTACTTATTTGATAATTAAAGGTACAGGAGCTCAGATTAATGATGAGTCTCAATATAATGGGGTTTCTCTATATTCAGTAGGTTCTGCTACTAACATTAAAAATGTTGCAGTTCTCAATGGTTCTGATGATGGTTTTGAATTTTTTGGTGGAACCGTGGAAGCGTCTAATATATATATTGAAAACTGTGAAGATGACGCTATCGACTGGACTGAAGGTTGGAGTGGAGGTATTACAAATACTTACATCTCTCATACTGAAAAATTCTCAACAGTATTTGAAGGTGATAAAGCTAATAACTGGCCTTATTTCAATAAGGTAACTGCTGTCTCTACGGTAGGTGGTATTGCTCTTCAATTCAAGAAAGCGTCTGGTGGTGCTATTACAGGTCTTCACTTAGAAGGATACGATGTAGATCTTAACTTTAAAGATATGGCGGGCGAAAACGCTTATGGTGCTAGTATGGATAGTGTTACTGTGGATGGTGAGGTCGTTGTTGCCACAGCAATCGACGGTTCGGAAGATAGCTTTACAATTACTTCTGGTAAAGATTCTGAAGCCATCGACAAAGATGCTGTCTTTGGATGGGTGGAGTAATTGAAGTACAAAATGGATATTTGAGTTGATATAAAAATGAATTACCACGCTGCAAGCAGACGGCGTATCAATTCTAAATGCTTTTTTTATTCGCAGCAAGTTGCGGGAAATAATATCCAAAATGAAGAATTTAAAAAGGAGAGAGGTATTTCTCTCCTTTTTTTATATTTGTAATGTGATAAAACTAAAATTATATGTTTAAAAGAAAACTAATATTGCTCTTGATGTCCCTCATAGGGGTATTTGTTTTTGCTCAGGATGCAGCGGTTACTGGAGAATATTTATCCAGTTTGGGAGATAAAAAAAGTTACAAACTAGTTCAGAAAGAGGAAAATGCTGCGATTTGTGATACTTTTTTACACGCTTTTCCTGAGAGTAAGTACCGTAAAAAGGTAGCTATTATCTATGATATGCGTTATTACATAGAAGCTTATGATGTAGCGACCAAGACTTTTGACTTATCATCATTAGAAGGTTATCTTACAAAGTTTCCTAAAGGTGATTACCGCCTAAAAGCCGAAGAAGCTTTAGATATTATTTCTTGGCAGAAAGCTAAAAGTAAAAATACAATTCCAGGTTATCAAGACTATATTAAAAAATATCCTAAGGGTCGAGCTTTGCCTTTAGCTAAAAAGGCCTTGTCCAATTTGCAATAACATCAAAGATCTATTTATTTTAAGGCCTTGTTTGCTATTACATTAGCATCAAGGCTTTTTTTTGTTGTAACTCAAGTGTAAAGGAAATGTAATAAAAACACAGCTTTGTAACATCACTGTCACAAAGATGTAACACTGACATCCTTTATTTGCACTATAACATAAGAAAGAGGAATTGTCTTTCTCTACTATTCTTATTGTTTATAAATGAAACATTTAAAATTCTAAGATGAAAACGACAACATTAATATTATCTGTTCTAGCTCTATTGCTGATGGCTTGTGAAAAAGAAACGGACACTTATAATTTGAACCCTGAGAATATTGCAGGGATAGTGAGTAGTGAGGTTATTTTGGATGCTAACATCACTTATTATCTGGATGGAGCTCTCGTGATCGAAAACGGCGGTGTGCTTCGCATTCCTGCAGGTACTCATATTATTGCAAAAGGAAATACCGTTTCTTATGTTGCGGTAGCGCGTGGTGGACAGATTTATGCTACGGGTACCGAGCAGGAACCGGTGGTTTTTACAAGTGATATTAAATTACCTGGTAGTTGGGGAGGATTGGTTATTTGTGGTCGTGCTCCTACTAATTTTAGTTTTGGTGCTTCTGGTATCGCTAATGCGGAAGTTGCTGATATGGTCTATGGTGGTAATGAAGATGATGATAACTCGGGCATCCTGACTTACGTTCGTGTGGAATATTCGGGCTATAGTTATAATGGCGATAAACAGTTTAATGGCTTTTCTTTTTTCGGTGTAGGCAGCCAGACTACTGTGCATCATATTTCTTCTTATGAGAGTGCTGATGATGGTATTGAATTTTTTGGAGGCTATTTTAATGCTAATTATATTGTTTCTATCAATAGTCACGATGATGGCATTGATTTTACAGATGGCTGGCAAGGAAAAGGGGAATATTGGTATGCTTATAATTCCACTAATTCGGGCATCGAGGGTTCTAATAATGAAAGTGGAGGGAGTAGATTAGAACCTGTGACAAGTGCTAATTTGAAAAATATCACGGTTTATAAAATGGGAGAGTATCCTTGGTTCCTAAAAAGTGGATCTGGCATACAAACCGTCGAAAACCTCGTGATGGGCGGACTTTTTGCCGATTCATCGTTACCTTATTTTTATTATATAGAGCCTCAGGGTACAGCTGGTGATGCTGAAACGGTTAATCACATCCTTGCTCAGGAAATAACATTTACCAATGTTAGACTTGTAAATCAAGGAAATCATCCTTTGATAAGCGAGAATAGTTCTTTAGTTATTACAACGAATGATGGCGCTTCTGGTGCTGGTTTGTGGACTGATGATGATACCTTAGCTCCTTCTTGGTTGGGGAATTGGGCTCTGCCTGAGTAGTGGAGGATTTGATTTTTCATTATAAACTTTCTATTATTTTATAAAGACTTTAAGGTCAAGAAATGCGATGAATATGTATTTTTCATAAAAAAGTCTTCTTCCTTCTTTATAATGAAATTTCAATAATTTGAAATAATAATATTATAATCCATATATTTGTTGTCATTAACCTGAAAAATCTAATATATGAATAAGATAAAAAAAACGATTATTTTGCTTACGCTGTTCTTTTGTAGCAGTTTGATAGCACAAACGTCCACCACTTTTAGTGTGGGCGAATTAAGCCCATATTTCTCAGAATATTTAAAACCTGTTACCTTAGGAGTGGCTACAGGAATGGGAAGTGGATGGGCGCATGAAGCAAAGCCGCATAATACCTTAGGCTTTGATGTTTCTTTTACTGCTACAGTGGTTCAGTTTCCTTCTGGTGGTTTAACCTTTGATAATAATGCGCTTTCATCAATGAAGAATGATGGCTATAGCTTATTGAAGGATGGAAATGTTGTCACTAATAGTGCTACTGGCATTCCAAGTATGGCTTCTTCGGATAAGGGTTCGTCTTATTCATTGCAAAAGACAATAAATAGCGGATTTTCTTCTGATCCTGAGACTGTAGAATTTGACCTTCTTGACGGGTTGGATATTCCTTTTGTGCCTAATCTAGCCATCCAGGCTGCTGTTGGTTTACCTAAAAATACGGAAGTGATGGTGCGGTTTATTCCTGATATGTCAAGTTCTATCAATAATGTAATGGGAAGCAATGATGTATCTGTTGATCGCCTTAATATGTGGGGACTTGGTGTGAAACATGACCTGAAACAATGGATCCCCGTGTTATCACGTATTCCAATCATTCAATTGTCGGCTATGGTGGCTTATTCTCAATTTAATTTAGATGTTAATTTACCAGATATAGATTTACAGCCAGAGAATATTTACAAAGGAACTAGTACTATTTCTTATGAAGGAGAAGCTGATGATAAAGAGGCTACTTGGAAAGAACATGGTTTTGATATGGAAATGTCTTCTTTGGTTGGTTCTATCATGATTGGTGCTAATATCCCTGTTTTTAAACCTTATATCGGTGTGGGGTTCAATAGAGCTTCTATCAATACTGGGCTTACAGGAAATTTACCTAAAATAACTTATGTTGATGCTACTAATATAAAGGTGGAAATAGATGAGAAAGGTCTTCGTATTGATCAGAAAAAAACGTTTGCTAACTTTCAGGCAGGATTTAATATTAAACTAGCGGTATTTAATATTTATGCACAATATACCTTGCAAGAATACAGTATGTTTTCTGGTGGTATAGCTTTTGGATTTAGATAGTATTTAATATTTTTTTATAAAATGCTCTAGTTAATATTTGTTTAGCTAGGGCATTTTTTATTTTGTGAAGAATAGGTTTGTCTTTTTGAGTGCTTTTTCTTTAATCTATTACAAGACAACAAAATAAGCTTTATCCTAGTATCTGTAATGTCTATCACAGTTATCTTGTTCCGTACAACGTTTAAGACCCTTTTTGAATAAAATGAGATCTCTAGATCAAAACTTGTATTTGTCGGGAACTTACACTAACTTTCTGACATTTAAGCAATATTAATAATGTTTACACTATTTATCTCTTCTTCTGTTGTGCGATATTATAAAAATGTAAAACAAATGTAACAAAACACAGGGTTGTAATACAAATGTAACAGGATTGTAACATAAGGAGTCTTTTTTTGTAGAGTCTTAAAAATAGGAATTGTAAATGATGAAAAATATAGTTTTAGCAGTCAGTATATGTTTTAGTGTATTGGCATTAAAAGCTCAGGATAATGCTGAGTTTAAACCGTCGGGAAAACCTGTGGTGAAAGTTTTTACGAACTGGCATCAGGGTTTTGGTGATGAAACGTATAGCGATATCTCAGGATTTGAGATTTCTAGGGCTGTATTAGGTTATTCTTATCAGTTTTCTCCTCTCTTTTATTCCAAAGTTATTGTGGATATGGATAATCCTAAAGCGGGTAAACTAACGGAAGTTGCTTATCTGCGTAATGCTTATCTAGCTTATAAAGATGATCGTCTGAATGTCGTATTTGGTATTTTAGGGATGAAACAGTTCAAAGAGCAGGAAAGTAATTGGGGATACCGATATATTTACAAATCGGCGATGGATCATTATAGTTTTAATAGTAGTGTGGATGCTGGCTTGTATGTGCAATATAAGTTGATGGACTGTCTCTCTGCTGATATCACGGTTTCTAATGGTGAGGGAGCTAAAAAACAACAGGATATAGAAGGAAAGTACCGTTTAGGTGGTGGTTTGTCTTTTTCTCCTCTCGACAATTTTTCCTTCCGGGCTTATTACGATTACTTCTTTGCTAGTGATGACTATCCTGCTAATAAAGATTTACAAACCTTAGCTTTATTTGCAGGTTACGAAACCGAAAAATTTAGGTTGGGTGTTGAATATGATAGGCTTCAGAATTATGCTTTTGATGCTATTGATGATAGAGAAATACTGTCGTTGTATGCTTCTACTGAAGTGATGACTGATATGCAAATCTTTGGACGATATGACCGATTATTAGCGGATAAGGTGCTGCAAAGTGAGGATGTCTTTATTGCTGGGGTTGATTATTCCATTACAAAAGGCGTAAAAATATCACCTAACTTTAGATATATCAACTATACAGATACGAGCCAAAAAGATGGTGGATACGTATATTTCAATATAGAATTCAAATTTTAAGTGTAGAAATAAATAACAACAATTATTGATATTAACAAAAAACTAAAATGGAAACAACTTATTTGATTTTTGTCATTTTGCTCTTTATCCTCGCTATATCAGACCTTGTGGTAGGGGTGAGTAATGATGCTGTCAACTTTTTGAACTCCGCTATCGGATCTAAAGTTGCAAAACACACTGTAATTATGATTATCGCCGCCGCAGGTGTATTTATTGGCTCCACATTTTCTAGTGGTATGATGGAGGTAGCGCGTAAAGGTATCTTTAACCCGCAGTTCTTCACTTTCTCGGAGGTGATGATCATTTATATGGGGGTCATGTTAACGGATATCTTTTTACTCGATGGTTTCAACCGTTTAGGTTTCCCAACATCAACGACCGTATCTATCGTGTTTGAGATCCTTGGTGGAGCTCTCGCTATGGCTATTATAAAGGTGTCTCAGAATCCTGATGCGCTGTCATTAGGCGAATACATTAACTCTTCTAAGGCTTTGGCTATTATTAGTGGTATTCTGCTTTCTGTCGTTGTTTCTTTCACCGTTGGTGCATTGGTGCAATGGTTGGTGCGTTACCTTTTCTCGTTTAACTTTGACGCTAAAATTAAATACTTTGGTGCTATTTATGGTGGTTTAGCCATTACTGCTATCACTTACTTTATGTTGATAAAAGGAGCTGGTGGTGCTGCTTTTATGAGTGATGACATTAAAGCTTATATTGCTGATAATACAGTAATGATTTTGCTCTACTGTTTGGTAGGATGGACTATTCTTACTCAAATTCTTGTTTGGGTATTCAAAATGAATATTCTTAAAGTCGTTGTGTTAGCAGGTACATTTGCTTTAGCCTTCGCTTTTGCGGGTAATGATTTGGTCAACTTTATTGGTGTGCCTATTGCAGCATTAGAATCGTTTAAGATATTCATAGCAACTCCAGATATAGCTCCTGACCTGTTGGGCATGGAAGCATTAACAGGTAAGGTGCCTACCAATCCTTGGTTATTGGCTATTGCTGGTGTGGTGATGATTTTGACCCTTTGGTTTTCGAAGAAAGCACGTCGTGTTATTGAGACGGGCATCGATCTCTCTCGCCAGAGTGATGGTGATGAGCGTTTCGGTTCATCGGGGATGGCTCGTTCCGTGGTGCGTGGTGCTTATAATATGAGTGCTTCTGTTAATAGGATTATACCACAGACTTTGCAGAAGAACATTGCTAAACGTTTTGATAGTTCTACCTACAGAGCTAAGATTAAGAATATGGAAAACCCACCTGCATTCGATATGATTCGTGCATCGGTTAACCTTATTGTAGCTAGTATTCTTATCTCTTTTGCAACATCTCTTAAACTTCCATTATCAACCACTTATGTAACATTTATGGTAGCGATGGGTACGTCTTTAGCGGATAGAGCTTGGGGACGTGAAAGTGCTGTCTATCGTGTTACAGGGGTATTTGCCGTAATTGGTGGTTGGTTTTTGACGGCTCTTATCGCTCTTACCGTATCCTTTATTTTTGCTAACATTATTAACCTTGGAGGTCTAACAGCTGTTATTATACTTTTTGTTTTAGCGATGTACGGCTTGTTCCGCAAGAAAAGATCTGTTGATGATGTGGACATTGAAGAAGTTGATGATGCCACCCTTGACGAAGTAGAGCATTATAAGCGTAAGATCCGTAAGAACGTTGAGAAATTGAGAGTGATTTATCTTGATACAACGAAAGCTTTGATCGAAGAAGATCATCGTGCATTGAATAAATTAAGTACTAAGTCAGTTGCTTTGTGTGATGGGGCTAAAGTGTTAAAGAATGAAATGTATAAGTCGGCCAAGAATATGGAAGACAATATGTTAGAATCTGGTCTGTTCCATGTTCAAACTTTGGATTACTTAAGAGGAGCAGCTCACTCTGTAGAGTATATTACTAGTATTTGTTATAAGCACGTAGCTAATAATCATAAGCCACTGAATGAGGTTCAAAAACAGAATATCATCAATGTGAGTGCCATGAATAATGAGTTCTTATTGAAAGTTATTGATATGATTAACGCACGTAATTTCGAGGATTTGAATACCGTGAAGTCATTAGAAATGCAAACTCTAAAGTTGATCAAATTAAGTACTAAATCGCAAGTGAAAGCGATGAAGGAAAGCCAATTGAGTACACGAGCTAGTATGTTGTATTTGAATTATCTTCAAGAAACGAAGAATATTCTTGTTCAGACTCTTAACCTGGTGAAATTTCAGCGTGATGCTGATAAAGCTGCTTTGAGATAAGTCGCTTAATTATCCCAAATTTACTTGAAGCCCTGTCCTTGTTGGATGGGGCTTTTTGTGTTTTATGGGGTGGGAAGAGAAGCGCAGGATTTCCCTTTAGGGAAGTGAAGGGTGAGCGAAGGAAAAACCTCTTTTTTAGACAACATTTACAGCTAATGTTCTTTTTATTTTGTTTATATAAATTAAATTCAGACCTTTGTACCACATAATAAACAAGAGGGGTGTCCTGCTTTGCAGGTCTGAGATTATACCCTATGAACCTGGGCGGGTTATGCTGCCAAGGGACTTTGATTGACCTCTCAAAGGTTTACTCCTCTTTTATTTTAACCCTAAAAAAGAAAGAGGATGAAAATTACAATTAATGGTGATTCTTATGAATATGATGCAGATGATACTTTATTATCTGTATTAGAAACACGTTGTTTTGCTCACAAAACAGGTGTAGCTGTTGCTATAAATAATACGGTTATCCCCAAGACCCAATGGGGAACAATAAAGCTTAATGCAAACGATAGAATCCTTATCATTGCTGCAACTCAAGGCGGTTGATAATCGCATACCCAATATTTAGTTAAACGATGACTTTACTTAAGACATATCCTGTTTTTAAGTGAGGTTGCGTACGCTTAAACAATGATCAGAAATGGCAATTCTGCCTTTTCCTTTTGATTATAAATCTAAAAATCAATAAATATAACGATGAATTTATCTCAAAGAGATTTTCCAAACTCAAAGAAAGTATATGTGCCTGGTAATTTGCACAATATAAAAGTCGCTATGCGTGAGATATCCTTGGCTGAAACCAAAGATAAAGATGGGCATGTGTTTCAAAATGACCCTATAACAGTTTATGATACTTCTGGAGCTTATACTGATGATAATTATAGTGTTGACATCAAAAAAGGTCTTCCACAATTAAGATCTGAATGGATAAAAGAACGAGGTGATGTGGATGAATTAAGCGCTTTATCTTCGGACTATGGCACGATGAGGCATGCTGATGAAGCTCTTGATTATTTACGTTATGAACATGTGAATACCCATCCTTTAAAAGCAAAAAAAGGGAAGATTGTATCGCAATACTATTATGCAAAACAGGGCATCATAACTCCTGAAATGGAATATGTAGCCATTAGAGAAAATCAACGTATTGATGAGTTAAAAGAGAAATATACACAGCATCCTGGTTGTCCGTTGGGAGCACAAATACCAGAGACGCATATTACGCCTGAGTTTGTGTGTGCTGAGATTGCTAAAGGGCGTGCTATTTTGCCTGCTAACATCAATCACCCTGAGAGTGAACCTATGATTATTGGACGTAACTTCTTAGTGAAGATTAATGCCAATATTGGAAATTCACCCACTACATCGAGCATCGATGAAGAAGTGGAAAAAGCAGAATGGGCTTTCCATTGGGGGGCTGATACCATCATGGATCTTTCTACTGGGGCTAATATTCATGAAACGCGTGAGTGGATTATTCGTAATAGTCCAGTGCCAGTGGGTACTGTGCCTCTGTATCAGGCTTTGGAAAAAGTGGACGGTAAAGTGGAAGATTTGACGTGGGAGATATACCGCGATACACTGATAGAACAGGGTGAGCAAGGCGTTGATTATTTTACGATTCATGCGGGGCTTTTGTGGCGTCATATTCCTACTACGGTGCATCGTACTACGGGTATTGTGTCGCGAGGTGGAGCTATTATGGCCAAATGGATGCTTTATCATCATAAGGAGAGTTTCCTTTATACCCATTTTGAGGATATATGTCAAATATTGGCTCAGTATGATGTTGGGGTTTCCTTGGGCGATGGCTTGCGTCCTGGTTCTATAGCTGATGCTAACGATAGAGCGCAATTAGGAGAACTTGAGGTGCTTGGCGAATTGACACAGATAGCACGCAAATGTTATGTGCAAACGATTATAGAAGGGCCTGGTCACGTACCTATGCATCTGATAAAAGAAAATATGGATTTACAATTGAAGCATTGTGATGAAGCTCCATTTTATACTTTAGGTCCTTTGGTGACGGATATAGCGCCGGGTTACGATCATATAACTTCTGCTATTGGTGGTGCAATGATAGCTTGGCATGGTACGGCTATGTTGTGTTATGTTACACAAAAAGAACATCTCGGTTTGCCCGAAAAAAATGATGTAAAAGAGGGGGTAATCACTTTTAAATTAGCAGCGCATGCCGCCGATTTAGCCAAGGGTTTTCCGGGTGCTCAATACCGTGATAACGCCATGAGCAAGGCGCGTTTTGAATTTCGTTGGAAAGATCAATTTGCTTTAGCACTCGATAGTGAAAAAGCCATGGCTTTTCATGATGCCACTTTACCAGATGAAGGTTATAAATCGGTGCATTTTTGCTCTATGTGTGGTAAGCATTTTTGTTCTATGAGAGCTTCAATGGAGGTGCGTGATTTAGCCGAAAAAATGGATCAAAAAAAGAAAGAATTTGCTGATTTTGGAGAAGACATTTATCAATAGAATATGGTAATTTCAGATTCAATTTTCAAATTACATCTCATTTCATATCCTGTGTTTTTCGATGGAGAGGCTAAGGTATTGATTAATATATTACAACGTTATGATGTGTATCTTCATTTGCGTAAGCCTGGAGCTTCTGATACTGATTATTCTAATTTGATAAACCAAATACCATCAGTCTATTATTCGCGTATTTTTCTTCATTCGGCTTATGCTTTACAGCAGAATAATGCTTTTGCGGGGTTGCATTTTTCAACCTCTAAAAGAAATATTGCGAACGGTATAAAAGAAAATGTTGTAAATAGTACTTCGTGTCATGCGTTGGAGGAAGTAAAAAGCTTAGAATCTGATTTTAATCAGTGTTTCTTGAGTCCTATCTTTCCGAGTATTTCAAAAAATGGATATTCTGGTGATTTAGACCTAAAAGAAATAAGTAAGTTCTTAAAAAGTGACCGAAAGTTAAAGGTAATAGCTCTTGGTGGCATAGAGGCTAGTAATATTTTGGATGTGAAAAATTGGGGCTTTGATGGGGGAGCTGTTTTAGGAACTATCTGGGGGGATAATCCCCATGCAGATGATGATTTTTTGGGTAAAGTAGCGCAATTATTGAAACTAATAAAATGATAGAAAAAGTACAATACATCACACAGGACAATGCTCAATTATCGCATTCAGAACAGGCTCTGATGATGTTTAAAAATGGCATTAAATGGGTACAGTTAAGAATGAAAAATACGTCAGAAGATGTAATATTGGCGGAAGCCAAAAAGATAATGACGTATGCAGAACACTATGAGGGAACGCTGATATTGAATGATTCTGTTAAGCTTGCTAAAGAGCTAGGTGTTAGAATCATTCATTTGGGTATCAGTGATATGCCTATTGATGAAGCACGGGCTATTTTAGGTCCTGAGGTCATTATTGGCGGTACAGCTAATACTTTCGATCAAGTGAAATTACAGGTAGAGCGTGGTGCTGATTATGTAGGAGTAGGACCTTTTCGTTTCACTACAACGAAGAAAAATCTGAGTCCTACTTTAGGATTGGAAGGTTATAAGACCTTAATAGATAAAATGAAAGCGTGTAATATTGATATTCCTCTTTTTGCAGTAGGCGGAGTGAAATTGGATGATGTAGAGGTTTTGAATGCTGTGGGGGTCAATTGCTTTGCTATTTCTGGAGATTTACTTCATTCATGCCTTGATGGCAACATGCAGGCATTTCAAAATTTAAGAACTTTAAAAAAACTTTAAATATGGATATTTTAAAATTAGGCGACAAGGAATTTTCGTCACGATTATTAACTGGAACTGGTAAGTTCAGTTCTAATCAATTAATGCATGAGGCTATTGTGGCTTCTGGTTCAGAGTTGACTACTGTTGCTCTAAAGCGTTTGGATGTGAATGATAAACAGGATGATATGTTAACTCATCTGAATATCGATGGGCTTACTTTATTACCTAATACATCGGGGGTGCATAATGCAAAGGAGGCTATCTTTGCAGCACAATTGGCACGTGAAGCTCTCGGTACTAATTGGTTGAAGTTAGAGATTCATCCTGATCCTAAACATCTGTTGCCTGATGGAGAGGAGACGTTAAAAGCGGCGAAAGAACTCGTTAAAATGGGTTTTATCGTTTTGCCTTATGTGCAAGCAGATCCTTTGTTGTGCAAGAAATTAGCAGATGTTGGTACGGCAGCGGTGATGCCTTTAGCTGCACCTATAGGTACTAATGCAGGATTGCAAACACAAGATTTTTTACGCATAATTATTGAGCAGAGTACGGTTCCGGTTATCGTGGATGCGGGGCTTGGAGCACCTTCTCATGCAGCTCATGCTATGGAATTAGGAGCTGATGCGGTATTGGTTAATACGGCTATTGCTGTATCACCTAATCCTGTGCTGATGGCAGCAGCATTTAAGTTGGCTGTTGAGGCTGGACGAATGGCTTTTAACGCTAAGTTGGCTGTGAAATCGATTGCTGCCAACGCGAGTAGTCCTTTAACTTCTTTTCTCGAAAAATTAGATTAGTGTTTTAGATGTAATAACTTATTAACTAGGTATTTCCTAATTTTCTTTTTATGTCAGAAATGACAATAGTCCGTTAAGTTTTTCTTAATGATTGATATCTAGTGATTTAATAAGATCTACAGGTTTTGTAAAAAGAATTGAACATCAATGTGCTATCTTTTAACTATTCTTTTTTATCTCTTAATTTAAGTGTTGTAATGATCTCATTAGCGAAAGCTAAAAAAGGGAATATGGGTAAACAGTAGTTTACGGGGAACAATATAACACGTTGCTGGGGACATTTTGGTCCGCCTTATAAAAGTAGGCGTTAAGAAAATTGCCGAAATGGAGTGTTAAGAAATTTTGGTTGTTTGAGGACCTTAGTCCGAGTTTCCAAAATTTTAACGTAATGCAGTCAATTTTTAGTCTAGTTTTATACTGCGGCGGCGTTTTTGCTTACTTTTTGCGCTGTAGCAAAAAGCAAGTGCAGGGTATGGGGCTGCACAAGCCCCTAAGCGAATAACTTTCTTGTAAATTACTGTATAGGTATAAAAGGAAAGAAGGAATACAAAGTTTTTTATAGAATATTAAAAATAAACTTATGAGTTTTTATGAAACAATAAAGCATTACGATTGGGATGATACAAAAGCCTCAATATATGCTAAAAATGAGCAGGATGTTAAACGAGCTTTAGCTAAAGATTTTCTTGATCTTGAAGATTTCAAAGCTCTGATATCTCCTGCTGCTAAGCCTTTTGTAGAACAAATGGCACAAAAAAGTCAACAAATAACCCAGAAGCGTTTTGGTAAAACAATGCAGCTTTTTATTCCGCTATACGTCTCTAATGTCTGTACCAATTCCTGTGTTTATTGTGGTTTTAATCATAATAATGACATTGTGCGTAAAGTCCTTTCTATGGACGAATTGGAAGAAGAAGTGAAACGTCTCAAAGGTTTAGGATTTGATCATTTACTCTTGGTCTCGGGCGAAGACAAACGTGTGTGTGATGTTAACTATTTCAAAGAAGCCATTATTCAATGTAAAAAGGATTTTGCACAGATAAGTCTTGAAGTACAACCTCTTGATGCTGATGAATATAAGATATTAAAGGAAGCTGGTTTGCATGCGGTGTATGTGTATCAAGAAACCTATAATGAGAAAAATTACAAAACTTATCATCCTAAAGGTCGCAAATCAAATTATAAATACCGCTTAGAAACGCCTGATCGTTTGGGTGAAGCGGGTATTGATAAAATAGGTCTTGGTGTATTGTTAGGGTTAGAAGATTGGCGTACCGATTCTTTTTTTACGGCGTTGCATTTAGATTACTTAGAGCGGAAATTCTGGAAAGCGAAATATAGCTTGGCTTTTCCTCGTTTACGTCCTTGTGCTGGTGGTTATCAACCTAACTATATTATTGGTCATACGGATCTCTTGCAGTTGATGTGTGCTTATCGTTTGCTCAACGAACAATTAGAAATATCATTGACTACTCGCGAGAGTGAGTATTTTAGAGATAATGCTATGACGTTGGGTATTACTTCTATGAGTGCAGGTTCCAAAACGAGTCCTGGTGGATATTCTCATCCTGATGCTACTTTGGAACAGTTTTCTGTAAATGATGAACGTCCATCTCATATTGTAGCTAAGCGAATAAATGAGTTAGGGTACGAAGTGGTCTGGAAAGATTGGGATGGTTATATGTAGAATTCTGTTAATAGATTTAATACTTGTTTATTGATATGTGTTTTAGATGAGTGATGATAGGAGCGATAGGGCGGACTATCGTGTGATGCTTAACAAAATTAATGTGAAAAAGTGCGTCCTTTGTGACTGCTTTTTTACATTATAAATTTTCTTTTAATGACAGAGCAACAAAAAGAGAGGTATGGTCGTCATCTTATCCTTAAGGGAATAGGAGAGGATGGACAACAAAAATTGCTTAAAGCAAGAGTTCTTGTTGTAGGTGCGGGTGCATTGGGTGCTCCTGTGCTTCAGTATCTTGTGGCTGCTGGCGTAGGACATATTGGTATTGTAGATGCCGATGTGGTAGCGTTGAGTAATCTTCAACGTCAGATACTGTTTCGTGAAGATGATGTTGGCATTTCTAAAGTGGCAATAGCTAAAGAAACGCTTTCGAAGCTTAATGCTGATGTTGTTTTTGAACTTTTTACTGAGATGTTAAATTTTCAAAATGCTGAAAAAATAATTTCTAACTATGATATTATCGTAGGTGCTACTGATAATTTTGAATCCCGTATTTTAATTGATAATATCACTCAACTTCAACAGAAACCATTTGTTCATGCTTCTGTCAATGAGTTTGAAGGACAAGTAGCGGTATTTAATTATCAGGGTTCTATTTCTTATCAGGATTTGTTTGGCAGTCAGGTTCCTGAAGCCTTTTCATCAAAAGGCATTTTCGGGGTTTTGCCTGGTATTATTGGAACTTTACAAGCTGCCGAGGTATTAAAAATAATCTGTAATATAGGGGAAGTTTTAGCTAATAAATTGCTGATATATGATGCTCTAAAATGTGAGATGCAAGTGGTAAAAATGGCGTGATAAGGCGTTTGTTTTAGAGCTTTTGCTTTAGTATTTCACGGTTTTTCTTTAGGCGAAGATCATTATCTTTTTTAATAAAATCCATTCGCTTGTTTAAATCTAAAAATAAGGAATTTTTAGTTGATATATATTGTACAGATAAACCCGTGTCATGTGATATTCTAATGACATTAGCGTCTTCATCTATAATGTAATCTTCATGAATATTTATCTTTTTAGAATTAGTGTATTTCTCTTCTAAGATAGACATGATATCATTGATGTGTTTAGGCTTTACATATGAAAATGTATAATTGAAATAAAATAGTTTGTTCTCACAAAAATGAAGTTCTAATTTTGTTTTGTATCCGCCTATTTTCATACGATAGAGAAGTATGGTAGTTTCAAAACTTTCAGTTTTTTGTTTGAGTTTGTAATACTTTTTGCCGTATTTTGATATAACTTGTTTTATATTGGAGTTAAATGGAAGAGAATTTTGCGATAATTGAATTTTCGTTGTTGTTTTTATGGGTTTGAGATCTTTTAGGTCAGCAATGAGTAAGCAATACGAGTTGTCACTATTATAATTGTTTGTTAAAAACTTATAATAGTAATAAAGTGAATGTTCTTTTAACTTTAGTTTTTTAGTTAGAAAAACATTGAAAAATTGTTTGATTTTAAAAACCATATTTAACTGATGTATAGTATGCAATAACATACATATTTATGCTCCTTTAAATATGTGTATATATTACAAATATAAAACTAATTTTATTGTGAAATCACATTAATCTTGTAAAGGGGTTGTTCTGTTTTTTTATTCCTTTTGTTTTTTTTACTCACGTCTATGTTTTACTGCGAAATCTACTTCGTTTTATTGCATAATCCATATACTTTAGTCTAACAAGTTTGATAATATAATAGTTCATTCTCTTTTTTCATTATATTTGCAGTTCTATAAAAAAAGGCTGTGATTACAGTCTCTTTTTAGTAAAAATGGAACTCGAAAACGAGTGAAATATATAATTTTAACAGATATTTTTCAGATATTACGATGGAGTATAATTTTTCGAAGATAGAAAAAAAATGGCAAGATTTTTGGGAAGAAAATAAGACATTTAAAACAACTAAAGACACCAGTAAACCAAAATATTATGCTTTGGATATGTTTCCATATCCTTCTGGCGCAGGTTTGCATGTAGGTCATCCCGAGGGCTATACCGCATCCGATATCATTAGTCGTTATAAGCGAATGAAGGGTTTTAACGTCCTTCATCCTATGGGGTGGGATGCTTTTGGTTTACCTGCCGAACAATATGCTATTCAGACAGGAACTCATCCTGCTGTTACTACTAAGAAAAATTGTGATAATTTCCGTCGTCAGATTAAAGATCTTGGTTTAAGTTATGATTGGGATCGTGAAATTAATACGACAGATCCTAAGTATTATAAATGGACACAGTGGATATTTACACGTTTATATAACACTTGGTTTGATGATAAGATTCAAAAAGGACGTCCTATTGCCGAACTAACTATTCCTGCTGATGTGGAAGCCCAAGGTGCGGACGCTATTCGTGAATATGTGGACGGGAAACGTCTTGCTTATTATGATGATGCACAGGTATGGTGGTGTAATACATGTAAAACGGTTTGTGCTAACGAAGAGGTCTTAAATGATGGTTCTCATGAAAAATGTGGTACTAAAGAAGTTGTAAGAAAAAACTTGAAGCAATGGATGTTACGTATTCCATCTTATGGCGATCGTTTGATTGAAGGGTTGGAGGGCTTAGATTGGCCTGAAGGCGTAAAAGATATGCAGCGTAATTGGATTGGTAAATCTACAGGTGCTGAAGTTGATTTCCAATTAGACGGAATTGATGAAAAATTAAGTGTTTATACTACACGTCCTGATACTTTGTTTGGTGCTACTTATATGGTCATAGCGCCAGAACATCCTGCTTTAAATAAAATAGTTACCGATGAGCAGACTACGAAAGTAGCCGATTATGTAAAATCTGCCGCTTTAAAGTCGGATTTGGATCGTACCGATCTCGCTAAAGAAAAAACGGGTGTGTTTACAGGACGTTATGCGATTAATCCTATTAATGGAGCAAAAATACCTGTTTGGGTTGCTGATTATGTTTTGATAGGATACGGAACGGGAGCTATTATGGCTGTGCCTGCGCATGATACCCGTGACTTTGAATTTGCTAAAGAATTTGATATTCCTGTTATCTGCGTCTTAGATCCTGAAAAGGCTGCGGACGATGATTTGCGCACTAAGGTTTTGGCTGGTGACGAGTGTTGGACTGATGATGGGGTTTATATTAATTCTGTTAATGCAGAGAATGGTCTTGACATTAATGGAATGAGTAAATCTGATGGTATTAAGAGGGTTATTGATTGGTTAGAAGAAAAGAAATTAGGCAAACCTACCGTTAACTTTAAATTGAGAGATTGGCTTTTTAGTCGCCAGCGTTATTGGGGTGAGCCATTTCCTATTATTCATTGGGAAGATGGTGAGGTCTCATTGGTCGAAGATGAAAATCTGCCTTTGTTATTGCCTGATATGGAGAAATATGAACCTGGAGAAGCGGGTGAATCTCCTTTGTCTAATGCAGAGGATTGGTTATATGTGACGGATGAAAATGGCCGTAAAGGTCGTCGTGAAACGAATACTATGCCGCAATGGGCAGGGTCTTGTTGGTATTATTTGCGTTATATCGATCCTACCAATGATGACTGTCCGTTTGATAAGGTACAAGAGAATTACTGGATGCCGATAGATTTATATATTGGTGGTGCAGAGCATGCGGTGCTTCATTTATTATATAGCCGTTTTTGGCATAAAGTATTGTATGACCTTGGTGTGGTAAGTACTGATGAGCCGTATCAAAAATTATTTAACCAAGGTATGATCCTTGCGTTTGCTTACGAAAATGCAAGTGGTGGCAAAGTTCCTAGTGATCAAGTACGCGAAGAGGAAGGTAAGTATTTCCATAAAGAAACAGGCGAAGAGTTGCATCAGATTGTAGCTAAAATGTCTAAATCTTTGAAAAATGTAGTTAATCCTGATGATGTGATTGACAAATATGGGGCTGATTCATTACGTCTTTATGAGATGTTTATGGGGCCTTTGGATGCTTCTAAGCCTTGGGTGAGTAATGGCGTGAAAGGTGTTCATGGTTTCTTGTCTCGTGTCTATCGATTCTTTGCCGATTTTGATCATATTGTAGAGGGTGAAGAAGACAAAGAAATCCTTAAGCTTTTGCACCAAACGATACAGAAAGTGGAAGGTGATATTAATAACTTAAGATTTAATACGGGGATTTCAGCCTTGATGATTTTACTTAACTTATGTACTAAAAAAGGTAAAGTAACAAAGGAAACAGCTGAAATATTTGCTAAATTATTAGCTCCATATGCGCCTCACTTAGGAGAGGAATTGTGGCAACTTTATGGTAATAATGATACGTTGACGTATGCTGCGTGGCCTGAAGTGAACTCTTCTTATTTGGTGGAAGATACACACAATTACCCTGTTCAGTTTAATGGTAAGGTGCGTTTTCAGAAAGAATTTGCACTAGATCTAGATCGTAAGGTTATAGAAGAAGCGGTTTTGGCTGATGAAAGAGCTACGCGATGGATAGAGGGTAAACAGATCGTTAAATTGATAATTGTACCTAAGAAAATCATTAACATTGTTGTTAAATAAAATATGGTTGATGTGTCTCGTGAATGATGAGTTTCATCTTTTAAATATGATGCATCTATGATCTATAAAAAATAATAATATGAGTACTACAATTGGAACACCATTTACCGAAGGAGCAATACGTGTAATGTTGTTAGGTTCTGGGGAGTTAGGGAAAGAAGTGGCTATTGAATTTCAGCGTTTTGGTGTTGAAGTGATAGCTGTGGATAGCTATGAAAATGCTCCTGCGATGCAGATTGCTCAGCGTTCACACGTGATATCGATGCTCGATGCTGAGGCTCTTCGCCGTATTATTGAATTGGAAAAACCAACTTATATTGTACCAGAAATTGAGGCTATTGCTACTGATGCTCTTATAGAATTAGAAAAGGAAGGGTATAATGTTGTGCCATCGGCTAAAGCTACTTGGTTAACGATGAACCGTGAAGGAATTCGTAATTTGACAGCTGGTGAGTTGGGTATCCAGACTTCTCCTTTTGTTTTTGCTGGGACTAAGGATGAATTTATTGCAGGCATTGAAAAGGTGGGTTTACCTTGTGTCATTAAGCCAATAATGAGTTCTTCGGGCAAGGGGCAGAGTTTTGTTAAAAATAAATCTGATATTAATTCTGCTTGGATTTATGCTAAAGATGGCGGTCGTGGTGCAAGTGATCGTGTTATTGTAGAAGGTTTTGTTGATTTTGATTATGAAATAACCTTGTTAACCATTAGACATAAAGATGGCGTTTCTTTTTGTGCTCCTATAGGTCATCGTCAGGAAGGTGGTGATTATCAGGAGTCATGGCAGCCACAATCAATGAGTGAATTGGCTCTTAAAAAATGTCAAGATATAGCCGAAAAAGTAGTTAACGCTCTTGGTGGTTATGGCTTGTTTGGTGTGGAATTTTTTATTAAGGGTAATGATGTATTCTTTAGTGAGTTGTCGCCTCGTCCGCATGACACAGGTATGGTGACTATGATATCTCAAGATCTTTCTGAATTTGCTTTACATGTGAGGGCTATTTTAGGTTTACCTATTCCTAATATTGTACAGCATGCACCAGCTGCTTCTAGTGTGATAACAGTTGAAGGCACATCAGATAACGTTGTTTTTACAGGTATGGCAGAAGCTTTAGCAGAAAAAGATACACAGTTGCGTTTATTTGGGAAGCCTAGTGTTAAGAATGAACGGCGTATGGGGGTTTGTCTGGCAAGAGGCGAATCTGTAGAAGAAGCAAAAGCAAAAGCTAATCGTAGTTCTGCTGCTATAAAATATACTTTGTAATAGTTCGAAAACTATAAATCCCCAATGGTGGGTTTTATTCCCCACAGCTTGCTACGAATAAAAAAAGTGTTTCGAATTGAGACTCCGTCTGCATGCAGTGGGGGAGTTCATTATAAAAGGTGATGATTGTTTAATCATCACCTTTTTTATGACTATAAATTAGAAATAATCGATATCAGTTTATTGCATCCTCCTTCTATAATAAAGTCACTGTGGTGTTCTACGTTATGGAATTTTTTTCCTGATAGGTCGGGACATAAATATTGACCATTTGTTAATTTTTTAAAATTTTTAAAGAGTAGTTTTTGTCGTTTATGCGGATAGTGGTTCTCGTTAGGATTTTGTCCAAGATATTTAATGGCTTCGTACCATGCTTTGGCTACAAAAGCACCACACAGACCTCCTCCAAGACCTATTCCGCCTGATAATCCTGATGCAATAATAGCCTCTTCTTCTGTTCCACCCATCTTTTTTATGAGTTCGTAGGCACATGAAGTACACTGTTTTGGTAATTCTTCTTTCTCATAAGAGAAACTTAAGGTCATTGATCGTTTGGCTATAGGAAGCCAGTCATCGTATATCTTTTCGAAATTAACGAAGGGGGTGTTGCGCCTAAACCAACGTTTTCTTTTTATAGTTTTTGCCGATTGGGCTATCTGATCGTTAGCTTTTGCATTAGCAAAGGCGTCAGCAATTTCTTTACTGGCTTGTAAAGCTAATGAAGTTTTATATTCTCTTTCAATATCCTGGTTATAAGCTAAATTGCCAGCTGCTAAAATGGTTGTCCAGATGATGTTGTCTTCTGCATTGTGGTGTGGATAATCTATATTAAGAGATGATAGTGCTAATATTTTACGACTTGATATCGTTTCCTTGGTGAAATAGTTATGTATCTTTTGTGAGAAATAATTTTTTCGAAAAAAAATTATTTTTAAGTCTTTGGTAGATGGATTTCTTCTTTTCATTGTCATGTATTTTCTAATGGTGATCCACAGACTTGGGATTTGATTATTCCAAATCTAGGTCTTTCAGTTAATACTATCAAGGTAGATTTACAATAAAACAGTATTAATTCATGATTAAATGCTATTCTGTTTATTATAAGTTGCAATAATATTTTTAGCAATTAATTAGTGTTATGTTTTTCCGTTTGTTAGTCAATTATCTCATGCTATTATACTTCGTTTCGTTTCTGTGTGGTCAAATAATTTAGGTGATGTTGTGATTCTTAGATTTTGAAATCTTATATTGTGTTTTATTATCGCAATTTAGTGTGAATAATAAAATAGTTCTCGATTTGGTACCCCATTTTCATGTAGTATGGTTGTCTGTATTACTAATTATTTGGTATAAAGTTGTTTGTTGTTGTGGTAATGAAAATGTGCGTGTGATTTTTTTTTAGATTAATGAGAACAGATTTTCAGGATGGTAAGTGGAAATCTATTTTGTAATGGAAATGGTTGTCAATTGTTAATAAATATTTGGTTGAAATAGCCTTCTTTGAATGTGTTTCGTTGTATGTTTGTAAAGCTTAATAAAAAATCTGTTATGGATTATAAAGATCATTTAATGCATATTATTCCTATTATAAGGAATAAATTTATCCTAACAATTATATTCTTTGTTGTTTGGATGCTGTTTTTTGATCAATATAATTTAATTACACGCGTTAGTAATAATAGAAAAATAGCAGAATTAGAGCAGCAGAAAGATTATTATCTTTCTGAAATAGATCGTAGTAAGCGTTTGCTTCTAGAGCTTAAAGGTGATAATGAAAGTCTTGAGAAGTTTGCTAGGGAGCAATACTTGATGAAAAAAAAGGACGAAGATATTTTTATCATTAAAAAGAATAAATAACCTTTCTTACCTTTGAAAAATCAGATGAAAAATTTCAATGTTGCTTCTATGGGTTTAATTATCCTAGGAGTCGTGTTATTTCTATTTACAGAATGGGAATATGCTATAATAGTTTATGGTCTTGGTGCTCTTGTTTTTACTATTATACGCTTGTTAGCCATGTTGCGGTATCGTTCTGTAGGCAAGGATATCAGTCGTTTGCCTCAAATACGTGTGTTAAGTGCTGCTTCTTTATTAGGAGCTGGTTATTTGATGTATGATGGAAGTAATTCTTGGAGTATCTTATTCTTAGTAAGTGCAGTGCTCGAGATGTATGTTAGTTATAGAGATAAATAATGAAAGGAAAATTATATTTAATACCTACCACTTTAGGTGATAGTCAGCATGATCGTTCATTCCCAGATTTTAATACGGGGATAATATGTGGTCTTAAACATTTTGTAGTTGAAGAGTTACGTTCGGCTCGCCGTTTTCTTAAAGCTGTTGATAAAAGCATTGATATTGATGCATTAACATTAGATGTATTAAACGAACATACCGATGTAAAGGATGTTTCTCAGATGTTATCTCATGCTTTAAATGGAGAAGATGTGGGTATGGTTTCAGAAGCGGGGTGTCCTGGAGTCGCTGATCCTGGTGCTGACATTGTGGCTGTAGCCCATCAAATAGGTGTTGAAGTGATTCCTTTAGTGGGGCCATCGTCTATATTATTATCATTGATGGCTTCAGGTTTTAATGGACAGAATTTTGCTTTTTTAGGCTATCTGCCTATTAAGCCGAAAGAAAAAGCAGCGCGGATTAAGCAAATTGAGAGTCGTGTATATGCTGAAAATCAAACTCAGATTTTTATTGAAGCACCGTACCGTAATAATCAGATGATGGAATCATTAGTGAAGTTGCTTTCTCCAAATACTAAATTGTGTGTGGCTGCGGATATTACATTAGAAAACGAATTTATTGTGACAAAATCTGTTAATCAATGGACAAAAGCAATGCCTAATTTACATAAAAGACCGACTATCTTTTTGATTTATAAATAAAAGTAGATCGTGTTATTAAATACAAAAAGGAGGAAAATTTATTTTCCTCCTTTTTTGTAACTCTGCGTGTCATCTTACAATTGATGTATTAACTTGAGTTCAATTATAAATTCGGTCACAGTTTTAATCCCACATTGTGGGTTTTATTCCCCGCAGCTTGCTGCGAATAAAAAAAGTGTTTCGAATTAATACTCTGTTTTCTTGCAGTGGGGCAGTTCATTTGAGTAGAAATTTTACAAATCCCTTTTCAATTAAGACTAGGAGAGTGGTGGCGTATATTATTTAAGCGTAAAGTCGGTACTTCGACTATGTTCAGTAGCTAGATGGTTGCCTAAATTATTATCTATTTATACTTAATTGTTGTTTTTTTTGTAACATTTGTAAATACCTTTCGTTAGTAAAATAAAGACCATCTAATTTGAAGCCGATAAAAGACATATCTGAGTACTTACTTATTCGCAAGTTGCGTAAAGGAGATCGCAAAGCTCAATTTGTGGTGTATGAAAGATATTATAAGGCGATGTATAGTAGCGCTCTACGAATCACCCAAGATACGGCAGAAGCAGAAGATGTGATGCAAGAAAGTTTTATCGTTGCTTTTGATAAAATTAATACTTTTAAAGGGGACTATAACTTGGGAGGATGGATCAAGAGAATTGTGATAAACAAGGCTTTGGATGTTTTGCGAAAAAGGCATTTACAGTTGGTAGAAATTGATGAGAATAATACGGTTCTATTTGATGAAGAACCCATGGACATTGATACGGTGGATAAAGTACAAGTGATTAAGGATGTCTTGGGTAAGATGCCCGAAAATCAACGATTGTTGATCAGTTTGCATTTGTTTGATGGTTACAGTCACGAAGAGATTGCTGAGCAGTTAGGGATGAATCATAATGCGGTGCGCACGGCTTACTCAAGAGCTAAAAAGAAACTTCAAAATCAAGTAGAACAGGTCTTGGCATTGGCTTAATAAATGAATTAGATATGAAAGAGATAGAGTCATATATTAAAAAACACGGTCATCTTTTCGATGAAGAACCTGCACTAGGGCATTTGGGCCGTTTTGAGGACAGGTTAGGGGCTCGTGCTAAACAAAAGAGGAAATCATTAGGGTATAAGACGCTGCAAATTGCGGCTGTTTCCGTGCTCTTATTGATGTCCTCGCTTTATGTGAATGAACATTTTTTTAGCTCTGATGTGACTTATGTCAATCAGGAATTACAAGAAGCAGAATTTTATTATAAAACTCAGATTTCATATGGTATTAATACTTTGCAAAAGATAGATGGTGTAATAAATGAAGAACAACGTGCTATGCTTATTGATGAAATGTCAGAGGCTGATACACTCATTTTAGAGTTGCAAGAACAACTTAACTTAACCCCAGATGATCCGCGCTTAGTTGAGGCGATGCTTAATCATTATCGTTTGAAGTCTGAGGTTATTACTAAGATAGTTAGTGACTTACAACGTATTAAAAATAACAATAAAATATATTGCGATGAAAAACAGATATAAAATATTAGCAGTCCTCTTTTTTATTTTTACATTTAGCTTACAAGCTAGAGAAATTGTAGAAAAGCATTTTAATAAATCGTATGATGTTACGAACAATTCATCTCTTTTGCTTGATAATCGTTTTGGTTCTATCGTTATAAAAAATACGGAGAGTAATTCTATTGAGATTGATATTAATGTGAAGGTGGAAGCTAATAGTGAAAGTAAAGCGCAGGAGATTAGTGATAGAATAAATATTATTATTGCTAAAGTAGGGAATAGTATTAAGGCTGTTACTGAAATCCAAAATTCTTCTTTTCGTGGTAATGTACAGTTAGATATTGACTACTTAATTACTATGCCTTCGTCCCTTAATACGAAATTAGAAATGAAGTATGGTAAGGTGACAATAGATCATATTAGTGGTGACTTTGATGGTGTGGTGAAATATGGCGGAATTGTAATTAATTCATTGTTAAACAATGAAAAAGGTAGGATTAATAATCTTTATCTTGCCTATTGTGATGGATCACATATTGAAAAAGCAGGACGCTTAAAACTCGATTTAGCCTATTCCGATTGTCAAATTGCTTCTACTGAGGCTATCCATTTTGATATTAAATATTCAGATTTAAAGATAGGAGATGCACTGATGGTAAAAGGTGATTTGGCTTATAGTGATTTGAATATCAGGAATGTTAAGGATGTTTCTGTAGAAGGAAGGTATTCTGATATGTTGTTTAGAAGTGTGAAAAAAAGTGGTGTCATTGATTCTAAATATGGTGATATTGAGATTAACCAGTTATTAAGTGGTTTTGATTTGTTAAAAGTTAATGCTTCGTATAGTGATGTGGAAGTAGAAGTAGAGTCGGGTGCTGATTATAATGTGGTATTTGATATTTCTTATGGAGACCTTGATATGCCTTCTATGTATTTATTGGAGAATGATATAGGAAATACAAGTAAGTATTATCGAGGTTTTGTAGGAAGTGAGGAATCTCATTCTGAAATGTCTATCGTTAACCGATATGGTGATATTACAGTTTTTTAGTTACACATTGTGAGGTTAATTCTCCGTAGCTTGCTGTGAATAATAAATGATCTTCAACTAAATGCCTCGTGGCTTTGCCACGAGGTTGTTGATTTAAAACACTTCGATATAAAGACGATACCATTCTATTGGTAGAGAATTATAAAGGATTTTGAGTCTTTTAATTGAGACAGTTGAAGGAGATATTCCCCTTTGGGTAGCTGGTTAAATTGAATTATCCCTGTTGTGCTGGTGTTCTCTAGCATTTTTCCATCTAATGAATAGATGGCATAATCTATGGCTTTATTATTAGATTGTTTATAGATGTTTACACTTCCATAGGTAGGGTTAGGGCCTACAGTCCATTCTGAGGTCGTGTTTTGTGTTAATTGTGTAGTTCCTGAAATGCTTTGATTAAGTGTGGCAATCACTTCTAGCTTGCCAGATTCTTCGGCACTATACATTTGAGTAAAACGCACTGATTCGCTAGTTTTTGAAGATGCAATATGATTTGCAAAACTTGGTTTGATACTCTGATAACAGATATTAATAGAGTAATTGATCTTTCCACTTTCGGTATCAAAAGCATAACTTATTACATCAGAACCTGTCCCTTGTGTGTTATTTTCTTTGTTGAAGTTTTGATCATCGGTAGCTAGACCTGTAATGGCAATAAGGCTATCATAGACCTGATCGTTTGTAAAACCAAGAGGAGGAAGCCGGTTGTCTTTTAGGTATTGAGACGCCTCTAATAATATCGTTGTTACTTCGTCATTGGTGTTGCCTAGTACTGCTTCATATATTTGTACATCATTTTCATTATAAATAGTATCGTGATGTTCTTGGAAACTGGTATTAGTAATGATTTCACCTTTAGTATTGTATTGGCCAGATTCAAATATTGTATCACCCACTTCGTTAGTGGCTACAAAATGTATCCATAACCGTCTGCTAGGAAAGCCAGTAGGTAATTTGTGTCCTGTTTTGTTTTTGAGCATTACATCAACGATGATTTTATCACCATTCAGTTTTGCTTCTGCACTTAAATCTATAGCTTCATCTTTTAAGTTTTTTAAAGTATGGCTGGCTGTCGTGTCCATATTAGCAATCTCGCTATTGATGCCGAGTGCTTCTCTGTTATTTTGCATTATTTGATTAACAATTGTATTACCGCCTACAAAATGGTGTTCGAATATAGGCGTTCGTTTGTTTTGCAAAGTGCTTGGCATTGAAGCTATTTTCATCGTTTCATCTAATGCAGGCATATGGCAAGATTGACAGGACTTTTTTTGATTGGGATAATCACTATTTAACCATTCATAATAAGGCATTTGTTCGGGGAAATATCCCGCTACATTTCCTTCTTGGTCCACGTATGGCGTGCTAAGGGTGTGACACGTAGCACATAAAGCCGAAGATTCAATGTGAGATCCGTGAACAGGAGTATATCCTGTGTTATTGACCATTGAATTGGCAAAAGGATTTTCATAAGGTCCATAAATCGTCTTGGTGTTTTTTATTTCGTAATGACCAGAAAAACTTTCATCGCTTGCGAGATTATCTGCATTTATTTGGTGACAGAGTGTGCAACTTACGCCATCCAAACTTAAGGACTCCGTTTGTACTTGTGCAAAAGTATAGTAGCTTTCACCATCAGAAATAGCTTGGGTACGTGCCATAGGGGCATGGCAAGTAGCACATTTATCCTCAATAATAGTTTGTAAATGACCATTCTCTTCTACTTCAGAACTTACTTTTGCTTGCCAGTAGGGGTCGTTTACCGCATTGGCCATCATGCTCGATTGCCAATGATAGACGGGGGAGACATCTCTACCTTCGGAACTCACAAAAACTTCTCCTGAAGCAGAATGGCATTGAGTACAATTACCCGAGCCTGAAAAAAGATCAGATTTTTCTGTTGGTAGGTTTCTGATTATTAGAGTGAAATTAAGAAACATGAGTGCTGAAAACCAGATGAGGTGATAATGACGTTTCATAGTTTAGTTTTTAAATGAAGGTCCCGTGTTTATGCTTAATGCAAAAAGGAATAAGGTCTGTTAAATTAAACAAATAGGAATGAAAAAAGTTTTATTTGTCAAGTGGTTTTATAAATACTTTATTTTCTCTCTTTTTGTTAATGTCTATTTTTCTTTTTACGTTCTAAAGTGTTTGATTCAATTTGCAAGTGATCACTTTTCACGATTAAGCGTTGGTGTAAGCTATATTATTGATGAGAATACAAGTTTACATGTTTTTTCTGATAATGAGAATATTAACTTGTCGTTATTTTGTTAAATGGGACTGATAATGTCTATTTAACTAAAACTCAAATTATGATTAGATTTTAATGAGTAAGATCTTTTTTTTTATAGTAAAGTACAAAATAGCCCTTCTGCCATCGCAAACTCTTGATTGATTTGTTAGAGTTCCAAACTAAGCCGTATTGTGATGACGGATGGCGTGTGCTTGTAGGGTGAATTTCTTAGGTGTTTTACCAAAACAAAAAAAGACAGCTTTCAGTGCTGTCTTTTTTTATGTGCAAAATTGACGGTGTTATTTTACCGAAAATTTATAGATGCAAGTATGTTTATAAACGTCATTGGGGAGGAGTTCTACTGAAGGAAAGTTCGGTTGATTAGGTGAGTTTGGTGGACATTGTGTCTCGAAACAAACGGCATCTTGTTCTACCCACGAAGTGCCTCCTTTGCCATGTGTATCAGCTGTCCAGTTTGCCGAGTACAATTGTACGCCAGGTTGATTACTGAAAACCTCCATAAAGATACCACCTTGAGGTTCGTAACATGATCCCATTTGGAAAACTGTTTTGCCATCTGATTGAGGAAAGAAGAACGTGTGATCATATCCTTTTCCACGTTTTATCTGTATATCATCAGCGTCTATGTGCTCTTCTAGTGCTGTAGGTGTTGTGAAATCGAATGGAGTACCTTTTACTGGAGAATAGTCTCCCAACGGTATCGCATTGTCATCCATAGGGACGTATAAGTCAGTATCAAGTTGTATAATATGATTTCTAGCCGTTCCATTTCCACATCCTTTAAGGTTAAAGTAAGAGTGGTTAGTTAAGTTACAAATCGTTTTTTTATCAGTATTTGCTTCGTAGGTAATCATGAACTCATTATCTTCTGTTAGCTTATACATCACAGTGACAGAGAATTTCCCTGGATAACCTTCTTCACCATCAGCTGCTACATATTTTAATAGTAAAGTAGCATCATCTATTTGCTCAGCATCCCATACTTTAGAATCAAAACCTTCTAATCCACCATGCAAACTGTTGGGACCATTATTAATGGGGAGTTGATAGTTCACGCCATCAAGTGAGAATTTACCCTCTTTTATGCGGTTCCCATAACGACCAATTAATGCGCCATAGTAAGTGCCACCGTCATATTTGATATAATCATCAACAGAATCAAAACCCAATACAACATCTACCATTTCACCTTTTTTATTAGGCACATTTATAGCAACTATTCGACCTCCATAGTTGGTTACATAGGCCGTTATACTCTCATTTTTAAGGGTGAAAAGTTTTACTTCTTTTCCTTTAATTATTTTGTTAAATTTTTTTTGATCTATTGTATTCATATTTAAAAATATTTATATGGAGGTTTGTTATTTGACTTTGTAATTATATAGGGTTGAGTTTTCGCCTCCCACGATAAGATTAAAACGCCAACTAGACGAGCTTAAAAAACCAATTGAGAAGGGTCCTGTGCCAATAAGAGGAAATCCATTATAGTTATTTCCATCATCACCATTGAGTAAATATATGTTGTTATTTAGAATGTCTGTAATGCCAATCTTAACATCGTTTGAGGCAAATGTGTAAAAATAAGGGCGTGAAAGAATAGCATTTTCATAGCGTTTAGAATATAAGATACGTCCTCTAAAATTATAGACATTGACCAGACCTTTATCAACGATGATGAAGTTTTCTTCGCCACTATGGTCTAATTTCTCCATTGCAAAATAATGTTTATCACTAAATTGATTGGTGTCTAGTTGTTTTATGGTTCCATCCATATATATTTTTACAATGGTTCCATTTTTATCTGTAGTAGCTAGAAAATACTTATCATCTTTACCCGAAAAGAAAGAGTTATTTACTGAGGCCGAAAAAGGCTTTTGTAATTTTACGCGCTCTTGTCCTTTTCGGTTGAGAATATAAATACGATTTTTATCGGCAGCTACGAGATAGTCTTTTCCTCCTATTCTGAAATGTTGTACGGGAGTGCTTAGTAATTCTTCAGTAGTCCCAAATTCAAAACCCTTGTTAAGGTTGCCATTTATATTAAAGAGATAAATGTGTTTATCTTCAGTAGGAATGAAAATACGGTAATCCTTGTTGTTATCATAATCAAATAGACTGAGGGCTGTAGTAGCAGGTGAAGGGAGTAGGATAGGGTAACGTTCTACATAATTACCATCACGATCCAAGAGCCATAGTTTGTTCTTGGTGTTAAACAGTAATTGTAGCTTGCCATTATTGAAATAATCTATTTGTGTGATCTCACTCATAATAGGTTCTCCAATAGGTTTTTGCCAAATGATACGACCAGAATGACTGATGAGGTAAAGAATATTCAGATCATCTTGAATACATATTTCATTTTCATTGGTATAGTGATTCTTTACAAAGGTTGGTTTCCCAACAGGAGCTCCATCTAAGTGACTAGTCCATACCGTAGTTGGCTTGTCTTTTAGCTCAGGGTTGTAGTTTAATAATATGCTGTTATACATATATTTATTTGAACTCACCATTTGATATACGAGAGCATATAAGTTGTGGAAGTTTTCGTCAGTAAGGTGGTTTTTAGCACAGAATTCTTCTGAGGTATTGGCGCATATTTTAGGAAGTATGTTAGATGTTTTTTCAAAATAAAAGAGAGAGCTTTTACTGGAAAAGCTGCCAAAGAGATTAATAAACTCCGTATCGTTGGCATACGTTTGTTTTAGAATGTTAGCTGTTAAGGCTTTTTTTAGTGCGTCTTTTTCGCTTGTTAAAATGAGATAATTATCATAGAAACAAAGGTATTTTGCTTTAAACCCTTTAAATATATTGCCATATAAAAAAGAGAAGCTGTCTTCGAAAGGAAAGGTATAACATTTAAAGTCTGTTTCGTTGTCTATCGTTATGGTGCTGGTGTAATCGCTTAGCTTATGGTTCTTATTCTTAGCATATTCTGACAAAAGAGCAGTCAATTGTTCTTTGCTGAGCGATGCGCTATGTGTTTTAATTATTAATGTTGCCTCATTATTGCTATTGGTGAGTTTATTATCATAACAATAAGCTATTTCATTGTCCATTATCTGGTCCACTGTTTCAGGAAATTGACTAACACCTCTTTTAATCAAACTTTTCCAATAATCCTGATAATCTGTTAGTCGATCTGTATTATGAAGGTAGCTTTCGTAATCTTTTCTAAATTGTGGTATGTTAGAAGGAGATAATATGATGAAACCTTTAGAATAAGACGGAATGGCTTCTTGTATCGTTAATTTGGTATTTTCTTGTTTTGAAAAGATTTGCCAATAATCGTTGGAGTCAAAGGATGAAAAACCATTCAGAACAATTTGATTTTCATTTATTGAGAAATCTAATTCACCCCATTCTCCAATTTCAGATAAGTGTTTGCAGATGTTAGATCCTGAATGGGTTAAGGCACTAGTAATCATCTGTAGCCTATCATAATTGATCAAGATGTTGGCATCACATTCAGATCCTTTTGTTTTTCTTAGCGCATTAAAGTCAGGTGCTGTTTCATGAGGAGTTTGAAGATGACGAATGCTTTGTTCTAATAGGATAGGATCATCGCTGACGGCAAAATAACTGTGGTATTGATAAGCATATTTATCAAGGGTTTTTCCAAATTTATAAATACTAACCCCATTGTATTTTTTTTCTAGTCCTTGCTGATTAGCCTCCAGTTGTAATTCCCAAGCTTTTTCGCTGGCTTTATTTGTGAATTTAATGGCGAAAAAAGTGGCTATTTTTTGACCTATAAGATGATAGCTTATTAAGGCAGGCTGATCGCCAAAATTAATTAATTCACTACTTGTTTTGCTGTAATTTTCCCACTTGTGTTGTGTGATACCGTAGTCCTTTAATGGTCCTACTTGTTCTATAGCAGCCCACAATTCTGAATGCCAATTTTCATTATGGGTGAATGATTTGAAATTTGGTATTTCAATTATTATACCCGCATTATTAGGGATTACTTCAATAATGTCATAAGTCGTTTTGACTTCGGAGTGGCGATTGATTTGTACATAAAAATAGGCTAATGCACTAGTCAATAATATGATAAATGTAATGTAAATAATTCGTTTTAACATATTTCAATGAAAGAAAAAAGTGATACTTGAGAATTATTTATACTCAAAAAATGATTAATATATATCCCAAACAAGCTGTCGATGAAATGCTCAAAGACAGCTTGTTTTTATAGAATAAAAAAAGCAGGCACTAATTAAAGTAGAGCGTTTAATTTGTCTAAAATTATATTTTTTTGTGTAGCTCCTACTTGTTTGTCAACGACTTCTCCACCTTTAAAGAAAAGGATTGTAGGGATGTTACGAATGCCATATTTAGAACATACCTCAGGATTCTCATCTACATTGAGTTTTGAAACTATCGCTTTGCCTTCTAATTCTTCAGATAATTCATTAACTATTGGAGTAATCATACGACAAGGGCCGCACCATTCTGCCCAAAAGTCAACCATTGCAGGTTTGTCAGAATTGATAATTATCTCTTCAAAATTACTGTCTGTTACTTCTAGTGCCATAATTAAATGTTATTTAGTTGTTTGATAATATTTCATTGTATTCTTCGTACAAAAGCCTTGCCAAGAATATGTTTTTTGTTTTAATGATAAGAGCAAAATAACGACATTAAAATTTCTTTAAGCTGTAACTTGAGATCTTAATTTTGAACATTGCATTAACATTTTGTAATGTGATATCTTAAAAACAAGCATAAAAATAACATTTTTTAATCAAACCAATGGTAAAATTGAACTATTTTTAATGAGAAATTTCTATTTATTTTAGTGTCTTTCACTGTTTTTTTTATGAACATCAAGATTAAATATACTACTCCCCATTTGTTGGATATTATACTTCCCAATTGTTCGACTACCAACTAAAAAAGTTAAGATATTAATAGTGTGTGTGTCATTTTATGGGAGGAGTGATGCAAATAACTGTTATTTTATGTCGTAATGATGTGTATTGTGAGATAATTATGTTATTTTTTTTATTTTTTAATTAGATTGTTGATCTTTGTTGTTTCAAAGGTTAATAAATAATAGACTAATTAAAATTTTATATTATGGAAGAAAATTATTTAAAAAAATATCCTAATGATAAAGGTTTTTTTAAACAGTATGGCGGTTCTTATATTCCTGAGGATCTTCAGAATGAGATGAATAAAATTACAGATGCTTATTTTCAGATCAGTAAATCTCATCAATTTATTTCAGAACTCAGAAGTATTAGAAAACATTATCAGGGACGTCCTACTCCGGTCTATTATTGTAATCGGTTGAGTGAGAAATATAATGCACATATTTATCTCAAGAGAGAGGATCTTAATCATACAGGAGCTCATAAACTTAACCATTGTATGGGGGAAGTTTTATTGGCAAAACATATGGGTAAGAAAAAAGTGATTGCTGAGACTGGTGCTGGTCAGCATGGTGTTGCTCTTGCTACTGCAGCTGCTTATTTTGGGTTGGAGTGTGATATTTATATGGGTGCTGTTGATATTAAGAAAGAACATCCTAATGTAGTAAGAATGAAGATTCTTGGTGCTAAGGTTATTCCTGTATATGAAGGTCTCCAGACTCTTAAAGAGGCTGTAGATGCTGCTTTTAATGCTTATCTAAAAGATCCTATTACTACCATATATTGTATTGGTTCAGTAGTAGGTCCTCATCCGTTTCCTATGATGGTTCGTGATTTTCAGCATGTTGTGGGGGTTGAAGCCCGTGAGCAATATCTTGAAATGACTGGTGAACTTCCTGATAATGTTATGGCTTGTGTTGGGGGTGGTAGTAATGCTATGGGGCTTTTTAGTGGTTTCCTTAATGATCCTTGTGATATTTATGGTGTTGAACCCGGAGGTATTGGTAATAAATTGGGAGAGCATGCGGCTTCTGCTACTTTTGGTAGTCCTGGTATTATGCACGGATTTAATTCTTATATGCTGAAAGATGAAAAAGGTGAACCGGCTCCTGTATATTCTTGTGCTAGTGGCCTTGATTATCCTTCGGTAGGACCAGAACATAGTTTGCTTAACGATTTGAAACGTGTACAGTATGTTACAATTAGTGATCGTGAGTGTATCGAATCTTTTTATGAATTAAGTCGTTTGGAAGGTATTATTCCAGCTCTTGAGTCTGCACATGTTATGGCTTATGCTACCAAATTTGCCAAGACTCATCCTCGTCAGTCTATTTTGGTTAATCTTAGTGGTCGTGGTGATAAAGATCTCGATTATGTAGAAGATGAATTTGGTTATCCTGAAGACTGGAAGAAAAAGGAGTGGAAATAATCCACTCAGATATATTGATGTATCAGACGTAAAGTCTTTAAAATATAAACCCTGGACAATTTGTCTGGGGTTTTTATTTGTTTTTTTTTGATTTGAATTCAGCTTATGGATTTTATTGGTTCTCTGAGAATAGAAAAACCAACGATACATCCCTGTGTCCCTTGTTAGATTTGGACTAAATGGGGGAGCTGTTTAAATTCAGATTTCAGCATGTTCAGTATGCTAATGTTTAGTAATAGGATTGAGCTAGGTGATGTTTTAATCCCACATTGTGGGGTTTATTCTCAGTAGCTTGCTGCGAATAATAAAATGTTTTTCAACTAAATGCTTTGTGGGCTTGACTTGAGGTTGTTGACACGTTAATTTCTTAAAGTATAAGTGATATTGTTTGCTTTGTTGTTGAGCACCATTTCACATGTGTTGACAAGCAGAATCACTCAACATTAGCAGCTAATTGTGGCGTGGTATAATTCTTCTATTTTCAATATAAATGCCTAACTTATAATAATCAAATAAATGTAAACTTATATAACCTTTTGTTAAAAGAAAGGTAATTAATGGTTTCAGAACTATGAATGATAAGTAAATGATTTTTTCTGATTTTCGTATTTTATTATAAAATTTCAATAGCGATATGTCATTGATTAAGTTTGTATTATAATCTAAATAATTGATGATATTAATCAGATTAATGATACCTTCTTTTGTTTTATTTAGGTATTCAGCATTGCATTCAATATCTCCATTTATAACAGGATTGTGGATATGAGTAATAGCGATATTCGCCTTTTTTAATGAAAAACCATAGAGCGTATCTTCATGGCCGTATTGCATAATTCGTTCATCAAACTTAATCTTTTTTAATATGTTTTTATTGATTAAAAAATTGTTTGTCATAAATGATTTGTTGGGGAATTTTCGTCTAATTTCACAAGGTTGACTCTCTCTTGCAATGCCATATTTCCAACTTAACATTTTATCTCTCTTGGGGCGTTTTTTATCATAGTCTCTTCCTCCGCAAACCACACTAGGTGTTTTCGTAATTATTTCAACATAATTTGACAGAAAATCGGGATTTTCTATAAGAGAATCGCAATCAAGGAAAAGCAAATAGTTATATTTGGCATATTCTAAAAATAAGTTTCTGATTTTTGCCCTTCCTATATTCTTAGATAATTCTATATAATTAAATTCTTTACAGACGCTTTTGTTTTCTATCTTGAAATTATCAGAACAGTCATCAATTATTATTATTTCATATGGGATATGTAATAATTTTGCTTGATGCGATAATGCATTTACTAACGAAGTAATATTAAAATTATATACAGGAATGCAGATGCTTATCATTGCTAATTTTTAATTATTATTACTTACTCATTTATTAATACCTTATATCTCGGTTGCTAGATGGAATAGGGTACTTTATTCGCTATTTTTCTCAAAATTAATAGATTTTAAGAGAAAAGCCTTGATTATCTTGTTTTTTTTAAGTGGATTTATTCAATTGTTCTTGACGTTTGTAGCGTCAGAAGTGAGCTGTTACGTTTTTTGGCCGACAGAACTACAAAGCTGAATTTTTATATTGATCCCTAAAATAGTCCTCTAAAATATTTTAATTTATGCCATTGTTTGGTGAGCCATTCTTTCGTTCTTTATTGTAATTGCTCCCAATATTTATGTTCTCTCAATATTCCGTATATCTTTCATTTAGAAGAAGTAGGCGTTTATCAAAGAAATAGACAATAAAGCGCTCATCATTGCTAAGTTTTATTGATAAACCTACATTAGTGAATGCCCTCATTGCCAAAAGTATAAATATAATCTTTAAATACTTTGTATTCATCGGTATTTAATTCATCGGGAGGGCTTTTTATTTCTTTATGTTATTTGCTTATCGTTTGCAGCGTTGAGGATTATCTTTCTACGTTTATTCTGGATTTTAAGGAGTTTATAATAGAGAAGATTGTAAACCGTTTTCAAATAGAGATGAAAAGTAGTAGGGGGTGGATGGTAAGGTTTGTTCAACACAAGCTTTAATGTGTTGAGCAGGTATGCAACTCAATATGGGGAGCTAATTGTTGGCTCCCAGTTGTTCATTATTCCTCAATTCCATTTAGTAATTTTTTCCATCAGTTGTAGTTACCGAGAATTCCTCGACAACTGAATTTTCGATTACTTCTCTAGATTTAAAGATGTTTTTTAGATGTAAAGAGATATTGTCAATGCTACAACCAAATAAAACGGCCATAATTTTTTGTGATAGCCATATTGTGCCATTTTTAAATCGTCCCTGGTTCCCCGATTCTCGGGAGACCGAAAAGGAGGGGAAGCTTTCAGCATCGAAGAGTAGGCCTGTGTGAGTGTGCGATATCACGATTAAAATATAAGCTATACGCTTAAAGTGATTCCACCACGTTTACAACAAGAAGCTATTAGTCTTGCATTATGGAAAGGCTCTAGAATAAACACCCCCCAACCAGCGGTATCTTTTCCCTAGCTATCCCCTATAAATAAGAAAGTTAAACCTAAAACGCGACCTACCAATTAATTTAATAAATGTATAAAGCTTTGAATAATATAATATACCTTTGGCAGTGAGATGAGTAAATACGATAAATGACCACCTTAAGGAAATCTATAAACTAAAAGAGATTGACGAAAATCGAACTATTCAAAATTTTAGAAAAGTTCAAACTGAAGGAAAAAGAAAAGTTGAAAGATCGGTCAACTTTTACAATCTAGATGTTATCTGTTGAGCTGTATGATAAATTATTCTAACTTTGTGAAGATAATTAGAAAAAAGAATAATAAGTATGAATGGAGATAAGGTATCTATCCGTTTTTTTGATGACCGAGAAGTCAGAGCTTTGTGGGATGAACGGAACGCTAAATGGTGGTTTTCTGTATTGGATATTGTAGCTGTATTAAGAGACCAATCGGACTACACAAAGAACCGTAATTATTGGAAATATCTAAAAACCAAATTAAAAAAAGAAGAAAATGAACTGGTTAGTGCCACTAACCAGTTGAAGATTCTAGCGCCTGACGGAAAAAAGCGTTTAACTGATATGCTCGACTATGACGGAATAATTGCACTTGGCAAAATATTTCCGAGTAATAAAGCAAATCGATTCATTGAATGGTTTACTTATAACGATGAAAGCATCGATGGAAAAAGTAAAACAAAAGCTTATGCGCTATTTGAAAGTTCATTTATCAACAACATCGAAGTTGGAACAACTAATGGTTTACAACAAATTCACGCTTATCTGTTTGGTGGATTGTATGACTTTGCTGG
>CBFIII010000030.1:0-44024 GCA_965662645.1 Bacteroidales bacterium
CAAGCTACTCTGTTACCCCTCGACTTGCATGTGTTAAGCCTCTCGCTAGCGTTCATCCTGAGCCAGGATCAAACTCTTCGTTGTAATATAATTCTTAAAACTTAGTCCGAAAACTAAATTATTGTCTATTTATTATCGTGGAATCTAATACTTCTCGCTCGGGGATAATTCTCTCAAGTTTTATTGACGTAGAATGTAAAAAGTTTCCTAAAAAACTTTCTTACCTTTGTCTTTCTACAATTGTTTCACAATATTTTCAAAGAACTTTTCTTGATATTTCTTATAATAATTATTGTCTTTCTTCCTTTCAACTAAGACCGGAATTCTGACCTAAATTATTAATAATCAAATTTGTTTTGCTTCTGTAACGTTTCTCTCTAGAACCGTTGTTTTCAAAAGCGGATGCAAAAGTAATGCTTTATTTTTAACTGCCAAACTTTTTAAGAATTAAATCTTAAAATAAATTTTTGCTGTTAACATCATTTCAACAATCCTGCTTTTCTCTTAAAGCGGATGCAAAAGTAATGCTTTTATATTACCACACAAGTTTAATTTCACCTAAAATTGAGATTTCTCTTTCCTTCTTTACTATCTCACTGTATTTATGCCTTTTGACAAAAATAATAAAATGCAAAATACACTGTCAAGTCCTAGTTATACCTAAGCACATTCTAATATTTGAAACCAATAAACGATGACGCTACTAAAGAAAACACATCAATATATATAAAAGCGTTAATATCTTCTTGACAAAATCAAAGCCTCTTGTAAAGGATTTCCTATTAATACTCTTTACTTTGCGACACATATTAATATTATTCGCAATGCGAATTCAGCTCTATCTTCTATTTATTACTTTACTTTTCAATCTTAACGCATCCTCACCCAAAAGAGAAATGCGAGCTGTCTGGGTTACCACAGTAGCCAATATTGATTTCCCGAAACGACCAGGTTGTAGTCCTGCAACTTTAAAGAACGAATTAAACAACCTCTTAGACGAACATCAAAAAGATGGCATAAATGCCATTTTCTTTCAGGTAAGACCATCTGCAGATGCTCTTTACAATTCTGCTTACGAACCTTGGTCAAAATTTTTAACAGGAAAACAAGGCAGAAGCCCTATTGGTGGATTTGATCCTTTAGCATATCTTATTAAAGAAGGACACAAAAGGCATATGGAGATACATGCATGGATAAACCCATTCAGAGCGCGATTAAACAGTAGTGAAAAATTAGCGCCATGGCATCCTTATGCGGTACATCCCGAATGGGGATGGGACTATGGCTATAAATCATATTTTGACCCAGGCATCCCTGCAGTTAGAGAATACACTAAAAAAGTAGTCCTTGACATTGTAAAGCGTTACGATATCGACGGCATTCATTTCGATGATTATTTTTACCCATATCGCAAAAGCATCACTAGCCCCCTACCAGATAACAAATCATTTAAACGTTATGGTGGAAAATATTATCCTAACCACATTGATGATTGGCGAAGAAATAATATCAATATTTTTATTGAAGAAGTTGCAGAAGCTATAAAAGAAGAAAAAAAATGGGTAAAATTCGGGGTTAGTCCATTTGGCATATGGAAAAACAGCTCGGAACCCAATGATGGTCTCCCAACAAAGACTGGAACATCAGACTATGACATGCTTTATGCCGATGTTATTAAATGGATGAAAGAAGGCTGGCTAGACTATTGCGCACCACAACTTTATTGGGCTATCGGTTTTAAACCAGCCGATTATGCAAAATTATTGAAATGGTGGGACAAACACAGTTACGGTAGAAACATCTATGTAGGTCATAGTCTTTATAAGATCAACCATAACTCGCACGAACTAGCCTGGCAAAGCTATAATGAAATCGTACTACAAATAAATGCATTACGGAAGACCAATAATTTTAGTGGTAGTGTTTTTTACAGCAGTAAACATTTATTATACCGCAAGGATGTTTTCCCATTAAGAAAAGTGCTACAGGAAGAATTATATAAAAACCTTGCATTATCTCCCAAAATGCCTTGGATAGACGACAAATCTCCAGATCCACCTCGCACGGTACAATTTGTATCATCATCGCGTGGCAATCGCATAGCCTGGGAAGCTCCTTTATACAAAGACGAAATGAACGAAGCTTATATGTACGTTATATATAAAATAGATGATGCAAAGTCACAATTAAACGCAGAAAACATCATTACCATCACAAACAACACCAATTACTACCTTCCCTTAGATTCAAAAGGAGGAATCTATGCAGTAACAGCATTAGATCGTATGAGAAATGAAAGTGAACCCGAAACGATAAAGGTAGAACAACACAAACTGAGCAGTGTCGTTTTCAGAAAAGACAAAGAATTTGAATACGACCTTAAATTATTATTTGAAGAGTAAAGAACTATCGCCATAACTCAAAAAACGGAATTCGTGACACAAAGCATAGTCATAAATAGTTTTCCAGCTTTCGCCAACTAAAGCAGACACTAATAACAACAAGGTGCTTTTGGGTTGATGAAAGTTAGTAAGCATCCCTTCAATTATTTTAAATTCATAACCTGGAGCAATGATAATTTGAGTAGAAGCGGTTAATATCTTAGAGTCATTACTATCCATCCAAGAGATTAAAGCATCCAACGCCTCGCTTGGAGAAACAGCATCCTGAACCTCATAAGGCGTCCATTGTTCTACATGAGCCCCTTCAGGAGAAGACAACTCACCCCTCTTCAACGATGCGCCCAACCAATAAATACTTTCTAAGGTGCGTACAGAAGTCGTTCCCACGGCAATAATATGACCTAGATGATCTTTTAAATTCTGTAAAGTATTATAAGATATGGCGATCGTTTCGGTATGCATAGGATGCAGAGCCATTTTTTCAGACTTCACAGGCTGAAACGTACCAGCTCCTACATGCAACGTTACTTGATCAGTACAAACTCCTTTTTCATTAAGCTCCTGCAATACATGATCAGTAAAATGCAAACCAGCCGTTGGTGCAGCCACACTGCCGTCATATTGTGCATAAACAGTTTGATAAGTCGTTAAATCCGAGACTTCACTTTCGCGATTGAGATAAGGAGGAATAGGAATATTACCACATTTCTCTATAACATCAGAAAAGCAGAGTGACGGATTATCCCATTCAAATTTTATAAGAAAGTCCGCTCCATCACGTCCTATCTTGTCCGCTTTTAGTTGTACACCATTTCCCAAATCCATCAATAAAGGCGTATCTTTCCATTTGCGTGCATTACCTACAATACAACGCCACACCACTTCCTTGGTTTGTTGAAAAGACAAAGCATAATCTGAAGGAATATGAGGTTCTAAACAAAAGACTTCAATCTTGGCACCCGTTTCTTTGTAAAACATCATGCGTGCGCGAATAACTTTTGTATTATTATAAACCAATAAAGTATCAGAAGATAATTCCGCAGGAAATTCTTTAAACAGGCGCTGTGTTATTTTACTATTACGGAAACACAAAAGCTTACTCTCATCTCTTTTTTTTAAAGGATACTTTGCAATTTTTTCATCAGGTAAACAATAAGAAAAATCTTGTATGCTAATAGTTTTGGGATGCTTCATAAGTAATGTAAAATAAAAAATATCGTATAGTAATGAAAACACTTCAATCTGCCTATCTATAGATAAATATTATTAAACAGTTCACTTCTAAGAAGACAACTTTCTGGTTCAGAATAAAAATCATTATAAAAAAACAGAAAGATTCAAAATAAAGCAGAAACCTTACTCATCACGACACTAAAAAACGCTGATAGTAAAAAGTAAAACAATAAAGACTTTCAGTTTTTAAAAAATTATATTGTATTTACAATTTCGCACAAAAATACAATAACCCCTTCGAGATTACGAAGAGGTTAATGAAAATATAATAAATATAACAATTGTAATTATCTTAATCCATCACGTTCAAGAATAGCATCTACCGAAGGAGCTTTTCCTCTAAAAGCCATATATAACTTCATAGGATCTTCACTACCACCTTTCTCTAACAAATGACGTAATGCAACAGCCGTAGTCTTATCATAAATGCCATTTTCTTTAAAAGCCTGAAAAGCATCAGCATCTAAAACCTCAGCCCACTTATAACCATAATACCCCGCAGCATAACCACCAGCAAATAAATGTCCAAATTGTGTACTCATACACGCATTATCAATTTTCACATCAAATAATTGAGTTTTTGCCCAAGCCTTTTCTTCAAAATCTTTCACAGAAGAATCTATAGGCTTATCAATAGAATGCCACGCCATATCCAAATATCCAAAACTCAACTGACGCACAGCACTATAAGCTGCGTGATAATGTTTAGAACGTTTAAGTTTTTCGATAAGATCATCAGGAATGACTTCACCTGTTTTGTAATGCTTTGCAAACCCCTTCAAATATTCAGGTTCCATCGCCCAATTCTCCATCAACTGAGAAGGCAACTCTACAAAATCACGTTTTACATTAGTACCAGACAAACTTGCATAAGTCGTATTGGCTAACATACCATGAAGCGCATGTCCAAATTCGTGTAAAAAAGTCTCCAGTTCATCAAAAGTAAGCAAGGCAGGTAACGTTTCGGTAGGACGTGTGAAATTCATAACCACCACCACTTGAGGGCGGGAATTCACGTCACCAACGCACCATTGTTCTTTTATATTATTCATCCAAGCTCCGCCATTCTTACCTTTTCGAGGATGAAAATCCGTATATAAAATAGCTAAAGGCGAATCATCATCATTTTTCACTTCATACACATCCACCTCTGGGTTATAAACCGATATCTCATCATTTTTAGTAAAAGTAATACCATAAAGACGTGTAGCTAAACCAAAAACCGCTTTTTTTACACTCTCCAATTCAAAATAAGGCTTCAACAACTCATCATTCAAACTATATTTCTCATCTTTTAATTTCTCAGAATAATAACTAAAATCCCAAGGCATCAAATCACCTTTTAATCCCATCTTAACGGCATAAGCACGCAACTCCTCCATTTCTTTCTTAGCTACAGGCATCGCTTCGTTATATAACTGATCTAATAATTCGTAAACCCCCTCAGGAGATTTAGCCATTTTATCAGCAAGAGCATAATCAGCATACGTTTTGTAACCCAACAATTGAGAACGTTCTAATCGTAAATTAACAATTTCTTTGAGGACCTCAGCATTATCGTAATCACCTCCATAAGTTTTACTCGCATACTTCACATAAAGCGTTTTACGTAAATCACGATTATCAGCATATTTAATAAAAGGCAAATAACTAGGCATCGTCAAATCAAAAGTCCAACCTTGTTGATTTTCTTGTTTTGCTTTTAAAGCCGCAGCTTCTTTTACATAAATCGGCAAACCCGCCAAATCAGCCTCATCAGTAATATTTAAAAGATAAGCATTCGTCGCCTTCAATACATTTTCATCAAAGTCTAAAGACAACTTAGATAAACGTTTTGAAATTTCACGGTAACGCTTACGATCAGCACCTTTAAGGTTAGCTCCACTGCGAGCAAAATCCTGATATGATTCTTCAAGCAAAGTCTTTTGCTCTTCGGAAAAAGAATAAGACTCTTTCTGGTCATAAACCGCTTTTACACGGGCAAACAAAAGCTCATTTAAATTGATATCATTATGAAAATCGGATAACAAAGGTGAAACTTCCTGAGCTACAGCCTGCATTTCATCATTTGTCTCTGCAGAGTTGACGTTAAAAAAAACACCAGACACACGAGACAAGAGTGCCCCACTACGATCTAAAGCAACAACCGTATTTTCAAAAGTAGGAGCTTCCGTATTATTCGCAATAGCATCTATTTCTTTTTTACCCTCAGCAATAGCCACCTTAAAAGCGGGCAAATAATCCGTCACCTCTATTTTATCAAAAGGAGGTGTATCAAAAGGAGTGTTATAATCGGACAACAAAGGGTTTTGTTGTTTCGTATTATTACAAGACATTATCATAATAGTTAATATAATTAATAGTAAATTTTTCATTGTTCTATAATCTTTAGTTTATAACGAGTGCAAAAATAGTATTTTTTACCTTTATTATAAATAAGAACAATTACAAAAATTAAAAACGTTTTTTTTTAGAAAAAAGAAAGGAGGCCTATTATTAAAAATAGCCTCCTTTAAATAAAATTTTCTTATTTTTTACATACCCAGATTCCCGCGCATTTTATCAATTTGTTTATCCCATAAATCTTTGGCGTCATCCAAATCATCTTCTTCCGCAAAATCAACAATAATAAGAGCTAAACCATTAGTTAATTCATCCACACGAATTTTAAACTCAAAATAAACATCCTCATCCTCTTCATCCATCCATCTAAAACGAATAGATTTATCACGTCTTTTGAATAAAACTCTAGCCTGCTGTTCACTTCCTTCCCAATAAAAAGTATAGATATCATCCTTAATATCAACATTGTCAGCAAACCAGTCAGACAATCCCGAAGGAGTCGCCAATCTTGGGTAAAGAACTTTTATTGAAGTATTAAGGATATACTCCATTTCAAATTTCACCATATCCATATCTTTATTAATTAGTAAGTAAATGCAAAACTAATTTTTTTATTCAGATATCCAAATTTTCAACGCATTATTATTAATAAAAAAGGACAAGTCAACAACCTCAGGGCAAGCACACGAAACTTTTAGATGAAAAAATATTTTATTATTCGTAGCAAGCAACGTAAAACGAAACCCACAATGTGGGATTAAAGAGCTTCTATCAATCCTTCGAAAAGCATTTTGACTTTGGGACCAGTAATTTTTGCGGCATCTTGCACCTCATCATGCGATGCTACTATATTCAATCCTGGAACAGCTATATTAGTAATTATTGACATTCCGAAAACTTCTATACCACAATGACGCGCCACCAATACTTCGGGCACCGTGGACATACCAACAGCATCAGCTCCAATCATACTAAAAAATCGTAATTCAGCTTGTGTTTCAAAATTAGGACCAGCTAAACCCAGATATACCCCTGATTGTAAATTCAGATTATTATGAGCAGCAAAATGACGCACCAATGATGCTAAACGAGGAGAATAAGCATCATTCATAGCAGGAAAACGTGGACCGAAATCATCAAGATTCTTACCTCTCAAAGGATTATCACCAAAAAGATTAATATGATCAGAAATCATCATTAGATCACCCACCTGAAAAGAACGATTAAGACCACCCGCCGCATTAGAAACTAATAATGTTTTAATTCCCAAAAGACAAAACACACGAATATGAATGGTGCTTTCTTGCATTGAAAATCCCTCATAATAATGGAATCGCCCTTGCATTGCCAATATTTTTTTTCCTTTAACTGTACCATATACCATACGTCCAGCATGTCCAGGAACTTCTGATACTGGGAAGTTAGGAATTTCGGCATAAGGTATCGCCTCAATAACATCAATCTCATTAGCAAAGTCACCTAAACCAGAACCTAAAACTATAGCGATATCCGCTTCAGGATTTAAACGCTCTTTTATATAATCAGCAGCTTCTTTTATTTTCTGTAACATAATTAATAATTTTATTTCTGAATACTAACTCGTTATCTTGAATTTTCACTTTAATAGGAATGAAATACATGCACTTCATTATATCTTCTGGAATATCTAAACCAGATTGCAAACGCATAGCATCCTTTTCGGTAGTAATAATAATTTTATCTTTCGATTTAATAATAACAAATTGCTTTGCCAACAAATTTATATCTTTTTGTGAAAACTGATGATGATCAGGAAAAGAAAGCAACTCCACCTTAGCACCATTTTCTATAAGATGATTTTTCAAAGGTAAAGGATTAGCAATTCCCGTCAACAATAAAATATCCACAATCGGAAATTCTTGACCAATGTCAACACCATTTTTAAATATGGGCTTCAGAACGCCATAAGAAAATGAAGAAAAGAAGAGTTCTTGCTTTTCTAAACGTAATTTTTTCTTAATCATATTCCTTTCCTTTTCAGGAATAAGAGAGGCGCATTTAGTCACAATAACCACATCGGCTCTCTTCACACCAGAAGCAAACTCACGCATTCTACCTGAAGGGATCACAGCATCTTTATAAAGAGGGCGTTGATGATCCATCAATAAAATGGACAAGCCGGGTTTCACCCAACGGTGCTGAAAAGCATCATCCAAAACAATAACATCGAAATTTTTTAATGCTAAAAGACGACGAATACCTTCGCAACGGTCTTCACAAACAGCAACGGTATGAGATGGAAATTTACCTTTTATCTGGCACGGTTCATCACCACATGATGAAGGAGTACTACTTTCTGTCACCTCTAAAAACCCTTTGGTCTTACGACCATACCCCCTACTGAGAACCGCAACAGAAAATTTCTCTCCAAGAAGTTGTAATAAATATTCAGAATGAGGAGTCTTACCCGTTCCACCCACAGTAATATTACCCACTGAAATAATAGGCACATCAAAAGTCGTTGATTTAAAGACACCATAATCAAACAAACGATTACGCACAGCCATCACTAATCCATAAATAAAAGAAAAAGGATATAATATTAAGCGCATCATTCGTTTCGTTCTTTAATAAATAATATTATCAATCAATCTGACATCACCTGCAAATACAACAATACATCCCACCTTATCTCCACAATCGGACCAATTCTTAACCTCTTGCAAAGATAAAACATCTACGATATCAAAATATTCAACATTAAGCAATGGTTCCGCATTAATATTGTCAATAACGAATTGTTTTATTTCTTCAACTGATTTTTCTCCAATTAAAGCTTTTGATTTTTTCAGAATACGATAGATAAGAGGAGCAACAATTCTATGTTCCGAAGACAATCGCCTATTACGAGAACTCAAAGCTAACCCGTCATCTTCGCGAACAATAGGACAAGGAATAACAGCAACATCAAGATTCAGCTGCTTAACCATAGCTTTAATAATAACCAACTGTTGAAAATCTTTTTCTCCAAAATAAGCACGATCAGGCTGAACAATATCAAACAAACGGCTCACAACTTGAGCTACACCATTAAAATGTCCAGGTCTATGCTCCCCTTCCATTACCTTATCTAAATTACCGAAATCAAAATTGCGCTTATCCTCTTCAGGATACACTTCATTCACTGTAGGGACAAAAACATAATCCACATCAGCCTGTTCTAGCAAACTACAATCCTGCTCCATAGAACGAGGATAATGCTTAAGATCATCTAGATTATTGAATTGTGTTGGATTCACAAAAACACTCACAATACAAATGTCATTGTTTTCTCTACACTGTTTCACCAAAGAAACATGTCCTTGGTGTAAAGCACCCATCGTTGGTACAAAACCCACCGTTTTATTAACGCCCTTGGACTCTTCAACTAAATGACGTAATTCCGCCACCGTTTCTACTATTTTCATCATTAACTTATTTAAAATACTTCTTTAAAAAATACCCACGCAAAATAACCTGTACTCGCTAATTTAAGCCCTACTCCAAAAATAAAACCCATAAAAGCACCAAGACCAGCTTTAAAGGCTTTTTCGTTATTATTATTCAACATTTCACCTAACACAGCCCCAACAAAAGGACCAACAATAATTCCCAAAGGAGCAAAAAACAACCCCAAGATAAGACCTATAGTACTCCCCCACACCCCAGCTTTACTTCCACCAAACTTCTTGGTGGTCCAGATAGGCAATACATTATCGGCTATGGTAACCGCAACAGCAATAAAAGCCCAAAGGAATAATTCATTACTTTCAAATTGTATCCGTTGGGTAAAATGCAAAAACAATAGACCAATATACGCTAAAGGCGGACCAGGAATAATAGGAAGAATACAACCTACTAAACCAATCATCACAAATAAACTCCCGAGTATAATTAATACGATATCCATTATTAATATATTTTGCTGCAAATGTAAAAGATAAAAACTAAAAACAACCGTTATTTTAGCTTATAGCTGTATGAATAGAACAAAATTTCCACCTTTAACGTGAATTCAAAAGAACTTTATTAATTTTGCAAATTGATTGTATAACCAATAAGGATAAAAAAAATGAATGATTTCAGAAAATACGCCAAAAATCATCTAGGCATGAATGGCTTAGCACTAGATCAATATATGGCTGTTAATAATAGTTATATTTCACCAACAATTATAGAAGAGCGCCAATTAAATGTGGCTTCAATGGACGTTTTTTCACGTTTAATGATGGATCGCATTATATTCTTAGGCGTACCGGTGGATGATTATGTAGCAAATGTAATTCAAGCACAATTACTTTACCTCGAATCTGCTGATGCCACAAAAGACATCTCGATCTATATGAACACACCAGGAGGTTCTGTATATGCAGGATTAGGCATCTACGACACCATGCAATATGTAGCCCCTAATATCGCTACCATTTGTACGGGTATGGCTGCTTCTATGGGTGCTGTATTATTAACTGCAGGAGAAAAAGGAAAACGTTCGGCTCTTAAGCACTCACGTATTATGATTCATCAACCTATGGGAGGAGCCCAAGGTCAAGCTTCAGATATCGAGATCACAGCAAGAGAGATCATGAAATTAAAGAAAGAACTCTATACCATCATAGCAGATCATAGTGGTAATGACTTTGCACGCATAGAAAAAGATTCGGACCGCGACTACTGGATGACTGCCGAAGAAGCAAAAGCTTATGGTATGATTGACGAAGTCATGGAACGCACACCAAACAGAAAATAGTAGTAAAACTGCTATTCCTATAACATTCATAACCTAAGAGAGGATGATAACATTCTCTCTTTTCTTATATTTCCAAAAATGAAAAGAGATCACTGCGCCTTTTGTGGACGCCCCGAAGCTAAAGTCCCCATGTTAATTGATGGATTAGAAGCTGCGATATGTAGCGATTGCGCTAAAAGCGCCAACGAAATTGTTACAGAAGAAATGCGTTCAAAAACAAAAGACAAATTTAATTTCGATCTAGACAAACTACCCAAACCCCAAAGCATAAAATTATCTTTAGATAAATATGTCATAGGGCAAGAGACCGCTAAGAAATTTTTATCCGTTGCTGTATATAATCATTATAAACGCATCGGTCAAATTGATGATGGGATAGAAATAGAGAAATCAAACATCATAATGGTTGGTCGCACAGGAACAGGAAAAACTCTTTTGGCCAAAACAATAGCTAAATTTCTTAATGTACCTTTCACCATTGTAGATGCTACTGTTCTCACAGAAGCAGGATATGTAGGAGAAGATATTGAGAGTTTACTAACCCGCTTATTACAAGCATCCGATTACAATGTAAAAGCAGCAGAACGAGGCATTGTTTTTATTGATGAGATAGATAAAATAGCGCGTAAAGGCGACAATCCATCTATCACCCGTGATGTCAGTGGCGAAGGCGTACAACAAGGATTATTGAAACTTCTTGAAGGTGCAGTAGTCAATGTACCCCCACAAGGAGGACGTAAACATCCAGATCAAAAAATGATAGCAGTAGATACTAAAAACATACTATTTATCTGTGGTGGCGCTTTTGACGGTATTGAACGCAAAATCGGCAACCGTCTAAACACCAGATCAGTTGGTTATGCAGCATCAAAAAGCTCTGACAAGATAGATCATGAAAACCTATTACAATATATAGCTCCACAAGATTTAAAATCATTCGGTTTAATACCAGAAATTATAGGACGTTTACCGGTATTAACCCATTTGGAACCTTTAGATCGTGATGCTTTAATACGCATCCTCACGGAACCTCAAAATGCCATTACAAAACAATACAAAAAACTCTTTGAATTTGATGGTATCAAACTAAGTTACGACAAAGAAGCTTTATCTTATCTTGTTGACAAAGCCATAGAATTTAAATTAGGAGCACGAGGTTTACGTTCTTTGATGGAAACCATAATGATGGATGCGATGTTCAACATGCCTTCGGGCACAAAAAAAACACTTAAAGTATCTAAGACAATGGCTCAAAAGCAACTATCTGGTATTAATAAAACTAAACTACTAGCAGCAGAATAATCGAGCACAAAATCATAAAAACATAAAAAGCACCAGCGCATCACAGAAACCTGTATTACGCTGGTGTTTTTTAGTTAAAGACGAATGCAAAATCCTCACAGTAAACACATTAGCAAAATAATTACCCACCCTAACAGATTCTTATTTTTTTTCTTATCTTTGTTTTATACTATATCTAACAAAGCAATGGCAAATTCACAACTTAAAGAAGCTTTAAAAAAGCACTTTGGTTTTTCAACATTCAAAGGTGACCAAGAGGCCATTATTCAAAATGTAATGGATGGTAAAGATGCATTTGTACTGATGCCTACGGGCGGAGGCAAATCATTATGTTATCAGCTTCCATCATTATTAATGGAGGGAACAGCCATTGTAGTATCTCCACTAATAGCATTAATGAAAAATCAAGTGGATGCTATGCGAAATTTTAGTTCTGATGATAGAATTGCCCATTTTTTAAATTCATCTTTAAACAAAACAGCAACAGAAAGAGTAAAACAAGACGTACTTGATGGTCATACCAAATTACTTTACGTTGCTCCCGAAACACTCACAAAAGACAGCAATGTTGATTTTTTAAAACAAGTAAACATCTCATTTTATGCAGTAGATGAAGCTCATTGTATTTCAGAATGGGGCCATGATTTCCGTCCAGAATATCGCCGAATAAAACCCATAGTAGCAGCCATAGGAGCAGCACCCATTATAGCACTTACAGCCACTGCTACTCCAAAGGTACAACATGACATTCAGAAATCACTTGGTATGACTGATGCTCAGGTTTTCAAATCATCATTCAACCGCAGCAACTTGTACTATGAGATACGCTCCAAAAAAGATGTAGATAAAGAAATCGTTCGTTACATCAAGAAAAACGAAGGAAAATCAGGTATTATTTATTGCCTGAGCCGTAAAAAGGTGGAACAGCTTTCAAAATTCCTACAAGTTAATGGAGTAAGTGCACTTCCTTATCATGCAGGTATGGATGCCACACAACGCTCAAACAATCAAGATGCTTTCTTAATGGAAGATACTGACGTTATCGTTGCTACTATTGCATTTGGGATGGGAATTGACAAACCAGACGTCCGTTTTGTGATTCATTATGACATTCCTAAGAGTCTTGAAGGCTATTACCAAGAGACAGGACGAGCAGGACGCGATGGAGGCGAAGGACAATGCATCACTTTTTATTCTTATAAAGACATTCAAAAGCTAGAAAAATTCATGCACGGCAAACCCGTAGCAGAACAAGAAATAGGAAAACAATTATTACTGGAGACCACTGCTTATGCAGAGTCATCGATATGCCGACGCGTCTTACTCCTGCATTATTTTGGAGAAAAATACGACGCCAAAAACTGTGGTAATTGTGACAACTGCCTGCATCCTAAGAAAAAATTTGACGCTAGCAAATTGATGGTTAAATTAATCACGGTCATTTTAGCTGTAAAAGAAAAATTCAAAGCGGATCATGTGGTTAACATTTTAATTGGAGATGATGGTGCGGCTATCAAATCTTATGAACATTATAAACTCGAAGAATATGGTTCAGGAAAAGATACCGAAGCTACAGTTTGGAATGCACTCATACGCCAAGGACTCATTGCAGGGTTTATTGATAAAGAAATTGAAAATTACGGTTTACTAAAAATCACACCACAAGGACATGAATACTTAGCTAAACCAGTAGAATTTTTGATGACAGAAAATCATCATTATGAAGATGATAGTTCGACCCCTATAGGAGGAGGCACTTCTGCTTTAGACGATGTATTATTTAAGATATTAAAAGATACGCGTAAAAAGTTAGGACAAAAATTAGGACTTCCTCCTTTTGTTCTTTTCCAAGACCCATCCTTAGAAGCCATGGCAACAAGTTATCCTCTCACCATAGAAGAGCTACAGAGCATGCCCGGCGTTGGACAAGGGAAAGCCAAACGTTACGGAAAAGAATTCGTAGAACTGATTTCTCGTTACGTCAAGGAAAACGAAATAGACCGTCCAGCCGACTTAGTGATTCGTTCAGTAGCCGACCGTAGTAAGTTGAAGATCTATTTGATTCAAAGCATAGACCGCAAAATGCCACTTGATATGATTGCCTCAGCTAAAGGATTAGCCATGAAAGATCTCTTGACTGAATTGGAAACCATCGTTTTTTCTGGGACTAAAATAAATATTGATTATTACATCAATCAGGTGTTAGATGAAGACACCATAGAAGACATCTTTTTATATTTCAAAGAAGATGCAGAGACAGATTCTCTAAAAGAAGCTTTAGCAGAATTAGGAGAAGAAGATTACGAAGAAGAAGCCATTCGCCTTATGCGTATTAAATTTCTATCAGAAATGGGTAATTAATTTTTATTAATAAAATAAATATTTGCGCTAATCGTTATAACAAAGGAAACAATAAATTACCTCTAAGAGGTCACACCTTATTTATGCACATAAAAAAATTGTTAATTATCCTCATATTAGCGTGGGCATCAAGCATTGCAATCTCTCAAACTTATAAAAAGCCGCCCAATTTACCAGCCTATGATTTTGAAAAATGGCATTTCGGTTTTACTATAGGTCCCGAATTTCAGAACTTACGCATTAGTAATAGCTCAGATAACATTATAAGTCAGGTTCCTCTTGAAGAAATACCTACAAATGCAGATGGAGATAACATCTATTATTACAGCGAGACTACTGGAATTACTACAGGTTTTAACGTAGGGATTATTACCAGTTATAAATTGGGTGAATATTTCAATCTGCGCATGATACCCTCCTTATCATTAGGACATAAAATAATTGAAAGCAGGAAATATTATACTTCTGAAAATAAACCATTTAAAAATAAACTAACAGCAGACATTGATCCATTATTCATTTCCAATAAGATAAAATCAACTTATATCTCTTGTCCCATTTTGATAAAATACAAAGCAGCAAGAATACAGGATATGCGCCCTTATCTCTTAGCAGGAGTTAATTTAAAATATGATTTATCGACAGATAAAGAACTCGATATTACCTTAAAAAAAATGGATGTCAGTTTAGAATTAGGCCTAGGTGCTGATTTTTATCTCCAATCATTTCGTTTTGGCATGGAGATTCGCTTTGGTCTAGGACTTATGAATATATTAGAAACAGGCTATCCTGAAGAAAAAGAAAACAATCCTTATCTAACCTCTACTATAGATAAATTAAAAGCTAAAACCTTTACTATTGCATTCAATTTTGAATAAGCAATTAAATGACATTTTCCCAATACCACTATGATACACGAAATACAATTACGCCTCACACCAAGAGAAGCCTCATCTGAAACATTTTATCGCGACAAAGCCGCTCAAAAGCTTAATATTTCAACAAATACAATCACAGCTTGCATTATAAAACGACGATCAATAGACGCCCGCAAACACCAAGTGGTCGTTGATGTACTCATGGATGTATTCGTTAATGAAGAACCTCAAAAGAGAGTTGTAAAAACAAATTATAAAGATGTAAGTAATGCCCCTCAGGTTATTATTGTAGGTGCAGGTCCTGCAGGATTATTTGCAGCTCTACGTTGTCTTGAAAACGGATTGAAACCCGTTATTCTAGAACGTGGAAAAGCTATTTCAGAACGCAAAAAAGACATCGCTCTAATCAACAGCAAACAAAAAGTAAATAAAGACTCTAACTATTGTTTTGGAGAAGGCGGAGCTGGTACTTTTTCGGATGGTAAATTATACACCCGCAGCTTAAAGCGCGGAAATGTAAATGAAGTATTAGAAACACTGTACAATCATGGAGCAGATGAAAACATTCTTATTGATGCACATCCACATATTGGTACCGATAAACTACCAGCAGTAATCTCCAACATAAGGGCCACCATCATACAATACGGTGGCGAGGTTCATTTTGAAAGCAAAGTAAATGAGTTTATATTAGAAAATAAACAACTAAAAGGAGTCATTACAAGCGATGGTAAAGAATGGTTAGGTTCTGTCATTTTAGCAACAGGACACTCTTCAAGAGAAATGTACAAACAACTCCACCAACAAGACATTGCTCTTGAAGGAAAATCATTTGCCGTAGGAGTACGTATAGAGCACCCACAACACTTGATAGACCAAATTCAATATCATAATAAAGAAGGACGAGGGAAATACCTCCCCGCAGCCAGTTATTCTTTTGCAAGACAAGTAGATGGACGAGGCGTCTATTCTTTCTGTATGTGTCCTGGTGGCATCATAGTACCATCAGCCACCGACGAAGGACAAGTCGTTGTAAATGGAATGTCGAACTCCAGTCGCAATTCACGTTGGGCAAATTCTGGCATAGTAGTAGAAGTAAAACCTGAAGAATTGGAAGGCTACAACGAGAATCCTTTATGTGGAATTGATTTTCAAGAAAATCTAGAACATCTGGCCTTTATTAACGGAGGACATTCGCAAGCCGCTCCTGCACAACGCATGGTCGATTTTGCAGAAGGCAGACTATCATTTGACTTGCCCGAGACTTCTTATATCCCAGGCACAGTAGCTTCACCAATGCATATGTGGTTACCCGATGAAATAAGTCAACGCCTACAAAAAGCGTTTAAAGCTTTTGGCCAAAAAGCAAGAGGTTTTTATACTAACGAAGCTGTAGTGCTCGGCGTAGAAAGTCGCACCTCATCACCTGTTCGCGTCCTTCGCGATCGCATCACCTTAGAAAGCACAAATACCTCAGGATTATACCCCTGCGGTGAAGGAGCAGGATATTCAGGAGGCATTGTTTCATCAGCGATAGACGGCATACGTTGTGCTGATGCGATAAAAGCAAACGCAGAAAAATAACCTAAAACGCATACAATGGAAAGTCTTAATATAGTAGAATGCATCGGCTATCTAGGATCAATATTAGTAGCCATATCATTGACCATGTCGTCCATGTTAAAACTGCGATGGATTAATTTAATTGGTGCTCTATTTTTCACGTTTTATTCTATCATAATACATGCCATTCCCGTAGCACTTGTCAATGGTTTCATCACTATTATTGACATTTATTATCTGATAAAGATTTACACCAGTCATGATTTTTTCAAACTCATGACCACTGATTTAAAAAATCCCTACTTAAAACATTTTTTAAGCTATTATGATAAAGCAATAAAGCATAACTTCCCAGATTTCGCTATTGACAAATGCTCTGGCGATATCACCATGCTCATATTGCGCAACATGGATATAGCAGGCATATTTATAGCGCATAAAAACGAAGACCAAACCCTAAGTATTGATCTTGATTATGCTATTCCAAAATATCAAGATTTCAAAACAGGAAAATTTCTTTTTGAGAAAAACCAACACATCTTCTCGCATCAAGGTATAAAAGCAATAAAAATAGAAAAAGTCCTCACGAAAAAACAAATCCCTTATTACAAACATGTAGGATTTGAAATTAATGACCAAGGTAAATACATAAAGAAAATACAACAATCTTAAGTCAAATTCTTATTCTAAATTCTTTATCTTCTCACACTCTTTAATAACTCATTTTGTCATACAAAGCTCCTAAAATAGAAAAGATACAATATCACATTAGTGAAGTTGCCAAGATGTTTGATGTTAACATTTCATTAATTCGTCATTGGGAAAAGGAATTCGACATTCTAAAACCACATAAAGATGGTAAAGGAACACGTTATTTCACGCCCAAGGATCTCGATACGTTTCATCTCATTTTTCATATGGTCAAAGAACAAGGGTTATCATTAAAAGGAGCAAAGAAAAAACTAAAAGACAACAGAGACCAAACCCTTAAAAATTTTGAAATTATAAAACGTCTGAGTCATATCAAGACACAGCTACAAGACATCAACGACGAAATAAACACCAATAACACATCCAGCCAAGATGAGATTTCTTAATAAAACAGTCCTCATATTATTCATCTGTTGCTTTTCTACAGCAGGATATGCTATTAACTTATCGGGACACATCAACAACCACCATGGCAACGAGTTAAGCATTTATTACATTAATAATTTCATGACGGAAAGTAAAACGTACGTTAATACTTGCCAGATAGACACGAGTGGATTCTTTCGTTTTTCTTTTGAAGCAGAAACGATTCGCACCTATTATATTGACCTAGGCAAAAACAAAGGACAAATCACTCTTGTTCCAAAACAAAATATTCAGATCGATTTCCCCAACTTTGATCCACTAAGTAAAGCAGAAAGACTCAATCCTTATTATGAAAAACAAAATATCCTACTATATAACGAAGATGTAAAAGACATTAATTATTACCTTACGGAAATTGAAATTCATCAAGCCCTCTGGCTCGATAAAATAATCAAAAGCAATACCCCAGAATATACCGCTCAGGAAATATTAGATTCTACAGAAATCTATCGGAAAAAACTCAACAACGCATACCTAAAAGAATATCTCGATATGAAATCGTCATTCTTTTATAAAATGAATAACCCAGGAAACCAATCTATCATAAAAGATAAATTGCTAAGACATCAAGCTCCTCAGCTCAATAACCCGGCTTACACTCAATTATTCACTCAACAATTTAACGATCCATTTTTAACCAAAGAAGGACTATTTTATGACTATGTAAGTAAAGCCATATTATCAGGTCAATTAGATAAAGATTTCATTACAACAACAGCAAAAAATCATCATATCACCGTCCCAGAAACTGCAGCATTATTATGCATAAAAGGCTTCTACGATGCCTCAGTAATAGCACCTCAGTATGAAGCACAACTATTACCTTTGCTCTCGATGTTAGAAGAACAAATCGAAGATTCAACATTGAAAGAACTCTGTCATAGCACGCGCGAAAAGATGGACATTCTCTGCTTAGACCAAGCTGCACCCTATTATGAACTCTATACTCCTAAAGGAAAAAAGGTGCCGACTATTCTAAAACGTAAATTTGTTCTATTAGCTTTTGTAAACACCAATATCTTTGACTGCCAAAAACAATTACGCTTACTAGAAAAATACAAAGCAAACTATAAAAGAGAAATGGAAGTGGTAATTATAGCAACTTATCAAGAGAAAGAAGAATTAGAGCATTTTCTAAGCAGAAACGACTACAAAAATCTTTATTTCACCTTATGGAACCACAATGAACAATTACTAAATGACTATTATATAAAATCCCTCCCCACCTATTATCTCATTGCTCCTAATGGTAATTTGCTCTACGCACCATTATCGTCTCCTGAAACAAATATGGAAAACGAATTACAAGAAGCTATCTTACATTAAAAAGACGATTCCCATTTTTGATGCCGTTACTCGAATACCTTTCATTAGATATTGAAAAAAACATTTGACACCTACACCACGATCAAAGGTAATGGATTACAATACACACCAGAACTTAACCAAAAATAAGACTTATCGTAAAATAAGCTGATCTACTACCCAAAATCATCTTGTATTAAAATGATTTTGGGTAGTATTTTTTTATACTTTTGTTGAATGGAAAAACTAACGGCCATAATACCTACAGGGAATGAAGCCCATAACATAGAAGACGTCCTGCAATCAGTTTCTTTTGCTGACGAAATAATGGTTGTGGATTCTTATAGCACAGATAATACCGTAGAATTAGCTAAGAAATATACCGATTTCATCATACAAAAAGAGTACGAAAACTCTGCTTCACAAAAGAACTGGGCAATTCCACAAGCTACGCATGAATGGATATTGTTAGTAGATGCTGACGAACGCATTACCGATGAACTGAAAAAAGAGATTCAAGAAATCTTAGAACAAGGATCTGACTTCGCAGGTTATTGGATATATAGAGATAACATGTTTATGGGAAGGCTATTAAAAGATAGCGGCATCAAAGGAGACAAATGCATTCGTTTATTTCGCAAAAGCCTGTGTCACTACGAAGAAAAACACGTTCATGCAGAAATCATTGCGCAAGGAGAAATTGGGACACTAAAACATAGGATGATACACAACACCTATGTCAATCTCAATAATTTCTACGCAAAGATGAACCGTTATGCCGATTGGCAAGCACAAGACTACCTTAAAAAAAACAAAAAAGTAACATGGTTCCATCTTTGGCTAAAGCCAAATTTCAGATTTTTTAAACATTACATTATGGGTCATGGATATAAGGATGGTTTTGAAGGCTATACTTATGCCATCACCCAAAAACATGCGGTAAAGATGCGTTATATAAAACTTAAAATGCTTCAAGATAAGATCTCTTAAGGCACAAAAACACTAACAAACAGGCAGTCAAATAATATTATTAAAGCCTAGCCATTGCTTCAATCATTATCTACCTATTATTAATTTAACAAATTTATTTTCCTAACATACATCACTTTATGACACACCAAACACCAAAGATTATTGCCTCTCTTTTTATTTGTCTTGTTACGCTACTACAAGCGCAAGCCATAGACATAGAAAATGACACATTAGTCCTTGATGGACAAGCCAACTACTCTTCCGAATTTTTCAGAGATCGTGTTTTGCATAACTCCATGGGTAGTTTTCTAGATAATTACAGCGATTATGTTGTTTTCCAAACCACGACGCATGGCGACTTTCACACACCAGATCAAACGGTTATTTCGGTACAAGGAAGTTCTTACCGTTGGAATAAATACTATTTGGATGGTTTTAGAATAGATAACCGCATACAACCAGGCTCATACCTTTACGAACAAGATATGTATCAGCATAGCCTCAACTTAAACACCAATTCCTCAGCCTTTTATTTCACAAAAGATAAAAAGGTAGAAAATGGTTTATTAGTTCGATATAACAAAGGAGGATTAGGAGGTATATCTGCAGGATCGGAATGGTTATTTCATCTCGAGAGTGCAACCGCCTTAGAAACAGTAATAAAACCCGTCAATTATCGCCGTCACATTACAGGGCAAGGCACATTAGCCCTAGACTACAACATAAAACACCAAGGAAAAGACTTTGCTCAACATTTATATCTTGATTGGGGAGAGCGACAACTCGTAGATGTTGACTATACCACAGAAAATTCCGACTTTTATGAGGAATACAATAAAGCAGAATTAAGTGGAGAACTCCCCACCCTCTCTTTAGAATTATTTGATAACTTACACTATGCTATCGCTTACTCGTACCGCGATAGACTCAATCATGAATTTTATTATTCTAAAAATGAAACGGGGACACAACAAAAATTGAGCGCTTCTATTTATGGAAAACGTCAAAGAAAAGACAAACAACTGACTACGGGATTAACATTAGCTAATAATAACATAGAACACAATACCCCCAACTTCAACCGTAATCACATGGACATATTTGGAGAATCATTAGATCCCTTTTATGCTGATGCCAATACTACAGAACTGAGTCATTCCTTTGCTTTTGAACAAAAAATCACATCCAATTTAAACTTTACAGTAGAGAATTACAACAGTGTTATTATAAGCAATCCTACACAAAGCCTATCACAAAATGGATTATATTTTGAATCACAAGTGAGTCCTCTAGATGATAGCTGGAAAACAGAAGATGATCCCTACTACACTTCTCTCTATGTTTATAATAATAAAAGCAACGCTTTTTCATCAGGATTGTTAGAGAATTCTGCGGGTTTCAATTACCACAAAGCCGTATCGGACAAATTAACAACAGAAGCCGAATTATACGGCACATTCGATGGAATGCTCATCAAAAACAAATCCATAACACGCCTTAACTGGGAGGGTCAAATAAGATTATTATGGACACCTAATGCTCATTTTTCTACTGCTTTGAACTTAGGTCGTCAGCGCATCAATTTCCATTATGACATGGTAAAATATCTATCTGATGACTACCTGAATCAAACCATTAATTATTGGGATGACAACAATGCAGACAAACAAGTACAGCAAGGAGAACAAGACAATTATTTCATGTCGAGAGGAGGCAATTACCGTTCTTTAGAAAAAGGCATCAAGCAGCCCATCTATTATTATATGCAATGGCCTATCATTATTAATGTAAACAAAAAAAATAAGTTCACAATAACAACAAGTTACAAAAAATATTATCACCTGTGGAACACGGAATTCAAAGATGACGTGAATAGCTATGGACAATTTGAGCAAGATGGGAATCAGTCTATATTCTTCTTCGATAAAGGGCAAGCTCCTGAATATGTCATGAATTCTAGGATGCCAGAATTGATGAGTGTTGACCAAAAAAATCCATTCTTAACGAATACGCCCTTTGCAATCACTAATATTTTTAAATACTCTTATACCTCAGAAAAAGTCTTCTTATCCGTCTCGTGGGTCTCTCAATTTATGATGAATGTGAGTAACCTTGGAAATTCGCCACAAGAGAATAATATGGAAGTCTATTCCGACCTGATGGCCAATCCTAATACACAAATCAAATCCTTAGGAAGACCTCAGCAAGATAGAGGATACTTAGCACGTTTATTATGGGGTTATAAATTCAACCCTAAGTTTAAAGCTTCTTTCTTATTGAAGTTTATCGACGGCCAACCGTTCTCAAAATACGACACACGCCTTAGCAAAGATACTGAAGGAAATACACAAATAGCCACTTGGCGTTATTTGCCAAACAGCACAGCCCCTCTCTATGATGATTGGGGAAATCGAGAAGATTTTGGCATCAATACAGAACTACGATTAGCCTATACCTTTACTATTAAAGAAACGGATGTAGAAGTTAACTTCGCAGGTTACAACCTCTACGATTTTGGTTACGAAATAATTAGTACTGGTTTTGATTTACCTTCGGAACGCAATCGTAACTCAATAGAAGTTTGTGCTCCACGTGGAATGATGATAACTACAAAATGGGCATTCTAGCACATCACAATTTTGTAACATTTATTCTATATTTTTACACTCCAGATAAATATGAAAGACAATCTAACAATTGGTTTTGATGCAAAAAGAGCCTACTTCAATAGAAGTGGACTAGGAAATTATAGCCGTGACCTTATTAATATTTTAAGTCATTCATATGCCAATAACACCTATTATCTATTCAAGCATAAAGATCAAAACCCACTTAATTTTAAAACGCAAGACAACGTAAAAGATGTTTTACCTGAGAGCCGTTTTTACAGAAAATTCAAAAACCTATGGCGTTCAAAAGGAATGTCAAAAACCATATCAAAACTCAATTTAGATATTTACCATGGCTTAAGCCAAGAACTACCAATAGGCATTGAAAAAACCGGGACCAAGAGCGTAGTCACCATTCACGATTGTATCTTTTTACGTTACCCTAAGCTCTTCGATCTTTCATACCGTATTATTTTCAAACAGAAATACACCCATGCATGTAAAAATGCAGATCGAATAATAGCCATAAGTGAACAAACAAAAGAAGACATTATCCATTATTTCAATATTGCAGAAGAAAAAATAGATGTCGTTTATCAGGGATGCAACCCTTCCTTTTACGAAACGGCATCATCAGAAGACAAAGAGCTTGTCCGCAAGAAATATAGTTTACCTGAAAATTTTATTTTAAATATTGGCACCATAGAAGAACGAAAAAACATACTCAGTGTGTTTCAAGCTATGGTAGAAAAGAATATAGATTATCCTGTAGTCGTTATTGGCAGGTCAACAGATTATTGCACTAAAGTCAAAAAATACGTTGCACAACATCAACTCAACGTACAGTTTATACACGATGCCGACTTTAGCGATTTCCCTGCCATCTATCAACAAGCAACCCTATTCGTTTACCCTTCCATCTTCGAAGGATTTGGTATTCCAATTTTAGAATCTCTAAATAGTGGAACTCCAGTTATAACAACACGTGGAGGCGTCTTTCCCGAAGTAGGAGGTGACGCAGCTCTTTACGTCACACTAGGTGATACGAATGAAATGGCAACAGCCATCCAGAATTTATTAAATAAGGCAGAATTGAGAACAGAATTAAGCACTAAAGGCAAACAAGAAGCTCTTAAATTCAGAGAATCAGAAATTGCAAAAAACATAATGATCGTTTATCAAAAAGCCCTTAACTCATAAAAGAAATGAAAACAATTGCGATTATACTTGCTGGCGGCAGTGGGAAACGCCTAGGCGCCGACATACCAAAACAATTCATTAAGATTAATGATAAAATGATTATTGATTACACCATAGAGGCTTTTCAAAATCATGAGGAAATAGATGAAATTGCCATTGTTTGCCATGCAGAACACACAAAGTTGATGAACGACAGCATAAAAAAAAACAACTATACCAAAGTTAAAAAAATATTAAAAGGAGGAGACAAACGATTTCATTCTTCGGTAACAGCTATTAGAGCTTACAATGATGGAAGTCAGAAAAAAATGCTTTTTCATGATGCCGTGCGCCCACTCGTTTCTCCTGACATTATTAGTGATTGCATTTCCAAATTAGATCATTATAACGCTGTAGGGACAGGCATACAAACCACAGACACCATATGGTCAGTACGCTATGGCAATATTGTCAGCATTCCTGATAGACGCACCATATACCGCGCACAAACACCACAAGGATTTAATTTTTTCACCATACAAAAAGCTTACAACATTGCTCTACAAGATGAAAAGATGCCCATCACCGACGATTGTGGTGTAGTTATACATTATCTTTTTGATGAAAAAATTGCCACTGTGGAAGGTGACGATATTAATTTCAAAATTACGCGAAAAGAAGATCTCCTTCTGTTTAAAAATATATTATTGAGTAATAAGGGAAACGACATCATTTAAATAATAATGAACGACCACGTTGCAAACAGACGGATTATCAATTGGAAACACTTTTTTATTCGCAGCAAACTGCGAGGAATAAAACCCACGATGTGGGATTAAAATCAACCTCCTAATAGCTTTATTATTATAGACCTATCAAAGGTTTAAATAATCAGACTACAATTCATAAGGTATTCGACAAAATAATCTTAGTTTTGTAATATTCTGAATAGGCAATAAAAACACAAAAAAACAATTTGCTTTTATTTAAAAATAGATTAAATGATGAAAAGTGTGAAAATTAAAACAGTTGTTTTTGTGAATTTTTCAATAAATTGGGGCGGTGGTGAAGTTCAGCATCTAAGTCTTGCTAAGGAATTTATAAGTCAAGGTTATCATTCTATTATTGTGTGTCAGTTGAATAGTGCTCTTTGGAAAAAGGCTACTGAACAAGGGATAAGTGTTCAACTTCTCAATGTTAGTAAATTATCATTTTTGAATCTGAGGAAATTACACCATATTCGTAAAATGCTCAAAAAAATACAGCCTAGTGCTATTATTTTAAATTCATCTTTGGAATTAAAGCATTTTGCTTTTGCAACTTCTCATAAGCGCTATAATTTAATCTATCGTAGGGGGTTTCATGCTCCTATCAAACTTAATAATGTAAATAAATTTTGCTTCGAAAGACTTAATAGAGTTGTTGCTATCTCTGAATTTGTAAAGAATAGCACCCTTAAAAAATTGAGTCCTTTTTGCAGAAATCCTATTGTTGTTATCAACAATGGAATTCCACCATTATTTGACTTTGATTTACCAAAATACAACTCCAAACGTATTATCGCTATTGGTCGTTTAGTGGCTTACAAACAATTTGATATCTTAATAAAAGCAATGCCTACCTTACTCAAGTTTGAGCCTCAGGCTGAGCTTTGGATCGTTGGTGAAGGAGAAGAGCGTCAAAACCTAGAACGTTTAATTATCGATTTAAATCTTTCTGAAAATGTTTTTTTAAAAGGCTTTAGTTCAGATATTCCTTCGTTGATTTCTCAATCAGCACTTTTAGTACATCCAGCTAGTGAAGAGGCTTTTGGTGTTGTATTTTTAGAAGCTATGCGCCAAAAAATAGCTAGCGTAACTTTTGAAGGACATGCAGGTGATGAAATTATTGAAAACGGCCTAACGGGGCTTCTTATAAAAGAAAGAAGTCCTGAAAGCTTGGCTTTAGGTATAAGCCGTATTATTTCAGACGAAACAATGTTGAAAGAAATGGGAATAAATGCTTTTAATCGCTTTAATAATTGTTTTACGATTGAACATTCGGTTCAAAATTATATTAAACTTATAAAGCAAGCTTAAGATGAAAGTTTCACTTATTATATCCTTTTATAACAAGATAGAATGGCTTAAACTTGTTTTAGCTGGCTTGGAACGTCAGTCTGAAAAAGACTTTGAAGTTATTATTGCTGATGATGGCTCCAAAGAAGAATTTGTTGCAATACTGAAAGAATCATTTTCACAATATTCTTTCCCAATACAGCATGGCTGGCATCCAGATGTTGGCTGGCAAAAGAATATTATTTTAAATAAAGCTGTGGTTATTGCACAGACTGATTATCTTATTTTTATTGATGGCGACTGTATTCCTCATCAGTATTTTATCAAAGAACACTTATTGCATCAGCAAAAAGGGAGTGTTCTTGCTGGTAGAAGAGTTCACTTATCTTCGATTATTACCTCTAAGTTGAGTGAAAAAAAAGTAAGAAGGGGATATCTTGAAAAACGAGGTTTTATATTCCTTCATTTAAACAAATTGATTAGTAAAGATGGCGAACATATTGAAAACGGGTTCTATGCTCCACTATGGTTACGTACACTTATTAACAAAAAGGATAAAAGTATAGTGGGGTCTAATTTTTCAATATATAAAAGTGACCTTCTTGCTATTAATGGTTTTGATGAGCGCTATTTAGCTCCAGCTGTAGGAGAAGATACAGATCTAGAATTACGATTGCGTAATAATGGGATGAGAATAAAATCTATAAAGCATTTAGCCATTCAGTATCATCTCTATCACCTTGCGCTAGAAAGACCTTCTAAAAATCTAGCTATTCTTGAAGAAAATGCACGACTTAATATAACTTACACTCCTTATGGGATAAAAAAACAGATAGAAAAATAAGTAAACGCATTGTAAAATATTTCCTTTTCTAAAGAAAATGACGCAGAAGAATAATTATCAATATTACAATGAAAACTTAAAATGGATCTATAATAATCAACACATCATATAAAAACAAAATTCATTCTATTACTTTAGACCACAGCATATAAAAAAGTGAAATTTTACTCTATTCGTCATGATAAACAAGAACATCAAAGTAATTTATTACATAAAAGCCATTATTAACCTACACTTACCTGTTACACTTCTTAAATGGCACTATAAAAGAATCTGCCACAACCTGAATAAAACTGACTTAGAATCATTTAACAACCGATTAAGCTATTACAATCAACTCTCCACCAATCAAGCATTTGAATCAAGCGAACTGACCTACACCTATCAGACCTCATTAAAAAATCACATAAAAGTTTATTTCTTAGACTTTATGATTTATTACAAAATATTCCCAAAAACAAGTAAAGCTATTCTTTTAGAAGGAGATATAATCACAATACCTGATAATCCTTCATTTGTTAAAAGTCGTCCCATCCAGGGAAACAATACGAATTCGGTCTTATTGAAATTCGATAAAGTTAGACACTTTAACTTCATCAAAGATCCCTTTTCTTATGAAGATAAAAAAGACACCGCTATCTTTAGAGGACGTAACATTGCAAAATCCAAAGATTGTCGTCGTATCCTATTAGAAAAATTCATTCACCATCCACACATTAACGTAGGACTCGGCACGCAAAACCCTCAATTACCCAAAGAATGGCTAGTACCATACACTCCTATTAAAGAACAGCTCAAATACAAGTTCATCCTTTGTCCTGAAGGCAACGATGTAGCCACCAACCTAAAATGGGTTATGTCGTCCAATTCCGTTGCTATCATGCCAAAACCGGTCTATGAAACATGGTTTATGGAAGGACGGCTAAAAGATGGCATTCATTACATAGAAGTCAAAGATGATTATTCTGATTTAGAAGAAAAAATAGCCTATTACACCGCACACCCCGACAAAGCAAAAGAGATTATAAACAATGCACACAAGCACATTAATCGTTTTAACAACAAACATATCGAAACTGCTCTTAGCCTTGCTGTAATCAACAAATATTTAGAATATACTGATCAGAAACAAAACACCATAAATTTACACTTGGGCAAAAAATAACACTAAAAAGACACAATATATCAAAAAACACAAACAGAAACATCAAAAATCACAATAATTAATGACTCACCATCCCTGATTTCTTTGTATATTTGCAATTCATTTTTAGAGAGAGAATTGTGAAAGAATCAGATGAAATATTAGATAAATTTACGAGTCAGGACTACGAATACGGTTTTGTGACCGCCATTGACACGGAAATTATAGAAAAGGGACTTAACGAAGATGTCGTACGTTTCATATCTGCTAAAAAGAAAGAGCCGCAATGGATGCTTGATTTTAGACTAAAAGCATTCCGTCATTGGCAAACATTAGAAATGCCTAAATGGTCGCATCTTAACATTCCAGAAATAGACTATCAGTCTATTTCATATTATGCCGCACCCAAAAAAGATGAAGACCGCCCACAAAATTTGGACGAAATAGATCCTGAATTACTTAAAACATTCGATAAGTTAGGCATACCACTAGAAGAACAAAAAGCACTTTCAGGAATAGCAGTAGATGCCGTTATCGATAGTGTATCCGTAAAAACTACGTTTAAAGATACCTTGGCAGAAATGGGCGTTATCTTCTGTTCATTTAGCGAAGCTGTTCAAGAACATCCCGATTTGATCCAGAAATATATGGGTAGCGTCGTAGGATATCGCGACAACTTCTTTGCCTCATTAAACTCCGCCGTTTTTAGTGATGGATCTTTCTGTTACATTCCCAAAGGCGTACGCTGCCCTATGGAATTATCAACATACTTCCGCATCAACGCAGCTAACACAGGACAATTTGAACGCACATTAATTGTAGCCGAAGACGATAGTTACGTGAGTTATCTAGAAGGATGCACCGCACCTCAGCGTGATGAGAATCAGCTTCATGCAGCCATTGTAGAAATAGTAGCGATGAACCATGCTGAAGTCAAATACAGCACCGTTCAAAACTGGTATCCTGGTGATAAAAATGGAAAAGGCGGCGTTTACAACTTTGTAACGAAAAGAGGACTGTGCCGTGGTAATGGCTCTAAAATATCGTGGACACAAGTAGAGACTGGATCAGCCATCACATGGAAATATCCCAGCACCATTTTAAGAGGTGACAATTCGCAAAGTGAGTTTTATTCCGTTGCTTTAACAAACAACTACCAGCAAGCCGACACGGGAAGTAAGATGATACATATTGGTAAAAACACCAAAAGCACCATCATATCAAAAGGTATCTCAGCCGGTCATAGCCAAAACAGCTATCGAGGATTAGTAAAAGTTGATCGTAGAGCCGAAAATGCGCGTAACTTCAGTCAATGTGATTCGTTATTACTAGGCGATAAATGTGGAGCACACACCTTCCCCTATCTTGATGTAAAAAATGAGACAGGCGTTGTAGAACACGAAGCCACAACCTCCAAAATAAGTGAGGATCAAATCTTTTACTGCAACCAAAGAGGCATAGATACTGAAACCGCCATTGGCCTTATCGTCAATGGATATGCACGCGAAGTTCTTGACAAATTACCCATGGAATTCGCCGTAGAAGCACAGAAATTATTGCAAATTAGCCTTGAGGGGAGTGTGGGGTAGAAAAAAGTTATAAGTTTTAAGTTGTTAGTTATTAGTTTAAATAACTAATCTGTAAGTGGAAAAAAGTTATAAGTTGTTAGTTATAAGTTGGAATAACTAATTTGCGATTTAAACAGAGTTATAAGTTTAAGCTAAAAAAACTGATAGATATGGGGAAAGGTATTTTTAAAGATAAGACTATGTCTTTTGCCATACGAATAGTAAAACTCAACACATATCTCGTAGAAGAGAAACATGAATTTACAATTAGCAAACAGCTTCTAAGATCTGGCACTGCAATTGGAGCCCTTTACAGAGAAGCAGAATATGCTGAGAGTCGAAAGGATTTTATTCATAAACTTTCAATTGCACAAAAAGAATGTAATGAAACACTTTATTGGTTAGATTTACTAAAAGAAACAGAATTCATTAACCAAGAGCAACACAACAGCATCTTTAATGAATGCAAAGAATTAATGGCATTAGTAACGAGTATAATAAAGAGTACAAAAGAAAAAATGTAAAAATGATGGAAGTGATTTTAACTTATCACTTATAACTCATCATTTATAACTTATTTATTATGTTAAAAATAAAAAATTTACATGCCAACATAGATGGCAAAGAGATACTTAAAGGTATTAATTTAGAAATACATCCTGGAGAAGTACACGCCATTATGGGACCTAATGGTTCTGGGAAAAGTACTCTTTCATCAGTTTTGGTAGGTGACACACGATTTGAAGTAACAAAAGGAACCGTAGAATTTAATGGCAAAGACCTTTTAGAACTTGCAGCAGAACAACGCGCATGCGAAGGTTTATTCCTTAGCTTTCAGTATCCAGTAGAAATTCCGGGAGTAAGCATGGTTAACTTTATGCGTACAGCACTTAATGCCAAACGCAAATACAAGGGGGAAAAACCTATTTCGGCTTCTGACTTTTTACGTTTAATGCGTGAGAAGAAAAACCTTGTAGAAATGGATTCTAAATTAGCCAACCGTGCCGTAAACGAAGGCTTTTCGGGAGGAGAGAAAAAACGTAATGAGATTTTTCAAATGGCCATGCTTGAGCCTCAATTAGCTATCTTAGACGAGACCGATTCAGGTCTAGATATTGATGCTCTTCGCATTGTAGCCAACGGGGTCAACAAACTAAAAACGCCCGAGAATGCCTCTATCGTCATCACACACTATCAACGCCTTCTAGACTATATCGTACCTGATTTTGTTCATGTTTTATACAACGGACGCATCATTAAATCAGCCGGCAAAGAATTAGCTATGGAACTAGAAGAAAAAGGCTACGATTGGATTATAAAATAAATATAAATAAAAAATTGAAATTATATTTTTCACAATAAGTGTCGTTATAATTCCATTTTATAATTTATTTTCACATACATATTATGTTAGAAGAAAGAAACATAGCACAGGATTATATCGACATTTTTCTGGATAACAAGGCCATTTTAGATGCTTCGTGTGGTGAAGAGGTAAACAAACACCGCGAAGCTTCTTATCAACTCTTATCAAAAGAAGGTCTGCCTACCCTTAAAAATGAAGATTACCGCAACACCGATATTCAATCGTATTTTGTTGACAACTACGGCTTAGATTTTAGCGGTAAAAATGCGAACAAAAACTCATTGCAAAATTTTGAATGCAGTGTGCCAGATATAGAGTCAACCACCATTTATTTAATCAATGGTTGGTACTATAAAGAGAATGAGACAAAAGACTTACCCGCAGGTGTTATCATCTGTAGTTTTAGCGAAGCTTCAAAAAAACACCCTGAGCTTTTTGCTAAATATTACAACAAAAAAGCGGGCGAAAGCAAAGACACTACGGTGCATCTTAATACCATGCTAGCTCAAGATGGCTTTTTCATTTATGTACCCCAAGGCGTCATCTTAGAAAAACCTATTCAGATCATTAACATACTTAGCTCTAGTGTGCCATTATTAAGCACTCAGCGCAGTTTACTTATTGTTGAGAAGATGGCTAAAGCCACACTTCTGATATGTGACCATGCCCTAACCAATGTTAGCTTTTCAGCCAACCATGTCAGAGAATTTTTTATTGAAGATAACGCAAGCTTCGATTATTTTTTAATTGAAAATCAGCACAACAAAGTAAAACAGATTATCTCTTCATTCATTCATCAAGAAAAGAATACAAACGTACATAGCGGTGTCATCACACTTCACAATGGTAATACACGCAATAACACGTTGGTCACAATGAATGGTGAGAATTCCAACAGTGAGCTTTATGGCATGGCCATTACCGACAAACAACAGCATGTTGATAATTTCACAACGATAGACCATGCTGTACCTCATTGTACAAGCCGAGAATTATTCAAAAACGTATTAGATGATGCCTCTACTGGAGCTTTTCAAGGTCACATCTTAGTACGAAAAGATGCGCAAAAGACAGAAGCTTACCAAACCAATAGAAACATCTGCCTAACACCTCAAGCTTATATCAACACGAAACCTCAGCTAGAAATCTATGCTGACGACGTTAAATGTAGCCATGGAGCAACGATAGGTCAATTAGATGACAGCGCTCTTTTCTATATGAGATCACGCGGCATCAGCACTAAAGAAGCGCGCATGCTTTTAATGTTTGCTTTTACCCATGAAGTGATAGATCAAATACATTTAGCTCCCCTCAAAGAACGACTTAAAACATTAGTAGAAAAACGTTTACGCGGAGAAATATCTAGATGTACAGGTTGCGCTTTGTGCCACTAAAAATAAGATATCCAGAATTTTAAAAGTGCGTAAATAATTATTTGTTTACGCACTTTTATCAAAAAATAAAACTTAAAAAAATGAATTTCCGATCTGACTTCCCTATTCTTGAACGTACAGTTCATGGTAAACCATTGATATATTTTGACAATGCAGCCACGACACAAAAGCCGACACAAGTATTAGATAAGGTCACGGAAATTTATAGCACCGTAAATAGCAATATACACCGAGCAGTACACACGCTGAGCCAAGAATGTACCATAGAAACAGAAAAAGCTCGAGAAGTGGTTCAACAATTTATTAATGCCAAAAGCCATGGCGAAATAATCTTTACGAGAGGCACTACTGAAGCCATTAACCTCGTAGCTTATTCCTTTGGTGAGTTGTGCCACAAAGGCGATGAGATCATCCTATCAACCCTCGAGCATCATTCTAACATTGTGCCATGGCAACTCATGGCAGATAGAAAAGGAGTCATCATCAAAGTGATTCCCATGGACGATAGAGGCGTTTTAGACATGCAAGCTTATGAGGAACTACTAAGTAACAAAACGGTCCTTGTTTCAGTAAACCATGTCAGCAATGCTCTAGGCACTGTGAATCCCATAAAAGACATCATAGACAAAGCTCACCAATACGGCGCAAGAGTGCTGATAGACGGCGCACAATCGGCACCTCATATGGCTATTGATGTACAGGCATTAGATTGTGACTTTTATGCTTTCTCTGGTCATAAAATGTACGCCCCAACAGGTATAGGAGTTCTTTACGGAAAAGAAGACATCCTAAATGCCATGCCCCCCTACCAAGGCGGCGGTGAAATGATAGACAAAGTCAGTTTTGAGAAAACCACCTACAATGTATTACCCTTTAAATTTGAAGCAGGAACACCAGATTATGTAGGCACTATAGCTTTAGCTGAAGCCATCAAATACATTAATGCTATTGGAATAGACACCATACACCAATACGAAAAAGGGCTTTTGGACTATGCCACCACACAGTTAAAAACTATTGACGGGATAAAAATCATAGGCACTGCCCCTGAAAAAAGCGGTTTAGTTTCATTCAGCTATAAAAAGGTACATCATTTTGATTTTGGAACCATGCTCGATCAATTAGGCATAGCAGTGCGCACAGGTCACCATTGCGCTCAACCCACCATGCACCGTCTAGGTATTGAAGGAACAATAAGAGCCTCTTTTGCCATTTATAACACCAAAGAAGAAATTGACATTTTCATCAAAGCGGTAAAACGCATAGCCCCGATGTTTGACTAAAAAAAACAAACATTTGGAAAGCTAAGTAGAGTACTTTCACCACGCAAGTATGACACTTCAGCATTTTCGATTGTAATTTATCAAATACAATTAGCTAAGATGTTTTCTTTATAAGAGAAATTGTTTAATTTTGTCAAACAATGAAGATTTCTCAAGACTATGGCTATACAATTCCAATATAATAAAACGTCACTCCAACACCTTGATAAACAACTCAAAGTAAGGGAGCGATCACTACCCACAATAAAAAATAAGGAATCTGCATTACGCTTAGAAGTAAAAAAAGCCAAAGCAGAAAACAAACGTTTGAGTCAACTGCTAGAACAAAAGATGGCAGAATATGAACAAATGGCACAATTGTGGTGCGAATTTCAACCGTCATTGATAAGCATTAAAGATGTAGAAATGACTATTAAGAAAATAGCAGGTGTAAAAACGCCAGTACTTGATAATGTTATTTTCGAAATAAAACCTTACAGTTTGTTTAGTGCTCCCAATTGGTTTTCTGACGGAATACAAATCCTTAAAGAATTAGCAGAAATCGGCATTGAAGCGGAGATCATGAACTATAAAGTAAATGGACTAGATCATGCTCGAAAAAAAACAACACAGAAAGTCAACTTATTTGAAAAAGTACAAATACCAGGGTTAGCTGATGCGATACGAAAAATAAAACGTTTTATGGAAGACGATGAAAACCTCTCTAAAGCAGCACAAAAGATAGTAAAAGCAAAAAAAGAAAAAGCATTACGTGCATAAAAGAGAATAACATCACCTGAACACTAAAAATTGATTAACACATTAAAAAGATATAATTTATTATTTTCATTATTTAATGTACATTGCATTAGAAATACATTTTTCAGCAAGTAAAATTTAGATCAATTAAGTATTTAAAACTAGAATTTCTCACAAATAATAGAAAAGACAAGCTCCAAAATAAGGTATATCATCAATCCGTATATCACGCCTTATAAAAGAAGTCTATCAAAGTCTTTCCCATTGAACTAAAATAACAATGTGTTATTATGATAGCACCGATGAATAAATACAGTTTTTGGATATTCCACAAGGAGTATGACCATTTCTTACAGCAGTTACGCGAAGTTGGCGTAGTGCACATACAAGAAAAAGGCACTCTAGAAGATACCGAACTGACCAATCAAATCAAACAGCTACAACGCTATACTGCTAGCATAAAAGGCTTAGAACATCTAGAAGCAACAGAGAGCAAAGTCATGAATGCTGACGAAGTCGTTTCACAGTACGAAACACTCACGCATAATATAGAACTAGCCAAATCAGAAAGCCAGAAGTTAGAAAAAGAACTCAAACAAGTTGAAATATGGGGTGCTTTTGATCGGGATCGTATCATTAACCTAGAACAAGAAAAGATTTTTCTTCACTTCTACACCTCAAGTAAATTTGATGAAACTTGGAAAGAAGAATATCAAATCTTTGTTATCTCAGAAGAAAATTCAAAAGTTTATTTTGTCCTCGTTAGTGATAGTAAAGATGCTCCAAAGATAGAAGCTGATCATATCTCTTTGCCCAAAAACTCGGCTGATGATTTAAGAACAGATCTTCTCGCCACAAACAAAACTATTGAAGAAGCAAACAGCTCCTTAGCGCAACTATGCACTTCACTTCCTGTTTTGCACGAAGCAATTGAAAAAACAAAAGATAACATACAACTTACAAAAGTAAAATTATACACTGAAAATATAGCCGACGATAAAGCCATGCTCATTGAAGGTTATGCTCCTGTAGAAAAAGAAGAAGAATTAACTTCAATGCTTAACGCAGAAGGTATTTTCTTTACTTCTGAAAAAGCACAGGAAGAAGATGATGTTCCTATTTTACTTAAGAACAACCGCTTCAATCGTTTATTCGAAGTCATCTCAGACCTCTATTCTAAACCCAAATACAACGAATTTGACTTGACGCCCTTCTTTGGCATCTTCTATATGATATTCTTTGGTTTCTGTTTGGGTGATGCTGGTTATGGACTTCTCTTTATCCTTATAGCCACCTACTTCAAACGTAAAGCAAGCAAACAAATGAAAGGGTATTTTGCTCTAGGACAATTGCTTAGTTTATCAACTATTATATTTGGATTAGCAGGCGGTACATTTTTCGGACTAGAATTATACAAAACAAATTTACCGGTATATCGTGACTTAGCCGTTTCTATGAGCTCAATGGAAGGTGATTTTGTAAGCAATCCGTTACAGGACATGATGCTAAAAGCCTCTTTAGGATTAGGCATAGTACAAATATTATTAGGAATCATTCTCAATGGTATTCGACTAACGAAACAAAAAGGAATAATGTGGGGACTCTCAAAATTTGCTTGGGCTGGTCTTTTTATAGCTTCGGGCGTCAATGCGGCCGTTAATACGGGTGAAGATGCTTTATTTATGAATCTACCTTACAGCATCATTGCTGCCAGTTGTGTCTTTACAATTTTCTTTCTTAACACACCAAATAAGAACCCTTTGTTCAACTTTGGAGCAGGACTCTGGGATGCTTATAACACCTTAGTTGGTGGCTTAGGAGACCTCTTATCTTATCTCCGACTTTTTGCACTTGGTCTAGCCAGTTCTATACTCGGACTTGTCTTTAACCAATTAAGTACCACGGTAATTTCTCATGGTAACATATTCTTACAGATTATCACCATTATAGTTATGTTGACCATTCTATTAATAGGTCATGGTATCAACATCTTCATGTCAACATTAAGTGCAACGGTACATCCTTTACGACTTATATTTGTTGAATTTTATAAAAATGCGGGTTATGAAGGAGGAGGAAAAGCCTTTAACCCTTTTAAGAAATCAGCTTAATTAAAAAGAATAAATCATTATATAACATCAACTTAACAAAATAAAAATTATGAATGCATTAACTTTAGGATACATTGGAATTGGTCTCATGGTCGGACTTACAGGCGTAGGAAGCGCATTTGGATGTTCTATTGGCGGAAACGCAGCAATTGGCGCAATGAAAAAAAACAGCGATGCTTTTGGTAATTACCTAGCACTTAGCGCACTTCCTGGATCTCAGGGTATTTATGGATTTTTGGGCTATTTCATGCTCTCAGGACTTTTAACAGCAGAAACAACCATGTTACAAGGTGCAGCCGTATTAGGTGCTGGTATTGCTTTAGGTTTAGTCGGTCTATTTTCAGCTATTCGCCAAGGACAAGTTTGTGCCAATGGTATAGTCGCAATTGGTGCTGGTCATAATGTATTTGGTCAAGCTCTTATCTTAGCCGTATTCCCTGAGCTTTATGCAATCTTCGCACTTGTTGCAGCAATTCTTATTGGACAAAGTGTAGCATAATAAACAATGCAATGGTAACAGCCCCACTCATCACCAATGAAGCTTTTTACCATTTTGTATGGCAGAATAAATTATTTAATACAGAAAATTTAAAAACCGAGTGTGGATTATCAGTTGAACTGATCCACCCCGGTTTTTTAAATTCTGATGCAGGTCCCGACTTTTTTAATGCCAAGATAAAATTAGATGGCATATTATGGGCTGGCAATATAGAGATACATACTAAATCAAGTGATTGGGAAACCCATCATCATCACAACGACAAAAAGTATGATAATGTCATTCTTCATGTGATTGCCAACTATTCTGAAGAAATAAAAAACAGTCAGGGCAGAACTATTCCCAGCCTCGTCATACAACCTTTCTCATACGTTTTTGCAAATTACGAATCACTTTTCAAGCAAAAACAAGTTATTGCATGTTCTGATTACCTACCTCAGATAGACCCACTTTTCTGGACAAACTTTCGTGATAGGTTAGCAACAGAACGCTTAGAGCGCAAAAGTTCAGTGATTAAAAAGATGATAGCTCAAAATAATAATTGGGATGACATCTTTTTTAAGACACTCTGCCGTAGTTTCGGTTTTGGTGTTAATAGTGACGCTTTTGAACGCTTAGGAAATAGCCTCTCATCAAAGATAATAGCGAAACATCGTGATCATCTCATACAACTAGAAGCTTTACTTTTGGGTCAAGCAGGTTTTCTAGAATCAGATCATGAAGATCCCTATTTCCAAACCTTGAAAAAAGAATATCAATTTCTTAAAGCCAAATATGATTTAGTTCCACTAGAAGTCTATGTCTGGAAATTTTTACGTTTACGCCCCAGTAACTTCCCTACGATACGTCTAGCACAACTAGCCTTTCTGTTGCACCAAAACGACAGTCTGCTACACCACATTATCAATTCAGATCTTAAAACCTTAGAAAAATCGTTTAAAGGTGGCACATCATTATATTGGAACACACATTATCAATTTGGGAAACTAAGCAACAAACGCATAAAGACGCTGGGCACTTCAGCCGTAAGAACTTTACTTATTAATACCGTAAGTCCTTTACTTTTTAGTTATGGTAAAAATAATGGACAAGAAGAGTTATGCGACAAAGCCCTTAATACACTAGAAGAATTGCCGTCGGAAAAGAACCACATCATTACACTTTGGGAAAATAGAGGTCTATCTTTTCAATCAGCTTATGATTCTCAAGCCCTCCTCCAACTATACAATGAATATTGCCTAAAACGCAGATGCATGCATTGTAATATTGGGCATCATTACGTATCTTTACATCACTGAAACTGTAACTACTGATGCGAAATAGAAGTTTTACTTTACAAATAGGAGGAATAAAGACTACTATCTTTTTAGTGGGATTACTGGTGTCTTTAGGTACTGCTGGATATTATTTTATCACAGATGCATCCTTTATAGATGCTTTTTACATGACCATTATTACAGTCACTACTGTAGGTTTTGGTGAAGTAATAGAACTCAATGATTGGGGACGTTTATTCACCTCAGGACTCATTATGAGCAGCTGGTTAATAATTGGTTATGCCGCAGCTACCGTTTATATGCATGTGCAAAATGGCGTTTTACAAAAAAAAATAAAAGACTATAACGTGAAAAAGAAAATTATTAAACAGCGCAACCACGTCATAGTATGTGGTTATGGTCGTAATGGTTCTCAGGCTTGCGAAGAACTGTCACAACACGGCATAGAATATATTATTATTGAAAAACGCGACAATGTAGTAGAATACATACGCGAAGATCCCAATCGTTTATTTATACAAGGCGATGCTGCGAGTGAAGAAGTCATGGAAATGGCCCAAATAAAACATGCTCGCGCTTTGATAACAGCTCTTCCTAAAGATGCTGATAATATGTACGTCGTGCTTACTGCACGAGAGATGAATCCTAATATTCAAATCATTAGCCGAGCTTCTGAATTTCGTTCTGACGTTAAGTTGCGCCGTGTAGGTGCCGACAATGTGATTATGCCCGATCGTATAGGAGGTCAACGCATGGCAAAACTAGTAGCACAACCCGAAGTGGTAGAGTTTTGGGAATACGTTCTACTACAACGTGTTAAAGATGTCAGTTTGGAAATCATAACCTGTAACAATGCCCCCAGTGACGAGATACAATGTACTCTAAAAAATCTTGGATTACGCGAAAAATCAGGAGGAGCAAACATCGTAGGAATAAAAACACAAGAAGGCAATTTTGTTTTCAACCCCTCAGCAGACTTCACCTTAACCAATAGTGATACGTTATTTGTTTTAGGTTCTCCTTCTCAGATACAAGTATTACGCGGTATTTTAACAAAATAAGATTATCCTTTATTTATTAGACTCCTAAAAGTTGCGAAACTAGCAACAACTACTTATCTTTAACGTTAGTAACATTAAACATAAGTAATCATGAATTCTCTATCACCCATTCATCCTAATATCGTTCTATTAGAAGAATTCCTAAAATTCAGAAACATCTCGGTCTATTGTTTATCTAAGATAACAGAAATAGTGCATACACGTATTTCAAAAATCATTAAAAGCAAACAATACATGACGTCTTGGTCTTTTTATTGATATGACTCCAAACTTATGGTTTAAACTACAAAACGAATAAAATCTTTCAAAAGAAAGACAGCTCATCAACAAGAGCTTACGAAACGTCAAGAATAATCATTCTATATTCTCTAAGATTAATCCCCACTTATATTAAAAGCTTAAATACGATGTCAATTTTTAATAATAATAAATTAAAACAATACCGCATCACATTTCCAAAGATCAGACAACGAGAAGAACTACTAGAAGATTCCAACCTCTTCCATAACAAAGTGGTCGTCATCACAGGAGCTTCATCGGGCATAGGTAGATCTTGTGCCTTAGAATTTGCAAAACACGGGGCAAAAGTAGTGGTCGCTTCACGACGCGAAAACATATTAAAAGAAGTCACCGATGAAATAAAATGTGCTGGAGGACAAGCCATGTTAGTAAAGACAGACATCCGAAATATTGACGACTGTCAGCATCTAATAGATAAAACAGTGGAAACATTTGGAGGCATAGACATCCTCATAAACAATGCAGGTATTTCGATGAGAGCTTCTTTCGAAGATCTCAAATTAGACGTGATAAAAGAACTCATGGACACCAACTTCTACGGCACAGTCTATTGCTCTAAATTTGCACTACCTTATCTCATAAAAAGCAAAGGAACGATCATTGGTATTTCTTCCATCTCTGGCTTAGTACCATTACCTGGCCGCACAGGATACGCCGCTTCAAAATATGCCATGGATGGTTTCCTGAACACCCTACGATTAGAAAACCAACACAACGGACTTAATGTCATGGTGGTACATCCAGGATTTACAGAATCTAACATTCGCCATACGGCTCTTAATAAAGACGGACAAGCACAAAACGACAGTCCACGCATAGAAGGTAAAATGATGAGTAGCCAGCGTGTGGCACAAATCATTGTTAAAGCCACACATAAACGCGAACGTGATTTAATATTAACCTCACAAGGCAAACTCGCAGTATGGCTACACAAAAACCTACCAGGCATAGCAGATCGCATCATACTCAATGAAATGGCAAAAGAACCTAATTCTCCAGTTTCTTAAGACAAAAAACAATGATAAATATTACTGCAGTTAACAGCAATAAAGAACGTAAGCAATTTATAACCTTCCAACGGCAACTCTATGAAGGGCATCCTTATTATGTTCCCCCTTTAGATCGAATGGAAAAAGAATTTTTCAGTGCCCGAAATCCTATGGCTGAGAATTGTATCAGTCGCCTATGGATAGCCAAAGAAAAGGGAATTATTAAAGGACGAATAGCTGGCATCATCAACCATAATTACAATACTATTAATAATGTAAAACAAGCCCGCTTTAGTCATTTTGACTGTGTAGAAGACAAAGATGTGGCTCATGCATTATTAAAAACAGCTACACAATGGGCTAAAGAACAAGGCTCACAAGAAATAATTGGTCCTTTTGGTTTTACTAACCTAGACAAACATGGGATGTTAGTTGAGGGGTTTAAAGAATTAAGCTGTCAGTCCTCCAACTATAATTTCCCCTATTATTCAAAAATGGTGGAGTCTTTTGGTTTTGTAAAACAACATGACTGGGTAGAACGCCGCATCACTATTTCGGATCAATTACCCGAAAAGATAACGAAGTTCGCACAACTACTGAAAAAAAAGTTTGAACTCAGAGTTATGGATCTATCAAATAAAAAAGATCTAAAAGAATTAGCCCCGCGCATCTTTGATTTGTACAATAAAACTTATGCTCATCTTTATGGTGTAAGTCCACTTAATGATCATCAAAAGGAAGCTCTCATTAAAAGTTTTTTGCCCCTACTTCAACCAGACTTTGTCAATGTATTAACAAATAAAGAAGGTGATATTGTGGCTTTTGGCATTGCAATGCTCTCTCTTTCTGAAAGTTTACAAAAAGCAAATGGACGACTCTTCCCTACAGGCTTTTTTCATCTATTACGACAAAGTAAAAATACAAGCACACTCGATTTACTCCTTATAGGCATACACCCCGACTACCAACGCAAGGGACTCAATGCTATCATTTTTAATGAAGTTTTCAAGGGCATTAAAAAAAATAAAATCAAAGCAGTTGAAACCACACAAAACCTAGAAGATAACCTAGCTATTCAAAACCTTTGGGAAGCCTATGACAGCCGACTTCACAAACGTGCACGACTGTATAGAATGGAGTTGTAAAATATGTTTTATTTATAATTACTCGTAAAACTTATAACAAACGGGGGACTTGCCAAGTTTTTTCTATTATTTTAATCATATTCAATTGTAAGCTATTGCATATGATGAGGCTATTTTGTTTGCCTTGCGGGCAAAAGCACGGGGGAATATCCACGCCAGCGGGGGATAACAAAATGGTCTTCTAATAAATACCTACTGTGCTCTCCCTGAAGTTTTTAATTAATAGCGGATTGAAAATTCTGATAATCAACAAAGTCGGAATTACAAATTCCTCCAACAGCTGCGTACACATCACAAAGAACTGGGGTGTCCCCGTCCTCCCGGATATGCACCGTGCTTCGTTGGTTGGATTTGCAATCCAACCTTTTATAAGCATCAGGATTTTTAATCCGATTACTTAAGAAAAACAATATCTAGAAGCCCCTTTTCTCCGGAATTAGGTTCTGCTGATTTTGGAGTAAGCGCTTTTTATCTATTTGAATATTAGCGCTTAAAGATGTAAATCAACAGGCGAAAGTTTAGTGGAAGTGCAAAGTTTTTTGTATCTTTAAAGCAAAAGCCTTGCACTTATGATTTCATATACACCACAAAATCAATTGTCCCTAGACTTATTCGAACATCCATTTGAAGCGTCATTAGACACTCAAAATAGGTGGGTAATCTTAGCTTCATTAATACCTTGGGATGATTTAGCATCAGTTTATTGCAAGCATCTTGACAGAAATGCTGGTCGCAAGAGTGTAGATGTTCGAATTGTACTTGCTGCTCTGATTGTCAAACATAAACTTAATCTTGACGATAGAGGTGTGATTTTGTCCATACAAGAGAATATCTACCTTCAATATTTTTGTGGTCTTAAGTCATTTACCACTAAACCTGTTTTTGACGCAAGCTTATTTGTCGACATAAGAGAACGCTTGGGTCATAATGAGTTTGATTCTTTTAATAGGTTGATAATAAACAGATCAGAAGATTTAAAAGATGGGCGTTCTCGCATAAGAAGAGAACCACAACAAAATGAAGACAAAACAGAGGAAGACGATAAAACAAATGAGGGTTCGGGCACGACCAACAAGCCAACCAACAAAGGAACGCTAAAGGTTGATGCTACTATTGCTGACCAGGAAATCACTTATCCTAATGACGTAAAGGTTCTCAATGAATGTCGAGAAAACCTAGAGCGTATGATAGATGAGCTGTACAATAAATTAACCGATGGGGCAAAACCAAGAACTTATAAGCGCAATGCTCGTCGAGACTTTATGAATTTTATAAAGAAAAAGAGAAAAAGCAGACAGGAGATTAGAAAAGGCGTACGTAAGCAACTTCAATATGTGAATAGGGACATTAAACACCTAAACAGATTGCTAGACAATGATACTTTGCCTCGAAAATTAACAAAGAGAGATAGTAAACTTCTAATGGTTATAAATGAAGTTTACAAACAGCAGAAGGAGATGTTTGATAATAAAAAGCATAGCTGTAAGCATCGTATTGTTAATATCTATCAGCCTCATGTTCGTCCAATGCCAAGAGGAAAAGAGAAAGCGAAAACAGAATTTGGCTCTAAGATAGATGTTAGTTTAGTTGGTGATTTTGCACGTATTGACAGGCTAGACTGGGAGACGTTTAATGAGTCAACAGATTTAAAATTGCAACTAAAAAACTATTATGAAATATATCATTGTTATCCGCTTAAATATCTAGGAGATAGGATATATCTCACAAGAGAGAATCGAAAAATATTAGATGAGTACGGTGTTAAATATTATGGAGCAACACTAGGGCGTCCATCTAAAAATAAAAAAGAAAACGCAGCAAAAAGATATAAAAAAAGAAAGAATGCAGCTCAGCGAAATCCAATTGAGGGGAAATTTGGTCAGGGCAAAAGAGGTTATGGTCTGAACGATGTAAAGGCAAGACGTAAAGATACCTCTGAATCTTGGGTGGCTGCTATCGTTTTTGTCATGAACCTTACCGCATTATTAAAATTAGCAGGTAAAGTCCCGCTAATTTTTGTGCCTGAGTTTAAACGGGCCTTTTTAGGGCTAGTATTGGTAATGTTTTTTTGCAAATCTTTTTGGTATAGAAATAAAATTGAAAATAACCACATGATTTTGAGTTGAGAAAATCAGCAGAGCCTAACTAAATTTCAAATTTTTCAAAGAACTAATTTAGATTTTAATGGGACAGCAATGA
>CBFIII010000031.1:0-42504 GCA_965662645.1 Bacteroidales bacterium
ACTCTACGACTACGAAACGAATTACGCAGATTAAAATGATATCAATTCAGCATAAAGACAGTAATCTTCTTTTCACTTCGTAAAAATTCATTCAACTGACACTACAAATGAAACATTAAGGCATAAAAAAAGGGTGATTTTCATCACCCTTTCTTATTATAAACTTAATACGATTAAGTATTACGTAATTTCAAATTCAACTAAAATTATTTAGCCGCTTTCTTACGATCATTTTCGTGTAATAAAATCTTACGAATACGAATAGAGCTAGGAGTAACCTCAACATATTCATCTTTCTGAATATACTCCAAGGCCTCTTCAAGAGAGAACTTAATAGGAGGAGCCAAACGTACTTTCTCATCATTACCAGAAGAACGCATATTACTCAACTTCTTAGTCTTAGTTACATTTACAGTGATATCATCGTAACGTGTATTCTCACCAATAACCTGACCTTCATAAATCTCTTGCATAGGCTCTACAAAGAAACGACCTCTATCTTGCAATTTATCCAATGAATAAGCAATGGCTTTTCCTGTTTCAAGAGAGATCAAAGATCCATTTTGACGAGCAGGAATTCCCCCTTTATAAGGTTGGAAATCAAGAAAACGGTGAGTGATGATAGCTTCACCAGCAGTAGCGGTTAAAAGTTGATTACGTAATCCAATAATACCACGTGATGGTATTTCAAAGACACAAATCATACGATCGCCTTTAGGCTCCATACTAGTCATCATTCCTTTACGTAAAGAAACAAATTCCACGGCTTTACCAGAAACATTCTCAGGCAAGTCAATAGTCAATTCCTCAACAGGCTCACATTTAACACCATCAATATCTTTAATAATAACTTGTGGTTGTCCTATCTGCAATTCATAACCTTCACGACGCATTGTTTCAATCAACACAGCCAAATGAAGAATACCGCGACCAAACACAATGAACTGGTCAGCAGAATTACCTGGTTCTACCATTAGAGCTAAATTCTTCTCTAACTCTTTATACAAACGATCATGAATATGACGTGAAGTCACATATTTACCTTCTCTTCCAAAAAATGGAGAGTTATTAATGGTAAATAACATACTCATGGTAGGCTCATCGATATTAATACTTGGTAATGCTTCTGGATTTTCTAAATCAGCAATAGTATCACCAATCTCAAATCCCTCTACACCACATATAGCAACGATATCACCAGCAAATACTTCTGGCACCTTACGGCGTCCCATACCTTCAAAGACATACAATTCTTTGATACGAGATTTCACCGCTTTACCATCACGTTTCACTAAGTTAACGTCCATAGCTTCTTTGAAACTACCACGACGCATACGACCAATAGCAATACGACCTGTATATGAACTAAAGTCAATAGAAGTTACTAACATTTGTGGTGTTCCTTCCAAAATAGTTGGAGCAGGCACATTGGCAATAACCATATCAAGCAAAGGCGCTATTGTACCTGAAGGTTTTGTGAAATCTTCAGACATCCAACCATTTTTAGCAGAACCAAAAATAACAGGAAAATCCAATTGATGTTCATTAGCACCCAAATTATACATTAAGTCAAAAACTTTTTCATGCACTTCATCAGGCGTACAGTTAGGCTTATCCACCTTATTAATAACCACAATAGGTTTTAAGTTCAATTCCAAAGCTTTTTCTAACACAAAACGAGTTTGTGGCATAGGACCTTCAAATGCATCAACTAATAGCAATACACCATCAGCCATATTCAAGACACGTTCTACTTCACCACCAAAATCGGCGTGACCAGGAGTATCAATAATATTGATTTTAACATCTTTATAAATAACAGAGACGTTTTTTGAAGTAATAGTTATACCACGCTCACGCTCTAAATCATTGCTATCTAATATCAAATCACCCGTATCCTGATTATCACGGAATAGGTTACAATGATGTAAAATTTTATCAACCAATGTCGTTTTACCGTGATCGACATGCGCAATGATGGCAATATTTCTTATGTCCATAGTTTAGGAAATTAGAAATCTGAAAAATGATTTAATGAGATAACTCTCCACCTATCGGATTTCAATTGTTTAATTTCAAATTTTTAAAACAAAAAAAGACACCTCACAGCTACTTAAAAACAACAGCGTTTCAGGCATCTTTAAACTCAATCAATTTGAGCCTGCAAAAGTACATAAAAAAGGTTAAATCCTAACAAAAACTAAGGTTAACCTTTTACAACATTTATCAAGACAATAAAATAAAAGATAGAAACCTGCCATCCAACACCTTACTGTCTTTATATTTTAAGCTAGCACATTAAAAACACAGCCTCTTAAAGACAATACAGCTACAAAAAGAGCTCTAACGTTAGTATAAACCCGTCTTTTTATCACCTCTTTTCCTTTATAATTTACAACAACTAAGAATTTATCTTTAGCTCCAAGAACATTAATTGTGACCAAGATAAACTACCTCGCTACAAGCAGACGGAGTATCAATTCGAAACACCTTTTTCATTCGCAGCAAACTGCGAAGAATAAAACCCACAATATGGGATTTAAAATCAAACTCAAATTATTAATTCATCAACATCAATAAAGACCTCCAACGACATATCTTAATTTTAAATTAAAAAGATTTACTTTTGCTGTATGAATAAGAAATCCCTACTCTCAGCAATAAAGACAAATCGATTAGCACAAGAGATACACTTCTTTAATGAAACAGACTCAACGAACAGTCAAGCCAAAACGATAGCTCAGAACACACAAAGTAAAGAGGGAAGCATCATAATAGCACAAAGACAAAAACAAGGAAGAGGAACTGATGGTAATCCATGGCATTCAGATGACGGTAATTTATATTTTTCCATCATCTTCAAAAACATGGAAAAGATCAACACCCTATTCCCCCTTTACCCCGCAGTAGCTTTAGCACAAATGCTAAGAGAAGATTATGATATAGAAGCGCATGTGAAATGGCCCAATGATGTCCTCATAGGACGTAAAAAAATAGCGGGCATCCTCTGTGAAGGTGTGGCAGGAAAATCTATGATTATGGGAATGGGGATCAACATCAATCAAGAAGCATTTCCTAAAGAATTGCAGAACATAGCCACCTCAATGAAAAAAGAATCGCATCATTCCTATCAAATCGAAACGGTATTAAATGCTTTTCTTATAAAATACGAAGATTTATACTATTCCGAAACTGACATCCGACAAGAATGGTTAAAGCACACTCATATGATAGGAAGGACCATTACAAGCACACAAAATGGAATAGAAAAAAAAGCACAAGTGTGCGGCATGAGCAGTGAGGGATTTTTAGAAATCAAAGATAAAGACGGTCACAAAGAAAGCTGGATGGCTCGCCGTGGATTAGACATCAGCACTAATTATTAAAGAAGCACCACATCATCCCTAGACCTTAATAACCTGAGTTCGACATTAAATTCTAGCCACAAAAAATATATTTAAAGTCCATTTATGCTTGCAATTTAGAAGTAATAATAGGCTATTTCAAAAAAATATAAGTGCAAAAATGTAGTTTAGTTTATTTTTCCTACGGATTTACTTTTATACCGATTGTGAATTAAAATAAGCTTTAATGCGCTACGCTTTTATAGCTTAATTAATTCTACATCGGCATAATACGAATATCTCTTGGAGCTAATTTTAAAATCAAATTGGTATTATTTGGCATAAATACACCCAAATTCAATCACAATAGCCCGCTATTGCTTCTCAAATTTGTGTAAATTTCTACTCAAATAAAATTCAAACTGTGACCGAATTTAAAATCGAACTCAGATTAATAAAAAAAAACGATAACACTCTGCCGTTATTAAATGAACTCGCCTGCGGCAAGCAGACGAAGTATCAATTCAAAACACATTTTTATTCGCAGCAAGCTGCGGGGAATAAAACGCACAATGTGTGATTTAAACAGCTTAATCGGCACTCATCAAATTGACAGTATGACAAGCTACAATGCCAGCAGTTTCGGTACGCAAACGCTCTTTTCCTAATTCTACTGCCACAAAACCTTGTTTTGTAGCCAACGCTACCTCTTCTAAAGAAAAATCACCCTCAGGACCTATCATAACAAGAGAAGAAGAATTACTGTTGACCATTTCTTTCAAGGTATTCTTCTCACCATCATAACAGTGAGCAATATATTTGCCACCTGTATGCGTTTTCTTAATGAAATCATCAAAGCTAGTTAAAGGATTCAATTGGGGCATAAATGCTTTAACTGACTGTTTCATTGCAGCCACTACGACTCGTTGCAAACGATCATTTTTTATCACTTTTCGTTCAGAAAAACGACAAAGCAGTGGGGTTATTTCATCCACACCTATCTCCGTTGCTTTTTCCAAGAAAAATTCAAGACGCTCAATATTCTTTGTGGGTGCAATCGCAATATGTAAACGATGAGCAGCACGTTTCTCAAATTGCTGCTCAGAACTGACCTTAACCATAATTCGTTTTCCCGTCTGGTCCACAATAAGCGCTTGATATCGAACTCCTTTACCATCTATCAAAAGAACTTCATCACCAGCCTTCAAGCGCAAAACACGAGAAGCATGCTTAGACTCTTGCTCACTCAACAAATAATCGTTCCCTTCAATATCGGGGGTATAAAAAATATGCATATCGGGTTTGTTAAAAACAACAATAGTTTAAATAAACGACCCCGCAGCAAACAGACGGAGTATCAATTCGAAACACTTTTTTTATTCGCAACAAGCTGCGAGGAATAAAACCCACAATGTGGGATTTAAAATGCTAAAATAATAAGATTTCCATTAGGGTACAAAAATACACAAGATTGCTCAAAAAAAACAAGCTCTTCCATAAATGAAAGAGCTTGTTTTAAAAATCTTTATTGTAAAATACTAGTTAACCATCCAAGTATGACCACTATTTAATAAGTCATTCAATGATTTAATCTTAGCATCTTTCTGAACATCTTTTATTTGTTTAGCAACAGCTTGATCATAACAATCAGCTTCGCGCTCACGAATAATACCAAGGGCTACAGGAAGTTCAGGATATTTCATATTAGCCAATTGACTATGCACTATTGTTTCCTCAGCATGTGCGTCATGGATTAAAATATCATCTTCAGTAATACCATTCTTACCAATTTCAACCGCTTTGATAATCATACCATCAGCAATTAAACCTTTATCTCTATTTTTACCAAAGATCATGCGTTCGCCATGTTTCAATAAAATAGTACGATCAGCACGATGTTCTTTGTCTGTTATAGCAGCATGTACTTTATCGTTAAATATTACACAATTTTGCAATACTTCAACAACAGAAGTACCTTTGTGTTTTTCAGCAGCAACAAAAGCATCTTTACAGTTAGCTAAATCAACATCAATAGCACGAGCAAAAAACTGACCACGAGCACCTAATACTAATTCACCAGGACGAAATGGCTCTTCTACAGTACCAAAAGGAGATGACTTAGATTTAAATCCTTTAGCAGTAGTAGGCGAATATTGACCTTTAGTCAAACCATAAATCTGATTATTAAACAGAATAACGTTAATATCCACATTACGACGAACAAGATGAATAAAATGATTACCACCAATAGCTAAAGCATCACCATCACCTGTTATTTGCCAAACAGTCAATGCGGGATTCGCAGTCTTAACTCCTGAAGCAATAGCAGATGCACGACCGTGAATAGTGTGGAAACCATAAGTATCCATATAATAAGGCAAACGACTAGAACAGCCGATACCAGATATCACTACTGTTTCATCTTTCGTTTTGCCCGATTCGGCCATCGCTTTTTGCAAAGAGTTAAGAATCGCATGGTCACCACAACCTGCGCACCACTTTACTTGCTGGTCACTCTTAAAATCTTTAAATGTAAGCATAATATATAGTTTTCAAATTTTTCTCATTTTTGCACTACAAAAATAGTAAAATAATAACACTTATAAAAATTAAAACGCCAGCATGAACGACTCTTTTGCTTTCCAATTTCAAACATTTAGCGTAAAACAAAAACAATGTGCTATGAAAATCGGTATAGATAGTGTCCTTTTGGGAGCTTGGTGCCCCATACAAGGAGCAACACGCATTTTAGACTTAGGAGCAGGCTCAGGATTGCTCTCTTTAATGATGGCACAACGATCCGCAGCCACAATTGAAGCTATTGAGATAGAAGAGAACGCTTTTCATCAAGCATGTGAAAATATCGAGGATTCTATCTACAAGAAACAAATCAAAATAATTCACGGTGCTGTTCAATCATTCGAACCAGAAGAAAAATATGATTTAATCATCAGCAATCCCCCCTATTTTGAAAACAGCTTGCTTTCTAAAGATACCAAACGCAATACCGCACGTCATCAAACAACTTTAAATCTGGATGCCTTTTTTAAACATTGTGACCGATTGCTAACTATAGATGGAAAATTAGGATTCATCCTTCCTTTTTCATTTCTAGATAAAGTCACCACATTAGCAAAACAATATCATTTCCACCCTGCCGTCATAACAGAAATAACAGGACGAGAAGGAAAACAGCCCAATCGTCTTTTATTTTACTTGCAAAAAAAAGAAACCCATTGTCTGCAAGAAAAAATGACGATCTATAATAAGGAAGGGAAATACACCCCAGAATTTAAAGAGCTAACAGAGCAGTTCTATCTCCCTTCAATTTTTCGGTAAGAGCTTAACAAATCAGAAAAATCTACCTCAACAAGCATTTGTTTTAACAACAAGGAGGCTGCCATTTCCACATCCATCTTAGCATAAAACTCTTGATGCGAAAAATTAAGAAATTTAACCACTTGAAAAGCATCAAAAAAAGCATAAAAACGTTTTACAAAAGAATCTCGATTAGCAGCATTGCTACGTATTTCATTTAATTTAGAAACCCATTTTTCACCCCCTAAAAAGGCAACAAATATAGGCGACAAGACAAGATCCTCGTCATACATCAGAGGCACCCTTTCAAAGAAATGACGCAACAAAACAAACACCTCAGGATGATAAGTCATGAGTTTTTTACTTTCCAAATAATTACAAATCTGAGGTCCCGTACCGAAAGGCACTCGCAAAGACGGCCTAGGAGATGGATACACGCAAGTAGTATTCAAATCTAAAAATTTCTCATTAGGAAATAGCTTATGCAAAAAATAAAAGTCCTCACCTCCCTGACGGCGATTCATCCCTCCATATTTGACATAAGCCTGAGCTCGCACAGCAAAAGCAGACCCGATAGTATGATGTACATAAGGAAACCGTGACAACTTAAGCCCTTGATTCACATATCGCAAATGCAATTCATATTGAGCAACAGCTTCATATACCTCAGCAGAAAAAGCATGACCAGACAAAGGATGTTCAAAACCTAAGATAGCACCACCAAGAGAAGGATCAGAAACAAAAGCCTGATTTAATATCTCGAAATAATTAGGCTCCACCAAAGTATCAGCATCCAAAGAAACAACAACGCCAGCATAATTCTGATAATGATGAAAACGCCATACCGCTAAATCCATACCCATCTTACGTGCATAACCGGCACCCACATGTTTTCGTCGGATATTTTCAACACAAACAGGCAATAAATCAAACGTATAACACTGCTCCCTACGGCAATTACACAATTGCTGATAAATGGATTTATTTTTCTCTATAATCTCAGGACTTGAATGCTCTCCACTATTGACTACAACAATAACCTCAACAGTAATACCCGGTCTTATTGCTTGCTCAAGACTATCTAATGTTAAAGCAATATCAGGTTCATCATAACACGGGATGACCACAATAAGAGACGGCACAAGCGCCATCAGAGAAATATCCGTTCCCTGAAGTTCTTGACGCTCTAAATATTTTTGAAACCGTTTATTTATCATCATAAAAAAAGGGCAATGCAGAACATCACCCTTTATAAATTAGCTTTTAATCCCACATTATGGGTTTAATTTTACGTAACTTGCTACGAATAATAAAGTATTCTTCAACTAAATGCTTCGTGGTTTTGTCCCGAGATTCTTCACTAATAGATACTATATAATAAACATAGCATCACCGTAAGCTCCAAAACGATACTTCTCTTTGATAGCTTCATTATAAGCATCCATAATTAAATCGAAACCACCAAAGGCACAATTAATCATTAAGAAAGAAGATTTTGGCATATGGAAATTACTCACAAGACGATTAGCAATACGGAAATCATATGGAGGAAAAATAAATTTATTAGTCCATCCTTCAAATGGTTTTAAACAACCATCAGTAGTAACCGACGACTCGATAGCACGAACAGCCGTAGAACCTACAGCACAAATATTACGTCCTGCTGTTTTTCCTGCATTAACGATATCAACGGCATTTTGCCTAATATACATCTCCTCAGAATCCATCTTATGCTTACTCAAATCCTCTACTTCTATAGGACGAAAATTACCCAATCCAGCATGCAAAGTCACATGAGCAAAATTAGTTCCTACAATTTCAAAACGTTTTAATAATTCACGACTAAAATGAAATCCTGCAGCAGGAGCAGTCACAGCACCTTCGTGTGCAGCAAAAATAGTTTGGTAACGCTCTTCATCTTCTAATGTTGGAGAACGCTTAATACTATCAGGCAATGGTGTTTCTCCAAGACTATATAATATCTTTTTAAACTCACTATGTTCGCCATCAAACAAGAAACGTAAAGTACGTCCACGCGATGTTGTATTATCGATCACCTCAGCAACGAGGTCATCATTTTCGCCAAAGTATAATTTATTACCAATACGTATCTTACGTGCAGGATCAACTAAAACATCCCACAACATATTTTCTTTATTCAACTCACGCAACAAAAACACTTCAATCTTAGCGCCTGTTTTTTCTTTATTACCATACAAACGGGCTGGGAATACTTTAGTATCATTAAAAATCAAGACATCTTGATCACCGAAATAATTAATAATGTCTTTAAAAACCTTATGTTCAAACTTTCCTGTTGCTCTATCAATAACCAACAAGCGAGACTCATCACGATAAGTAGAAGGTTCCATAGCTATCAGCTCTTCTGGTAACTTGAAATTGAAACTTGATAATTTCATATGAAAATTGGAATTTTATATGTAAAAAATATTAATTTCTTAGCCTCTGCAGACACTAACCTCTCTCTCAACGCATTGATTAATTATTCAAATTGACCAGAGAAAACCTTAGGTTGACTGCAGATTTCTTTTTACGCACAAAGGCTCCCTTTGTTTCACTTTATTCCACTTATTATTTCTTTTTATTATAATAAGCACAATTTTTATGACTTTTATACGTTTTTGAATTGTGTTTTCTACTAAAAAAAACATATTTTTGTGCCTCACTTTGAATTTTTTTAAATTAGATCAATACAAATAACTATGAAAAAAACAGTTTTTATCACCTTACTGATCGGATTATTCTCTTTATCTGCAATGGCACAAGAAAGTGCTCCTGAATTAGTAAATGCAGGCAATGCAGCTTATTCAAAAAAAGATTACAAAACAGCGCTTGCAAAATGGGAAGCATACCTTAGCCATCCAGATGCAGCTACTGAAAATATAGAAAGCTACACATACAAATGTGCATCTGTAGCAAAAAAAGCAGACAACATTGATAAAGCTCGTGAATACTATCAAAAATGCATTAACTTAAACTATAAAGCTGACATCAGCACATATCAGCTGGCACAAACGTATAAGAATGACGACGAAGCCAAATATATTTCTTTAATTGAACAATGTGTAACCGAATACCCTAAAAGCAAATATTACAAAAAATATTTTCTTCCTAGCTTGACCTCTTATTACAACAAAGCCGCATCAGAAATATTTAACAATGCGACCACAGAACAACAAGCAGCAACAGGTACTGGAGATGCATATAAATATATAGAAATGATGAGTTCTACAGTTCTCCCTCTATTTAATGAAGCAGAAGCAGCTTTCAAAAAAACACTTTCTTTTGACGCTGAAGATCAAGATGCAACAAATGCAATTAACAATATCAACAATCAACGTGATGCATTTAATAAATACCAAGCAGAATTAGCAGCACAGAAAAAATAAGACAAAAACAATTATAAAATTATAAAGCAGCCTCACATTCGTGATGCTGCTTTTTTTGTTATCAACATTCTGTGAAAAACATCCTCCAAAAATTAAGCTTCATTATTATCTTTGTTTAGGAATTAAAAAGTTATTATCTAATACAAATTTATCTTTTTATTAAAGATGAATTTATCACCTATACATTAAACTTATGAAAGTACATTTTATAGCCATTGGAGGTGCTGCAATGCACAACCTTGCTATGGCGCTTCATCAAAAAGGATTTCAGGTTACAGGCAGTGATGACGAAATATTTGAACCATCGCGCAGTCGTCTGGACGGGTTAGGCTTACTACCGGAACATTATGGTTGGTATCCCGAGAAAATCACCTCAGATTTAGATGCAGTAATATTAGGCATGCATGCACTAGAAAACAATGAAGAACTGTTAAAAGCCAAAGCCTTAAATCTTCCTATCTTCTCCTATCCTGAATACCTGTACGAACAAACAAAAGACAAAAAACGCATCGTTATTGGAGGCAGTCACGGCAAAACCACCATCACCTCGATGATCCTTCATGTATTAAAAACACTTAAGATGGATTTTGACTATATGGTAGGTGCCAACATAGAAGGCTTTGACACTATGGTGCGTTTAAGTGATGCACCTGTGGCCATCTTTGAAGGCGATGAATACCTCTCGTCGCCCATAGACAGACGCCCCAAATTTCACCTTTATCATCCTCATATTGCAGTCATATCGGGCATTGCATGGGATCACATTAACGTATTTCCCACTTTTGAAAATTATGTAGAACAATTTCAAATCTTTGCTGATATGATAGAACCACAAGGTGAATTTATCTATTTTGAAGAAGATAAAAACTTACAAGATATTGCAAAAAAGACAAGAAAAGATGTAAAAGTATGCCCTTACAAAGCACTTCCTCATCGGGTAGAAAAAGGAATCACTTACCTCCTTACGAAACAAGGAGATATAAAACTCTCTATTTTCGGCTTGCATAATATGCAAAACCTAAGCGTAGCTAAAGAAATATGTAATCGTATAGACATTAGCGATGCCCAATTTTATACCGCAATAGCAAGTTTTGGAGGTGCTGCAAAACGTCTTCAGACTTTAGCCGAAAATAACAATACGACCATATACCAAGATTTCGCTCACTCACCATCCAAGTTAAAAGCGACAACACAAGCAGTAAAAGCACAATTTAATGATAGAAAACTAATAGCTTGTATGGAATTACATACCTTTAGCAGCCTCAAAGCTGATTTTCTGCCTCAATACCATGGTGCTATGGCAGCTGCTGATGAAGCTATTGTATATTTCAACCCAGAAGTCATCAAACACAAACACTTAAAAGACATAAGTGCACAACAAGTAGAAGACGCCTTTGGAGGAAATATCACGGTTTATACCGATAGCACAAAGCTTCAAAAACATTTGAGAAGTTTAGATTTAAAAGGAAAAAACCTACTATTAATGAGCTCTGGTAATTTTTCAGGCATTGATTTCAAATCGTTTGCTCAAGAGTTAATTTCTAGCTGATCATTTATCATTAAAAGATGAAAAACAGATGGCTCATAGCACTAGCAGCAGTGGGAATACACCTTTCTATTGGGTCTATTTATGCCTGGAGTATGTTGAATGCTCCACTTCTTGAGCATTTCGAACTAGACACACACCACTTGTCAAAAATCACATGGACCTTTACTGTGAGCGTCTTTTTCTATGGGTTTTCTTCTACATTTTTAGGTCGTTTTGTCCAACGCAAAGGTCCGCGATGGACAGGACGATTAGCTGCTCTTCTGTTTAGCATTGGCTTAATAGGCACCAGCATAGCCATACAATTAAAATGGTTATGGGGCATCTATTTATTTTACGGAGCGATTGCTGGCACAGGGGTTAGCATTGGGTATATTGCTCCAGTAGCCACCTTAGTAAAATGGTTCCCTGACAAGCGCGGGTTTGCTACGGGATTAGCCATTATGGGCTTTGGCTTTGCTTCTTTTATTGCAAGTTACGCCATAAACTTTCTTATCAACATAGAAGCAATAGGCATAGAAAGACTATTCTACGTACTAGGAACAGTCTATGGCCTCATTATTCTATTCAGTGCCAACCAACTAGAACAACCACCAGAAAATTATTGTCCAGCAGGATTTAACCCTCACGATAATGAACATCATAAGAAAAAACCACTAGCAGAACTCAGTGCTAAAGAAGCAATAAGAACTTTACATTTTTATTTTCTATGGGTCATGCTTTTTGTCATTATCACCAGTGGAATAGGAATAATATCGGTAGCTAAAGATATGGCAGAGTTAAGAATGTCAGCCCTAGCAGCCACAAGCACAGTAGCCATAATGGGTATATTTAATGGCTTAGGACGCATCGCTTGGTCAAGCCTTTCAGACGTCATTGGACGCCCCCTCACTTGGCTTCTATTCTTCGTTATACAGATTCCCCTCTTTTTACTTTTACCTAAAATGGAATCAACACTCTTATTTCAAATCGCCTTATTTCTTATTATGACTTGCTATGGTGGAAGTTTGGCCTCCATCCCAGCCTATCTCAGTGATCGATTTGGCACCAAAGAGCTAGCTACAATTCACGGTTATATTCTTAGCACCTTAGCCCTAGCAGCTATAACGGGGATTCCGCTCACCAGTTGGATTTATGATAAAACAGGTTCTTTTGATAAAACCATGTTAATATTTGGCATTATGCTCTCCATAACTTCTATCTTGGCTTTAATAATGATGATCAAAATACGTAAGATGAGAAAACTTTTAAGCTCTAATACAATATAACAGTAAGATAAATTCAATTCATCAACCTTTTGTCGTAACAAAAACACCGTTTTAGCATTTACATCAATGGGCCTGTAACCAATTATCACCCACACCTATATCTACCGATAAGGGTAAGGAAAGCTCTAACACGGATTCCATTTCCTCTTTCACAATAACTTTCAGTTGTTCCAACTCAGACTTTAAAGTATCAAAAACCAATTCATCATGCACCTGAAGAATCATCAGAGACTTAAGGTCAGCTTGCTCAATACGCTCTTGTATCCTGACCATAGCCAATTTAATAATATCAGCAGCAGAACCTTGAATAGGCGCATTAATAGCATTACGTTCTGCATTACCTTTCACAATATTATTACGGGAATTGATATCTGGCAAGTAACGCTTACGTCCAAAGAGAGTTTCTACAAATCCCTCATCACGTGCCTTTAGCACAGCAGAATCCATAAATTCTTTCACTCTAGGATAAGAATCGAAATAGCCATCTATCAAAATCTTAGCTTCTTTTCGTGAAATATCAAGACGCTCAGACAAACCAAAAGCAGAAATACCATAAATAATGCCAAAATTAGCCGTTTTAGCCTTACGACGCATATCGGGAGTCACCTCTTCCTCACTGACTTTAAAAATCTTAGCTGCAGTAGCAGTATGAATATCTACTCCGCGATTAAAAGCCTCAAGCATATTTTCGTCTTTACTCATATGCGCCATCAAACGCAATTCCACCTGCGAATAATCGGCTGCCATTAACACACGATCGGCTGCAGAAGGCACAAACATAGCACGAACACGCTTTCCCTCATCCTCACGAATAGGAATATTTTGTAAATTAGGATTGGTTGAAGACAAACGTCCTGTAGCGGTTACCGCCTGATTAAAAGAAGTATGTATCTTACCTGTTTTCTGATTAATCATCTCGGGAAGAGCCAAGACATAGGTAGATAATAATTTCTTTAACTTACGGTGTTTTAATATTAATGCAATAATAGGATGTTTCGTTTTAATCTTAGACAAGACCTCTTCAGAAGACGAATATTTACCCGTCTTAGTCTTACTACCCTTAGCCTCTATGCCTAAATGCTCAAATAAAATCTCACCAACCTGAGAAGGAGAAGCCACATTAAAATCCTTACCCGCCATTTCAACAATCTGAGTCTCAAGTGAAGCTATAGTCTGAGTCAGCTCATCGGCATAAGCTGCAATAGCAAACTCATCAATAGTCACACCATTATGCTCCATCTTACTCAAAACCACGAGTAATGGCACCTCCATCTTATAAAATAGATCATCAAACCCATTTTGGCGCAATTCCTTTTCAAGAGGCGCTTTAAGCTGAAAAGTAAAATCGGCGTCCTCTCCAGCATATTCAGCTACCTTTGAAACAGGCACACTACGCATAGAAAACTGATTTTTACCTTTTTTACCAATCAAAGACTCCGTAGTTACTTTGGTATAATTGAAATATATCTCAGCTAAATAATCAAGATTATGACGCAGGTTGGGACGAATAAGGTAATGAGCCAACATGGTATCAAACAATGGCCCCTTCACCTCTACGTCATATTTTAACAGAACACTAATATCATATTTCAGGTTCTGCCCTATTTTTAAGATGTTTGTATTTTCCAAAATAGGCAAGAGCAATTGAAGACGCTCTTTTGCTTTTCTAAAATCTTCAGGAAAAGGAATGTAATAAGCTTCAGATGCTTTAAAAGAAAAAGAAGCACCAACAAGTTCTGCCTCGTGAGGATCTAAACCTGTAGTTTCGGTATCAAAAGAAATTTCTTTTTGTTCAACAGCTTTTAGAACAAACTCATTAATCTTAAGATCAGTATCTAACAAATAATAATTATGTTTTGTGCTTTCAATATCTGCTTTTTTCGAAGGCACCATAACCAATTCCCCATCGTCCTCTTCATCCTCTTCATCACCACCAAATAAAGAACCTTGAATACCAGCTTCTTTTTTAGGATTACTAACAGATGTAGCCTTACCGAGAATACGATCAATAAAATTCTTAAATTCTAATTTCTCAAACAAATCCCTAAGCACTTTATCATTAAGAGGTTTTACCAACAACTCTTCCTCATTAAATTCAACAGGCACATCAAGTTTGATCGTCACTAACACTTTAGACAATGCGACCTTTTCTTTATTATTAATAACATTTTCTTTTTGTTTTCCTTTAAGTTCATCAGTATGCTCATAGAGCCCTTCTACAGAACCATATAAACCTACAAGCTTAGAGGCCGTCTTCTCCCCTACACCAGGACAACCAGGTATATTATCAGAGACATCACCCCATAGAGCAAGGATATCAATCACCTGTTCAGGATGTTCTATGCCATGTTTTGCATTAATCTCAGCCACCCCCAATACTTCTGCATCATTACCACCACGTGCAGGCTTATACATCTTGATATGTTCTTCCACCAACTGTCCATAATCCTTATCAGGCGTCATCATATAGACATCAAAACCCTCACGAGCCCCTTTTTTAGCCAAAGTTCCAATCACATCATCAGCCTCATAGTTGGGCACTTCAATAACAGGAATATTAAAACCACGAATAATATCTTTAATAAAAGGAATAGCAAAAGAAATATCTTCAGGAGTTTTTTCGCGGTTGGCCTTATATTCCTTATACATTTTATGACGAAATGTACCCCCTTTAGGATCAAATACCACAGCTATATGACTAGGTTTTTCTTTCTGCAATACTTCTAATAACGTATTTACAAATCCAAAAATAGCGGAGGTATTTTCCCCTTTAGTATTAAAACGCGGCATGCGAATAAAGGCATAGTAAGCACGATATATTAAAGCGTAAGCGTCGAGGAGAAACAATTTTTTTTCGTTCATAATGATTCTTTTTTTCTAAGTTTTCAAAGATAGTATTTTTGGGTGGCGAATAAAGGATTTGAAACTATTCAATATAAATAAGTAATGATTTGTGCAATTTTTAAAAAAAAGAAGCTATTGTAATAATAGGGAAAAAGCAGAAAAGACAAATACAGTTACTTCATAAATAAAAAATAGCAAACCATTAGCGAAAGCTAAAAACACACCGTACAAGAACGCATAAATAGTCAACTATTGAAGTCCAACAAATTGATTTAAGGGATAAAGCGAACAAAATAGAGATAAAACTGTTCTACATAATAGACGGTTCAACTCCAAAGGAAAATCATCGTTTTAGACTACAACTTTTGAAACAAAAAAAACAGTAGTTTATTTCAATGGAAAAAAATGGAAGACCGTTTTGTCAATAATGAAGGTTTTGTTTTTAAAAATAAAATACCAATCATATTGACAAAGGAGAACAAACAGGACTCGCCACAATCAAAGGCGGGTAAATATTAACTTATTTTAAAGATTACAAAGAAGAAGGGTTTGTAAAATCAACCGAAGAAGACATTCCATAAAGTGAAATCTCGAAAATAATGGTTCGTCGGAAAAATGAGAATATTCGGTCAACTTACACAGTCCAAATTCAATGTAAGCCAATGGCACTCTTGACATCGAGAGTGAAATACACAACGTTACTTTAATCCTAGAAATGATTAAAACTGAGAAGCAATATCATCTTGCAAGGAAGACTAAAATTAAACGCTAATACAGTAACATCAATTCTGAGAAAAAGTAATAGATGTAGATTACTTAACGGAACAAGAACCAATCTTTCATAAAAAAACCAACTAATTATTAGTTGGTTTTTTTATATCTAAATCTATCCCTTTCGGGAAAATAGAAAGCATTTTATTTCTGAGCCACTAAATATTCTGCAATCTGAACAGCATTAAGAGCAGCTCCTTTTTTAATTTGATCACCCACACACCAGAATGTCAAACCTTTAGGGTTACATAAGTCTTTACGAATACGACCTACAAAAACATCGTCTTCACCAGCACAAAAAAGAGGCATTGGGTATTCTCCTGCTTCGTTATGATCTTGAAGTGTAACCCCATCAGCTACAGAAAGTGCAGCTTTTACTTGATCTATCTCTAAAGCCTTCTCTGTCTCTATCCAGATCGCTTCAGAATGATTACGTAATACAGGCACACGAACACACGTAGCACTTACATCAATGTCAGTCCCCAAAATCTTTTTGGTTTCGTTATACATCTTCATCTCCTCTTTGGTATAACCATTATCAGTAAATGCATCAACCTGAGGTATTAAATTCATAGCCAACTGATATTTAAAAGCTGAGACATCTAAAGTTTCTCCTTTTGCTAACTGCTCTATTTGTTTCTCTAGCTCTGCCATACCTTTAGCACCAGCACCACTAGCCGATTGATAAGTTGAAACATGCACTTTAGTAATGTGAGACAACTCTTCGATAGGTTTTAAACAAACCACCATTTGTATCGTTGTACAATTAGGATTGGCTATAATATGACGAGGAGCATTCAGAGCAGCTGCAGCATTAACTTCAGGAACAACCAAAGGCACATCTGCATCCATACGAAAAGCACTAGAGTTATCAATCATAATAGCACCGTACTTAGTAATAGTCTCCGCAAATGCGATAGACGTATCACCGCCAGCTGATGTTAAAGCAATATCAATATCCTTAAAATCATCATTATGTTTGAGTTCTTTTACAGTAAGAGTTTTACCCTTAAACTCATAAGTACGACCAGCACTACGAGCACTACCGAATAACACCAACTCATCAAGAGGAAAATTACGCTCCTCTAACACTTGTAAAAATTCTTGGCCAACAGCACCGCTAGCTCCTACAATTGCTACTTTCATGATTTTATATTTAGTTTATTTGTTTCGTTTATTTATTATATTCTAAAGCATTATCCTTAAAATAAAAGAATGCTAAAAACATCAATCACCCATTAATAATCCAACACTTCCGGATCAATACCAGGCATATCTAAGCCCCATTCATCTTCAAGAAAAGCATCATCAACCATCTTATCTTCGGACACAATGATATATTTTCCTTTCGCACTCACAGCTACTTTTCCATCAGGCAATAACAATTCGCCTTCTCCTTCAAAAAAACGGCCTCTCCTATAAGTTATACGAGCAACGGCCTTCAACTCTTGGTCTAAAGGCACAGGAAGACGATACTTCATCGTAATTTCTGTTGTCACACCCCAAATCATCTCCTCACTACCCACACATATTGAACGACCTATGGTCTCATCTAATACAGCACAGGAAACACCTCCATGCAATCGGTTAGGATAGCTCTGATGTTCATCTTTAGGAGTAAAGACAGCCACTAATTCTTGATTGTCCGTTTCATAAAAACGCACTTTCAAACCCAATTTATTATCAACACCACAGATAAAACATCGTTTCGAACTATGTTGCTTACCTGTCACCTTATGTTTCATCCAAAAAAATTTTGACAAAAATACAGTTTATAAGTCAATAATCGAAGTTTTAGAAAATGAATATTCACTTTCCAGAAGATCGTCAGCATTAAAATACACAATGACTCTATGAGCCATCCTAATTCTAACTATTCAACATCAAAATCATTTGAAAAAACGTATTAAATCGGAAGTAAAAAAAGTTACATTTGCATTAAATAAACTAAATGAGATGCTAAACTACATTATATGGGATTGGAATCCCGAAATTATATCTATCGGCTTTCTTAAGATTCGTTATTACGGTTTATTCTTTGCGGGTGGCTTTGCTATTGGCTATTATATACTAAAACGTATCTTCTTGAAAGAAGGTACAAAACTAGAATGGCTCGATTCTTTGTTAATGTATGTCCTTGCAGGAACAGTATTGGGTGCCCGTTTAGGTCATTGTTTATTTTATGAACCAGATTATTATCTCAGCCATCCCTTAGAAATTATTAAAGTATGGAAAGGCGGATTAGCAAGTCATGGTGGTGCTTTTGGGATCCTCATAGCGCTTTGGATATATTCACGGAAAGTAACAAAAAAGCCCATATTATGGAGCCTGGACAGACTCCTCATCGTCGTAGCTTTAGTAGGATGTTTAATACGATTAGGCAACCTTGCCAATAGTGAAATATATGGTCGTCCTACCGAAAGCGATTTCGGATTTGTTCACGTTCATGACAGTTACTTTGGTCGTTACATTGGAGATGAGAGTATTGCCCGTTATTTAGATGACTATAAATTCACAAAAAGAGAGGCTATAAATGATAAGCAACAGGCAGATATCACTGTTGAATTTAACCGCTATGTTAAGACAGAAAAAGATGCCCGCACTATAGGTGAGTTCCGCATAAAACCATTATTACAGTACCGTGAATCTACAGATGGAAATGTACCCAACCTCTACATTGAGAAAAACAGCACAATACAATATGCTGAAAAAGGTGGACATTTCATAGCAACAATACCCATTACAGTAATACCAAAACACCCCACTCACCTTTACGAAGCAACATGTTATTTACTCACCTTTTTCTTCTTAATGTTTGTCTATTCTCATGGTGGATTAAAACGTCGCGGATTAATTTTTGGATTGTTTGTAGTGTGCGTCTTTGGCTCACGTTTCTTCATCGAAATAATTAAAGAGAATCAAGTAGCTTCAGAAGTAAATATGCTACTTAACAAAGGACAAAAATTAAGTATTCCTTTTGTTCTTGCCGGCATCATTGCTATCATTAATGCTTATTTACCAAAGAAAAAGAAAGAAATAGATCAATAATATGTTACAAAAGAAAATATTCATTCTACTCCTCTTATTTTCTACTCAATTATTTGCCTATACGCCATCAAAAGAAGCTAAGATAAGCATTCTCACTGCTAGTTCGGGTAAAGAGATATACAAAATATATGGGCATAGCGCTATCCGTTTTCAAGACAACAATAGAGATCTTGTCTTCAATTATGGTATGTTTAGTTTTGATGAACCTCATTTCATCTTTCGCTATCTTCAAGGAAAAAACTACTATCTTTTAGGTGTAGAATCATTCAGGAATTTCAATCACCGCTACTACAAAGGAGGAGAAAAAGTTACTGAACAAACGCTAAACCTCAACACACAAGAGGTAACGGTACTTTATAATGCCTTAAAGGAAAATGCAAAACCAGAAAATCGCAAATATCTATATAATGTCATCTATGACAATTGCGCAACACGCGTATATAAAATCTTAGAAGACCATATCCAAGGTGGAATTATTTGGGATAATGAATGCCCAACAGCCTCCTTTCGTGATTTACTACACGAATGCAATAATGTGATGCCTTTTTCTCAATTAGGTATTGACATTGTTTTTGGCCCCAAAGCAGACCTCACAGCAAGCTGTAGAGAAGCCATGTTTCTACCTGAAAAAATGATGATAGCACTTAGCAAAGCTAAAAAACAGGATGGTGCAAAATTAATAAGCAGTACAAACAACCTACTTAATGGACGCAAAGTACACAATAACAAAGAGAAGGTTGTTTTTCACATACTCTTCTCTTTCATCTTACTTTTAGCGGTTTTTATTCGCTTAAAGACGCCACAGCTAAAACGTTATTACCAGATTATACTATACAGTATAATAGGTTTATTCAGCTTAGTGGTATGTTTTATTGCATTTTTCTCGATACACCCCACAGTACTACCAAATCCTAATCTAATATGGATTAATCCATTTTGGTTGTTTTTCGCTATACTAATAAGTATAAAGAAAAACATAAAACCCTTTTGGCAAAAGATACTGAACGGATGGTCTCTAATTATGGTAATTTATCTATTTCTGGGAATAATAGGCATTTTCTATATCCATTATGGGCTCATCTATATTCTTAGTACCCTCGTTATTCTAAGTTATAAAAAACAAATTAAGAAGACTTAAATTTTTTCTTTAATAAAAAGTACAGACTTCCTAGCTGGTATAATAAAGAATTATAGACATACAAAAAACGACCAAGCTCCATCAGTTGCCCTCCAAACTTAAGTTTAAAATCACGCACTGAATTGGATATTTCAGGTTGACCAGCCCCCATCAAATCAATATGTGATATTTGATGTTGATCTGCATAATTAACCATAGCCCACATAGCCATCACACTTGGCTGAGCCTCATTATACAATTTATCCAGTCCACAAATATAAAATTCATATACCGAATGAGAATCAAAAAGCAACATGACGCCACCAACAATCACACCTTGATATTCCACAATGAGACATTGCGCTATAGCGGAATCATTTAACTTTGAGAAAAAAGAAAAGTCAGGAAGTGGTTTTTTCACTTTCGTTTTATAAAGATCTGAGAGGATATTATAAAACGCTTTAAGCTCGTCACGAGATGAAGCAATACGCCAATCTGTTCCATTGCGTAAAGCTTTATTAAGCTGCCTCTGACGTGACTTTGACATCTGCTGACGTATCAATGCAGCATCACTATTATCGAATTTAATATTCAACCAAGGAATATATCTAAACCCAGCACTTAAAAACGAAGAAGTAAGAGCTTTATAATTAAAATTATTTCTGACCTCCAAATAAATAATTTTATGGCGATAAAACGAGGTAACATGAGCCATTAAACGAGTCACAAAAGAAGCATCCACGTTAGACAGACACAAAAGACCACCATAAGCAATAGCACGACGCGAAAAATAAGCCTTTAAACCCCGTTCCTTTTGTACCGTGACTAAAATCAAGGCGTGATAAACACCAGCCTCTTCAATAGCAAATACATCTGCTACACAAGTTTCAGATGATTCATAAAATTCATAAAACTCAGGAGTCTGGAAAGGGGATGCAAAAAGAGAGTCAGATAAAAGCTTACGCCATTTTCCCCTGTCAATTTCTGTTATGTTATCAATGATTTGCAATTACATCGTATTTAGATGACAAAGATAACGCAATATAAAGCAAAAAAAATAGCGAACTAAAAAGTTCGCTATTTTAAAAAATTCAAATTGACTTAATTAGTCAACTAAAGTATAACGTTTAAAAGCAGTTACCGTCAAATCTTTATCAGATTCTTGAAGATATTGCTTGATACTCTTTTTGTTTTCTTTAACAAAAGCTTGTTCTAGCAAAGTATTATCTTTAAAGAACTTACCAAGACGACCCTGTGCAATCTTATCTAACATTGCTTCTGGTTTACCTTCTTCGCGCGCTTTTTCTTTACCTATTTTAAGTTCATGAGCCACAATCGCTTCATCAACATCATCACGAGAAACAGATACTGGAGCCATAGCTGCAACTTGCATAGCTACATCTCTACCTATCTGCTCATCAGTCAAAGCTTTATTCAAAGCAATAATAACCGCTAATTTATTTCCTGGATGAATATAAGGTACAACACATTCATCACTTACCGTTTCAAAATATGCTAATTCAAGTTTCTCACCTATAACACCAACCTGTTCTATAATTTGCTCAGCTACAGTAGAACCCTCCAAAGAAAGAGCATTTACCTCTTCGATAGAAGTAGCACCATTAGCTAAAGCCACATCAAGAATAGACTGTGTGAAAGCTACAAAATTATCATTCTTTGCAACAAAGTCAGTCTCACATTTAAGAGCGATAACAGCTCCAATCTTAGCGTTGACTCCTGCCAAAACACATCCTTCACTAGTTTCACGATCAGCACGCTTGCTAGCAACTAATTGACCTCTTTTGCGAATAGCATCAACAGCGGCATCAAAATCACCGTCAGCCTCAGTAAGGGCTTTCTTGCAATCCATCATACCAGCTCCTGTCATTTTACGTAATTTACTTACGTCTGCTGCTTTAATAGCCATTTTTTCAGTATTATATAGTCTATAAAAATCTAATTATTTCTCTTCTTCAGAAGCTGCTGCTTTTGCCTCATTCTGAGCTTCCTTTTCTTTTGCTGCTGCTTTTTCTTTTGCTGCTGCTTTTTCTTTTGCTGCAGCCTCTTTTTCTTTACGGGCAGCTTGTTCCTCATCACGAGCAGCTTTACGTTCCATCAAACCTTCGTTCACAGCATCTGTAATAGCTGTCAAGATAACATCAATAGATTTAGAAGCATCATCGTTAGCAGGAATAACAAAATCAATATCCTTAGGATCTGAATTGGTATCTACCATTGCAAATACAGGAATATTAAGACGTTTAGCCTCTTTTACAGCAATATTTTCTTTCATCACATCAACGACAAAAAGAGCTGCAGGTAAACGATTCATATCAGAAATTGAACCTAAGACTTTTTCTAATTTAGCACGTTGACGAGTAACTTGCAAACGCTCACGTTTAGATAAAGTATTAAAAGTTCCATCTACCACCATTTTATCGATAGAAGACATCTTCTTAATAGCCTTACGAATAGTAGGGAAGTTGGTTAACATACCACCAGTCCAACGCTCAGTAATATAAGGCATACCAATAGCTGCTACTTTTTCAGAAACGATATCTTTTGCTTGTTTTTTTGTCGCTACAAAAAGGATACGACGACCAGTCTTAGCAATATTTTTCATTGCTGCTGCTGCTTCATCAATCTTAACTGCAGTCTTATGCAAATCCAAGATATGAATACCATTACGCTCCATAAAGATATAAGGAGCCATTGCTGGATTCCATTTACGAGTAAGGTGACCGAAATGTACACCTGCTTCTAATAATTGGTCAAATTCTACTTTTGCCATTTTAATTTTGGTTTTAAAGAAAGTCCGGGTTGACATTTCTTGTTTACATTCTTTTTACTTAATATTAAGCAACTAAACGGTAACCTTCCTTAGAAAACCCGGAAGCGTCCGTATAGTTTAGATACTAAACACACTTTGTTTATAAAAAAAGGAATAGAGAAGATATTAAATCTTCTCTATTAATATAAACAATCTAACGTTTACTAAATTGAAATTTCTTACGCGCTTTAGGTTGTCCTGGTTTTTTACGCTCAACAACACGTGAATCACGAGTCATAAAACCTTCAGCTTTTAACGCTGGTTTGCTTTCTGCATCAATAGACACCAATGCACGAGCTATACCTAAACGGGCAGCTTCAGCTTGCCCTTTAAAACCACCACCATCAAGATTAATATCAATATCATATTGATCTTCAACACCAAGAGTTGTTAATGGTTGTTTTACTACAAATTGCAAAATAGATGATGGAAAATAAACCTCAAACGCTTTTTTGTTGATCGTTATTTTTCCATTTCCTTCTTTCACATAAACACGAGCTACTGCCGCTTTACGTCTTCCTACTGTATTAACTACTTCCATTTTCGTTATTTAATAGTATTTAAATCAACAAGTTTAGGTTGTTGAGCTTCATGAACGTGCTCAGAACCAGTATAAACATAAAGATTACGAAACAATTCTGCTCCTAATTTATTCTTAGGTAGCATACCTTTCACAGCATGTTCAATTAAACGTTCTGGTTTCTTAGCCATTATTTGAGCAGGAGTCGTTCTTTTCTGTCCACCAGGATATCCTGAATGAGAGAAATGCTCGCGCTGTGCCATTTTCTGACCTGTAAGCTGAATTTTTTCAGCATTGATTACAATTACATTATCACCACAATCTACATGAGGAGTGAAGTTCGGTTTGTACTTACCACGTAGCATCTTAGCCACTTTAGAAGACAAACGTCCTAAAATTGCATCTTCAGCATCAACAATAACCCACTCTTTATTGACGGTGGCTTTGTTGGCTGATATAGTTTTAAAACTTAAAGTATTCACCTTATTATTTAAATTAAATTCATTAAAAATAAGTTATCTTATTCACCTTCAGATAACTACTAAATTTTGATTGATAATCGGACTGCAAAAGTACTATTCTTTGATAGATTATCAAAACATAAACACCACTATTTAGCAATTATGAACAAGAAATAAATGAGAAAACATCTTTTAGAATAACAAAAACATCAATCACAGACTTTTTTCATCAAACCACGACAGGCGTCTTCCAACAAATCAAGCACTAATTCGAAGCCTGCATCTCCGCCATAATAAGGGTCAGGTACAGAAACCTCTTCAAATTCAGAACAAAAATCCGTCATTTTAAACAGCTTATCTTTATTATTACCCGCATGACTGTACAAGTAATCCATATTATCATCATCCATCCCCACAATCATATCAAACTGATAAAAATCCTCAGCTATAATAGGACGGGATATACTCGTCAACTGATAATCTCGTCGTTGCGCATGACGCTGCATACGCGCATCGGCAGTTTCTCCAGCATGATGAGCAATGGTACCTGCAGAGTCAATAAACAAGTCAGCACAATTCTGCGCCATCTTTTTCATCACAGCCTCAGCACTAGGTGAACGACAAATATTACCCATACACACAAAAAGAATACTTTTGACAACCATATATATAATGAATTAATAATGTGTTATTCCCGACAAATACAAAATCGGTTTTCAAAATCTCAATTATACAAAAAAAGACGTAAGCAAAAAAAATAGGACAATAAAAATTGTCCTATTTGTTCTTTAATTCTAACCTTTTAATAAAAAAAGTCATCTATTCCGAATCAGCACGAGGATGAAATTTCTCCACAGCATCACTTAACATTTTACTATTCAAGTGAGCATAAATCTCAGTTGTTGTTATCGAAGCATGCCCTAGCATTTCTTGAATACCCCTCAGATTAGCGCCATTTTCAAGAAGATGAGTAGCAAATGAATGCCTAAAAGTATGAGGACTCACTTTTTTATCTATACCACTTAAGGAAACCGCTTTTTTAATGATCGTAAAAATCATAACCCGTGTAAGCTGAGCACCACGCCGATTAAGGAACACAAAATCTTCGTATCCTGGTTTTATCTTTAACCGTTTACGAGCACCCAATTCATAAGTAGAAATTTCTTTTAAAGCAGTTTTACTGATAGGAACCAAACGCTCTTTATTTCCTTTACCAATAACACGTACAATATGTTGACGTTTATGGATATCAGTTAACTTTAAGTTAATGAGCTCTGAAACACGCAAACCACAAGCATACAAAGTCTCAATGATCGCCCTATTCCTAGTGCCCTCAGCCTTTCTCGTATCTACAGTTGCAATAATCTCATCAATTTCATCTACAGTTAAGATATCAGGTAAATGACGCCCCAATTTAGGAGATTCAATCAACACAGAAGGATCTTCAGCAATAACCCCTTCAAACAGAAGATAACGATAAAAAGATTTCATACTAGAAACCAATCGCACCACAGTAGCATTACTAGAAGCACTCTCCACCAAAACCTCCACGAAATCGCACAACACTTCATAAGTCGCTTTATCCAAAGACAAGTTACGTGTTGATAAATAATTCACCAACTTATCAATGTCACTCATGTAAGCCTCTACTGTATTATCAGAAAGGGCTTTTTCTAGCACTAGGAATGAGTGATAATTCCTTATTAAATCAACATTTATCATAATTTTATTAATTAGAATGAGGATCCAGAGGCGTATTCATCCAAACAGTAAAGTAGTCATCGTCTAAGTCCTTCAATATATTAGTCCATAAATCATCAAAATCTTGAGTAAAAACCGAAGCCTTATCAGAACCTGTTAACACCCAGGACTCCTTCTCTAACTCTTTTTCTAATTGACCATAAGACCAACCTGCATAACCCATGAAAAATTTTATCTCATAAGCATCATCAGCCTGAACAACATCGAGCAAATCTTTAAGATCACCACCTACAAAAACACCATCGAACACTTCCTCAACACCTTCCAAAAATGAAATATTATGTAAATAAAACATTCGATCCGCTTCAACAGGTCCACCTAAAAATACCACTTCATCATGAAACCCAACCTCTGGGATTATCTGTTTAACAAAAATACGCATAGGTTTGTTCACTACTAACCCCATAACACCTTTCTCATCAGAAGTCAAAAGCAATACTACCGACCTTGAAAAATACGGATCAACAGAAAAAGGTTCTGAAACCAGAAAACTCCCTTTTTTAAGGGCAGCAGTTATGTTCATCTTCTGAAAATTCACAGGGTAAGTTATATAATATAAGAATAAGTAGCAAAAGTAGTGATTTTTAATAATTTCCAATAGCTAATTGACAACTTTTAAACTTTTTATTATCAAAAATATTTAAACAGAAAAACACTTTTGCTTATTTAGAATATCTTCAAATAAGAAAAAAAATACAACTATCTGTTTATCTGCATATTTAATGTATCAACAAACAAATAACATAGCAAAACAGGTTATAAACATTTTATTCACTTACAACTGACTATCAGACTTTTACGTTTATAGGTCATTTCCAAATATTAAGCGGATTTTTTTATAGTTTTTTTCTAACGATTTTTGCTTTTGCAATAGAAAAACAATTGTATTTAAGATTTTTTGGGCGAAAACATCTTAAACATAATTAATATATAAGAACCTATAAATAAACACAAACATGCAGAGAGATTATAATTTAATATGGAATAAATGTATGAATTTTTTTAAAGATAATTTATTAGATTCAGCATATTCAACATGGTTTCTGCCTATTCGTCCAACAAAAATAGAAGAAAACACACTAACATTAGAAGTTCCGTCTGGATTTTTTCACGAATATCTTGAAGAAAACTACATTGAACTTATAGAAAAAGCTCTACGTAAAGAAATTGGACCTGGAGCCCGCTTACTTTATGATGTCATAGTAGATCACGAAGCAAATTCTCCATCTCAAGGACGGGTAACACTGCCAGGAAAAGAAAACAACCGCCAACAAACGAAATCACAATCGGCCTTTTCTAGTGAAATCCGAAGCCCTTTTATCATCCCAGGCATCAAACCTATTGAAATAAACCCTCAACTGAATGATGACTTATCATTTGAAAATTATATTGAAGGCAAATGCAATAAGGTAGCACGCTCTGCAGGTATGGCAATTGCCGAAAACCCCGGCAACACGCCATTCAATCCTTTATTTGTCTATGGTAGTTCTGGTTTTGGGAAAACACACATTGTACAAGCCATAGGCCTAAAGATAAAACAGATACATCCTAACAAAACTATTCTATACGTTAGTGCTAACCAATTTAGGACACAATACACAGAATCAGTACGTAATGGTACCGTTAATGATTTCATTAATTTTTATCAACTGATAGACGTATTAATCATAGACGACATTCATGACTTAGCCAATAACGCCAAGACACAAAATACTTTTTTCCATATTTTTAATCATCTACACCAAACAGGAAAACAATTAATTTTAACATCTGACAAACCACCATTCAACCTTGAAGGCATAGACAAACGACTCATCACTCGTTTCAAATGGGGATTAACGGCTGAAATTGAAGCTCCTGATTACAATACCCGCAAAGGTATCTTGCTACATAAAGTAAAAAAAGGTGGACTTAACATCAGCGATGAGGTCATTAATTTCATTGCTGAGAATGTAATTTCTAGCATTCGCGAATTAGAAGGCATAGTCATTTCACTTATGGCACAGTCAACCTTTAATGGTGATGGAAAATCAATGATGGAGATAGCGCAGGACATCATCAGCAAAATGGTAAATACAAGCAACCGCACCATCACAATTGACAAAATTCAAACTATTGTTTGTGAGCATTTCGACTTAGAATTAGCCACTTTGGTGTCCAAGTCACGCAAAAGAGAAATTGTTCAAGCTCGTCAAATTGCAATGTATTTAGCCAAATATAACACACGCGAATCATTGCAAAATATTGGGCGCAAAATAGGACAAAGAGACCATGCTACGGTACTCCATGCATGCAAAACGGTATCAAACTTAATGGATACTGATAAATCTTTTAAAGCTGGACTTAAAGAATTAGAGTTAAAATTGAAATTTTAATTTTTCTATTTCAAACAAAAGTACTATTTTTGCAATCCGAAAAAACGACGGTTCTATGGCCGAGTGGTTAGGCAACGGTCTGCAAAACCGTGCACAGCAGTTCGAATCTGCTTGGAACCTCAATAAAAAAGGAGATTTTCTTAATAGAAAATCTCCTTTTTTTATAATCTCTTTTTATTATTTCTTTTTATTGCGCGACCTACGAGTCTTTGGTTTAGCGTTTCTACTTCCACTTGATTTAGAAAAACCAGTTTTCCCATCCTTTTCTTTTCGATTATCTTTTGATCTAGGAAAGTCACCTTTTACATCCTTCTTTTTCCGACCAGACTTTGATTTAGGCACATCACCTTTGTCATCTTTTATCTTACGCTCAAACAACTTCGCTTCTAAGTCCTGACGTCCCACCTTGCGTAACTCTTCACGAATAGCCTGCTGTTCTTCTTTTTTATACCAAAAGAAAAAACGTTTTTGATTCCTTTTTTCATCCCGACTTTTAGCAGAAAAGACCGCTTTACCTGTATAAGGATTTAATCCCGTATAATACATAGTAGTAGCCAAACTCATAGGCGTAGGAGTGAAATCCTGCACCTGTTCTAAATATAAATTCTGTTGTTTAGCATGAATAGCCAAATCAGCCATATCTTCGGCCTCAGAACCCGGATGACCAGAAATAAAATACGGCAACAACTGAAACTTTTTACCAGCCTTACTAACCGTCTTTTTAAATAGCTGATCGAAGGCCTCGAAAAGCTGATAAGAAGGCTTACGCATCAACTTAAGAACCCTCTCAGACGAATGTTCTGGCGCCACAGTCATACGACCTGAGGTATGATTCAAAATCATACGTTGTAAATACTGCGCCTTATCTTTAGATAAAGTTTTTCCATCTTTATCAATTAACAAATCATAACGAATACCACTGCTCACATAACAATGCTTCACTTTAGGCAAAGCCTCTGTTGTAGCATAAATATCTGTTAATGGATAATGATCTGTTTTTAGGTTTTTACAAATAGCTGGATAGATACAAGAAACTCTTTTGCAAAGTTTACAGAGTTCCACATCCATCCCTTTCATATTATACATATTAGCAGAAGGACCACCAAGATCTGAAATAGTCCCTTTAAAACCTTCAGCATTAGCAATATCATCAACCTCTTTCATCACCGACTCCTTAGAACGGCTGGTAATGAATTTCCCCTGATGAGAATAAATAGCACAAAAAGCACAACCACCAAAACATCCTCGATGAGTAGTCACAGAATTTTGTATCATATCAAAAGCAGGAATACGCTTTTTCTTATACCTTGGATGTGGCAAACGCATAAAAGGCAACGCATGAATCTCGTCTAACTTTTTCGTTGTCATAGGAGAGTAACCAGGGTTAACCACAACAAAAGATTTACCATGAGGCTGAATCATGCGATGTTTCAAATAGGAATTACCACTTTCCTCAACCGTTTTAAAATCCTGTGCAAAAATACGTTTATCTCTTTTATTCTCATTAAAAGAGTGCAGACGAACATCTGTCCAATGTTTCTGAACAGGCACTTTATCAAGTAATAATACCGTTTGAGGAATAGTAGTTAAGGAATAAAACGGAACACCACGCTGTAGCAAACGCACCAGTTCCTGCATAGGCTCCTCTGCCATACCATAAGTCATAAGATCGGCCTTACTCTCCTCCAAGATAGAAGGTCTCACCTCATCTTTCCAGTAATCATAATGCGTTAAACGACGCAAAGAAGCCTCGACCCCACCTAAAACAATAGGGACATCTGGAAATAATTGTTTCAATATATTACTATATACAATAGAAGCATCATCAGGTCGCTGACCAGGACGTCCTTCGGGTGTATATGCATCATCACTACGTTTGCGTTTTGTTGCTGTATAATGATTCACCATACTATCCATACTCCCCGCTGTAACAGCAAAGAACAAACGCGGAACACCTAATTTTTTAAAATCTCGGAGATCATCGCGCCAATTGGGTTGAGGCACAACTCCTACCTTTAATCCTTCGGCCTCCAATACTCGCGCAATAATAGCGGTACCAAAAGAAGGATGATCAATATAAGCATCACCAGAAAAAAGGATAACATCCAACTCCTCCCAACCTAAATCATTCACCTCTTTAGCTGAAGTAGGCAAAAAATGCCCCTGTGCTTGTTGTTCTATCATAATTTATTTAATAATATGTTGAGGAGAAAAATTCAATTCAGTAATATTGCCAATAAGCGACTCATCATAAGGCGCTTTTACTCTAACATAATTTTCAGAATAACCAAACATCTCATCGCTATGTTTTTTATCCTCGAACAACACATGTAATGTTTCTCCTATATTTTCTTCACAAAATTGTTGATGTCTTTTTTCAGACAAAGTAATCAAACGGTGACTACGCTCTTTTTTTACTAAAGGAGCTATTTTAGGCACAAACTCAAGCGCCCTAGTATTAGGTCTCTCAGAATAAGTAAATACATGTAACTGAGAAAATGGTAATGTTTCAATAAACTGATAAGCCTCTTCGAACATCTCATCAGTTTCACCATTCATACCTACTATTACATCCACACCAATAAAAGCTAAAGGCATCAATTCTTTAATTTTTGCTACACGCTGAGCAAACAACTCACGGGTATAATGTCGTCTCATCAACAATAAAACATCATTAGATGCAGACTGCAATGGCAAATGAAAATGAGGAGCAAAACGCTCTGAACGAGCCACCAATTCAATAATTTCAGGTTTAAGTAATTCAGGTTCAACAGACCCTAAACGAACACGAAAATCACCGTCCATAGCCTCTAAAGCCAACAATAAATCATAAAAATCCTCCTCTGTCCCCTTCCCGAAAGTGCCAATATTAACTCCTGTTAAGATGATCTCTTTGACACCAGAAGACAAAGCCTGGTAAGCCACTTCTATGGTATCTTTGATAGAAGCCGAACGGCTCTTACCGCGCGCCAAAGGAATAGTACAATAAGAACAGAAATAATCACAGCCATCTTGGACTTTCAAGAAACAACGCGTTCTACCTTCAGAAGAATACCCGGGCTTAAAAGAAGCAATATCCTTATATGCAGAAACCTTTATTAAAGGCTCATCCAACTTATCGCCTTCCACAAAATCAATCATGGATAATTTCTCCTCATTACCAAACACCATATCAACGCCATCTATATTAGCCAAACGACTAGCACTTAACTGAGAGAAGCATCCCGTCACCATAACTTTAGCTTTAGGACTAAGTTTAATCAACTGTTTTAAGGTTTGTCGGCATTTCTTTTCGGCCTGCAGTGTCACAGCACAAGTGTTAACCATAATAAGATCAACCCCTTCTCCATCATGACTCTCCTCATAACCAGCAGCTATTAACTCACGAGCAAAAGAAGAAGACTCCGAAAAATTCAACTTACAGCCCAATGTACTTATCTTAAATTTTTTACTCATCACTCACTTCATTAAATACTACAGCACAATACATTAAGGCTCTAGATAATCGTTAATATCAACATTCTCAGGCACAAATTGAGACACATCAGCATGATGAATTAATAAATCGCGCACAATAGAAGAGCTGATAGAAGAATGTTCTTCTAAAGTTATAAGAAATAAACTATCAATACCTGCCAACTTCCAATTAATACGGGCAACAGGACTCTCATACTCAAAGTCCAAAGCATTGCGTACACCACGTAAAATAGAACAAGCTCCTTTCTCTTTTGCAAAAGTCATCGTCAATCCATCATAAGGTTCCACCTCAATCATGCTGTCATTTTTAAAAACATCTTTTATCATCTTGACACGATTCTCAACAGAGATAAAAGGTTTTTTCTGGGTATTAACCCCAACAGCAATAATCAACTTATCAACCAAAGGCAATGCACGACGCACAATAGATTCGTGCCCCACAGTAAAAGGATCAAATGTTCCTGGAAAAATAACAATTTTCATGTATTCCAAACTTATAATCATTTATAAATAGGAAAATTAAAAAAATAAAAACAAATATTTCATTGGCTCAAATCTTTTTAATCTTACACCTGTAAACTGATTTTTAATAAAAAACAGTTTTATTACAGGTTCCAATAAATTACCCTAGAAAAGTGCCCCCCGCATCACTACGGGGGTTCAATAATTCGGCGCAAAGATACAGCGAAATACTAATAACTAAAAACCCCTCGCAAAGCAAGGGGTTTTTAGTTATTAGTATTTAATTATCAGATTATTCTTTCCAATACTTATCTGTCATTTCTTTTTTAATAGCCACTTCCTCTTTATTAAAATGCTTCATAAATAATCCCCAAGTGGTATCCAACATTTCATTAATACCTATATTCACATCAATAGATAAAAGTTCATTAGAATAATCTTTGGCATAACTTAAACAACGGTCATCATAATCCGACAAGTCAAACCCATTTTCCATTTTAGTTTTAGCACTTGCAGCATCAGCATACAATCGCACCGCAGCATTCATAACCTGAGAATGATCTTCGCGCGTCTTCTTACCAATAACTAATTGTTTCAAACGTGAAAGCGAACGAAATGGATCCACAATCACTTTACCAATATCAGAATCACGACGAAGGAAAAGCTGCCCTTCAGTAATATAACCTGTATTATCTGGAATAGCGTGCGTAATATCACCTCCCGAAAGAGTAGTTACAGCAACAATAGTAATAGATCCACCTTCAGGAAACTGAACTGATTTCTCGTACAATTTAGCCAAATCAGAATAAAGTGATCCTGGCATAGAATCCTTTGAAGGAATCTGATCCATACGGTTAGATACGATAGAAAGCGCATCGGCATATAGCGTCATATCAGTCAAGAGAACCAATACTTTCTCATTTTTCTCTACTGCAAAATATTCTGCAGAAGTCAAAGCCATATCAGGCACCAAAAGACGTTCTACAGGAGGATTATCTGTTGTATTCACAAAAGAGACAATACGATCGAGAGCACCAGCATTTTCAAATACATTACGAAAATAAAGGTAATCATCATTGGTCAATCCCATTCCGCCAAGGATAATTTTATCAGCATTGGCACGCAAGGCAACCATTGCCATCACTTGATTATAAGGTTGATCAGGATCGGCAAAGAAAGGAATCTTCTGTCCTGAGACCAAAGTATTATTAAGGTCAATACCAGCAATACCCGTAGCAATAAGTTCAGAAGGTTGTTTTCTACGTACTGGATTAACTGAAGGTCCACCAATTTCGACTTCCTTCCCTTCGATAGCAGGTCCACCATCAATAGGATCGCCATAGGCATTAAAGAAACGACCAGCCAGCTGATCACTCACTTTTAAACTTGGGGCTTTTCCTAAGAATACAACTTCGGCATTAGTAGGGATACCCTCGGTACCACCAAATACTTGAAGTGTTACTTCCTCTCCCATCATACGCACAACCTGAGCCAACTGCCCATCAACCAATGCTAATTCCTCATTACCGATACCAGTAGCATTTAAAGTAATAGTTGCCTTCGTTAATTGTGTGATTTTTGTATAAATCTTTTGAAAAGCTTGAGTCATATTTTTCAATTTAAGTTTCTAGATTCAAAAATAAATAGGAATAATAACAATTACGCTATATTTCTATTTTTATAGGATTGACAAATGTACAAAATATTACAAATTATGCACCCTACTCTCCCATTGTTTAACTGGAATGTAAAAAAATAAAGATAAAAAGCGTAAATGAAATGAAGAACAAAAAGTCTAAAACGAAAATTAACGGAGGTTATTTCTTGATATACGAGAAAAAGGACATTCACGTATCTAGAAAAAAGGAACTGTTTTTATTGGCTTAAAAATCTTAATCGTCCCAATCCATCAACTTATCAATATCACGACGTTCGCGCTTAGTAGGGCGACCAGAACCTTTGGGACGACCAAGAGAGGAACTCAACTTTTGCATCTCAAGCACTTCTATTTGTTCTGCGGTAGTAATGTCTTTAACAAAACTAGGTACAAGCTTAGCCCCCATCCTCTTCTCAGCTAAATCGAGTACTTTATAAGAAAAAGTCACTGGCGGTTTTACGATATCAACTTTATCACCCACACGTACCATGCGTGAAGATTTCACAGTAGAACCATTAATTAGCACACGGTTTTTCCGGCATTCCTCTGCAGCTAAAGAGCGTGTCTTAAAAAGACGAACAGCCCAAATAAATTTATCGATACGAACTTCCTGTATAGTCATAATAAAGGTATGTGAGGCCTGAATACATAATTATAAATACATAATGCCATCTCACTACGCATGCAATATACTTAGAATAGTTAAACCTAACGTTTTATTAAAGCTAAAATAACCTCGAGTTAAAAGTTAATATCACACAGAACACCTCTATCCAATTCATTACCTCTAACTTAAAACACTTTACCTTTTATTAAAATCATTCATTGTACGAGGAAGACCAATTGACACAAAAGACTTAATGATTTCAATCGCCGTCTTTTTAGCATCTTCAATAGGCTTCACTTCTTCTTCTGACCATTTACCAAGTACAAAATCGACTTGTTGTCCTTTCAAAAAATCGTTACCAATACCCACACGCAATCGAGCATATTTAGCACCAATTAATTCTTGAATACTTTTCAGTCCATTATGTCCAGCATCACCCCCCTTACCACGCAAACGTAAAGCTGCCGTTGGCAAAGCCAGATCATCAACCACAATAAGCAAGTTGTCTTGGTCGATTTTTTCTTTATCTAACCAATAACGCACCGCTTTCCCGCTTAAGTTGACATAAGTTGACGGTTTCAATAATAAAAGTGTACGCCCTTTCACTTTACACTTGGCCATATCACCAAGACGCCCAGGCTCAAAAACAACATTGGACGCCTCAGCAAAGGCGTCCAATGTGTCAAAACCAATATTATGGCGTGTATGTGCGTACTCTTCACCAATATTTCCAATACCAACAATTAGATATTTCATCGGATCGTGAGTCTCTTTACATTAAGGAATAATAGCTTAAGCTTCTGTTGCTGCATCAAGAGCTGCCGCACGAGCTGCACGAGTCAACTTAACAGAAGCAACTACTGCATTAAGAGAATTAAGAATTTCAATGTTATCAAAAGACAATGCTTTAACTTGAATAGTATTACCCAATTCCAAAGCTGTAACATCAATATCTAAAGTATCAGGTAGATTAGTATAAATAGCACGTGCTTTCAAATAACGCATTTCAACGATTAAACGACCACCTTGCTTAACACCTTTAGGCAAACCAAATACCTTTACAGGTATTTCCATAACAACAGGTTTCTTTTCAGTTACAGGCAAAAAGTCAATATGAAGAATTTCATCAGTTACAGGATGATATTGAATATCTTTTTTGATAGCCATTACTTTATCACCATCAACGTTTAATTCAACGATATATACTTCAGGTGTATAGATTAAAGAACGAACAGAATCTTTAGTCACTACAAAATGAACATTTTCTCCTTCATTGTTATACAATACACAAGGAATTTGCTCATTCACACGCAATGCTTTTGTTGCTTTTTTTCCGATTTCGGTTCTTTTAGAACCTGATAATGCTAATGTTTTCATTTTAGTTATTTGTTTGTGTTACTCAAAATTAAGTAATTATGCTTAATCTCCCATCACACTTAAGTGTGCTTTCCAAAAAGCGGGCTGCAAAATTAACTAAAATAAATGGAAGGACTATGTAAAAAACAACATTTTTTGTAAGACCTACTATTCCTGTTGCCTCACATAATGCGAGCTAACATGGAAAGGAAAAGCAAGGGAAGGTTTAAACTCCACTTTTTTAAATTCAAGACGCAAAATAACAATTTCGTTGTTTTGTTGAATTCGTACTTCAACATTCTCAGGAAAAAGCTTACCGTCAACTTCAAAAAACGTGGTGTATTCCACATTAACTAATGTATTATCCGTAAAATTCTTATATAAAAAATACCGCACTCTATACGCAGCATCCACCTTAACAGAAGTATAAAAATCTCGCTGTTTTTGGTCTTCTAGAAGATACATTCCATCAGCTACCGACAATTTATAATCTGCATTTAATACCGCACTATAATTGTATGAAAAAACAGCCTGAAGCATATCAAAAGGCAAAGGAATCATTTGATCATCGAGATCATAAGCTGATGCTGTATATATATGATCAAGACGATTTAAGGTCTTACAACTGTCTTCAGAAAACAAAGTACGCAACACCTCTCCCCCCACTAAAGGAGACAATGACAACATCAACAAACTATCCTGAGCAATACGCACATAACCCTTAAAATTATTTTCTTCACGCCGTCCAGAATACGCCACAGAGAAACGACTAATCTGAGTATAATCATTAACATTTCCAGTGGTTAACACTTTAGATACCAAGTCAGCTTCTGTAATGGGTTCTAATGAAAAACTAGCAAAAGGCAAACGGTGAGTAGATGAACACGCACACAACACTCCCAACACAAGTCCACCCATTATTTTTAATATCGTCTTATTCATCAAATAGTTTTTTCATCCAAAAATCCATTAATTCATAACGTTTTTCGTTTCCAATTATTGTCTCAAAAGGCACACCAACACTTATCACCTTACCTTCAGCATCATAAAAAACAGCCGCATTTGCGCCATTAGAATAAGTCATAATTACCTCAGCAGAATCATTAGTCAAACTAAAAGCATCTGCATTTTCCACACGGTAATAATCGGTAATATAATCCACATTATACTTATAAAATGAAGAATCTGAACTAACAGATAAATGATGATTTTCAGGTTTTATTTTACGGTCAAAAGCAATACCTGCTTGTTGATCTAGAAAACGTTTTATTTTTATTTGAGACATAATATCTCCTTCTGTTTCAGCTTTCGCTAAATGTGCGCCCGTCAGTAAGACTTTAGCATCCTTCTGCAATAAATATTCGGAAAGCAAACGCAAAAAATCAGAAGAAAAAACTTCATACTTCATCTTTCCTGCAAGAGACTCCTCATAACGCTGCTCTCCCAAAACAACATCAACAGCATCAAAATCATATAATTTAACATTCCCATGCTCAACGGCATCAACAGAAGCAGAAATAACATTATACCCTGCTTTGGTAAGCGCCTGCACATGACGCAAACAATGATCAAAATTATTGCCTAAAAATAAGCTATCAGAAAGATTATTGTAAGATCCCCCGTGACCAGGAATATCATCACTTATCCATGGGTCTTTTTGGTCATAATTATATTGCCATCCAATAGTTGCAATATCTATACCATAAGGCACTCCTTCATCAATCCAAGGCGCCACACCTACAGAATCCCCCTTTTCATAAAAAACAGGGGCTCCAACCCGATTAAACGCATCAATAACTAAAACCGTAGGCGCTTCTTGATGTGCTAAAGCCATGGAAAGAACAGAAGACGAAAAACTCTCGCCACCACGATTAACAGCAGTCACTTTAAAAGAATAAACAGACGAATCGGTTACGTTTATTTTATAATTCTCACCAGCAACTAAAACACCATTATCCCAACCACCATTATCTTTTCGCGTATAAACCACATAATTATCAGGAGAAGCCGTTGGTTCTAAAGAATCGATTTGTGGCGTCCAACGCAACACCCACTCATCACTTTGTTTCTTAATAGCCAATTCCTTAACAGGCAAAGGCTGCACCACATAATCACTGCGGTAATAAACAGAAAGAAAACGCAACACGCCTTTATATAAGGCACGCGAAACATTAAAACGAAATTGCGGGTCGAGGCCATAATACATATCCAAAGCATTAGCATGACTATGCAACTCTAACAATAAAGAAGGCACCTCAGCAAAAGTCGCCTCGCTATACATCTTATCCCACATCTCACGCCGTATCCAATTAACACCATAAATATTCCTAATATCATCCACCAACTGAGATTGTAGCAAATCAACTAAATCACGATTAACCAAACGTGATGTCTTATCATAAAATTGTCGGTTCTTTTTCACATCATAAGTACTATAAATACCCAAGGTACCCACCAAAGTATCTAATGAGAAAAAATGCCCCGCATCAGAATGAAGACCTAAAGATAAATCTATGGGAATTGACAAACCATCGACATGGGCATCATTAAGCAACCACGGCTCTATGCTTTCACCACCTCTGATATAATTAACCCAACGTGCACGACTCCTATAGTCATCATTATAATCAATGGAATCGCCATGGCGATTATAAGTCAAGCTATCTAAAGCCCCAGCATATTGCAGATAATACCTTGCCGCTTCTTGCCAACGCGGCACTCCACTTTGTTTTCCTTCGCGAGAAATGCTTCCCATACCTCCACCCACACGCACAGCATCGGCCGAAGCCACTCCTCGACCATCATTTCTTAACTTAACCGTAACTATTTCATCTTTCGAGAAAAAGAAATCATCTAGATAAATCCAAGTACCACCACCCATCTTCTGATTAACTTCAAAAGAAGTTATACCTGCATTATGATGTATCTCATAATACGCTTTTTCGGTGCTATTCTTCAAGGTAACATAACTAACAGAAAGAGCATATTTTCCTGTTTTAGGAATAGTTATTTTCCATTGTGCCTCTGCCTTTTTTGACAATAAAGTGCAAGAACCTTTCTCAAAAGGATTGATGCCCGAAGCATCTAAGACCACATTATTTTTAAACCCTTTGGTAGTTAATTTTTCAACATCACCCAACACCGAAAAACCAGAGTCTGCATCATCAACAATCAGTTCACTGGTTTGCACGTCGCGTTCGCGTGGCAAATAAACATTGGCTCCAGCATTTTCGAGCATAGGAAGTAAAAAAGGCAACACATAAGACGACGTAAAAAGATCTTCTACCGTAGTAAAAAGAGAAGCTCTTTGCCATTTCCAACACCTCTCTTTATGGTTATAATAACGCCCATGTGAATTCCACAAAGCAATATGTCGCTGGTTTAAACCCTCTTTCACCTCATAAGGTTGCGACAAATGCGTCACATTCATTATGCCTTTATAAGGTTTATGCAAACGTGATTTATCTTTTTCTTTAGAATAATAAAGAGGAACATATTGCTCTAGCGGCAAACCATCAACCGTTATCCTAACCCTAGCAAGAAGACCCAAGTTCAAAGCTTTACGAAAACGTTTTTTCAAGTTCTCCACATCTTGCGTTCGCAAATATTGGTAAGCTAATTCTTCAGAGAAATTAACACAAACGCCATGTTTTTTATACAAAGTATCTAACTTGACCCTTTTAGAAAAAATGATAGAATCAGCCAAAGCTGCGTCTAAAAATTGACCCGCTTCAATGTACCATTCCTTTTCTTTTTGTTGCTTAGCAGACAAAAGATTTTGCTCAGCTTGCGAAAATGCAAAACAAGGAAAAAGGAGAAAGAAAATAAAAAGACGTCCGAGCATAAGCGTATGAAGATATTTATAGTTCCATTTATTCTGTGAAGTTACAAATGCAATTGATTGTTTTACAATAGTCCTATTTTATTCATAAAAACAAATAAAATACCCGCTGGAGCTACCCAACGCAAAACAAAACATAATAAACCAAAAGCACGTATTTTTAATCGACCACCATTTGATAATTCATCGAAGAAATCACTACGTTTCATTTTCCAACCCACAAAGAGAGACGTAAACATGCCCCCAATAGGCAAAAGATAATTGGCAGACAACTGATCGAGAAAATCAAAGACATTTAAACCGAAAATCTTAATGTTATCAAATTGGCCTAAGGAAAGAGAACAAAAGATTCCAATCAGGGTAATTATACTAGCACCAATCATAACTGCTATATGGCGTTTCACCTTTAACTCTTCCGAAATATAAGCGGTCACCACTTCCAATAAAGAGACAGAAGACGTCAATGCAGCTACAGCTAATAATAAGAAAAATAAAACACCCCAAAAATTACCACCAGGCATCTGTTGAAAAACATTAGGTAAAGTTATAAAAACAAGACTAGGACCACTGCTTGGTTCTATGCCATATGCAAAAACAGCAGGAAAAATGGCCAATCCTGCTAAGATAGCGATGAGCGTATCTAACACGACTACTTGAATAGATATAGAAATAAGATTTTCTTTTTTCCCAACATAAGATCCATAAGTAATTAAAGCACCAAGACCTAAGCTCAAACTGAAAAAAGCATGCCCTAAAGCACTCAAAATAACATCTGAATTAATAGCACTAAAGTCTGGTTGAAATAAGAAACGCACCCCAGCACCTCCACCATGAAGCGTCAACGACCGTATGTCCAACAGAACAATCACAACAAAAAGCACAGGCATTAATATTTCAGTATAGCGCTCAACTCCCTTCTTGACACCTGAATAGATAAGCAAACAAGTCAGGAACATAAAAACGACTTGCCATAATAAAGGTCTTAAAGGATTTTGCACAAACTCATTAAACATCCCTTCGAGTTCTACGGCACTTTTACCATCAAAAGCATTACCAAACGACTGATAGAGATATTCAAGAGTCCAGCCCGCTACCACGCCATAAAAAGAGAGGATGGCCACAGCAGAAATCACCCCCATCATACCAACGCCCCACCATTGGGTATGAGGTGCCAACTTCTTGAAAGCACCAACAGCATTAGAATCAGAACGACGTCCAATCACAAACTCAGCAATGACCACAGAAAGACCAATAAAAAGGATACAACCTAAATAAATAAAGATAAAAGCTGCACCTCCATTTTTCCCTACTTCATAAGGAAATTTCCAAATATTACCGAGTCCTATGGCAGAACCCGCCGATGCCATAATAACCCCTAGCTTACTCCCGAAATGTTCTCTTTCTCCTATTTGATTTGCCATAAATATACTGTAATTTCGAGTTCCAAAATCTAGAATGTTTTAAAAATAACTCATTATTAAGATGCAAAAATACAAATAATCTTGAGAAGACATGGGCAGAGAATCTCCTTCCTTTAGTTCTTATTTAGCGAAAGCTAAAACAAAAAAAACGATGATACATAATAAAAACACGCCACCCTCATCAGCTACAAAAGCAAAAATAAAGTTAACAAACGAATTCCTTTTCTACCTCATTTGTATCCCCGCTGTAAATATAAAGAATAAAAAAAGGAGACCTAAACAAGCCTCCTTCAATTTACAATATCATATATAATCAATTATTGATGCACATAAGTACCAATAGCATCACCTTTAATCACCTTAGCAAGATTACCATACGTGTCCATATTAAACACTACAATAGGCAAATTATTCTCCATACACATCGCAGTGGCTGTGAGATCCATCACTTTGAGTCCACGCTTATGCACCTCATCATAAGTAATATCATCAAACTTAGTCGCTGTACTATCTTTCTCAGGATCAGCAGTATAAACACCATCCACACGTGTACCCTTAAGCATCACATCAGCTTCTAACTCAATACCACGTAGCGAAGATCCTGTATCCGTAGTAAAATACGGATTGCCCGTACCACCCGACAAAATAGTTACTTTACCCTCTTCCAAAGCCTCTACCGCCTTATCTTTAGAATAAAATTCACCAACGGGCTCCATACGAATAGCTGTAAGTACTTTTGATTTAACCCCCACACCAGTCAATGCTGAATTAAGTGCTAAAGAATTAATCACCGTTGCTAACATCCCCATCTGGTCGCCTTTTACACGATCAAACCCTTTGGTAGCGCCCGACAAACCGCGAAATATATTACCACCGCCAATGACAATAGCTACCTGCACTCCCATCTCAACGATTTCCTTGATTTGCACAGCATAATCATTCAAACGGTTGGAATCAATACCATATTGTTGTTCTCCCATCAGCGATTCTCCACTGAGTTTGAGAAGTATTCTTTTGTATTTCATTTTTGAAACTGTTAGTTGTTTGGTTTTGGATCTGAGCTTATCATT
>CBFIII010000032.1:0-42296 GCA_965662645.1 Bacteroidales bacterium
TAAAACCCACAATGTGGGATTTTAATGACCAGTTGCTGATCATAATCACGAACTGACATCACGAACTAAAGACTTCTTTCCCAAAAGGGAAAAACATAGAGACAGAATGCATCCAACTATTATAACCTTTTTGATATTTGTCCATTTCTTAACAAAAAAATCAATGCAGTATTTTTCGCCACAAACAAGGCCCCAAGTGTAAAAATAAGGTTGCATTTATCATAATAAAAAGTTTTTTTTGCTTGTGCATTTCAATATCAATGTGAGCATTTAAAACCACTACTCTTTCTTGCTTTTTTTCAACCAATTAGAACAACATTGAAAAAAAACTAAAATTATCAATAAATATATCGATATAAAACGATTAACATCTCAATAAGTTACTTCAAGAGTATATTTTTTCATATCTTTGCACATCGGTTCAATTTGAATTTTTAATCACCTTTTTTTGCTAATGCAAACACTCATTTTTTATGATTCTTTTGGGGTTAAAAATGAATCATTTTTATGAAAAAATAAACTTTTTAATGATTTGTTTGTTTTAACATAAAGCGCATACAACACACAACAACTAAATATTACTTTTACTCATGAGTGAAAAAGCTAAAATACTCGTTGCCGAAGATGTAGATGGCAACTATTTTCTTCTCGAATGTATATTGGGCGATCAGTACGAACTATACCATGCTATGGACGGGCAAGAAGCAGTTAATATGTTCGAGACCGTAAATCCAGACATCATTTTAATGGACATCCAAATGCCCAATATGGACGGCGTAGAAGCTACAAAACTAATACGAAAGATAAATACAACAACCCCCATTCTTGCCGTAACAGCATACAATTATGACAAAGACAATTATCTTGTTGATGAAGCAAAAGAAAATGGCTTTACAGGGATAATTCTTAAACCAATTCGTAGTGATACCTTGATCCAGCAAATTGAAGATCATCTAAAAAAATAATACCAGAATCTTTATGATTAGAAAAAGGCGCAAACAGCTTTTCCTGACTGGTATTCTTCTCTTTTTACCAGTATTTATATCGTTCTCACAAGATTTTGAAAAATATTTATCACCTCCAGCCATAGAAGGCGATACCATCATTCAAATTCTTTCAGAATTCGACAATACAAAAAACGACTCTATCATTAATGCTTATTATGATAGAATTGTTGCATTACGAAAATCATGGCTTAATGGTATCAATGCCACGACTAATTTTAGTGCCAACAGTAAATCCATAGGTGTTAACGATGAATTTTACGGTTACAAACAAAAAGTATCCGTAGGTTTACAATGGGATCTTCTGAAAGATGGACAGAAAATAAGCAACCTCAAAGCACAAGAAGAGGATTTAAAGCGACAGGTCACGTTAAGACAACACGACAGACTCAACCTCCTTATTAAGATGGAAGAGAAACGCATGCTAATAGAGCAAACCTATATGGAAGAGTTAGCCTATTGGAAAAATCTAGAATACCACATTAATACGGTCATTGCATATTGGTACAAGAAAGCTTATTTTCAGGATATTGTAACACGACTTGACTTTGAAATAGCTCAACAACGTTACCAGCTAGCATTACCAACAATGGAAAAGCTTGACACGTTTAGTCTGGACAGCATCATTCCCATACTCCCTCTTTATCACATAAAAAAAGAATTTCTAGATCAACTGGACAATCTCGTTGATAGAGAAACAGATATATTGAGCGTATCAAAAGAATTAGCAGACAAAAAAGCCTCTAAACTCAATGAAATATCACTAAGCCCTAATGTACGGTTTAATGCTTTTGATGAAAATGGCAAAGGTTTCAGCGCCACCTATCTCAGTTATGGCGTCAGCTTAAAAGTGCCTTTTTCCGTTGCAAAAAAGAAAGTGAACTCTCTGGAAAATGAAATGCTCGAGCTAAAATTCAACACCGCTAAGGCTACAAAAGATCAAGAAATAACAACACAATACCATCAAGTTTTTCGTTACATCGAAGAGATCAACTTTAACCAATACGAAATCAACAAATTAGAACTTGAAAACGAAGGCAAGATAGGCGATTATTTCAATGTGCAAAAAGACTATTATGAACGCTTATTGATGATTATTCATTATAAGAAAAAAATAGCATTACAAAAACGAAATGCTTTTTATACCTTGACCAACATTATAGAGAAAAGTGAAAGCACTTTGGTATTCAACTATACTGTTTTCTATTAACACTAATTATTAACTTTTTAAGATAATACGTTGTGAAGAAGTTTGCATATAAAAGTTCCACACCTACGCTTGAATTTAAAGCTGAGATAAAAAGAAAGAACCGAAATTGGGGAAAAATAATTTACCAATCTATCGTTTTTATCATGTTTGCCTCGCTTATTATTTTCATTATGATTCGTAGTTTTTTTGCTGTTTCTGATGGAGAAATAACAGTCAAACACTTTCCTATCAACTTCCCATTTGGGATAAAGATAGAAAAAATATATGTCCAAGAAGATGACACCGTTAATGTAGATCAAGCTCTATTTTCGTACCACACGGCGAGCTCAATAGAAAGGGCATCAAATGATGCAGAAATATGGCTTTTACGTGAACGCATCACCTCACAACAAAAATTAGATTTAGCAAGAATAGAATTACGCAAATATCAAAAGATGCTCATCGTTGAAAAAGATTTTGCAAAAAGATTGCTAAAGATGGTTAATCAAAACCTTAAGAGCAAAGAAGAATATGATTTACAAATTTATAAGATAAAACAAATAGACATAAACATTGAGAAACTCAAAGATGAAGTTTTTCTTTTCCAAAAAGAATTAAACAGCATTGGTTCAGACTATACAGACTTATTATATGCCTATGATACAGACACAGTACGCACCTATCGAGCTCCAATCAAGGGACGAATAAATAGAATTTTAGTCACAGATCAAGAATATGTAGATAAAGTGGACGTCATGCGTTTAATTAATAAAAATGAAGTCAACGTATTGGTTTATGTAGAACTTCAAGACATGAACCGTTACCAAACCAATGACACCGTAACAGTTATGTTTCCTGATCGCAGCCGTAGCTTAGGAAGCATAGCACACATCTATAGAGAGGCCGAACAAATGCCTGAAGACCTTAGATCCGTTGACGACACGCGTTTTGCGTTATTAAAATTAGCCCCCATCAATGATAAAGAAAAAGAACGATGGTCTCGTCTTGATGGATCTACTGTAAAAGTTATCACAAGTAATTTGAAACACCGCTTTAGTATAGTTGATCATTTTCTAAAGAAAAGCACTTTAAAAGAAGAAAACTAAATAGTTATGTCAAAGATTAACGAAATCATAACACAATCAAAAGACAATGAATCATTCTATATCGATGAATTGAAATTTGTCTATATCAAAGATATTGATTTGGGCGTATTGCCTGAAGTTGAAAGTGCTGATGCAGTAGTTATAGATTATGAAACGTCAAAGACTTATCGTTTGTTGAGTCTTATACGTTCTCACCATTTACCTAAAGTATCATTATCACCCATACTCATAAATATCACCGCCTTTAATACACCACTACATCCAAGAAAAGTAAGTGAATCGGTTAAAATATCGAGTGATTTTATCATCAACCGCGACACGGAATTAGAAAGTCTGAGCGCCGACATCAAAGATATCATTAAAGAGAATCTAAAATTCACCACAAAACCACTCAATAGGGACTTAGAGCTCTCTAATATTTTACGTTTTATAATTACGCGTAAACATTTCGACAACCTACTTACGCCTATCGTAAACAGTAAATGTTTAATGGGTTATGAATATCCCATTGCAGCTCTTCAGTTTAAGGACTATGATTACAAAACCATTATTGCTACCTTAAATAAAGCAGCTGAATATAATCTTTTAAAACCCTCATTTGTTGACACCGTTCATTTGTGTCCTAAATGCTATACCGGATTTCATAACATAAAAGAAGTATGTCCTTCTTGTGGATCTAGTAATTTAGATTCAGAAGCAACCATACACCATTTTGTGTGCGCCAACATATCACCAGAATCTGAATACATTACATCTACTGGCGAATTACTTTGTCCACAATGTAATCGATTTTTGAAAAACATAGGAATTGACTACGATAAACCCTCATTCATTTACGAGTGTAACAATTGTGAATATCAGTTTCAGGAACCAGAGATGAAATCTTTTTGCTTTCATTGTCAAACAGTAAGTGAGATAGAAAGTCTTATTAATGTACCCATTAATATCTACGAGATAACCAATCAAGGTGTTTTATTTGCCCATACAGGCAAAGGATTTGACAATAACAATACGGATATTATACGTGACGGTTATATTTCTAAAAACACTTATGTTACTATGTTTAACCTTGAAAAACGCAAAGCATGGCAACAAGGTACTGAATTGATCACTGGTTTAATTAAGATTGATAACTCAGCCATGATTTCAGATGAGATTTTTGATGAAGTATGTTTTGAGTTACGTAAAAAATCACCGGATTTCGTTTATATCTATGAAGACAATAGACGTTTTGCTTTGATTTTCCCACATACTTTCTTATTCTCAGATGTACAGATGCTTTATACCTATACCATCAAATTTTTAGTAAAATATCTTAAAGCAAAAGATATTGATACTCAAATACACGGAAAATTAACCTTATTCAAGAACAAGTCAAGAGAAACAGTTGAAATTTAAAATTTATGTGGACTCTCTACGACATATGGACAGATGTATTCATTTATTTCTCTCATATTTCTATAACAACTATGTTTCATACCTTTTGGTTTTTCTTTATCATAGAGATTCCAAGGTATTTGCTTTTAGATATTGCAGTCCTAGTCCATAATGCTTTGTACCCTGAATACAGTGAAAATAAAATAAATAATGCAAGACATAAATTATTCAAAGAAAACCCATTAATATCCATCATTGTCCCTGGTAAAAATGAAGGAAAGCAGATCTACACCCTTATCCGTAGTTTAGGAGCACAGACGTATAAAAATTTTGAACTCATCGTGGTAGATGATGGATCAGACGATAACACAAAAGAGTATTGTAAGAGTTTTATCAATAATGGTAACATTACTAAATTTCTTCGTAATGAAATACGTGGAGGTAAAGCTAGTGCAGCCAATTTTGCAGCCAATGCCTGTAGTGGCAAATACATCGTCCACTTAGATGCCGATAGTTCATTAGATAATGATGCTATTGAAGAAATTATACTCCCCTTTTTTATAGATGAAACTATTGGAGGCATCGGAGGCAATGTCATGGCTCGTAATTATTACAAGAACCTCATCACACAACTCCAAAACATGGAGTATCTCCAAACCATTATGCTCGCTCGTATTGTAACGAGTCGTTTAGGCATTTACCGTACTATCTCTGGTGCTTTTGGAGCCTTTCGTAAAGATATCTTAGACCGAATTGGTTATTGGGATATTGGTCCCGGATTAGATGGTGACATCACACAAAAGATAAGAAAATTAGGATTTAAAATATATTTTGCGGACAAATCGATCTGCCGTACTAATGTGCCCGAAAATGTTTGGGTTCTGATCAAACAACGCTTACGCTGGAACAAATCACTGGTTCGTTTCCGTATTATAAAACACTCTGATATTTTTGTCCCTAATAAAAACTTCTCGATGGTTAATATGCTATCTAATTTGGAAAATATCACATTCAATTTAATAGCCACTTTCCTTTGGATTGTCTATCTCATAACACTCATAGCCGATCACCCTATGCTATTGGTTGATGCTTTTATTCTGAAAGTGATTTTCAATACCGTAACAAAAATGATAAAGATGCTGATTCTCTCTAAGATCTTAAACCATAATAGATTTCAAGTCAAAGCATTGTGGTCAATCATGCCTCTCATGACCATCTATATTGGACCATTTATGCGTATTGTCCGTTTGATTGCTTATATACAAGAAGCCTTTCAGCTGTCATATAAAGACCCTTGGAATCCTGAAAAAACATCTTTACAAGCCAAGAAATACGGTTCATAAATCCTTCACCCTTTTTAGAATTTATGCCTATAGAAATAACTATCTTTGTAGCTAAATAAATACCCCGCTACAAACAGACAGGAAGTATCAAGTTAAAAAAAAATCTCAGCATTCGCAGCAAAGTGCTGAGCACAAACCCCACACTGTGGGATTCAAAAAAAACACATTATTGAATGGCAATAAAAGCAATTTCACACATATCAGTCAAGGGCGCTCGCGTTCATAACTTAAAAAATATAGACTTAGAACTACCTCACGGCAAACTTATTGTAGTCACAGGCCTTTCAGGATCTGGTAAGTCATCATTAGCATTCGACACCTTATACGCTGAAGGTCAACGCCGTTATGTAGAGAGTCTATCATCCTATGCCCGTCAGTTTTTAGGACGGATGGAAAAACCAGAAGTCGATTACATCAAAGGTATTCCACCAGCTATTGCCATAGAACAAAAAGTGAACACCCGCAATCCAAGATCTACTGTAGGAACGTCCACTGAGATCTATGATTACGTTAAACTTCTTTTTGCACGTTTAGGAAAAACCTACTCCCCAGTCACAGGTCATATCGTAAAAAAACATGCCACAATTGATGTCACCCATTTCATAAATAAACACAAAGAAGGCACCAAAGTCATGATTATGGCTCCTATCGTACTACGCAACGAACGTACGGTATCAGAACAGCTCCAAGTACTGCAACAGCAAGGCTTTTCTCGTCTGGATGTGGATAATGAGATGAAAAAGATAGCCGACTGTTTGGATGATGTACCCAACACACCACATCTCTACCTTGTCATCGACCGCCTTATGGTAAAGAACGGTGATCAAGACACCTTAAGCCGCATGACAGACTCCATAGAAACGGCTTTTTATGAAGGAGATAAAGAATGTTTAGTGAAGATAATCACAGAAGAAGGCACCAACATCAAACCTTTTTCTATGCGTTTTGAAGCTGATGGCATCACTTTTACAGAACCTTCGGAACATCTATTTAGCTTTAACAACCCCTTAGGAGCGTGCCCTGTTTGTGAAGGATTTGGACAAGTAATAGGGATAGACGAAGATTTAGTTATTCCTGACAAGACACGAACCATCTATGATAATGCGGTAGTATGCTGGCGTGGTGATAAAGTTAAAACCTGGCGTGACGCCATAGTAGAGACCGCCGAAAAAAGCGGATTTCCGATTCACACCCCCTATCTCGAATTATCAGCGGAACACAAAGAAATGTTATGGAAAGGCGGACCTCTATTCCCTGGTATAGATGATTTTTTTGCCAAACTAGAAGCCAAACAATACAAGATACAAAACCGTGTGATGCTGGCCCGTTATCGTGGCAAAACGACTTGCAAAGCATGTAATGGCACCCGACTGAAAGCAGAAGCCTCTTATGTGAAAATAGGAGACAAAACAATAACCGAATTAGTGAATCTACAGATTAGTGATTTAAGAGATTTCTTTAATTCAATACACTTTACCCCATCAGAACAAGACGTAGCCAAAAGACTCATGATAGAAATAAACTCACGCATAGGTTTTCTTTGCGACGTAGGTTTAAACTATCTCACCCTTAATCGTCTGTCTAAAACACTATCAGGAGGCGAAAGTCAACGCATCAACTTAGCCACTATATTAGGCAGCAGCCTAGTAGGTTCTATGTACGTACTTGACGAACCCTCAATAGGGCTACATCCACGTGATACAGAACGCCTTATTGAAGTATTACGCAAATTACAACAATTAGGAAATACCGTAATCATAGTAGAACATGATGAAGATATCATTCGTACAGCAGACTACATCTTAGATATTGGGCCATACGCAGGGCGCTTAGGTGGAGAAGTGGTCTTTGCTGGTGACGCTGAAAAACTAAAAGACGCAGACACCCTCACGGCGAAATATATGAGAGGCGAAATGGCGGTAAAAGTTCCTGAGACACGCCGTCAATGGCGTAACTATATACAGATAAAAGGAGCCGCAGAAAATAATCTAAAAGGCATTGATGTCAAATTTCCACTCGAAGTAATGACCGTAGTTACAGGAGTAAGCGGCTCAGGAAAATCGACTTTGATTAAGCGTATCTTATTACCCTTGATGCAGCGCGAACTTTCGGATTTCGGTGGAGAACGTCCAGGATCTCACAGTTACTTTGGCGGCGACATTAAGATGCTTCACCATGTAGAATTTGTAGATCAAAACCCTATAGGGAAATCATCGCGTTCCAATCCGGTGACCTACATCAAAGCATACGATGATATCCGCAATTTATATTCGCAACAACCAATGGCTAAAATGGCAGGATATAAACCCTCTCATTTTTCATTTAATGTAGATGGCGGACGTTGTGACGAATGCCAAGGAGAAGGCATCATCACGGTAGAGATGCAGTTTATGGCCGACATACAGTTAGTTTGCGAAAGCTGTAAAGGAAAACGTTTCAAAGATGAAATATTAGATGTAAAATACAAGAAAAAAACCATCTTCGACGTCCTTGAGATGACCGTTAATGAAGCCATAGAATTCTTCACAAAAACGAATGAACGTTATGAACGGAGCATCATAAAAAAACTAAAACCCTTACAAGATGTGGGCCTTGGTTACATCAAACTAGGGCAATCCTCGAGCACCCTATCAGGTGGTGAGAGTCAGCGTGTTAAACTCGCATTCTTTTTAAGTAAAGAACGCGCCGCCCCTACTATGTTTATCTTTGACGAACCCACTACAGGACTGCATTTTCATGATGTCAACACCCTACTAAAGGCTCTTAATGCTTTAATAGAAAGAGGTCACACCGTATTAATTATAGAACATAATACTGACATTATAAAATGTGCCGATTGGGTCATCGATTTAGGACCAGAAGGTGGCGATAATGGAGGTCAGCTCATCTTTGAAGGCACACCAGAAGATCTCTGCCAATGCAAAGCATCTTATACTGGGAAATACTTACACTTATAGCTGTCCCTAATATTCTAAACCACAACGAACAGATGGAATAACACAATGAACGCCCCCGCTGCAAGCAAACAGAACATCAATTCGATTTTTTTCGCAGCAAATTGCGGGGAATAAAACCCACAATGTGGGATTGAATATTTACTTATTTTCAATCAATTTTCTTAAAAGAAACCACAAATAATGTATCACTCATTAAAGACAACATTCATTTTTTTACAAAAACAGCTAAGTTTTTTTATCTCAATAACGATACTGACTTTCTCTTTAGTTACATCAATATAAAATATTTACTTAACCCAAAAGAGAATCATTAACTCACCCTACTCTAAAATTGATTTGAGAATAAAACCTTTTGAAAAATAAAGTAATAAATATCACTAAAAAAAAGCTGAAATAATTTGGAGAAAGACCACTTTGACCTTATTTTTGTTATCGAATCGTACGGTCAAGTTTGGTAAATTCAACACTTATCAATTACCGAGAAAGCTACAGTATGTTAAAAGCGGGCCACGCCTTCGGGTCTCCAATTGGAGCGAGTGGATACTTGCGACTTACGGCACTCAAATCCTGATCTTAGGAATTTACACAATGCGGTGCGATTCTCTTTTACAAAACCTTCAAGTCTTGATTTTCAAGCTTGAAGGTTTTTGTTTTTTGAGCTATAATAAACTATTCTTTCCTTAAAAAACACACATAAAATCACATTATAGAGCTAATTAAAATACGGCTACTTTAAAGAGAATACAAAAGATGCTAAAGGTTCGATCTGTATGTCGATACTCGCTTTCTCATCATTTACCTCTAAAAAAAATGTTTTATTAGATTCTAACATATCCGTTAAATCACCCGACTCTAAAACTAATTCCGCAGTAAGATCTTTAGGGATACAAAGGGAGAAATGATAAGAGACGGAATCACTAAAATTAGTCAGTACCAACAAAGCTTCTTCATTATCCCAGCGTATAAAAGAAAATAATTTATCGTTATACGAAGTCTTCATATCACGGTTATACTGATGTATCGCTCTGTATTTTCCATTCAAGGCAGAAGAATGAAGCGATAGATTTAAGAGTGTCTTATAAAAACGTCGCAAAGCCTTTTCCTCATCACTTAACTGACCACCATCAAAAGCGCCATTATTCATCCAACGTTGATGAGCAGGAACACCACAATAATCAAAGATAGAAGTACGAGAAGCTGTTCCAAAACCACTGTAAAACTCCGCCTTCTCCCCCACTTCTTGTCCAAAATAAATCATTGTAGGCGACGTAGTTATTAATGTAGAAACAACCATAGCAGGCTTACCCTTCTCCGCACTGCCTGCAAACTGAGGCGACGCAATACGCTGTTCATCATGGTTTTCTAAGAAATGCAACATATGAGACGAAATATCGGCTAAGCCTTGTTGGATAGCATCAATATGATCCGTACTTCCATGACCTTGCATAATATGCTTTAAGGTATCATAAAGTTCTACTTTATCATAGAGATAGTCCATTTTACCTATATGGATATAATCGCGATATAAAGCAGGATTATATACCTCAGCAAGTAGAAAAGCATCTGATTTAATATTTTTAATTGATGAATTCATATAACTCCAAAACTCCACAGGCACCATCTCCGCCATATCAAAACGAAAACCATCCACCCCTTTATCTATCCAAAACAAAGCAATATCTCTAAATTTAATCCACGAATTAGGCACTTCTTTATCTTGCCAAAAAGCATAGTGTTCATCCACACCTTTTTTATCGTAACCGTCAGGAAGTGCGGGAAAATCATGTGTCCCATCAGGACGAATACCATAATTAATTTTTACCGTTTCGTACCAATCCCAAGGTCCGGGTTGCGCTTGACGCGAACCGTTGCCCGTCCATTTAGCGGGCGACTCAGTGAATAAACCATCGATCATAGGATGCGCCTCACCTCCAAGTGGGGTAATAAAACCATCGCCAGCAGGCACTTTAAATGCCTTTCCAGGAATATAATAAAAATTATTATCACGCTGATAAACAACAGTAGTATCATCGTTTTCTCCAAAACTCTTAACACCCACTGGAGCTGAAATAGAATGATAATTACGCGCTACATGGTTAGGAATAATATCAATAATAACCTTCATCCCTGCTTTATGAGTGCGCTGAATTAAAGCCTCAAACTCTTCTAATCGTCTCGCAGGATTTACAGCCAAATCAGGATTTACATTATAATAATCTTTCACGGCATAGGGAGATCCTGCACGTCCTTTTACCACATCAGGATCATCATTAGTTATACCATAAGCCGTATAATCACTGATAAGATCGTGATGCAATACACCTGTGTACCAGATATGCGTCACTCCTAAATCCTTAATTTCGGATAAAGCCGTTTGGGTGAAATCATCAAATTTACCGACTCCATTTTCCTCCTTGGTTCCCCACAGCTTGTTGGTTGTATTTGTATTGCCAAACAAACGGGTAAAAACCTGATAGACTACAGGTTTACCTTCTATTTGAAGATTTTCTTCTGGTTGTGATTGACATCCCATCATTAAAAAAGGTAACATTACTAAAATTACTCGTTTCATATTTCTTTTTATTTGTTTCCCTTTGTGATCCCAAAACCCCAAGGTGTCGCTGCGCTTGCCTTGGGCTAAATTATTTATGCCTTGCAGGCAATGAATATTCGTTAAATTTTAATCATTTTCTTTTTAATTAAACATTAATCTATTCAACATCAACAATCAATATAGATTGTACTGGGCTTGCAGCCCGCTTTTTATACATCGACATTCTATACCCAAGGTGTCGCTGCGCTTGCCTTGGGCTGAATTGTGGTTTGCCTTTCAGGCAAATTGGTTTACGTTAAAGGAATCATATTAATGCTATACAAATATATTACATTTGTCGTTTTCCTAGTAAAATTATTTTTCTAAAAATAACACTTGCCTTGGGCTGAATTGTGGTATGCCTTGCAGGCAATAGGTATTGGTTATATTTTAATCAAAACTGCATAAGAAACAACGTAACATAAAATGGCTGAAAGCCTATTGTAATTCAGCCCAAGGCAAGTATTGAGCCGTAGCGAAATACGACACCTTGGGTAAAAATACGAAATACAATTAGCGCACTGAAAGTGCAACACATATTCACACCCTCTATTTTTCCAACAATAGAAATCCTTTAGCTGGAATTTTAATCGTCTCTTGCGTCATATCCACACGTACATTACTCATGACATCTTTCATTGAGGAAATGCCATCCGTAATTTCCTTATAACGATTGAGATTCATCTCCACATCTGCATCACTATTATTCATAATTAACAAAACTAAATCGTCGTCATTATAACGCGCCATAGTATAAACTTGCTCGTTATATAGGGGTGCAAATTGCATCGTTTTTCCATAATGAATGACGGACTTTGTCTTGCGCCAATTCATTAAATACTTAATAAAATCTTGCGCTTCTTTTTGCTGAATTGTTAATCCTTCCCCTGTAAATGCATTAATAGAATCACCAGCCCATCCTCCAGGGAAGTCTGAACGTATAATGCCGTGTTCATTTGTACCCGGATTACTCATCAAAATCTCAGTACCATAATAGATTTGAGGTATGCCGCGCAAAATGGTCAAATAAGCGACCGCCCGTTTGTAAGCCTCAAAATCCTCATCAACCTGTGTAAACACGCGACTCATATCGTGATTGTCTAAAAACACCACTAGGTTATCGGGATCAGGATAAAGAAAATCCATAGCTAAAGTATGGTACATCTTTTCACCATTCTCTTTTACTCCACGTACAATTGCCTCTTGCATCGGGAAATCCATCAAACTAGGCAAAGCACAATGATAACCATCGTTATTTGTTTGCCCTTTTTGCCAATAAGATACTAAAGCTGGCTCTACAGTCCACTCCTCTCCTACAATATTAAAATTAGGATATTCGGCCATCACTGCCTCACACCATTCATTCATAAAGGCTTTATCAGGATAAGGCCAAGTGTCCATGCGAATACCAGAAAGGCATCCATACTCAATCCACCAAATAGTGTTCTGAATAAGGTAAGTAGCCAACAGATCATTGCGCTGATTAAGATCTGGCATAGATTCTACAAACCATCCATCAGAATTATGTCTCTTATCATATTCTGAAGCATAAGGATCTACGTTAACTTCTCGTTTGTGTGATGTTTGTAGAAACTCTCCACCATTATTTATCCAATCAGAGGTGGGCTTATCCTTCATCCACCAATGCTCAGAACCAATATGATTCACAATCATATCCATAATGAGCTTAATACCTTTTGCTTCTGATTTAAGCGCTAACTCACGGTACTCTTCATTAGATCCATAACGCGCATCTACTTTGTAAAAATCAGTCGTAGAATAACCATGATAAGAATAGGTCTTCATATCATTTTCCAATACAGGATTCACCCATATAGCGGTAAATCCCATCTCTTTTATGTAATCTAGACTAGAAATTAGTCCTTGAATATCGCCGCCATGACGCCCACCGTGAAAGTCACGATTCGCCATTTCTCGCATACCCTCCACGTTATCATTCTCAGGATTTCCATTGACAAAACGATCTGGTGTGATAAGATACATCACATCAGTGGTATTAAAACCCTGACGTTCTCTTACATTCTCATCTCTTTCTTTTAATTCATAATCGAAGCTCTGTTTAACTTTTCCTTTCTGTGTAAAGTTGATGTTAAAATGTCCAGCTTTAACTGTTTCGTCCATCTTAAGATCTAAAAACAAATAGTTAGGACTTTCTACTTTGGTCACATGCTCTAACACAACACCAGGATAATCAATCACCACTTCTGTCGAAGAAATATTCTCACCATATACCATCAGTTGCAATTCTGAATTTTGCATTCCTACCCACCAAAAAGCGGGTTCTACGCGTTCGAGGTTAGTCTTTGCAAAGGTCAGAAGTGTAAATAATGATAAAATACATATTAGTTGAATCTTTTTCATCAATTTATAATATTAGAGTATTGTGACAAATATATATCATTTTAATAAAAAAAAGATCTGTGAGAATAATCCCACAGATCTTTTGAAATTCTCATAAAACACTAGCTGATAAAAGCTATTTAGTTTCTATTATTGAATAACACCTGTACCAGCCACAAAATCAAGTGTTGCAACCTGACCTACAGTTGTTGTTACATCTGCTAAGTCATCGCCTGCACCTCTATATGTTATAACACCGTCAATTACACTTAATTCAGATTGCCACCAGTCTACAGCATTACCTTCAGCGTTAGTCAATGTTGCAGCAGCTACGTGCATACGTATATTTCCATCTACAGTTGTAGCAGGAGATATTATAGTCTTAGCTGTATTATCAACAGTAAAAATATTAGCAGCTGTAGCAGCATCCCATCCACCAAACGCATCACCAATACCATAAATCATAGGTGCTGGATTAATTTCAATAGTTTCTGTTTCAAGGTTAACAACGATCATATAATAACCAGCCTCAGTAACAGTTACATTATCACCACCTTTAGCATAAACGAAATCAGTTGCATCACCAGTGATTGCAAAATCTTTACCCCAAGCTTTCTCTTCACAGAATTTAAAACCAACATCAGTACCTATCTCAACCCACTGAATACTCCAGAATAGATGAAGATTACTATGTACCGGTATCATTGAGATAGCATTAGTCTCCCAACTCCATTCACCAGTTCCAAGAGCAGCACCTGTCATATACATATTCTCTGGATATTCAGCAGCAGGCAATTCATCACCTTCTTCAGTAGTATAAGTAATACCAGCAATACCTTTCACAGAAGGATCCCAAGTAATTGTGAAATTTAATAATTTCTCTGTATCAATTGTAATATCCCCCCCGTCAGGAGCTAAAGTACCATCAGCAGAGCCAGCACCATAACTAATAACTGGACGAGCATGATCATCAGGAAAAGCTGTTGCACCTGCATAAGGCACATCTTCAAAGACAAATTTCCAAGCTTTATTTATTCTCAGTTTAAAAGCTGCACGCAACTCTACTGCTTCAACAGAAAAAGTACATCCTTCAGCAGAACCACCAGCATCAATAGAAGCAACATCACCTGTAGCATTAATTTCAAAACCATCAATACTCATAGTCCAGAATCTCATATTAACTTCATCAGTAATGATATAATAAAGACCAGATGTTGCAACTGAATACGCAGCTGTTCCGTCTACTACTAAGTCACCAGCAGTGTAAGTTATAGCATCCTCATCGCCACCAACCTCTGCAGATTGAGTAACCTCAATAGCATTAGCAGCACTATAAGTAGTTATTCCATCAACAGTTACATTAGAAAAACTCATATCACCAGCTTCTAGCCAATAAATACCATAATTCATCCCTGATTGTGTTTCTTTCGTTGCAAAATCACTACTAGGCTCTGCAACTTGAGCTTGATCTATGATATAAACTTCACCGCCAGTAGCAGTACCAGTAACTTGGAATCCATATATTGGCACATCAATAACCACAGGGCTATCATCATCATCATCGCAAGAAGTTATAAATAACGCTGCGATCGCCATCATTAAAAAATAATACCATTGCTTTTTCATGTTGTTATAGTTTTTAGTTAAAATAATAGGAATGGCCTTCAAATCATCCTGAAGCCAAAGGATTTTCTTATAATTCAATAGGATCATCAGATAAACCTGGATTAACATCTATCTGATCTTGTGGAATAGGAAATACTAAACGATGTGTTCCAGGGTCTGATTCTGTAGCACCCAACCACCAATCACGAGCAGCAAATTTGCCGTATCTGATAAGATCGCTCCTACGATGACCTTCCATGTATAGTTCACGTCCACGTTCATCTAACAAAGATTCTAATGTTGCCACTTCGTCAGGTACTCCAGCCTTAGCACGTATAATATTAAGATCCTCATCAGCAGTTGCAGAGGCGCCCGTACCACCACGAAGTGTTGCCTCAGCTCTCATCAAGTAAGCATCCGCTAATCTGAATATTGGGAAATCATTGTTCATATACTGAGCCATGCCTATTTCAGGTTCGAACTTAACTACACGATAACCAGAAAACCGAATTTCAGCATTCGTATAAGTTGAACCCTCATTCATAATATCTGCACTTATTTTATTGGTATAAATAAGTTTTCCATTAGCATTACTCAATTCAGCACCTGCTAAATCATATTGTTGACCACGTAAAAAACCAGCAGCACGTGCATCCACTATTTCATCATTTACTGAAGCAACATCATCAGCATCAGTAAAACCGTCATTATCAGCAAAGAGGTTTCTATAAAAGTCGGGTTTAAAACCACACCCATTCCAAGGTGTAATATCAGTATCATAGGTTGCTTGCGATAAAGTATGAAAAGTACGCATACATACTGCAAGCCCACCATCCACATTTTCGTCACCAGAAATTGTAAAAATATTCTCTGTTGAATTCTCATTATCATATGCAAAAGGAGCTAAACGATTATCCTCTAAAACATAACCTTGATCAATCACCCTATTCATATTAGCAATTAAAGAATCCATATCAGCCTTCATAAAAGTAGCTTCACCCTTATATATTTTTGCATTGAGATATAACTTACCTAAAAGCATATCAGCAGCACCTTTAGTTACCAATGTAGCAGTTGCTTCTGACCTATCATAAAGATATTGTCGTTCCGTTTCTACCACAGATACAAGCTCCTGCCATACAGATGCTCTTGTATTGCGTGGTGGTGTTGCATTAGCTGTTGCAAAAACATCAACATAAGGTACAGCACCATAATTATCAATCAATAAGTAATAAAAATAACTTCGCAATACTCTTAGCTCAGCAATAGCTCTATCACGTGATTCTCCCTCAGCACCATTCTGAATAATTTCGATAGCCTGGTTACATCGTGTAACACCAGTATAAATTTTATTCCACATTAGTGTTATTGGTGCATCATCAGCAGTCCAAGTATGACGATTCAATACTCGCCATTTACCACCATCTTCCCAGTCAGTACCTCTTTGTGGAAAAACCAAAACATCAGCAGTGACTTCCTGATTATAAAGCCAGAAACTCCAATCATCAAGAAGAGTTCTCAACTCTGAATATGCACTTGACTTTAGTGAATTACGTTGATCTTCTGTTTCTGGGAATTTATCATTGGTCAATGAATCAGAAACAACATCATCCAAATCACAAGAAGACAGCATCAAAAGCCCAAACAAGGCCAATACTTTATATATTAATTTCATCTTTAGCATTTTAATGTATTTTTTAGAATGAAGCATTTAAACCAATAGTAAAAGATCTACTTTTAGGATACACATTGAACAAGTCAACGCCAATAGCACTAGGATCAATACCCTTATAGTTTGTTATCGTAAATAAATTATTCGCTGCTGCAAACAATCGAGCTTTGCCTAACCATTTCTGATTTGAAGTGTCAAAATTATAACCAACAGTTACATTCTCAAGACGAACAAAATTTCCTTTTTCTAAAAAATAATCAGAGAAAACTGAAGGACCTGATAGTGCCGTATTATCTGGTGCAGAACTCAACACATTACGTGTAGGAAAGTAATTAGGGTTACCAAATACCATCTCTGTAGCATTTAAAATATCGTGCCCAAATAATCCCCTTACAAGAAAGTTAGCATCCCATCTTTCATTAAATGTAATAAAGTTACTCCAACCTACTTCCAACTTAGGCTGTGCTGTACCCAAAATCTGATAATCATCTTTACTAATAGCATCGTAAGTTCTAAATGAACCATCGGCTTTTACATATAGAAATTCACCATCAGAGGCACGAATACCGGCAAACTTAGGACCATAAAAAGTTCCTCTTTCTTCACCCACTTTTAACACTTGAGTATAATTACCATAACCTAATGGCTCACGCAGTTCGCCTTCTAAAACATTATCGACATCACCTAAATCTTGAACTACAGCTTTATCATGCGACACTGTCAACGTAGAATTCCATTTAAAACGAGATCTATCAACAATGAATCCTGATAATACCGCTTCAATACCATTCACATCAATAGCACCTCCATTTTTCAAAGTATTATCAACTAAATTTGGTGGAACAAGAACCGTATAGGTATAAATTAGATCTGTTGTTTTCTTGTTATATACATCAACAGAACCCGTCAAACGACTTTCAAATAATCCGAAATCAACACCAACATTTATTTCTGTATTAACTTCCCATTTCAAATCAGGATTTGCATTTTGTAGAGCACCATAATCAACACTATAAGCATCTGTTTCGGAATCTAAAGTATAACCAGTAACACCCCAAAGAATAATATCTTTATAAGTACCAATCTCCTGATTACCTGTCTGACCATAACCAACACGCAACTTAGCGGAATTCAACACCTCAACATCTTCAAGAAAAGATTCACGTTTTAGATTCCAAGCTAATGATCCAGAAGGGAAAAGCCCCCATTCATTATTATCACCAAAACGAGAAGAACCATCACGACGTAATGTCGCTGTTGCAAAATATTTATGATCAAAATTATAAGCTACACGACCAAAACCCGAAATTAATTTACTTTCTCCTTTCCAAGAATCAATAGAACCTGGAACAACTTTAGCCATAGAAGCTAAATCATTAGATTCTGTGATATCAGAGCCAGGCTCTTCGCCACTGGCTTTAAATCCATCCCACCCAAATGTCTGATGTGAATATCCACCAACGACATTGAAATTATGTCTCTCAATTTCTTTTGTATAACTCAAAAAAGATTCAAGCAATTTAGAATCACTATTATTATACTGACGAGTTCCACCTCCAGAACCTAAAGTGGTATTTGCAGCTGGCGTAAAATAAAAGGTCTCGTCATCATCACGCGTATATGCTCCATTAACAGTTAATTTAAGACCTTTAATAATATCAAGTTCGGCTTTAACATTAGCTAATAGACGTTTTGCATCACGCTCATTTTGAATATCGTTTATGATAGCAACAGGATTACTATAATTATTTACAGGAATAGTAGGATCTTGATAATAACTGCCATCTTCGTTATAAACAGGAATCGTTGGGTTACGTTGAAAAGCCTGAAACAAAGTACCATCAGAACCAGAATTATCATAATTTATATAGTCATTATGCTCTATAGTATTTGATAAGTTCATTGATAATTTCAACTTGTCATCAAAAGCCTTTGTTTGAGCATTCAATCTCATAATAGTTCTTGTTTTGCTTGAATTCTTAATCAACCCCTCCATATCATTATGAGAAATAGATGCTCTATAAGTACCAGACTCATTACCACCCGAAAGCGATACATTATGATTTTGAGTTATTCCAGTTCTATATATTTCATCTTGCCAATCAGTATCATAACCTAGGTCACGAATAGCTGCTCCTGTAGTAACGCCATAAGCACGATATTCATCAGCTGACATCAAATCTAACTTTGCGGCTGGCGATACCTGATCCATTGTTACGTAGCCATTATACTCAACAACACTTTTACCACTTACCCCTCGTTTTGTTGTAATAATAATAACACCATTAGCACCCCTCGAACCATAAATAGCTGCAGAAGAAGCATCCTTCAATACGTTAATACTCTGAATATCATCAGGAGATATTGTTGTAGCATCCACACCAGCCACACCATCAACAACATAAAGTGGATCCGTTCCTGATTCTAAGCCAGAAGCACCACGAATTTTCACTTCAAAACCAGCATTAGGATCACTACCACCTTTACGAATAGTTACACCTGCAACTTTTCCTTGTAAAGCCTCGATAGGATCTTGAACAGCAACAGTCTGCAGTTCATCATTTCCAACAGAAAAAACAGCACCAGTCTTATCTTCTTTCTTCTGCACACCGTAACCGATAGCGATAACTTCACCAAGAAGCTCTATATCACTTTCTAGATATACCGTAAGCTTCGATTCAGAATTAACAATGAGTGTTTGAGCTTTATAACCGATAAAGCTAAAAACAACTGGTGCTCCACTCGAAACAGTAATATTGAAATTACCATCAATGTCAGTAATTGTACCTTCTTCAGCAGAAGTCATTACATTAACACCAATTAATGCTTCATTATTCTCTTTGTCATAAACGACACCGGTCACATTAAGATTCTGTCCAAATGCTGACAATGCTGTAAACATTGTTGCCAATATTATCGTGAACCTTAAAGTAAAAGTCAGTCTCTTCATAAAATTCGTCTTAAAAATAAATTGTTGTCTATAAGAAATACACTCACTCAAATGTTACAATCCTATTAATTTTTACCAAAGCTACTACACAATTGTTTTACTAACTAAGAAAAATAGAATCAATTAGGTAAAAATCTCCGCAAACGTTTGTGGTAATTAGAGATTACACAAAATCTTGTTTTACTGAGAATTAAAAAACCTTACCTAAGGTTAAAATCCTTCAAATCATAATAATTTGTAAAAAGAGGTGCTAAATAGAAAAATCTAACACCTCTTTTACTTCCAATCAAAAAACCATAAAACTATTGAATGGCAATTTTTTTCACCAATCGGATTTTGCCTATTTGTACTTGTAGGATATAGTCACTAGAGTTACCACAAAAGTCCTCAGCCTCCATCTTCAAAACAAGAAAAATAAACTACCCAGCTGAAAGCAGACGGAGTATCAATTCTAAACACTTTTTTTATTCGCAGCAAGCTGCGGGGAATAAAACCCATAATGTGGGATTCAATAAATATGAAACCAAATAATAATGTAATTTTTTTCATAATATAAAATATTAATGTATTAAAGAATTACACTAAATCTATCGGAATAAAAAATTTAGAATACTGATTTACTTAATCATTACACGTGAAAAGCTTGAGTAATCATCCCCATTTACCTGTAGCAGATAAGTACCAACTGGCACATCAGAAACAGTCAACTGAACCGCATTAGAGAAAGATGATTTTTGTTTAATAATTTGACCTTGTATATTATACAAACGAACAGAAACAATTGTCTTATCATTCTCAATATTTATCACGTCTGCAGCAGGATTTGGATAAATTAAAATCTTTGAATCTTTCTGTTCAAGCACGAGCAATTCAGGATCAACATCATCCACTGTCAGTATAACAGAAGAATATAGTTTATACTCTCCCGGCTGCAATTCTATGCCCATATCAGTGCTTGTCACATTGATCTCATCACCTGAGAAAAACTCATACCAAGTACCAGTAGTAGAAAAATTAGGTTCTACCCATTGAGCATCCACATCAAAGTTCCCAATAATTGCTACATTAGCACTCGCATCGTTAATATTAATACGTTTTGTAAAATATGAAAGTTCAGAGATAGTAAAATCTGAAGAACTGAATACAGGATATTTCGCACGCAGCTGGTTTATCTTAGCATATACATCGTAAACATCACGACGATCTTGATCTTCAAAGAAATCCCAACGCACAGGTTTTTCACCTACTCTATCATTATAGTCTATCGAATAATTATAACCTAGCTCTCCAAATTGCCATATCATTTTAGGTCCTGGTACGGTTAAGAAAAATGCCGCATTCAACTCTATACGATCCAGAGCTGTAGCTGTATCTTTCACATTATAAGAATTATCAGTATTAGCATTTCCATACATTAAAGCTTTATACATCATACGTTCTTCATCGTGGCTTTCCTGATAGGCCATAAGGTTTGGATAGGTCCACCCTTTGGTTGTGTGTGAGATATTAACAATGCTAGCATCAGTGCTATATCCCATAGCACATTGCATATATGCATTATTATTGTTTCCCCAAATTATCATACCATAATTAGCCAATTCAGTCTCCTCACTAGCCGCACAGAAATGCTCAATAATCATATAGTTATAAGTATCCGGATTGACAACTTGCAGCTTGTCATAAATACGTTTTAGATTGTCGATGCGACTTTGGTCGTAATTCCATCCACTCCCTGCCGTATTGGTAAAACCCTTGGTGAAATCAAAGCGAAAACCATCTACCTTGAATTCTGTCATCCAATGTGCAACCACACGATCGACAAAAGCTTCGGTATATTCCGATTCGTGATTAAAATCGGCTCCCCAAGAATACTCTGTATTTGGCGACGTTTCGTTGAACCAAGGATTCTCCGCTGAAGGTTGTCCATAATCACCAGCATCAGCATCAAAATAGAGGTCAACAAGAGGACACTGAAAATAAGCATGATTTAAAGCGATATCCATAATAACGGCGATACCACGAGCGTGACAGCTATCAATAAAGGTTTTATAATCATTCTTGGTTCCATAGTTCTTGTCAAAAGCACAATAGAAAGAAGGATTGTATCCCCAGCTATTATTGCCTTCAAACTCATTAACCGGCATCAACTCTATAGCTGTGATGCCCAATTCATCAAGATAATCAAGTTTTTTAATCACATCCTTGATATCCTGTGACGACACAAAATCGCGCACTAACAATTCATAAACAACTAGTTTTTCATTCGCTGGAGGCGTAAAATCTGTCACATCCCATTGATAGTCTTCGGCTCCTGGCTCTATCACACCTACTATGTCATTTACCTTACCGCTAGGGTATTCTTTTAAGTTAGGATAAGTAGTAGAACTGATATACTTATCGTTCCAAGGGTCTAAAATTTTCTCAGCATAAGGATCGGCAATAGCAATTGTTTTGTCCACCAAATATTGATAGGCATATTCTTCACCAGCATTAAGTCCGTCAATAGTAATCCACCAACGTTCACCATCTTTCTTTAACAAGTATTCATTAGACGGCACCCAGTTATTAAAATCGCCTATCATCACCACATTATCCTTATAAGGTGCAAGCAAAACAAAGGTCACACTTGTATTACTATTATAGTTAATACCATCTTCAAAACCTGAAGGCATAGTGGCTGTTGTAGGTGTACCAATAGCACATACAAAGATAGAGTCGAGCACCGTTTGTGTGCCTACTGATGCTTTCGCCACCACCCAATAATCAGCTGCTGTAGCAAACGTTTCACTGTGCGTGATAAGCTTACTATCCGCCACTGTTTTTTTTGATATCCCATTGACTGAAATTTCCAAATCAGCTTCAAGCGATGCATTGGCAGAAAACGAGACAGTGCTATCTGGATCCACCAAAAGATAGTTTGCTGTACGCTCAAAAGATATATTTAAACCTGCCTCATAAACGTTAACAAAAATATCACTACCGCCAGTATCTTTGCCCTCTGGCGAACCAGTAGAACTTCTAAACACCATCGCTATTTTTAAGATTTTCTCCGTAGTAGGACTCTCGAAATAAGTGTATAGATCAGTAGCCAAAGTTAAACTGTACAAGTTAGCACTCACTTTTGTCATTTTACAAGCTGGAATATTTTCGGCCCAAGTGGCTTTTACATATTTCCAATCGGTATCATCGTCACTCTCTGTAGTGATAACACCTATATGAGCATAAATATCTCCTGTATAATCAGCTAATCCCCCTGTTCCCTCATCAGCATGAAAATATAAAGTAACTGCTTCATCAGCTGTAGGCAATGCAGGATCTGTTGTCACAACTTGTGCCGTCAACAAATAGGAGAAACTGAGGAAAGTTAAAATGAAAAATCTAATCATAGGTCAGAATTATTAAAAATTTAATCATTTGACAACTGGATTGTCATCAAATTTCATAAACAAATGTACATGGCAATGAAAAATACAAGCTAAAAAAGCAAGATTAAATTGTCAAAAAACTCCGCAACCGTTTGCAGAATAATATTACTGAATAACAGAAACTTACTTATATTCTTTACAAACCGTAAGAGGTGAGCATTTTAGTCATAAACACACACTCAACAATCAATATCTTGTCAACATATCGTTATTAAGTAATAGGAATGATTAAATGTCGCATTTGCACTTAGTGTCTAAAGTGTGCTAAAGTATTTAGAGTGTCTTAAGTTGACCTAACTTTAGTCATCCCGATAGCTATCGGGGCTCACTCAAGTACACTTTAGACACTGCATATAATGCGACAATAAAGACTTCGCTCTACTTAGTCAACAACCACAGGGCAAATCAACAAGGCATTTAGTTGAAGAATATTTTATTATTCGCAGCAAGCTACGGAGAATAAACCCCACAATATGGGATTAAAACTGATTGTGTTTTTAGCCACGGATGCACGGATAAAAAGGAATTAAACCCAGATGTGGTATTAAAAACTCTCTATTTTATAGCTGAGAGCTAATGCTGGTCTTTTTTGTAGAAAAATAAGAGGCTTCACTGTAATGCTCGAACACTTCCCCTTCATCTGTATCATTATCAAGATAGGGCAAATATAACTGTTCTAATACTTGAATTAACCCCACAATATGGGATTAAAACTAATTATGTTTTTAGCCACGGATGCACGGATAAAAAGGAATTAAACCCAGATGTGGTATTAAAAACTCTCTATTTTATAGCTGAGAGCTAATGCTCGTCTTTTTTGTAGAAAAATAAGATGATTCGTTATAATGCTCGAACACTTCCCCTTCATCTGTATCATTATCAAGATAGGGGAAATACATCTGTTCTAATACTTGAATTAACCCCACAATATGAGATTAAAACTGATTGTGTTTTTAGCCACTGATGCACGGATAAAAAGGAATTAAACCCAGATGTGGTATTAAAAACTCGCTAGTCTTATAGCTGAGAGCTAATGCTCGTCTTTTTTGTGGAAAAATAAGATGATTCGTTATAATGCTCAAAAACTTCCCCTTCATCCGTATCATTATCAAGATAGGGGAAATACATCTGTTCTAATACTTGAAAGAAATTCTCGTCATAGTCAGAATAAGTAAAGATAGGATTTTCTCCCAATGCAAAATCTCGGAGATAACTCTTGTAAAGTTCTTTGTATGCTGCATCTTTCAGTATTTTCATCAAAGGTTTACTTTTGACTCCTGTCATATCCCACCAAGAATAAATATCAGCACTTGCTGTATTGAAAGGATGCCATCCACCACCTAAACCGTGATCATAATCATAAGGAATAAAAGTAATTTTACCATTTTCAGGAAAAAATAAATAATAATTATTACCCATTCCCCAATAATCATCTGGCATACCAAGAATAACATTCATAGCCGTAAAACGCAAGAAACGATCCACATCAAAATTGGCTTCAATATAAGTCTTAAAAGCATCACCACTAAGATCATTGATTTGATCAATAAAAATCTGTATGCTTCTATTTTCTAGAGAACCTTCTTTCAGGTCGTAAGATGGTTCGTAACCTATCTCGGCATCACTCTCTCCTACTCTATCGCCAGAAGCAGAACTCTTGGTTAAGGTGGCAGGCCCCATACCTTTCCACAAACATTTGTAAAGATCGCCCGCATCATCGCCAATGTTGTGTTCCAAGAAAGTATCATCGATAGGTTCTATGGCTGTATAAACACCATAATCTATACGATCACCTTCCACATTCAGGATCAAATGACAAGACGTTGTGAGAGGCACATATACCCCTGCACGGCGCATCATGTCATATTGATAAATCTCTCGCATCTGTGAGACATCACTCTCGTCGCCTTCTCTTCCCCATTTCAAGTTGACAGCTTCAACATCAGCAAAGGTACGCTTCTTACGCTCCTCATATTCAGGCGTACCCTCTTGCTGTTCAAATCTTTCGTCAAATTTAATTTTGAAATGTGCTCTACGGTATTCGCCATTTTTATAAGGCAAACGACGGGTAGTGTTACCTCTTATCCGCAAACCAACTTCAGTAATCGTATCTACTTCATCAAGACTTCCTGGCGTATGACGATAAATCAAGTCAGCCTTCACATATTCATCACTCTTAAGATTCTCATTTAATAACGAGATAAGCCTGTCCCACTCACTTTGAGAAATAACCACTTCCATCTCGTGAAGTTTTAATTCTCCAGCTTCATTAAAGAAATCGGCATAAGAGATTTCCTCCAACGGAGTCTTAAGAACATCCTCCTCCAGAACAACATCTCTTTCACACGAAAAAAGCGTTATTAAAAGCGATAGCAATAGAAATTTTTTCAAGGTATTTTAATCTTAGGTGAGTTATAATTAATAGGCCAAATTTAGTTGCGTGTTTCCACACAAACAGGCCTAAGGTTAGACAGGTATCTCAAATGCAATAAAATGACAAGCATTTACTCAAGACAAGTTAAAGACATCAAAACTCGTTGCTACACTCAGAGAACAATCTTAAGTCAAAAACATAAATATCTAATTAACATACTGATGCGCAGGGTGAGTGTCATGCAAAAAACAATCAAAATGTACCAAAATCAAGGAATAATCTTGCAAACACTACGCTCCAAATACATAACACTACACCCCCTATAAAGCAAGCGTAGCACCAGCAGCAACAAGGACAATTTTGTTTTTGACCAACAATTCTAAATCACCGCCTTCCAAGTTATTAATTTCCATTTTATCATCCCACATCTTAACGGTTAAGCTATTGCCTCTAAACATAATCTTAAATGCCACACTTTCCCATTCTTTAGGTACAGCAGGAGAAAAACTCAACATATCATTTTTCACACGTAAACCACCAAAGCCATAAACCACAGCCATCCAAGTACCACCCATACTGGTAATATGCAATCCTTCAGCTACTTCTTTATTGTAGTCATCAAGATCAAGACGCGAAGTACGAAGATATAATTCATAAGCCTTCTCCATCTTTCCTAGTTTAGCAGCTAAAATAGTATGCACACAAGGCGACAACGAAGACTCATGCAAGGTACGAGGTTCATAAAAATCAAAATTTAACTTAATGACTTCGTCGCTATATTGATCCTCGAAAGTAGCAATACCCTGCAATACATCAGCTTGCTTCAAAAAACAAGATCGAAGAATACGATCCCATGACCAATGCTGATTAATAGGTCGTTCTTTAGGATTAAGATCTGACGCAAACTGCTGTACTTTATCCATATAACCATCCTGCTGCAAGAAAAGTTTACCATTCTGTAGCGTAGGGAAATAAATTTTCTCATCCACCTTACGGAATAATACTAACTCCTCTTTTTCATTAAAAGCAGTTTTCTTGGCTATACGTTTCCAATCCTCTAGATTATTTTTCTTTACATCCTCTATACTTTCTAAGGTATAATGCAAAGTCCATTGTGCTATCTTATTGGTGTACCAATTGTTATTGACATTATTCTCGTATTCATTAGGTCCTGTAACCCCTAACATGACGTAAGCTTTTTTGTCATCAGACCACGTCACTCGTTGTGCCCAAAATCGAGAAATACCAATCAATACCTCAAGACCATATTCTGGCATATAATTCCAATCGGCTGTATAACGAATGTAGTTATAAATCGCAAAAGCAATAGCTCCATTTCTATGAATTTCCTCAAAAGTAATTTCCCATTCATTATGGCATTCTTCGCCATTAATAGTGACCATAGGAAATAAAGCAGCACCACCATTAAATCCTAGTTTCGCAGCATTATCTATAGCTTTATCAAGGTGCTTATAACGGTACATCAATAAATTACGAGAGACCTCTTTGGTCGCAGTACTCAAGAAAAAAGGCAGGACAAAAGCCTCTGTATCCCAATAGGTTGTTCCCCCGTATTTTTCACCAGTAAATCCCTTAGGTCCTATATTAAGACGTTCATCACGTCCAGTATAAGTCTGATTTAGATGAAATATATTAAAACGAATAGCTTGTTGTGCTTTAGGATCTCCTGTAATAATAATATCGCTATGACTCCACTTCTCTTCCCAAGCCACACTATGCTCTTTCAGCAGCTTCTTGAATCCTTTCCTAATCGCTAGATCCACAATTTTGCGACCAGCATTAGACAAATCTTCTACCGCATGATTCTGTGAACTAATCACTGAAACATATTTATATAAAACCACAGCTTCACCATTCTGAACATAAGAAAAGACTTTATTGCCCACAAAATTATCTTTCTTAATCAATTTCTCATCACAAAAGATACGATCACCATTACGGAACAATTCGTACATCGAGGTCATAGCTACCACAAAACCTAGCTTCTTGGTACGCGCTATCATTTGTGCCATACCAGCTTCAGACAACACACTTTTCACAGACCAGAATTGCTCATCATAATTAGAATCCTGATTGTGGACATCCCCATCAATAGAAGGCAATAAGCTTACTTTACCACTAAAGTTTAGAGGTGTAACACTATAACGAATAGCTCCCAACTCATCATTAACAATACTAAGGAATCGTAGAACGTCTATTTTTACCTGTTTTCCACTTTTCTGCGTAGCCACAAAACTACGACTAAGAGTAGAATGCTGCATATCCAAAATACGCACAAAATCAGTGATCTCACACGAAGCCAAATCTAGTTCCTCATCATCTATCCACACCTGAATACCTATCCAACTAGGCGCATTAAGCACTTTAGCAAAGTATTCAGGATAACCATTTTTCCACCATCCTACACGAGTCTTATCAGGATAATAAACCCCCGCAATATAAGTGCCTTGCAAAGAAGAACCAGTGTATTTTTCTTCAAAATTTGCACGTTGTCCCATAGCCCCATTACCCAGACTAAAGACACTCTCAGAAGCCTCCTGCATATCAGGATCAAATCCCTCCTCAACAATGCTCCATTCATCGACTTTATAATATTCTCTCATAACAACGCTTTTATTGAAGTTATTAAATCATTGTCATACACTCTACAAACGCTTAAGTCCTTTAACATCTTTTTTATCTTTTATCACTACTACACTGATAGCATAACCACCCCCCGGAGCACATTGTTGTTTCAACTTAGACGCTTTGGTCACCACATATTGCTTTATAATATAAGCCTTAGGATTATCTTTATAATCGGCATCAGCAGCATCAGCATACACCGTAGCGATGTAAGATTTATCATCATCTAAAAAGTCAAAAGAAATATCAGAAATGCGTATTTCTTCATCATTAGTACGCCCTACAAACCAATTATCACTATTTTTATCTTTACGCGCATAGGTAATAAAATCACCTGGTTCTGCTTCCAACACCTTAGTATCTGCCCATTCTACTGGCACATCTTTAATAAATTGAAAAGCATCCATGTGCGCCTTATAGTGTTCAATGACATCAGATGCCATTTGCAAAGGACTGTACATCGTCACATATAAAGCCAATTGATTAGCTATGGTAGTATTTACATGTGAATGATTATCAGGATTCATTTTATTGAGATCCATCTCAAAAATACCAGGTGTATAATCCATTGGGCCACCAAGTAATCGGGTAAATGGTAAAATTGTAGTATGATCGGGATGACTACCACCAAAAGCCTGATACTCGGTACCACGTGCAGACTCGTTACCAATAAGGTTAGGATAAGTACGACACAAACCAGTAGGACGCACCGCTTCGTGAGCATTAACCATTATTTTATAGTCGGCAGCTTTTTTCACAGCATAGAGGTAATGATTGACCATCCATTGACTGTAATGATGTTCACCGCGAGGTAAAATATCCCCCACATAACCACTTTTCACAGCATTGTAACCATTATCAACCATAAATTGATAGGCCTGATCCATATGTCGTTCATAATTACGAACAGAACTAGACGTTTCATGATGCATCATCAGTTTCACACCTTTAGACGCAGCATAAGCATTCAGCATCTTGACATCAAAATCGGGATAAGGCGTCACAAAATCAAACACATAATCTTTTGATTTCCCAAACCAATCTTCCCAACCCACATTCCAACCTTCGACCAAAACCTGATCGAAACCCTGTGCTGCAGCAAAATCGATATATTCTTTAACATGAGAATTATTGGCAGCATGACGCCCATTAGGTTTTAAGGCATTAAAATCTGTCACCCCTAATTTCACACTAGGCACATCAGCATAAGACCAAGCACCTCTACCAGTAATCATCTCCCACCACACCCCAATATATTTCACAGGTTTTATCCACTCTGTATCATCATAAACACAAGGATCATTCAGATTCAAAGTCATATTAGACATTAAAATATCAGCCGCCTTATCAGCAACAATAACGGTACGCCAAGGCGTAGAACGAGGCGTTTGCATATACCCTTTTTTCCCTTGAGCATCAGGGGTCAGATGAGAAGTAAAAACGAATGACTTATCATCTAAATCGAGATTCATAGCTGGATATTCAACTAAAGCCGCTTCGTGAAGATTAATATAAATTCCCTCATCACTACGCATCATTAACGCTGTTTGCACGCCTGTTTCCGAAAACGTTTCTTGAGACGCATTACCAGTAATAGCCTGAGACATCAACCCTCTTATCTCAGACAACTTAGACTCGGTATAGTCATACTCTTGCGTATCATAATCACCAGGAATCCACCAAGCCTTATGATCACCCGCCATAGCAAATTCGGTATGCTCCTCTTTTATAACAAAATAATGGAGGTTCTCCTGATCAGGAAATTCATATCTAAAACCTAAACCATCATTAAACAAACGAAATCGGAGTTGCATAATGTACCCTGTCTCTTTTTGTTTCAGAGTCACAAGCATTTCATTATAATGGTTTCTAATGCTTTGCCATTCGCCCCAAACAGGTTCCCAGGTCTCATCAAAAGAAGAACGTTCCACCTTACCATCTAAGACAAAAGCGGTCAATAACTGCCCATCATAAATATCAAGTCCTAAACGAGATGTTTTTACAATCTGTTTCTCATTATAAGTCAACGCATAAGTCGGTGTCCCCTTATCTAAACTAAAAGACATAGAGAATTTACCATCGGGTGAGAAAAAATCCTCATTTATCATTTCATTAGAAGCCATAACACAAGAATATCCAGTGAGTAACATTAAAGACATCAAAAAATAATTTATCTTTTTCATCATTATATTTTATTTAAAAACCTGAATCAATTTAGCATAGGTAAAATCCTGAAATCCTGGCATTACAAAATCGGCTTCTGATAAAATAGTTGCTGAACCAATTCCCACACAAGCCATATTGGCATTCTTAGCCGCTTTAACACCCGCTTGCGCATCTTCAAACACAACACAATGGACAGCTTGTATTTCTAAAGCCTTAGCACCTCTCAAAAAAACCTCGGGATCGGGCTTAGCCTTAGAGATATGACGTCCATCAACGATAGCATCAAAATAAGACATCAGATCTAAACGCTTCAGAATGAATTCTGCATTCTTACTTGCAGATCCTAAGGATATTTTAACTCCATTTTTTCTCAGATCAAGCAGAAACTCCTTTACATTAGGCAAGATATCACCGGGTGTCATCGTCTCGATATAAGACAGGTAAAGTGTATTTTTCTCAGCCGCATAAGCCAACTTCTCATCATCACTCAAACCTTCAATACCACCAATTTTCAGTAAAAATTCCAGAGAATCCATCCGACTAATACCTTTCAACTGCTCATTATGCTCTGCCGTAAACTCAAAACCTAGTTTACTAGCCAGACTTTTCCAGGCCAAAAAGTGATACTTCGCGGTATCTACAATCACCCCATCTAGATCAAATATGCACGCTTTTATATTCATATTACTATATATTTTGGACTTTAACTCTTGACTTATGATCTATTAATCAATGATTATATTATTTTTCGTATTGATATGAAAGACGCATAATTAGGCAGCTCTGTATGTACGTTATTTAATTTTTATCTTCTACAAATAAGACCGCTACAGCAGCAATAACCATAGATATACCACCAAAGACTAAAGCGAAAATGGTTTCTCCACCAAATAAATGGTTCACTAAAAAACCTAAAATAGTAGCTGCTAAGATCTGAGGGATAGTAATAAAGAAGTTAAATATGCCCATATATACACCCATCTTGTTAGATGGTAATGAGCCCGTAAGAATAGCATAAGGCATAGATAAAATACTAGCCCATGCAAAACCAACAAGAACCATTGATGCAATTAGCCAAGTAGGATCAGTGATAAAGAAGAATGAGATCAAACCAATACCTCCCAAAGTAAGCGCTATAGCATGGGTCATCTTGCGGCTTGTTTTTCTGGCTAAAACGGGAAGTAAGAAAGCAGACAAAGCAGCAAAACCATTATAGATAGCAAATAGAAAACCAACCCAATCGGCACCATCATTATAAAGTTTAGACGTCACATCATCCGTTCCATAAATATGACTTGTGACACCCGAAGTAGCATAAATCCACATAGAAAATAAAGCTAGCCAAGTAAAAAACTGAACAACTGCCAACTGGGACATCGTCTTAGGCATATTGAAAAGGTCTATTAAAACTTCGGTCAAGCCATTAGTCTTTTGTTTTGATAATAAAACTTTAGCTATCAACTGAAGCGCACCAAAAGCAATTAGTCCAAACCCAAGAATATATAACTCAGCTTCCAAATGAAAAAGTAAAATCAACAAGGTAATAGCTACTCCTATCGAAGACCAAATCAAGCCATTCTTTAAAAAATCAGGTTGTATTTGTATTATCTCCTCTTGTTTCTTTTCATCTTTCAAGTGTTGCTCAAAAGCCGCTAGCTGTTCAGGAGAATACTCTTTGGTGGTAAACACGGTATAAGCCACAGCAGCCATAAAAACCGCGGCTCCAATGATAAACGAATACTTAACCGTATTAGGTATCACATTAAGTTCTGCAGTATTATCAAAACCAAACCAATTGGTTAAAACATAAGGCAAAGCAGAAGCAACAACAGCACCTAACCCAATAAAAAAACTTTGCATCGCAAAACCTGTAGTACGCTGTGAAGAAGGCAACATATCACCAACAAAAGCACGAAACGGTTCCATTGATATATTTATGGAAGCATCCATAATCCACAACATACCTGCTGCAATCCATAATACAGGTGAAAAAGGCATAAATAACAAGGACAAGGAGGCCAAAACAGCACCTATCAAAAAGTATGGACGACGGCGACCAAAACGGTTCCACGTTTTATCACTAGCATGCCCTATAATAGGTTGTATAATTAATCCGGTAAGAGGAGCAGCAATCCATAAAATAGGAATCTGATCCAAGTCAGCACCTAAGGTCTGAAAGATACGACTCACATTGGCATTTTGCAATCCAAAACCAAATTGGATTCCTAAAAAGCCAAAACTCATATTCCAAATCTGCCAAAAAGATAATTTGGGTTTATCCATAATTCGTAAATTGCTATATTCAACCTTGAGAACGTATTTTCCCTTTGTGTTGATGCAAATTTATCGAAAAGACATTAAGAAATAAGACAGAGGCGTATAAAGAAGTGTTTTACAACCTCACAGACACCACACAACTATCTCTATTACAGCACCACAAACGATTGCGGAAGTTTTTGTCATTTTATTGATGTGGGAATATATTATGAGATAAAATTCAAGCTGTAACTGAATTTAAAACCGAACTCAGGTTAATAGGAAAAGGTTGATACAACGTTATCTCAATAAAGGTTTTGTACTCCCACGAACCACTAATTCGGTAGGAATAACTTCTGTTATAGGTTTAAATTTAGCATTACCACCTTCGATACGCATAAATAAAATTTCGGCAGCACGACGACCAATATGAAAACCATGTTGCGAAATAGTGGTTAAACCAGGATCAGTAACCGTAGAAACCAAGCCATCCGTAAAACCAATAACTGAGACATCTTGAGGAATACGATAGCCCAATTTTTTTAGTGCATTTATAGATGCAGCAGCCGTCAAATCATTAACACAAAAAATGGCATCAGGAGGATCAGGCAAAGCCATGAGTTGAGGAACCACTTCTAAGGCTGCATCAAAATTATCACAGAAAATAATGAGGTTGTCATCTACTGACATGCGATTTTGCTCTAAAGCCGATATATATCCTCTTTTCCGTTGATAACCAATCTGTAATTTTTGAGAAGCTTCTAAATGAGCAATACGTCTGCACCCTGTTTTTATCAAATATTGAGTCGCTTTGAATGCCCCATTATAATCATCAACAATCACTCTGTCGGTATCCATCTGAGTAACAATACGGTCAAAGAACACTAATGGGATTTGGTGATAAAGAAAATCCTCAAAATGACCATATTTCATAGTTTCTTTAGAAATAGACGCTAAAATACCTTCTACCCTACTGGATAACAAAACTTTACTATTAAGCACCTCACGTTCATATAACTCACTGGACTGACAAAGCATAACACTATACCCCTTAGCCTGAACCACCTCCTCTATGCCAGATATAACAGAAGAAAAGAAGTGATGTACAATCTCTGGAATAATTACCCCAATGACATTACTGCGCCCCTGACGCAAGTTAAGAGCCATTGTATTAGGACGATAATGATATTTTTCAACTAATGCATTGATTTTGTCTTTAGTGGGCTGACTAATATCAGGATGATCTTTGAGTGCTCGCGAAACCGTTGAAGGAGAAATATTCAACTCTTTAGCAATATCTTTTATGGTAACCTGTTTTGAACCCATAGATCAGTGAAATATTCTTTTTGGATAGGCGAAGATAAATATTTTTTAAAGAATAATAACTGACACAGATCACTTTTGATCTTATAATAAAGGAATAGTTACTTTATAAACTAAGGAATTATCACTAATAACTAACTCTTTATTAGCAATTAATTGGTATTGAGCCATAAGAGTCTTTAGCCCCGTCTGTGTAGAATAAGTCGTTTCTTTTTTATTTATATTGTTTGAAACAAATAACGCAGAATCCCCGTCATTCTTCACCATTATTTCCAAAGGATGATGACGACTAGCAATATTATGCTTAATACTATTCTCCACTAAAAGCTGAATGGCCATGGGCGGTATTTCCTTATCCATCACATCTTCTGATACATCAATAATCACCTTTAGCCCCTCTCCTAAGCGTTCTTTATGAAGCGCAATGTAAGCGTTTAAGAATTCCAACTCATACCTAACAGACACCATAGTATTCTCATGACACCGTAGCAGATAACGATATACATCCGTAAAATTCTCAATAAACTTTTCTGCTGAATCTGGATTATAACGAATAAGAGAACGTAAGACACTCAAATTATTAAAAAGGAAATGAGGATTAAGACGATCTTGCAAAGAATTATAATCACTTAACAACTTGGCACGCTGTAGTTTCTCAAGTTCTTGCTTACTATCTAACCAACCTTTTGCAATAGTTGACACCAAAACCAAAACATGGGTAATCATGAGAAGGAAAACGCCAAAGAGTAACGATATCTGTGTAACTTTATACGACAATAGATGTTCATCACCGAAAAAATGCATTGCTAACTTAAGCCACAAAGCTATTAACGAAACAGCCACAACAATAAGTATTACCACCTGAGGAACAATACGTTCTCTTATCTTTTCGAAAGACAAAAGGTAGCGAACCAATAACAAATTCACTTCAGAAACACTGTTAGCGGCAAGAATCACAAATAAAAAGACATAGATCAATGGACGAGAGAAATCGGAAAAATGGGCATCAGAAAACTGAATAGAAAGAATAAAAATCACAACAGATATACTAGAGACTTTTAAAACACGATGTATAATATAACGAAGTTTAAAAGAACCTATATTTACAAGCCTTTCAAGATACTTATCTTCCATAGGAATATTAATAACAGGCATTTATTTCCCCAACCATTTTTTAAATTCTGAAGCCTTTAGACGGCTCACCATCACATCAAAAACAGGTAATGGTTCCAGAATAACCTTTAATTTACTCCCCGAACTATTTTTCACCTTCATCACCGTATCAATGTTAACAATGATCTGACGGTTTGCACGAAAAAAAACATCGGGATCTAATTCCTGTTCTAAATGCTCAAGGGTATAATCTAAAGTATGCTCTTTTTTTGTATAATCTACAGCAAAAGTCACTTTATTAGAACTGTAAATATAAGCTATATCCTTTGTTTCCAATTTACTATAACCAGTAATACCAGAAATCAAAAACCGATTACGGTATTCTTTCGTTCCATTGAGGATAGAATCCATCATAGATTTATAATAGGCTTTATCACTCATAGATATGCCTTGTCCATTCGGATGTAATTGGGTTTCTTCGAATTTTTCAAAAGCACCTACTAACTCATTTTCTTTTATCGGTTTGAGTAAATAATCAATACTATTAACTTTAAATGCCCGAATCGCATATTGATCATAAGCGGTCGTAAAAATAATCTTAGTTTTAGAATCAAAATCAATTTGATCAAAGATAGAAAAACATGTGCCGTCCAAAAGCTGAATATCCATTAATATTAGATCTGGTGCTTCATTATCTTTTAGCCACGCCACACTATCAGCCACACTTTCTAATACCGTTTCCAACTTCCAATTGGGACGCAAAACATTTACCATTCCTGATAATAAACGACTATTATGTAATTCATCTTCTACAATTACAACACGAAAATCAGACATATCATCCCTTTTATTGACCTATAAAACAAATATTAGAAACAACTAAAAAAAACACTTTCACAATTCATATCAACACCGCAAAAGTGAATTAAGATGACAAAAATACATTTTATTATACACTACTCTACATAATAGTTAGGACATAATGTAGAGTGATAAAAGGTAATTCTGAAATGATTTAAATATCAACTCAAAAAAAAGATCTAGAACACCTATCAACAAGCTAAAATTATAAGATTTGAATAACATAAAAAAACAATAGAATGATATAATTTAAAAAAAATGCTTCGTTTTTTTGATTAATCATATCTTTTTGTTTTTCTTTGCAACACAAAATAAGAAAATATGTATTTCAATACTTTAAATATTTGGTGGTGGCAATTGATTGACGATAAATCGTGAAATTGCACTCGCTTACTTATAATTTAACTAAAGCCTGTCGTTTTCACGACAGGCTTTTTTGTTTTAAAAACAGTATAAAACACACTAATGATGCAGACCTTTAACTTCAGAGTCAACACAAAAACGATCTTAGCAGACGTCCTTACGCCAGTAGCTATATATTTAAAAATGAGAGATATATTTCCAAAATCAATACTTTTGGAAGGTGCCGATTTTAAAGCAGGCGACAACCAATACTCTTTCATCTGTATGCAACCCATCGCAGGAATTAAAGCGGAAAGGAATAAAGTGGAATATACCTATCCTAATGAGGAAAGAGAAGTTATAGAGCTGAGTAACAAACAAGATTTAGAAAAACAATTACTCAACTTTTCTGAAGCATTTATCCCTACCGAAGATATTAGCGCTTTGCCTACAACAGGTCTTTTTGGTTACTCTACCTTTGAATCGGTAAGATATTTTGAAGACATAGAGCTTAAGAAACAAGACAAAGAAAAAGCCATTCCCGAATTATGGTATCAATTTTATAAATACATCATAGCTATCAATCACACCAACGATACGATAACTATTATAGAACACATTTTCAATGATGAAGCTTCTGAGATAGAATATATCGAAGAGCAACTGAATAGCCGTACCTTTTCTTCTTTTAAATTCCAGACCAAAGGAAAAGAAACATCTAACGTAACAGATGAAGAATACCGCGGAATGGTGAGTAAAGGAAAGAAACACTGCTTGCGTGGTGATGTTTTCCAGCTGGTACTCTCACGTTGTTACCAACAGTCATTTACAGGCGACGAATTCAACGTATATCGTACCTTACGTTCCATTAATCCTTCACCTTATCTCTTCTTTTTTGATTTTGGTAATTTCAAACTCATCGGTTCATCACCAGAATCTCAGATAAAAACACATAATAATTTAGCGTACATCAACCCCATAGCGGGGACTTTCCGCAGAACGGGGAAAGACAAAGAAGATAAAGAATTGGCAAAACAACTCTCTGAAGATCCAAAGGAAAATAGCGAACATATTATGCTTGTCGATTTGGCACGTAATGACCTAAGTCGTAATGCCGATAACGTAACAGTTAAATTTTTCCGTGAGATACATTACTACTCTCACGTACTGCATATGGTTTCGGAAGTTGTAGGTGAGATTCGTCCTGGCACACATCCGGTACAGATCTATGGCGACACTTTCCCCGCAGGAACTTTAAGTGGAGCTCCTAAATTTAAAGCGATGGAACTCATTGACAAATACGAAAATCAAGCTCGAGGTTCTTATGGCGGCTGTATTGGCAATATAGGTCTTAATGGTCAGCTGAATTTAGCCATTACCATTCGCTCATTTATGAGTAAAAACAACACCTTGTATTACCAAGCTGGAGCAGGCATTGTAGCTAGTTCTCAAGAAGAAAACGAACTACAGGAAGTTAATAATAAATTAGCAGCCTTAAAAGTTGCTATCGAAAATGCTAAAGAAATTTAAGTTCTGCTTCGTTAAAGAAAATTAACCCTCACTTTACAACCTTATATTATGAACATTTTAGTTATAGATAATTACGATAGCTTTACATATAATTTAGTCCAATACATACAACGCATTACGGGTCAGCTACCCGATGTGTATCGCAATGATAAAATCACCGCACAAGAAGCGATGGCTTATGATAAGATTTTGCTCTCGCCAGGACCTGGCATACCTGACGAAGCAGGAAATTTGAAAGACATCATCAAAGTTTGTGCGCCACACAAAAGCATCTTTGGCGTATGCCTTGGTTTACAAGCTATAGGAGAAGTATTTGGTGCTTCGCTCATCAACCTAGATCAGGTATTTCATGGCGTTGCTACGGCTATGATTAAGACCAAAGAAGAAGATGTCATTTTTGAAGGTGTTCCTAAAGTATTTGATGCAGCACGTTACCATTCTTGGATTGTAAGTCGTGAGCAATTACCAGAATGCCTAAAAATTACAGCCATAGACGAAGAAGCTAACATTATGGCGCTAAAACATGCAGAATATGATGTTCGTGGTGTTCAGTTTCACCCAGAATCTATCTTAACAAAAGATGGTATAAAAATAATTGAGAATTGGATTAACAATTAACCGTTGCAACTATTCAGGGTTTTCGCACAAAAGATGTGATACCCCACAGCAGTTGCCTTGTGCGTGAGAGCGGCAGGGATTGCAGTGGTACGGGATGCAGACAGCACGCCATTTTTTATAGGAGTGACTCCCGAAGAATTTAAATCAATAGTGTCGGGATCTCACTTTGTTCCAAGAGCGGAACGAAGTAAGCTACTGTTCACGACTAATAAAAATGAGCGTGATGGCGCATAACGTACAAACGGAAAGCCCGTAAAGCCGCCCACATTATTATAAGCATAAAACAAGACAATCAAAGCAAGATAAAATCACCCCTTAAGCATTAAATATTATGAAAGATATTATCAACCATTTGGCAGCTCATAAGACACTAAAAAGCGATGAAGCCAAAGCCATTCTGTCTGACATTGCGGCAGGCAAATACAATGAAGTTGAGATGGCTTCGTTCCTGACGACTTTCCTAATGCGAAACATAACGGTAGAGGAGCTTTCTGGCTTTAGAAATGCTTTATTGGAACACTGTCATCGTGTGAATTTGGGGAACGAACCGCTGATAGATCTCTGTGGTACAGGCGGAGATGGCAAAGACACCTTTAACATCTCTACACTAGCTTCTTTCGTCGTTGCTGGTGCGGGCGCTAAAGTAGCCAAACACGGTAATTATAGCGTGTCGTCGTCCTGTGGTTCTTCTAATATATTAGAATATTATGGTTATCAGTTCACCAACGATGAAAAGAAACTACGCTATCAATTAGAACAAGCAAATATCTGTTTTCTACACGCTCCGCTTTTTAACCCAGCTATGAAAAATATAGCGCCAGTACGCAAAGCGATGCGCATGAAAACGTTCTTTAATATGCTAGGGCCTATGGTAAATCCTGCTTTTCCACAAAAACAATTAGTCGGCGTATTTAGCCTTGACTTGGCTCGTCTATACTCTTACATCTACCAGCAAACAGATGTCGATTTCAACATCATCCATTCTTTAGATGGTTATGATGAAGTATCACTCACCTCTGATTTTAAAAGTGTGAGCACAAAAGGCGAAAATATCTATTCTCCTTATGATTTGGGTTATGAAAAAATTGATGCCAAAAAACTTGCTGGAGGTGATACCGTGGAAGAAGCAGCTCTGATCTTTAAAACAATATTAGAAGGGAAAGGAACCAAAGAGCAAAATGCTGTGGTAGAAATAAATAGCACTCTAGCTTTGATGACTTATTATGATATAGAATTAGCTGAAGCTAAAAAGATGTCCAACGATTCGCTGATGAGTGGCAAAGCCAATACGGCATTTAAAACACTCATTGAAGCCAGTAAAAAATAAATAATTCAGAGGATTTTTCATCCGAATGCAATAATACTATGATGAATATACTTGATACAATTGTAGCACAAAAATTCAAGATCAACGCAGAACGTCAAAAGATGTTTTCTATTGATGCCCTACAGAAGTCTTCGCTTTTTGAACGGGAATGTTATTCTTTAGCTTCACGCTTAAAAGACCCCGCCTCATCGGGTATCATAACGGAATACAAACGCAAATCGCCCTCGAAAGGCATCATTAATGCCACAGCAAAAGTCACCGACGTTACCGTACAATATAATAAAGCGGGTGCCGCAGGATTATCTATCTTGTCTGATACCGATTTTTTTGGAGGAACTACCGATGATGTATTAGCTGCTCGTCAGGTCAATAACATCCCCATCTTACGCAAAGAATTTATCGTTGATGAATATCAGATATATGAAACAAAAGCGATGGGTGCTGATGTGATGTTACTCATTGCGGAATGTTTAGAAAAAGAACAGTTAAAAAGATATGCTCGTCTAGCTAAATCTTTAGGTTTAGAAACCATCATGGAAGTCCACAGCGAAGAGCAACTGGAGAAATACACTCCCGACGTCACCATCATAGGCGTTAATAATCGTAACTTAAAAACGTTTGAGGTAAGTATAGAAAATTCCATGCGTTTATTCAACAAAATACCGTGCGAAGCTGTTCGTATTTCGGAAAGTGGCATTAGCAATGTAGAAGCTATCAAAACCTTAAAAGAAGTGGGATACCAAGGTTTCTTAATAGGTGAAAATTTTATGAAAACGGATGATCCTGGAGCTGCTTGTGACGAATTTATAAAGAAATTAAGCCTTTAACTTTGGGCCATTGGCTCTTAACTAATGCTTTTTGACTATAACCTAACGACATGGAGAATTTCAACATCATAGGATTTATACTATTTGGTTTGGTGGCTATGATTACACCTGGACCTAATAACTATTTGCTTTTTTCCTATGGAAAATTCTATAAATTCAAGGGGGTCTATCAAACAATGGCAGGCGTTTTTTTTGGTTTTATGTCGATTTTGTTCATCACAGGCTATGGCGTAGCTGAGATTATGATGCGTAATACTACATTTGCATTAACACTTAAAATACTGAGCTCGCTATGGCTGCTATATTTGGCATATTCTCTATCAAACCTTCAAGCATCACAGGCTGATAGCTTGAAAAAGAAAGTTGGGTTTATACAAATGTATTTGATGCAGTTTGTAAATCCTAAAGCGTGGATTATTGCTATTGCAGGTGCTAGTGCATTTATGCCAACTTACGAAAGCCTGCATACAAATGTAATGGTATATGCCATTGGGTTTCCACTAGTCGGGATACCGTGTATGCTAGCTTGGGTTTCTTTTGGAGATGTATTCTCTAAAGTATTAAACTCACAAAGAGCTAATAAAATAACAGGATTCACACTCGCCGGACTATTAGTCTTAAGTGTGGGACTAATGTGGACGCAATAGTGAAAGTTGGCTATTGATTACTAGCTGTGGGCAACGACTAACGACTCTTAACAAATGACTAATGAATGATTTGAAAATTAAAATATGCGGCATGCGTGAAGCGAGGAATATCGCTGAAGTAGTAGCATTACATCCCGACTATATGGGTTTTATCTTTTATTCTAAATCACCCCGCTATGTGGGCGAAGATTGGGATAAAGCGATCATCAACCAAGTACCTGAAAGCATACAACGTGTAGGGGTCTTTGTAAATGAAAATATAGGTTTTGTTCTGAGCTCTTGCAATAAATATGACATCAAAACTGTGCAACTGCACGGTAACGAAAACCCGCGCTACTGTAGTCAACTGCAACGCAAAGGTTATACCGTTTTTAAAGCATTTCAAATTGACAACAACACAGCATTAGAAGATATCAAAGCTTACGAAGGAAAATGTGATCTTTTCTTATACGACACAAAAAGCGAAGGTCTTGGTGGAAGTGGTGAAAAATTTAATTGGAATAAGTTAGAAGAATTAAACGATGCAGGACCTTTCTTATTAAGCGGAGGCATCAGTACAGAAGACGCTGAAACCATAAAAGGATTATCATTTTCGAACCTTATTGGAGTGGATATTAATAGTAAATTTGAGATAACACCAGCATTAAAAGATATAAATAAATTGAAAGGATTTATACAATCATT
>CBFIII010000033.1:0-8921 GCA_965662645.1 Bacteroidales bacterium
ATTTATTAGGAGTTTTTTGATGTCCTGCTCTATTTGAATCTAACCTTAATTGATATAATGTGCTTTCAGTAAAAACAGAGGAATCTCTATCTATTGAATATAATTCTTTTATGCTAGAGCCATACCTTGTAAATATTAAACCTAAGTCTTCAAGGCTCTTTTCTGACTTAGACAGAGCTTTACAAGATTTAAATTCTACATAGCCACATTTAAATATATTTTCTTCTTTGAATTCTATACAGTTTAATTCAGATAATATATTAGCATTTCTATTCAAAGACCTATTTTGTATTTTTTGTGTTATAAACTTAGTCGCTATATTTATTCCCGTAGATATTATAAGTCTGTCACTTATGTAAGAATCTTTAGATAACATTCTTAATTGGGAAGATACTCTAGATGTAAACTCTCTATTATTCATACTGCAAAAATAAACTATTTAATGTTTTGTTGAAAATATATTAAATTTAATGTTATTAAAGTAGAAAAGAGGGTTTTTACACCCTCTAATCAAAGAAAAAACAACAAATATATACATAATTTCTATATCATAGTCATTACACTATAGATATAATTTTACCTATCCAATTTTTTACACCTGTTAATCCTTTATTTTCTGTGTTACTTTCCATTCTAGTAGGTTGTTTATTATAAATCTCCAAATTCTAATAATCTATAAGTAAATCCGCTCCACATTATTGTACAATATTGATTAGCGGCTAAAGTTTTTATTCCGCCTATATTCAAATTAAAAGAACCCCCAGCATACCTAACAAATCTGATAGTATCTCCATAATTCGCGTTTGTAGTTGAAAGAGTTACTGTTCTATCCGCTGTTAATGAAGTTCCAAAAATTTGATTTTTTGCGCCCGTACCCATATCAATAGTTACATCTGCATCACCTCTTATATTCTCAACTCCTTTATCTTTAAACAAACTACCTTTAAAACCTGCTAGCCCTGTGAAATCTGTATTAGAGTTAGTTCCATTTCCATCATAATACACCGCTTCATAACTAAACTTGTTCATACCTCCACCTGCAAATCCTGTTGTACAATTAATTATCTTCATAATACCCATAGATACAGCACCAGGGCTTAAACATCTGACGCCCTGTATTCCGCCATCTATATCTAAATATTTGTTGTAAAAATCGGTAGCCCCCGCGTTTAAAACTAATCCGTATGTATTAGAGTTCTTAGCAGATAATTCTGTTATTCTTACATTTGGCGCACTTACCACGAATCCAAGATTACAACCCTGAGCATAAGCTTTACCTATAACTACCTCGCTACTAGTATTTTCAATGTTTAAGCCTGTCGGAGCGTTATTCACTTCTAATAATTCTATATTGCCATTTCCTGCGAACCTAACAGCATCACTTACTGCTCCGTTTATTTTAACATGTTTAGCGTTAAGATGTCCCCCAACAGCAACCCTTATACCTCTTAACTTTGCGTTATTAATTTCAAGATAATCATAAGATACCTCTGCACCTGTATTAACAACTACTGTATCAGTTGAAGATGGTGTATTGCTAGAATCTACTATACATCGACCTATTTTAAAATTTTTATCCTGCGTATGAACAAAACCCGTACCTATTCCCCCGTGCGAATACGCTATAACTTCACCAATATAAGTATTAACAGAGTTGGCTGATGTTATTACGGTTTCAGTGTTATTACGCACTATTAATCTACCTATGTTAATATTTTCGCATCTGTGGTCGTCATCCACAGTTACACCTGTATCTATACCTAAAGCGTAAAGAGCTTGTACTGTACTTTCAACTATTATCTCACCTATATTAAAATCTTTAGAACCGTGATAAAGGTGTACACCCCTAGAGCCGCCGTCTGCTGTTTGGTTTAGATATGATGAAGAAATTTCAGCAATTTTAAATTTATCTGCATTCAATCTTCTTGCGTAGTAAGTACCTATTCTTACAGTAGCTGTTAGAGTTCCTATAATACGTATATCATCTACCCACTCTATATTTGTTCCGTTATAATTATAATCTGGACCCGTACCCGTTGCTATGTGTGCTACTCCGTCAATTATAGAACCTTCTTTAAATATAAAGGTTCTATTTGAAGTTGCGTTTGGCAAGTTTCCCCTATAAATACCTTTAGGAAATTCTAATGTACTAGCTGGCGTAGCTTGTAACTTTACCAACGCAACAGTATCATCTGTTATACCGTCTGCCTTTGCTCCAAACCATTGAGGAAAAAAAGAAACATCTTCCCAAGTACCCGTTAAATTACCGTTTCCTTTGAAAATTTCTAAAACATCAGCATCAATCAAAGTTTTGTTGCCAATAATATTAGCATAATTACTTAAAAAGCCACCGTTAAATTTTAAAACAACTCCTGAAGGTATAGTGATTATTTGATTATTTAGGTTATAATCATATCGTAACTCCCAAATACAATTTGCATAATTGGAAGGAATTGCCGAAAAATCAAAGTCTTCTCTAATTATTTTATAACCTTTTTGCCCGTTAACATTTGATTCACGGTCTTTTAATTTTAATTCATCATTAACAATAGTTATATCTTCCTCATCTGCATTCGCAATTGTGCCTGCGTTGTTAGATACGTATGTCTCTAAATAATTAAGGTTTACTCCATCATTTGGTAAAATAGGATTACCCATATTTGAAGCTATGTTATTATTGAATGACGCACCATTTGTAAAAGATAGACTACTCGCCCCTATTGTAACAGTTTCTAGTTGTAAATCAAACTTTATCCATGATTCTTGAGTTTGGTTCACATCTCCAACAAACATAATTAAATCACCATCTGAAACTGTACCTGTACTACTAACACCCTCTAAACTACTTGCACCACCTGAGTTATTAGTTACATAATCTTGAACATATTCCTCACTTGCTAATGTAGCTGTTCTATTTGGTAAATTAGAAACATTTGGTAATTGAAAAGTGCTGCTACCACCTATTAAATCTGTAGTTATATACGCATCATTAATACTTGTGGCAGCTACGGTATTAATAACAAATCCATTTTCATCGAACCCGAATTTAGAGTTATTACCGTTAAAAAGCCTTGCAAACAAAAATCTTTGGCTAGTAGAAGACAAGCTTGTATTTATATTATTAGAAAATAAAGATAAATTATTTAAATTTACAGGCTGACTAAAAGAAATATTACCATTAAAAGTATGGTCATTTGTTAAAGTTGCGTAATCCGATAAATCAGGCGTACCATTTAAATCTGAATAATCACCTGTAAAAGCAACTGTTGTTAATTCATCTTGTTCAACGTAAGCAGAAGTTCCATCCGAACCATCATTAAGAGATATATCTGATGTCTTTTCTATAATAATTGAGTTACTAGAATTATCTATTACATCATAATCATTAATGAAAATGTTCCATCTGTAAAAAGATTTGAAAGTTAATTTTTCTTCATTTGAGTCATCTAGTATTGCATATAGTATATTAGAATTTCCTGTTTTTGGTAATCTATCTACTATTTTTATTGTGTAGTGTCCTTCTAACTTATTTACTCTTACTTGTTTCATTTTTCAATTCTTTTTAAGTCCCTAAAATTCCGTCAGGACAATCTACATTTAAATTCCAACTTGTACTCCCTAAAGGAGCAAAAACTGTAATCTTTATATTTGCAGGCGTAGCAGTGTTTTTTTGAAAAAATATACTTCCTGCGCCTGCTGTTTGTCCTTGTGGTGCCACATCATCTTGCTCGATTAAGATATCTCTAACATTACCATTAGGTTGGAAACTTGTTCCATTCCATTCTAATTCTGGAACATTTGTATAAGTACTGTCTACTATATTGTCTCCGTTTGGTGGATTTCCTGTGATGTTATCCCCTACATATAAACTGTCTGCAACTATACTACCATCATACTCTACTTGAAACCTATCAGGTATCCCAAACGCTTGGTAGTTTATATTAACTCCTCCTACTTCCTCACCTAAATTAATATTAAAAATAAATATACCTTGACTACCATCAAAGGTCACTACTTCATTACAATTAAGTATCTTATTTTTAATTGTTGTCAATTTATACATGAATTGTCTTAAACTTTGCATCTATATTGATTTTAAATTTCCATGTAAATACTTAGTAGAATTGATTATTGAGAGTGCTACAATATGACCCTGACCATAAATCTCATTTATCGTATCTTGTGGTAATATATCATAATTACTTAACGTTACTACACCTGTCCCTTTTTGTACTATCCCCACAAAAAAGTTGTTTGTTGTTGTCACATTTGCGAAATCTATGGTAACATTATTAGTACTATTATCTATCTCCACAGCGTAATTGTTATCTGCGTTGGTTATATTAATAGTTGTTCCTGTGGAAGTTACCTGTACAGTTCTTGTTGGATTTTTGTTTTGTATAAAGGCAGAAGATGTGGTGTTCGTAGTTAAAACATCTGATTGTACTTGACTTCCTAGTATCTCATTTCGCAAAGCTGAAATATCTACCGATACTGTGGATCCATTAACAAGCGTTAATGTTATAACATTAGTTGAATATGTACCTGAAACTAAGTAGTTATTTAAAGTACTTAAATTTACAGTTACATCGGGTAATCCTTCATTTCTAGTTAATACTAAATCAAAGGTTGTATTATTGAAAGTGGCCGTTTGTAGAAAGGTGTCGTTGCTATACTGTGATAAATCTACTTGCCCGTATTGTGTATTTCCTGCTAATGTTGTGACAACTAAAGTTAATAAATCAGATGTAAGATTTAAACTTGGTCTTCCTGGTGTTATAGATATAGTATCTTCGTTTTGAACTATATCTACCATTTGACTTTCTTGCGTCACTATACTTCTTAATTGTCTAGCTCCTACTCCATTTATACCTGAATATACTTCTGCTCCGTCACCTACATTTACTATCCTAAGATACTCTACTGCCTCTTGGAACTTATTGCATATATGAGCATCCAACTTAGTAATTACTTCTGTTAGAATTGTTGTGTTGGTTATACCAGAGCATGTTAGATCTTCTCCTGTGTAAAGGATGCAATCAGTTGACATATCTTTTTGGATACAGTCGCAACTACCATTTACTTCTGTGCAAGGTTGCTCATTACACTCATTACATTTTTCACATCCCATATTATTCTGTCTCTAGTATTTGTATTCTGTTTCTTGCATCTATTAAGCTATTGACCAATGCTTCTACTATGGTTGTAATACTGGAATTTTCAGGCAGTCCTAAATAAGATATTGCCTCTTTATGTATTACACAATCGGAATCTAAGTATTCACAATCTGTTTCAGACGTTTCTACTTGTGGTATATTTGTTTGTATACAATTTTTCATTTTAATGCTCGCATTTATCTGTGTGAATGTGTTTTATATTTTGGTCTGCCTCATTGCTCTTTTTTCTCATTTTTTCAATTAGCCACGCTAATGAGGGTGCACCTAACATTCCTGCTAAGGCTGAAAAAACCATGTGTGAAATTTTATCGAAATTGTAGTTTGGAAAATGTGTGCTTAAAAGCCCTACTATAAATTCTCCTAATTCGTCAATTGGAGTAAGTATTAATAAACCTCCTATTATTTGAAAGGCTAAATTTAACCATGACCATTTTAAATATCTATTTATATTATATCCTTTATCAATGTAACTCTTATGTGTTTTTTCACTGTACAAGAACACAAAAAATATTCCTAAAAAGAATGTGAGTAACATATTACCTGTAACATGTCCAAATATTATATTTTCCATATCTATAAAGTATTAGTATTAGTTAAAACAACTATCGCTAAGTTTAGTTTGGTCTATAAAACCTACCTCTGGGTTAAATATGCATCGGTGTACAAACGAAATTTCTAAACCATCGTTATTAAAATCTGTTAATTCGCCTTTAGCATTACACTCCTTGTAATTTTGGTTTTGTATTACTTTAATTTCACCTTTATTGTTTGTTTTATGCGATAAATAAGGTTCTCCAACTGCCGTTATAAAGGTGTCTTTGTATTTTCTTACTGTGTTACTTTCCATTCTAGTAGGTTGTTTAGTTGTTAAAAAGCACTTGTATTAGTGCTTAAAATTAATAATTGTCTGTTCTGCTTTTTTGTACCGCCTTTACCATTAATTAATGGTATGGTTGGTAAGGGTTGGGTTGTTTGTTGTGGAACATCTACCATGTTTAAAAAATTTTCTAAAGCTGTACGACCATCGGGCATTATATAGTTGTGATCTTCACCTGTTGGTACATTTGCTTGAAACCAAACTTCGGGTATGTGTGGATTTGTAACGTAATAGTTTGATGGTCTTGTGTTTGTTGGTGTTGATGATATAGACGATACAAAGTTTATATAACGTTGCTCACTAAACCAACTATTTAAGCTTGAATCATTAAAAGTACTGTAAGGCTCAAAAGACCCCTCACCTCTAGAAACTACTTCTAAATATTCAGAATCGTTAGAGTCGCTATTACTTAAGAAACTACCATCGTTATTTAAACTCTTGTTACATCCAAAATCAGGATTATTTACAGCGTTGTCATAAGCTTCATTAGCTGTTAAAATGGGAACCGCTTCACCGATTAATTCATGCATAGTATTAACAAAAATTCTTTGCGGTGCTAAATTAGTAGAAGTTCCTGAATCAAATTCTGCCCATAACACGCTATTATCTGCGTTAGCGTTTGTAAATAAACCTTTATCAATTATGTTTCCTGCACTATAAATTTCATAGTCATAAGAAAATGGTTCATCTTCTGGATAGTTTGAATCAGGGTTAACACCTGTCTTAACTTGGTTAATTTGTCTTTGTGTACCTGAAATTAAACTTGTTCTCGCGCCTCCCGCGTAGTAATTATTTATTTGATTAAGTTTTATGTTTCCATTAACAAAAGACATTCTAAACCTCCAATTTTGAATAACATTATTAATATGATCTACACGCCCACCACTACCGCTATTAGGTAATCTATGAGAAACATTATAAAATAAAGTATTTAAAAAGCTATTGTTATAACTATATTTCCATTGCTGACTATCTCCAAACAAAGTACCTGTTTTACTCTCAGCGATTAAACCCTTTTGAAAAGTTACATTTCTACTTTCGTTACCTCTTATAACCATTGCCTGTAAACCACCATAACTAATAGATATATGATCGAACATTAAGTTAGAAGCTACGCCTGTATTCCCATAAACGTCCATAGCCACAGTATTACTATCATTCATACGTATTCTTAAATAACGAATAATCATATTATTGCAATCGTCAAAATTAAATCTAGAATTATTTTGAGAAGTAATAGTAATACCACCTAACGGAGCGGTTTGACCTGCTATAGTTAAATCCTGTCCTTTTATTGTTAACCAATTAACTAAATCAATTGTGCCTGAAACATCAAAAACTATTGTAGCAGGTCTTGCTTGTTGCAATGCCCATCTTAAAGAACCATCACCTGAATCATTAAGGTTACTTACATGATAAACATTTCCGCTACTACCTCCTGTAGCATAGGAACCACCTCCATAAGCACCATTAAAAGGTGTTAAATTTTGAGCGTACATTGTAAACGCAAACACAAAATAAGCAAAAAACATATTCAACTTCATCTTAATTTGTTTTTGTAATTGTAATATTGTCTAGCGAGAAAATTTGCGAACCTGCTGATGTTGTGCCTACAAATGAGATTCTATTTCTATTAACGCCTGTATGATTATAGTTAACTGTAAATGTTCCGCTAACTCTATTTGTGTAACCTTGTATTAAATCGTTTGTATCTAATCCAGCATATATAGACATCCTAGAATTAGTTGTATTTAATACGTCAAAAGTTATGTCATAATTGCCTCCTGTTTCAAAATCTGCATTCATACTTAAAATAACATCAGAAGTCCCAGATGTTAAATTCAAATTAGAATTAGCTACATTCCAACCTCCTGCTGGCACTAAAACACCATTAGCATCGTCAAACGTACCGTTAACAAGTAAATTACTAGGAACAACCACCACAGGCGTATAACTAACCCAATTTCCACCCATAGCAGAAAAATCACCGTTACCACTAACGCTATTATCTCTAGCTATTGTGCTTAAATTGTTAAATTCATTTTGTGGGAATGTCTGAACAAAATCACCAACGGCATTACCTGTATAATTAGTAAACCATGCGCCTACACCTTCCTGCATTAATGTTACACTAAATTGGTCTGGTAAATTGTCTGGGAATGTTATAAAAGCATCGGTAGGACTATCAAATTTTAAAATCTCACCATTATCGGCTTCTGTTACTGTATAATCACCTGTATGGTCTGTAAAGTTAAATCCTTGTGATGGTAGATTTTCTGATACATAAGATTCTAGTGTTCTATAATTAACACCTTGTCTTCCTTCCGTTGGTAATGGGTCTTCAAAAGCTAAAAAACCTTTAAAGTTTGCACTGAAATTGAAGTTCTTTTGACTAAATGATGCTATCGATAAAAACATCATTAATAAAATTGTTATTTTTTTCATTATATTTACTGTTTATTTTCTTATTTTTATTGTATATGCGTTTGTTGTAGGTATATCAAAATCTGAGAATACTACTCTTAGATTGTTCTCATCTATTAATTCTACAATAACCTCTTCCACTTCGTCTGTTGAGTTTTTGACTACTATTAACGAACTTATATACTTATCTCCAAAATTATGTGTTATTATAAACTCTGTGTCCACTCCGTTTCCTATTACTTCTTGGTGTGTTTCTGTATCTATACTTACATTATCCCCTCCTATAATAATTTCTTGGTATCTTCCTCGCAACTCCCAAACAAACCATTTCTCTGGCCTATTGTTTGTTTGTTTTAAGATGTAAATAAAATTTAAATTACCTCTTTTAGGTAATTCACTTACCCTTTTTATTGTGTAGTGGTCTTCTTCTTTCATTTTTTTTT
>CBFIII010000033.1:9020-19146 GCA_965662645.1 Bacteroidales bacterium
ATTTTTTTTTAAATTTGATTACTGCAAGTTTCATTTATTATAATTTGTAGTAGTGTTTTTAATTTTGTAATAGGTTCTCCACAAGGGTCTACTAGACATTTAAAATCTAAGTTGAGAGATGTAATATCTAATTCCCCATAATCTTTTTGTTCTAGTTCTATTATTCTATTTTTATGACGGCATAACTCTTGTTCATGTGCCTCAAAAACTGATTTAAGTTTTACCTTTCCATCTACTATGTCATAGTTTATACATGATTCCCCTAATGTGGTTGTATCTGTATCCTCTATAATGTTATCTAACAATTTATAAACATCATCATTTACATCGCTTTGCGTTACACAAGGTTGTGTTATTTTAGTATTATTTCCTAACTTACCTTCGTGGTCTATGCAAGTTGTAAACATAGTGTCACCGCAAGTATTTGTTGTTTTTGTACAACTCATATTTTTATCTTATTATTTACTTTACACGTATTATAATTTAATATCTCTAGCATATAAAGAGCGTCTCTTTGTTCATGTTCACAGTAACCTTCACCTAGTGCAAAACGGTATTGCAGTGTTATACTTTCAGCGTTACTTACTACTATATCAGAGTATTTTTTTATTAGAGAATCTAAAGTTTTAATTTCTATTGTTTGTGCCATTAATTGCAAGTTTTACATTTTTCAATACTATTTACCTTACTTACAGCATCTTTATACTGAATCATAGCTCTATCAACTTCCCCTATTAAAGTTAATAGTTCCGCTGATTTAATTAATGAATGTATATCTAGTAAAACTTGCTTCTCTCCCTTACTGTCAAAATTTAATTTAAGATAAAGTTTTGCAAGATTAATTCTGAGCTTGTCCATCTTCAAATACTTTCTATGTTTACAATTTTTATTTGCCCCTATTAAAGCAATAGAATACATTCCATCAGGTAGGTCAGATATTACGCCTATTTCAGTTATAGATAAGTTTGAAGTATTAAATGTTGAGATTTGATTCTTTAAGTGTGTATACCTTCGTGGTTTTTCTGAGCCAGGTATAGTTATCTCTATGGCAGCCACTTTATTTTCTATAGCCCCCCATACAGAAGTGTCATAAATAGATAATTTTTTAGGGTCATTCGTATTGATAATTTGAAAATCTATTTCTATTTTGTCGAGTATTGCCATTTTACAAAAATACTTTTTTTATTTTAGTATTAAAAATATGTTAAATAATATGTTAGAGTTCAATTTTTATACCCCCTGTAATCTCTTTACTAGTAGTTATACCTCCTCCAAAGTAAACTTTTTTATACCTTCGGTAAGCATCTACTCTAATTATATCTTGTTTGCTTTCTACTTTTTTTCCGTATTCTATACCTATTAGAGTTCCCCAATTATCTTTTTTTGTTTTCTCTATTGGTTCTGTCTGCACACTTAAAGAATTTACGTCTATAAACTCAGGTCCTTTGAAGTCTATTTGGTATAGTCCGTCCTCTTTTTTTGACACTACATGTGTTAAAGTTACAGGTTGAAACTCAAAATTAGAAGAATTTTCTTTGTTATCTGTATTAAATACAGCACTGTACTTTAAGAAAGGGTTTTGTTTATTTGGGTAAAAATCTTCTAGATAAATACTATCATTTTTTACATAAATAGTATCTATTACTTTTACTATTTTTTGAGGCTGTATTATCGTTTTTGTTATACTTTTTGGTATGCTGCCTTTTAAGTTAACAAGACTGTCTATTTTATTATTTAGTTGTCTTTTTGTTAATGTATCGGCCACCAAAGTACTGTAATACCCTTCTGATAATTTCACTAAAACATTCTCTTTTATCTTCTGTTTTTTGACCATTTGTTCTGTGCGTACCAATTTTGATTGCATCTTCCTCTTCTCTAACCAAAATATTAGTGTTATTATTATCAACATGGTTCCCACTACTGTAAGTATCTTGTTCTTCATTATACTCAATTTTAGAATTTTTTTTTAATATTTTATAAAATCTATTAGTTCTGTTGTATCTATCTTTCAAATGAGTATAACCTCCATTTACTCTTCTCGTTAATCTTTTTACTGTATTATAATCTACTTTATCCGTTAGATTAAATAGTTTATTATGATTAAAAAAAAAGACTGCTGCCCACCAATAATACTCCTCTATAACTTCATCAGGATTATCGAGTATCTTAGCATCTTCCATATAATTACTAAAAGCTATAAAGTTGTTTTTTCCTGTTAATTGTATACTCCAACAGCCTCTGTATTTCCATCCATCCCCTGATGATTCATTGCCATTACCCATTCTATTTGCATATACTCTGTTTGCAATATCTCTAGGTTTTCTAGCGTATTTTTTTAGATATTCTTTTGTAGGGAAATACCTTTTAAAAATTATACTTAACATCTCTTCTGAGTAATTTAAATTTTCTCTGCTAAATTTAAAATCTAAACTTTCATGAGATATTTGTCCCATAAAATGTGCCATATCTTCATCTGTGTGTATCCCAAAAACTTGCTTCATTTTAGTCAAAGTTTTTATACCTATAACACCGTCTACTTTTAATTTATTCTCCTCTTGAAAAACTTTTATATACTTCATATTTTTAATCTTCTATAAATTCTGCTTGCCATCCATTTTCAAACATAGGATGCCATATTATAGATGCTCGGGTCTTTTCTCTAAATAAAATAGCATGAGGCACACCTTTTTCTATTATTATAGAATCAGGATAAGATATTATTTTTGTGTAAGTATCTGTCACCACCTCTATTTTACCTTCTTTATTCAGTATAGTTATGTGCTCTGTATTATCTTTATGGATATGAGGACTAAATTCACTGCCTTTCTCTCCTATATATAGGCATCCAGATACATTTTCACTTTCAGGATATATTACTTTTATCCATTTATCTTTTGAGGATCCAAACTCTTCCCATTTTTCAGGTATCTCTTTTACATCCAAGTGTTTAATATCACTTCCTTTTGTAAGAAGTGTAAGCCTTAATTTAGATCTAAGTTTATCTAGCAGTTTATTCATTATGTATTAACATTTAATCGTTCTTTTATTATTGTAAGTATAGCCTCAGTTTTAGAATTAACACCATCTATTTTAATTGCATTTTTTTCACTAGTGCCTCCTACAACATTCATAGCAGAAATCAAATCCTGCATCATAATTAAATTAGCTTTATCTTGATCCCTTGTATACTTATTAGCTTCTACTAGCTTATTATCTGTACGTATGTTCCAATATATCAAAAGAGCTATGAATGCTAATAGTACTCCTACTATTGTTGCATCATTGGTAGATACTAACTCTTTTAAAGTTCCCGCTTGTATAATTATTATTGCCATTATTCTTATATATAAAAATAGGAGCTACTCTCTTTAAGTTAAAGATTGCGCTCCTATTTTTCAATTTGGGGTTTGATTTACTATTTAGAAACTGCTTGGACTTGTGGCAAGCCTGCTGCTGATGCTAATTTGTTTATTACTGTTTCAAATTTACCTTGTTTACCTAGAGGTAAGATGAAATGGTAAGTAGTTGCTCCATTTTGAGGTTGTAAGAAGTCACTTGCGTAGGTTAAAGGTGCTACTGTAATAGAATAAGTCACATACTGTGCAAAAGGCTTTAATCTTGTCTCTTGCCCTAATACTAACTTTGCGTAGTTATTACCTACATATCTATTTCTTCCTCTGAAATGTACATTTGCTTCTTCCTCGTACTTACGTAAGTTTCCGCCTAGATTCTGTGCATCGGCTTTACGAGAGAAATACTTAATTGTAAACTGATCGTTTGTTCCTGCAAGGTAAGACTCATTAGTGTAAGTTTGATACCCACCTGCTAAAGAAATCTCTACTGATCCATCAAAGAAAGGCATATCATCACGTAATAACTCTCCTCCTCCGATTTGAGCTCTTTTACCTCTTACACGGATTCCCATCTTAGCTGTTGCTGAGTATACTTTAGCGGCTTTTTTCCAAGACGCTTCTCCGAATGATTCTGGTAACTCTGATACAAAAATATCTCTGAATTCAGGAGAACATTCTTCACATACTAAGTTAGTTGTAACTGTGGTTGTGTATGTTCTTTGGCATGCTCCTTCTGATCCTCCTACTTCTGTGATAGTTAAATCTGAATAATTAGCTTGTAACTCTTCTAATCTACTATCTCCACATTCTGTATCTTTTAATCTGATTGTGTAAACTTCTGTAGTTGAATTACAAGATTCTCCTTCTGTCCAATCTATTGTAGATGGTGTAGAAGAAGCACATAAATCAGCAACATCTTCTGCAATTAGTTCCACTTTTGCTGTTGGGTTTGCACCCACGAAAGTTTCAATTTCCGCATCTGTTAATCTATCCTCTGTTACTACAGAGTAAGTTGTAGTATCTCCTACTGTATCGTTTAAAATAGCTGTACCTGCTGTTGCTCCTGGTAGTGCCTGTACTGTTGCTGTTGCATCTGCGCCATCATTTTCAAGAACTACTTCATAAACAAATCCTTGCTCTAAAGCAGTGTAACCTGTTGGGCAATCTTTACATCCTTTTAATTTAAAATCTCCTGTTGGTTGGTAAGCAGTTGGTAACGCACTTGCAATTACAGAGTAAGTTGTTTTACCTGATTCCCACTTTAATCTTTTTACGTCTAATTCTGGATATTGTGCTTGTACTGCTCCACCTTCTGATAAAGTTCCATCATTAGGTACTACTAAATTGTAAAAAGTACTAGATGTACCTGGCAACGTTTCTGGATTTTCACTGTTTACTAATAATACATCTACATAGTTTGTAAGAGGAATATTCCCTGGAAGCTTATAATTTTTAAGTTCTAAATAAGCCCCTTCTACAAGTTCTTGCATAGTCCAATCTGATCCTTTCACACCTTCATGTGGCGCACTAAGATTTGCAACTGCTGTAAACTCTGAGTCAGGTAAACCTATCATCCCCATTAAAGGACCTCCTATAGTTACCTCTATTGCCTCATTTTCACCATTGTCCAGATCAATCTCTGACCCTTCTTCTCCATTGTAACCAATTACAAAATCATCTACTAATACACCCTCTCTTTTAGGAGCATCTACATAAATATTTGTAATGTCCTTTAATTTGAAAGGTATTGTTGAGATATCCTTGTTATCTTCTGTGCGTCCCTCACCATCGTTAGGTTCACCCATTCTAATTGCTAATTTAGCAGTACTTGATAAGGGTGAGAAATCACTCAATATTTTTACCCCTTTTCGAGTTTGTTTGCTAATGTCAACAAAAGCTATTTCTCCTGCACCTAATGTCAAAGAGCTTCCTTCTGTCCTCACATTACCCTCTACTGATGGGAGGAAAAATGTGTCTGTTGGTTTGTACGCCATAATTTACTTAATTTACTTAATTTAATTGTTAAAATTTTTGAATTGTTTCTTGTTTAAATGCTTGGTATTTCGGGTCATCCGAAGACAGTTCATGAAGAGCGACTGTCGCTAATATAATCCTATTTATAAGTTTGTCGTCAAAATCTAATTCTGTTTTTTTAAATTGACTTTCTGGATTATATTTGTTTTCTAATTCTACTTGTATAGGATATCTATAATAAGACATATCGGAAGTATCTACCTCAAACTTTTTTTTGTATACCTGCACTGCGTTTTGTGCAATTGTATAAAAAGATTCCCTGTATTTGAAACTGGGCTCTGAATTTGGATCATTGTATAATAAATGTACATTTTCCCCTTTTACTTCTTGTACTTTTATCTTTTGATTTCTGCACTGATCCTTTGAAATACCAACTCTCAGGTTTATAAAATCAAAGTAGTCTTTTGGTATTTCAAACTCTGTATACTCTTCTGAAGTTCGTAACTTTATTAGTGGAGTGTTTACTTTTTTAATTTTTTGAAGATACCTATTTTCATCTGTACCATTACTTTCAATTAACCACTCCACTACTTTATTTTGAGCTATGTTGTACTTTATAGCATACCTTCCTTTATTGGTAGAGAGTTTATCTGTAGTACCGTTTGCTTCTGCTAGTACTAGGTATTTTTCATAACTCTCGTCAAAATTCATTTAGTTTATATTTCTAAAAATGTTTTATATAATTCTTGGTCTGCCACTATTTTTCTAGCTGCTGCTTTTTTATCAGATCCTAAGTTTTTACCATCTACGATAATATCTCTTCTCTCTAGCTTAATCTTACTTTCTTTAATATCTTTGCATAATTTTACATAAGCAACTAATTCTTCTCTGTCTGTCTCTTTTTCGAATTTTTCGTAAACTTCATTAAATTCTACTGAGTTTTCATTATTGTAACCTCCTTTTTTAGACCAATTACTGAATATTGTTATTAATGGTTTCATTTCTGTATTTTCTACATCTATGATAAGATCTAAATAAGTAAATATATTTTGAAGATGTTTTAACTCTTTTTTATTGTTATTTTTAACAATTGCAAGTACAGTAGACATTGCCATAGTTTTATCAAATTCCTTATCTTGCTCTAAAGAAGTTGTTTGTTTTTTATCCTCTATTACAAAAGTACATCCTAAATAAGCTCCTGAATTTTCTTTGTTAGGTGGCATAACTTTTTTACCCATTAACATCCAAAGAAGAGCTAAAAATTCAAGAGGGTTCGTAGTATTAAACATGTTACCTCCTTTAATTTTATACTTTGTTTTATCTTCTCCATAACCTGTTCCGTTAAAGGGGATAAATTCATCAAAAAGAGCATTGCTATCACTTTTAATACTTCTTATATCTCCTTCTACTAATTCCTCTATTTCAGGAATTAAGTTATCATTTAATGTTTTGTATATTTTACCTGCTACTAAAGGTGTTTCAGCTCTGTAACAAGAGCTCTTTTGATTAAAAGCTGTATCCCAAGATATACCATCATGAGGTACTATAATTCCTTCAGAAATTCCTGGAAGGGGATGCTTACTAATACCTACCTTTTGAAAGCCATCAGGTGCATTTGAATCTGATACTTCTCTAATATGATATATTTGATTTGATTCAAGCGTGAAGTCTACCCCTGGCACTTTTATTGAAAATTTCTTCATTCTAATAGTAATTGTTGTTTTCTTGCTTACAAATATAACTATTATATAAAGTATCAACAAAATCATTAAAATTTTTGATGATAATATTAAAAATTTTAATGTATTAATTATTTTTTAATATAGTTTTTCAGGGAGCCATTTTTCTTTTTCTACCCAACCTTTGGGCAATAATTTTTCTATTTTTTCATGCCCTTCCTGAATTTTCTTTATAATAGGGTGCTCAGGGTTATTCCTGTTTTTTGTACCACCCTCATAAAACCACCCTATATTTTCTTTATTACTTATATTAAACCTGCTATTTATTGACTCTATTATTGTAGCAGAGTCTTCAAAAACAAAATCTGAAAAATGTATACTTGAAGACCATAACACGCCTAGTCCTTTTTCATCCGTAAAAAGTGCCTTGACGTTGGCTTCACACCTTTGTATCCAAAAAGGCCAATTTACAACCTCTATCCCAGTTTTTTCCTCTACTATCATCTTCTTTCTAAAAGGATGATGTTTAGGTGGTCCATACCTACCTACTGTAAAATGTGAAGGGCCATCAAATTCCACATACAATTCTCTACCTTCGTACTTTATATAAAAATCCATTGAAAATCTACCAACTCTTACTTGTCTTTCTACTTTACATCCAGGTAAGGATTTCTGTATTAAAGATAGTAATATTAACTCATCTAGGCTAGTTCCTTTCACAAAAGATGTGTTCCCTATACTATTGTTGTGCCAATACTTATGTAGGTTTCTTTCATCTATAACCTCTAGTCCTTCTACTGTAATGAAAGGAAGTTTCTCTATATCTGAACAGTTGATTCTTAATATCTCAAGTACATCTTTCTTCAATAGGTATGACCCTACCGAAGTATTTGAATTATTTAAATCAAATACGCCTTGTGGTAAACCTAATAGCATTTTTCTTACTTGTTTTTTAAAGTTACTTTGATAAATTTATCTTCTTCGACACTTAAATATAACTCTTTATTCTCTTGAAAAACTGATAATATACTAGCTCCTGTTTCTTTACAAGATAGCATGTTTACCAAAATATCTAGGTTTTCTTTTGTTACTTTATTTGAAAAATACTTTTTCACCTCTTTCTTTTTCCATCTTCTACTGCCTGTAAAATATATTACTTCTTCTATTAGCTGTTTTTTGAATTTATCAATTAATAAAGTGCTTGTTGTAAGACCCGCTTCTACTAGTTTTAAAAAACCTGATTTTAAATTTTTAGTTGCTTGATCTCCATAAGTCTCTAACTCATTTGCTATTTTAGCAGTGATTTCGTTCAATTCTTCTTGTGTTAATTCTAAATTTTTCATATTATGTTTTTATTTATACCTCAAATGTAGGCAAATAAAAATCCCCTACAAATATGTAAGGGATCATTTAATATAAATTTAACAGTTTTTTAGTTGTAACTTCGTCTGTCCTGCTCTTGCAATTCCACCATAAGAAATGCACTAGGGTCTGTTAGGAAGTAGGCACAACCTGCATCCCACGACCAATAATCAGCAAACCTATTTTTATTTCCTGAGCTCAAAATGTTACTAGTTACGTGTGGGTCATAGTATCCATTAGTACGACCTGAGAATATCATATCTCCTGGTCTCTTAACTAAGTATAAACTTGCATCTTCATCCGCTCCTTCAATAAACGTTGCGCCTTTAGGTGTATATTTATTATTAGAGTAAGATTGCTTTCTAGCATCCCATATCACCATTGCATGTGCTCCGTGAGATTTTCCTTGTGGGTGCATTCCAGATGACAATCTATCTGACATATTACCTAAATAGTCCAATGCGTGATCATGTTCTACTTCTACATTGCCTATTCCTGGTAAGAATACTTGCTTGATTCTAATTGCTCTTTTTGTAATTGCAATGTTACCAAATTGGTCAACTTCACTTGAAATGGGACTATTTTGTAATTGTCCATCTGTTCCGTATAAGTTTGTTAAATTAGACTCACGCCCCATTTGATCTGCAAACTCTCTTGAGTATAATTCTTGGATATTATTATAAGCGTATTCTCCCGCTTTAAATTTGATATATCTTTCTTCTGGTTGGATATCGTTACCTTGAAAAATGTATTCTGTAGCTTCTTTGATAATTCTACGTGTGATACCACCTTTTCTTGCATAAGGGATAATTTTACCTCTTCGCATTTGATACCAAAGTCCTTCTGCAATGTCTACATAACCATTACCCAAAGTATAACGTCCTCCTTTTGCGAACATTGCTCTGTTATCTACCATTTTCAAGTGTTCTCTTTTAACTAACCACTCTGCTACATCTGATAAACGTGCTGTTTCTGGTAATACTTCACCATTAGCGTTCTTGTCCATTGTAATACAAACATCTCCCCATGTCTTAGTGAACTGCTCAAAATCCATTTGAAGTTCTTTGATGAAACCATCTTTAAAGTTAGTTCCAATAGTAGATCCGATATTTGCCATTGCACTAACGCTTAATTCAGCACCAGAACCAACACCTACTCTAAACTCACAAGTTAATTTACTTGCTTTGTTAGGTACACGTACTCCTGTTAACCAAGTATCTCTTTCACCACCTAAAATATTAAATACTTTAAAGTAAGTTACGCCCTCTTTCAAGTTTGACAACTTATAAGATTCTTTTTGGTTTTTAGTTAACAACTGAACGATATGTTCAAAAGAGTCATTCTTTTGTAATACTTGCTCTTGTGCTACAATTACTTGTTGGCCATACATTACATCGGTTGTAAGTACATCTCCTGGTTTAAATTCTTCTGATAATACTAACTTAAAGGTTCCTTCGCCGATACCTGGAGCTTCTTGTTCTAAAGAAGTATCTCTTTTTGTAACACACTGTTCGTTTTGATAAAAAGGAACATCATATTGGATAGTTCCGTCCGTGCCCGTCTCCATTACTTGACGGTTTTCTAAAATATCAATAGAAAAGGGTTTGTTTGTAGTGGTTCTTTGTCCAAAGAATCCTAATTCTCCGATATGCTTGATTTGATCCTCGCCGTCCATGTAGGCAGCAGAAGTTTTCAAATCTAAAGATTTAGGGTTTCTCCTTAAATCAGATGCGCTGTGAAATTGAATCACTCTGTCCC
>CBFIII010000033.1:19243-42085 GCA_965662645.1 Bacteroidales bacterium
CCCAGACACATATTGTGGGATACCTCCCGTTCTTGTAAAAGCCATATTTAATTATTATTGTTTATATTTAGTCTCGTTTTAAATTTTGATTAAATTTCTCTGCGTATTCTTCCCAAGGAGCAACAGCTTTAACATCTGTTGTTTTGCTTATTACTTTGTTCCCTTGCTTGCCTGCCATGCCATTCAATTTTACTATAGCTTTGGCTGTGGCTCCCGCTGTTTTTATTTTGAAAGCTTCATTAAATAACTTCTTATCTGAAAGATGTAAGATTAATTCGTGATTTTCTTCTGGGTTGTTTAAAGCCTCTCTTAGTTTATTTACCAAATTAAATTCTCCGTTACTGTCTTTTTTTTCGTACTCAGAAGTTACTTTCTTATACACACTCTCTTTTAATCCTGCCTCTTTTAATTTTGCAGTTAATACTTTTTTATTCTCTTTAAAGTTTAAGTCTTTAAACTCTTTGTCTTTTTTTTGAGCCACTAGTTTTTCGTCAATGTATCTCTCGTGAGCTTCTCTATACTGATTAAAAGTCGCTTCTGCCTTTTCTTTTAATTTACCACTAGATACTTCTGATTTAATAATAGTCATTGCATTCTCATGATCTAACCCTTTATTATGCACCAAATCTGTGTACCTTACATCAACTTGTCTTTCTTGGTCATCCATATCAAAACCCTCAAAAGGTCTTTCCATTGCTTTCTCTGGTGTATCTGCGATACTAGATAAATCTCCTCCATTTCTCAGAATTTCAATTACCTTTAATTGGTGTTCTTTAAGATTATCTTTAGGAATAAACTTTTTAGATATCTCTTCATCTTTATCCTGTTTATGAATCTTTAATATCTCTTCGAGGTTTTCATCCGACATAGATTTAAACTCCGATATAGGTGTTCCTTGCTCGTCTTCGTCAGATATTTGTACTGCGAAATCCTCTAACAACCCTAGTTTCAAAAGCCTCTTTGCAGTTAAGTACGCTTGTGTTTCTTCTATTGTGGCGTCTACTGGCTTGGCTTCTTCTACTTGGGGTTTTACTATTGGTTCCTCTTTTTTAACCTCAGTCCCAACTTTTACTTCAGGTTTTATTTTCTCTTCTATTACCTCTTTATTTTCAACTTTTATAGGCTCTTTTATTAAAGGTTCCTCTACATTGTTTTTAGAGACTGCTGCGAAAATTGCGTCTAAGCTAGTTGCACCTTGGAATTCTGTATTTTTTTCTGTACTCATTGCAAATATATATTATTGTTGTTGTTTCTTAAAATGTGTTAATTTTATTTATTAAATGTTATTTATATATTAAATTTATTATGACGTTAATTTTTTTGTTATATTTATGTATTAACCCTTGCTACAGTTACTTTGTCTTGACTTGATTGTCTTCTTTGAGCTCTATCTTTTGCATTTTCTTCCATTTTTAAAATTGCAATTTCTTGTTGAGATAAATTATTTCCTTTATCATTTTGGATCTTTTCACGTTTTAAATCAAGTTCTTGCTGTTTTTTATCCCCTTTTAATTGCATTTCCCTTTCGTTCTGCTGTAATTTTTGTTGTTGAAACAACTCTGTTACAACGTTGGTATCTGCATTACTGTCCGCTATAACTGCTCTTGCTTTAACTTCCGTCTCGTACTCTCTAGACTCTCTGTCTAATCTATTTTCGTTGTTTTCATTGGCCATTTTTTCTCGTTCTATCCGCAGAAGTCCTTCGCTCTGAGTTTTAGCCATTTGTTGTTCGTGAGCCCTCTGTTCTTGTATTTTTCTATTTCTTGTATCCTCTTGTTCTTTGGCTACGGTTAAAACAGATACAAAGTTATCAGAGGTCACTAATTTCGCAAGATCCTCTATTGTATTATCCATAGTGTTTCTTTCGAGCACTATGTTTTTAAATCTCTCTAACTCTCTTCTTTTATTTGAGTCGTCCGCAGGGTAAACTTCTAGTTTTCTAAATTCAAAATCAGGATCCAAAAAGTTTTCAATTATCCTTTCATTCTGTCCATTCATGTAATCAACAGAATAATCTTTTTTATTTACAGCACAGTATTGAGCTATAGCTAATTCAATTTCTTTTTCTTTTACTTTAGCAGTGTTAAACCTCTTTTGTATTACCTCTGTTTGTGCATAAGAGGCTTCCATTCCTTGTTTAATGCCCTCCGTGTTCATATACTCATTAGGATTGCCTGCACGTTCTCTTGTAATACCTATCATGGCAAACGCTTTGTCCTCGTAGTCTCTTGCTAAACTCATATTCATCTGAATATTGTTTATAAAAGAAATATCGTATTGCTGTATTGAATTTTGTTGTGGGTTCAATCCTTTTGTATTTTGAGCACTCATATCAGTGACCCCTATTCCAGTCTCTCTTATAGTCTCTCTCCATTCTTCCATGAGATCCGCAGTATTCTCTCCTCTCTCATTTTTAAATTGACTAGGTAGGAAATTCCAATCTATCATGAAAAATGCTCCGATAGTTTTTTCTAAATATTGTCTATTTTGGTTTAGTACTATATTGTAGTCTACTTGGAGAGTCCTTATAATCTGACCTATACCAGAAGATATTATTCCTGCCACAGGTATTTTCTTTTCTAACTCATTATTACCTGATATTTGATATCTAAGAGGCTCTACTCCAAAATAATAATCCTCTTTTAGATTTGTACTAGTTGCATTTAACTTAAATCCTTTCCAAATCTCGTCTACAAAACCATAAGTTATAGTATTTATATTCCCCATTGGGTCATCAACAACTTCCTGCCAAGATTTAGTAGATTGCTTCTTTATATTGAATTTTTCTAAAAATTCAGGAAGTAAGTCTTCCTCTACCATTGTTTGGTAAGGTGCTTCTGTTAATGGGTTCTCAACAGTAAGTAACCCCATTAGTTTTTTACTCCTAAAGTAGGCTTCTGTCAATTGTACTTGATCTGTTCTTACGTTTATGTCATCTCTGAATTGTTTACCCCAACCTATATTATTACCTCTGTTATTTGTGTTAACCCAACTGTATCTAGAATCTAACTCTCCTTGTGCATTTTTGTAATGTGTACTACCCCAAGGAACTCCTAAAATGTTTTGAAAAGCTGCTGCGGTTTGGTCTTGTAAGTAACTTGCATGAGGTACACTTGTTTGCCTCCCTCCTGCGTTTTGCAAATAGTTTAGTGGTCCAACACTATCAACGGAGTTTCCATAAAATTCATCTCCATATATTTTATTTTGTATGTTTTTTGGTATTAAGTGTCCAAACCTAGATAACACTTTAGAGCCACTCATCAAATGTATTGTACCTACATATTCACAGTCTTGTGGGTACAAGGCTTCTTGATCTTGCGAGAAAAAAGTCCTTTCTACATCCCATGTTTCAGGTTCGTAAGAATCATAACCAACGTAGTAGTTTCTAAAGTACCTGCCTGTTGAAAGATAATCTATTAGTTCCTCTGTATCTAGCATATCAAGAGAAAACCTTATATAATTACTCTCCATAGTTTTCTCAGCCCACTCTACTATAGCTGTTTTAAAATTCTTTCTTAAATCAGCTTCTATTTCATGTGGAGGTATTATTGCATCTCTCTCTTGTTTTAATTGTTCGAGATAAGCTTCTTTTTCCTCCTCTGTATTAAAGTCATTTTTGTAAGGGTCTATACCCTTTTCAATCAAACCTATTTCAATCTCCTTGTTAAAATAATCTTCTGTAAAAGCTCTTATTTTCTGGTCCTTTTCTCTTAGAAATTCACTCTTAGAAAATATATCAGTAGATACTATATTTATACTTTCCTTTTGTTTATTAAACTCCCCCGCAAGTAAATTTATAATTCGTCCTATTAAATCATAGTGTTTTAAAAAAGTAGGTAATTTTTCTGGGTTAAGTTGTGCCCCTATGTTTTTTAAATCAGAAGGTGTCTCATCAAAATCCGAGTATACCAATCTGCCTTGTTGCATCTTTCTGTAATCAGCAAATACTCTATTTTCCCTTATTTGTTTTAAACCTATAGTTTCAAGGGAATCCATCACTGCTTTTTGCCATTTAGGTCCCTTCTTACTTCGGGGATAAAGCTGCATTGGTAAAGAGTCGTATTCAGAAGATACATTACCTCCTGAATACTTTGTATAATCATTCTTAGAATTAAAGTCCATAAAATTTAGTCAATTGAGTTACAAAAATAACTCATTTACTTTAAAGTTAAAAAAGTGTTAAAATTTTACGATTTTAAAATAACCTTCTTCTCTTAGTTGTATAATATTTACTTTTAGTAGGCTTAGGTATAAACTGCTCCGCTAATTGCTCGTCTGTACGTTTAGTGTTGCTCTGTGGTGTCTTATAATTAGATGTCAAATAAAAGTCAATAGCCAAACAAGAACCAAATGAAACTAGTCTATCATAGTTACCTCCTGGTTTATACTTTATCATTTCTTCTAGTAATTGTATATCCTCTATTCTCTCATAACCACCTACAACACTTGTTACGTTACCATTATCATCTACAAGCTCTAGGTCATCTTTTACATAGTCTAATATATACCCTCTTATAGTAGGTACTGAGTTTACGTCAGGTCTCCATCCAAATTTTCTAGTCCCATTTTGGAATTTGGAAAAATTACCGTATGGGTCAAATGCTTCATATAAGTACCTTTGTGCTGTAACGGTTGGATGTGCATCAAGGTATTTTTTAAAATCCATATCTTCATTCTCCATAAAACACTTTGCATTCCATGCATCTAAAGCCATATGCATTTCCTTAAAAAAATCTTTATGGGGGTCAGGTCTAGTCGCTAGACTGTATACTATCTTTCTTTTAAGTCTATCGAATATCATAAAAGAGCCTATAGAATCTCCGTCTGATTGATCCTGTTTGTAATCATCGCAATTATGTGTAGTTATATGATGCGTCAAAAAAGTGTTTGTGTCACACTCAAAATTATAAACTGTGCCTGTAAAACTGCTTTTTCTAATACCTTTTATTCTAAAATATATATAATCACTATCTTCCGATAAAAAACATCCATTTTTACTTTTTATTGTATTATTTAATTCCCTCTTAATTTTAGGCATTTTCATACTTTTACCTTCCCTAAAGTTCTCGCATAGTTTTATACTGTCTATTTGATTCATTTGGAGCATATAGGTCTTTTTACCCATAGAATAATAACCTTGTGGAAAATAATGTAATTTTTCATCTCTCAACTTTGTTAAAGATGAAGTAAGTCCTAAAGAAAACAGTATGTCCTGAAAATCCTCTAATAATCTTAAACTAATACTTACATATTTAGACATCAAATACCCATTAGGTAAGTTCATCATACAGCCATCAGAATTCAAGTACCCGCATAGTAACTCGTACTTATATTCTTTTTTAGCGTATTTAACCCATTCAGGTAAATATTTTCCTCCTGCTTTTTCTCCGAAGTGCTTTTTCAAGAAAAAGTAAAGCTGCTTACAAGTAAACTCTACTTCAACTTTATTCCCTCTTCGTCTTTGACTTGCAGATCGTTTAAATACTTTAGCTACTATATTTATATAGTTCTCTATATGTAATTTTTCATGAGCCCCAAAACAAACATTTATAGAGTATTTTATTTTGTGTTTTAGTACGCATCCATCCCCCATATACGTTCCTAAAAATAACCAAAAATCTTTGTTTTTAAGTGGGTTTTCTATAATCGTATTAGGTTTTATACCCTGCTCATTCCATAACTCTTTATAAGCTATCTTTTTAGTTTTTTTGTAGATGTTAGGGTATTTTACCCAATCTCCTTTTCTAAGGTCTTTAGCTTTCTTAAATGACTCTTCTCCAAATTTAAAATTTTTAGTTCTCCCCTTGCTTTTACCTACCTCATATAATTCTGGTCTACTTACATATATAGGGTGCTCTTTTGTAAATGTAGTTTCTCTGAAAGTATTACCTACTTTTATAGTGTAAGTGTCCTCGTCTATTTTTTCGTGTCTTTGCAAAGCTAGTATATCTACTAAGTTACCTTCTTTATTTATAAGCTTATTTTCAAAAGTTATGTCCTCTACATTCATCAAGCCTTTCTCAGTATAAACTTTTTCCCCTGGTAAAAGACACCCTGCGACATACCTATAAATATCATAAGGCTTGGTTTCTGGAAAGTCATCAAAGAGTAACCCTGCACAATTTGTATACTTTCCGTCATGAGGATATTCGTTTATTTCTTTAGAAGACAATTCGTATTCTATTTTGTTTGAATCCTCTTGATTTCTAAAAAGTTCTATTTTTCTACCTAAACCATAAACGTTGTCTCCTTCTGACTGCAACCTTTCTTTATGCCTCTTTATTCCTGTAGCGGGATAAGGGTTACTTTTTGCAGATATGAAACATTCTTCGGGGTCTATGGGTCTAAAGACTTTTTCAGATGTTAAAGCTGTACCTGTAAGTTTACTTCTTATTTCTTTAATTTTATTTGTGTTATATACCCAATCTGTTACCCAAAAATCTATTTTTTTGAGCTCCTCTGATTCTATGTCTAAAAAATCTGCAAGATTAGTTTTTATTTTTCTCATACCTGTATAGGTACTCATTTGTGCAGGCATAAACCATCCAAAGGGTCTCCTATTCCATGTTATAGCGTCTTTAGGCACTTTATACTCTAATATATTCCAATCCATTTCAAGTACCCCATGATTGGTTGGATTAGATAATACTTTTTCTGCATCTCTACTTAAATCTTCATCTCCACCAGTTCCAGATAATAATGGAATACACACCCACCCCTCATCAGATTCGAAAGAAGGTATAGCTGCCTCATACATCTTAATAAATAAACTTTTTCCTATCTCATCTGCAATAAATACTTTTGGATTACCTCCTGCTGTTTTTTGACTCCCTTTTTTTGAGCCTGAATCTGTATTTATTATCCTTAAAGAAAAGTGTTCGTAAGATTCTCTCCCACTTTTACTTTTGATACCAAACATTACAGGGTCTTTAGTATCAAAACCTTTACCTGATAATATATTTAATCTAAATGGAGATACAATATAATCTAAACTTTTTTTTAACTTATCCACTATGGATTCTAAATCTTCTGCATTACTCGAACTTGCTGTACCTGTCTCTGTTGGGTATACTAAAATACCGTGATGTATTCTAGAAACTTCTTGGGTAGTTTTGGAAAAACGTCTCGTTCCCCAAATAAGTACCCCTGACCTCTCTAATTTCTTAGCTTTTTCTTCTGCATATTTTATAGCTTCATCGACATACCATTCATTATCTCTTAAGGGTGCATTTGTTATTTCATTGTTCTTACTCTTGATAGGTGTCTTAAAGAAATTTATCTGAAAATAAAGTGAACCAGTCATTTTATAGCCATCTACAGTATATCCCTTTACTATTTTATTATACTCAGAAACCCAAAACTGTAATGATTCTGGTTCTTGGTCCCAAAAATGTTTTTCAGAGTTATAATATGGAACGTCTCTTTTTTTCATATTGATAAATATTCCGTTATTCAATATTAAATCCCAATCTACCTCTAAAGATTCAATCTTAGCTTTTAACTTGTCATTCCTCTTCATTAGGACTTTTCTCATAGGTATAGTTGCTACTACCTTATCGAAAAAATCAACTTGCAAATTGTCCATATCATTTTCTATGTTCAATTGCTTCAATTTAGATTTTATTTTCTGCTCTCCCTTAAATATTGCTTGTTGAAACTTGCCTTCTTCTCTTTTGTGGTCTTTTGTTCTGTACCCCTGTGGGTTATTTTTAGGGTAATACTTTGTCACTCTATCTAAATGAATATTTATAGTAGATAATATTTTATTTATATAAGGTTGTACTCCTGTCCTTCCTCTATCTCCTTCTGCTGTCTCTATGAAAGTTTGAAGTGCATCTACCACTTGTTCAGCTGCACTTTGTACATGAGAAAAATCCTCAGCTTTTATCTTATGGTCAAGTCTATTTTCTTTTAAATGCCAATAACCTTCCACTATTAATGCCCTAGCCCTTTCTAAAAACCCCCCATATATATTATTATACTCCGCTATAAATCCTGGTTCTCCCATATTTTACTGTAAACTCTTTACTTGCTCTACTATATTTTTTAAATAATTGGCTTCTTCTGTAGTTATTTCTTTTTTCTCCACTCTTACAAATTTACCCTCTACAACTGCATTTAAAGGTTTTATAGAGTTTTTTATCTGTTCTGGTATAGCATTATAATCATCTAATATTTTTTTAGGGAGAGATTTCTTTTCTGTCATTGTGTAAAAGTCTACATAGAGTATAAATCTTATTGCACTAGTGTTTACATCTGATTGCCTTTCTTGTTTTTCAAAAATGATACTGGCCATTTTTTTAAAAATCTCATCCTCATCTATATCATTACTTTCAGATACTATTTTTTCTACTTGTTTCTGTGTATCTTCTTTATTGAAAGGGTCATTATTAAAAGCCTTTTCAAACTCTAAGTATTTTTCATGATACCTTTCTACTATTTCTAATGATGTTCTAGTTTTCATCTGTGTAAAATTCCGTTTCTAATTCATTTTCAAAAGCTTCTTCTATAATATTGTACCATTGCTCATCAGTTTTTTCTGTGAGTTTACTTCTATTATTAGATACCAACCCTGTATATTTTTCTTGGGTGATTATTCTTATGATTTCACCTACTGATAAAGTTGTTTCATCGAATACTTTATCTATTTTTCTTTTTACCAAATACCTATTGTCCATATTTTTATTTTAAAACTTTTCCTTTTACGTTTATTACTGTTTCTTTTTCTATTTTGTTGATCTTATATTTTAAAGTTACATTTTTACTAAAAGAGCCTATTCTATTTGTATCATACTTAATTGAGATAGTTATTGTGCTGTCTTTGTTTATAATTGGGCTTGCTGTTGTACACCCGCATGAACTTCGTACTACCAACTCTTCTATATTTTTATCTAGTATATTTAATTCAATGAAAGAGTCTGATTGGTATTTTATCTCTGTATAATCTAAAACATATTTTTGTAGGGTATTATCAAATTTAAAGTTTACTTGACTGTTCTTTGATACTATTTGAAGTTTATCAGAAATAACTGCATATTCTTTACCCCAATATTTTTCTGGGCAAAATTCTGTTTCTATTTTTGCTTTTTCAGTTATTGTACACCCACATGTAGGGTTTGTACAATGGGCTCCTGCAATCAGTTCCCATCCCTTTCTAATAGTTCCTTTATCTTCTTGTTTTATGTTTTTACTGTTTAAATGGCATGTAGAACATATTTGTAGTCTTTTCTCATACCAATCTGGTAAGTTTTCTCCTTTTATGAACCTCGATTTTACTATATTATATATTTTCATCTTTTTTAATTTTCATTAATCTATATTTTTCCATTCTCTCTTCTCTGTTTACCTCTTTTAGCCTGATATCTCTTTTTTCGTACTTGTCGTTAGAGTAGTTTTCTATTAAATCATAGCATTTATCATGTTTTATATATTCTTTATACTTTACCTCCCCTGTAAAAAAATAGTTTACAATTCTTTGTGCCATCTTGTTTACTCCTGTCATTTTTTTATGAGCATTGTTATATTTACCATACTTAAAATGATTGAGCATTTTATCAACTTTATCTAAAAAGGAAGTATATAACTCTTTTTTCTTATTTATAAGTTCTCTTTCTGCCTGTTTTATATTTATATTTAAACTTCCTATGTAAGGTAATAATATAGCATATACTCCCTCCTTCTCCATCATTAGTTTAGTGTACACTATTTGATGTTTCCAAAGATCGTTCATCTCTCTTGAAGACATACCCTCTTCTTCTCCTACCTCTTGAAGTATTTCTTTTATATCTTTGTAACCCTCTTTCACTTTATCTTTGTTAGTATATAACTTCCCTTTCTATCTACCACAAACTCTTTAAATTCAATTAAATCTTTATCTACTTCATTATCAGACTGATTATAATTTACAGAATGTATCACCCCTAAATCTCTTAATCCACAGTTTATATTGTTGAGATTACTATCTGTTAAGTCTAATCTTTTTATTATATCTTTTTTAGTCTTTTTATTGTACCCATCTAACAAGTAATACCCTAATATCTCTATTTTTCTACCTCTTAGCTTTTCAATATCGTTTAATATCGCATATAATTTTATGCACCTTATTATTTCGGCCATTTCATTTAACCTCTTGGTCTCTATTGTGTAAAATCCTTTTATACACGCCGATTTTATATCTCCAAACACCTCTCCTACGACATCTAAAGATTCTACTATTCTAGATTTTTCCATTGATAATGTTAATTTTTCGTTAAAAATACGATATTTTAAAATACCATGCAAGAAAAATCATAGTTATTTTTATTCAATCTTCCTAATTATTTAACATTTTTTATATCTATTTTATTTTTTCGTATATTTGTCCTATAAAACAACAATTATGACTTATACTTTTGAATCTTTTAAGGATTACTTTTTTGCATACTTATCTAGTACAATCTCCTATCAGGATATTACAGTTGATAACATTGATTTTTGTGAAGCTGTATGTTTTGACTGTTATCGTATTTACGAGCAGAGTGGTGTAAATGTCAATGTTATTTGTAAATTAGCCGAAAATATGCTTTATTCAGTAAAAAGATATCAACCTATTTTTACATTATAATCTAATTGGATTATATATTTATATATTACCTATTTTAATTATAAAACTGTTTGTTTTTACGGTTTAAATTATCTATATTTGCTATTATAATTATAACAATTGAAAATGAAAATATCTTCTACCAGTAGGAAAAACCAAAAGAGGTTTTTTGAAAATTATTTAGATAGAAAAGGAGTCCCTACAGAATTACGTGAAGAACATGCTAAAAATTTCACCCTTTATATTACAGAGGGTATTATTACCAAAGATCTTTTTCAATGGCCTATTTTTCTTTATTTTTTCAGAGAGCAAAGACACAAATTTAATTACTTCACAAAAGAAAGATTTGGATGGGAAAACGCATTCAAGAAAAAAGAAGAATACAATTTTTAACATAAAACATTAGATATTTCTTAATATACTTGTGAGAACCAAATACTTATTGTATATTTGTTACTCGTCAAACAAAGTAAATTAAGTATAACTTTTTACGATAAAACTTTAACTAGTTTAAATCCCCACACTTAATTTACGTTTGACGACTAATTTATTTGGGGATTTTTTTCGTTTATAAAGGTTTGGAAAAATACAAAACACTTACAGGATCACCTCTACTAAAAAATAAGATACAAGAAATGTATCCTATGGAAACAAGCAGTAAAGCTCTTTATACTTCTTGTGACATCTTAACTTACATAACTAATAAATCTATATCTCTTTACGGGAATGATACCTCCTACGTGGAATTTGGGTCAAGATTATTAAGAACTAGGCATTCTTCTAGAGAACAGAAGAGACTAAACGAACTTAAAAATAATGGTATTATTATTCCTTATATAAATCCTCGCACAAATAAAGAGCATTATTTAACAAAAGAGCTAGTAAGAGAATATACAAAAGATAATAATGCCAAAGGAATTTGCAAAAAATATAGATTAAATCCTATTTATTCTTATATTATTTATAGTTCTAATAATATATTAAATAATAATAAATTTAACCCTTTATTGTTGCCCGAAGACTGTCAGATACCATATTTACAGGTAAAAAAGAGATACTCTAATAAAAAATTAACTACTAAAGATAAAGAGCTTTATAGAGATTTTCAGAAGCACGTAGATATGCTCGATATTGATTACGCTAAATTAATAAAAATGGCAAGTACTAAAATTGAGAGTACAAAAATTGAAGATTTCAAGATGAATGGAGACATATTAAGTGAAAAGTTTGAGGTAATGTTTCTATCTTCTAAGAAAAAAATATGGATTACAAAGGAAAAAGCTTTACAAGCAGCAGAACATAGTCATGAAACATTAATACAAGACGGAAAAGACTTCTATATAGGTAGTAAAGAGCAGTTTTTAGCGTATAAAAAAAGAAACATGAGTATTTCATACAAAGGTTCAATAGAACGTCTTAAAACTAAAGAGTTGTATTGTAAAAGAAACAACACTAACAATAGACTAGATCACAATTTTACTAGTATGCCTGGATTCATGGTTAAAGAAGTGATGAAAGATAATAAATTAGGGCAATGGGATATTAAAAATGCACAATTTGCTATTTTATCTTTCATGATGGAAAAAAAGGGATATAAAACAGAAGATTTTAAAAAGTTCTCAGATTTAGCTTACAATGGAAATCTTTATGATGATTCAATGACTACATTGGATTGTGCTACAAGAGATGAGGCTAAAACAAGTTTTTTTGAAACTCTATTTAGTAAAGCAAATAGTAAATCAGTAAGAAAAGAAAGTTTTAAAAATAGTTACCCAACTGTTGCTGAGTATGTTAAGAATATAAAAATAAAGGGTAAGCATCAAGATGTGTCTATAGGGTTACAACGTATGGAAGCAGTTATGTGTATAGATAATTTATATGTAGAATTAAAAAATCAATTGGATTTTGTAATCACAAAACATGACGCTTTTATAGTAAAGGTGGAGGATAAAGATAAATCAAGAAAATTAATACAAGACTATTTCGATAAAATAGGATTTAAAGGAAGCATTGCTTGGGAGCAGTATAATAACTAAAACACACAAAAATGAAAAATATAATAATACTACAAGAAGATGAAAAACTAGATGGTAACACACTAATAGAGATACTAAATCTAGATGTAAAAACTTATGCACCCACAGATAATCAAAAGGAACAAAAACTAGCAATAATAGAAACCGTATTACTCTGGGCAGTAGATCAAGAGAAGTATGGTGAAGGCGTAGAGAATAGATTGATTAAATTAGGGCTGATATAATTTGCCTAATAAATTAAAAATCAGTATATTTACAGTATGAATTATACGTTACGAGATTACCAAATAGATGCTTCCAATGCTTGCGTAGAAATACTTACTTCTATAACGCAATGTAGAGAAGTAGTAGTTTGCGCCACCGCTGACGGAAAAAGTTTAATCCAAGCAGAAGTTGCCAGAAGATTAGATTTCCCCCTGATAATCTGTGCTCCATCTAAAGAGTTATTAATTCAAAACTCAAAAAAATTAACAGAATTTGGAGTTGAACACACAATATGTTCTGCTTCTGTAGGTGAAAGAAATATATCAAAATTAACACTCGCAACAATTGGATCAATAAAGAATAATTGGGAAGAATTTAAAAAATTAGGTGTAAAAGGCATCCTTTTAGATGAGGGACACCTAGGTGTAAAGAGTGGTTCTACTGTTAGGAAATTTATAAAAAAAGCAAATATAAAGAACGTCTGTGCAATTACGGCCACCCCCTGTGTATTAGAATCAGGAATGAATGGTTCTAGGATAGTAATGTTAAACAGATTAAAGTGGAAACTATTTACAGGTATTAGATACGTACATCAAATACAAGACTCAGTTAAAAGAGGTTTTTGGTCTCCAATTATTTATAGTAATATTCAAAATGACGAAAGTTTCCTAAAAGAAAATACAACAGGTTCAGATTATACAGTAGAAAGCCAAAAGAGATTTTATAAGGCAAATGACTTAAATGGAAAAATAGTTGAGGAGTTAAAAATAATACAGTCTCAAGGAAGGAAATCGACTATTATATTTGTACCTACAATAGAGGAGGCAATTGAACTACACAGTAAGATACCAAAATCTGCTATTGTTCATAGTAAGATGAAAAAAAGCGAAAGAGATTTTATGATTGATTCCTTTAAATCTCTTGAAATACCTGTTATTATTAATGTGGCAGTTTTGCAAATTGGTTTTGACCACCCTCTATTAGACAGTATTATAGTTGCTAAGCCTACTAAATCTGTAAATTTGTATTATCAAATTGTAGGGAGAGTTGTCAGAATACACAAAGATAAAAAAGACAGTCTTGTGGTAGATATGGTTGGTAACTTTGAAAGATTTGGTAAAGTAGAAGACTTCACATTTGAAGAGGTGCCTTTCTACGGATGGGGGATGTTCGGGAGGGGCGGTATTCTATTATCTGATTACCCAATTTCAGCAAAAAAGAGACCTACTAAAAATTCTTTGATAAAAAATGGGCAAAGAAAAGAAAGAGATAGAAGCAAAAAAGTAGCGGAATTAAAAGATTCAGATAACCCTATTATAACTTTTGGTATGTATAAAAATAGAAAAGTCCTAGATATAGCTAATAATACAAAAGATGCCACAAGATTTAGAAGTTGGTGTGATTGGTTTATTAAAGAGCAATCTAAACCGAGTCCGTATCCAAAGAATCATATTTTAATTAATGCTATTAATAAATATTTAAAGAAAGATGCCGAGGAGTTTAACAAATCTAATCTTTATTTTTAGCTGTTTTTAAATGAGAAGAGGTTTAAAACAATCAATAAATTGATGATAATATGAAAGTAAGAAGTGTAACAAAAGGACATGAGACAGTAGACATACCTTATGAAGATATGAATAAATCTTTCTTAAAGTATATAATAGATAATTTTAAAGACAACTACCCAATACAAGATTTGAAATATTTATTAATTTGTAGTGATGAAAAAGAGTTTATTGAAATGCGCTATCTTCTAAAAGAGTTACAAGAGGAACATAGATCGTTGGATATATATGGACAAAATGATAATATAGATTTAAACAAAGTTATGTTTACACAAGTCTATTGGAGTTGTGCAGGGCATATAAAAGTTGTTTATGAAAAAGATATAGAGTCAATTAAAAGTCCTTTCGAAGAATATTATAAATAACAGATAAAATGAATAAAGAGCAAATGCCTTACGGTAAAATAACCAAAGAATCAATTACAGAAGCAGTTGAGTATGTTTTTAGAGAACAAAAACATTATAACGCAGATAATTATATTAAAGGCTATAAAGAAGAAAAGCAATACTTAGAATCTCTTATATTTGAGTGGCGCAAAAGAGTTAAAGAAGATTGTGAGCAGATGATATTAAAAATAGATAATTTTAAAAATGGAAGTGCATGGACAGACCCTATGACACAAAGAGAAATAGACGAGGTAATACAAGTATATAATGACCCCCTTAAAAAATTCGATCTACATTTTAATATAATTACAAAAAGACAAAGTGAAATAGAATAATATTTAGTATATTTATAAAAACTAAAAATTATATGGCAGAAAATAAAGAAAAGAGAAAATTAAAAACAGAACCAAAGTTTAAAATACAATTAAATGAAGAACAAAAAGAATTTATAAAGCTATTTTATGAGTATGATGTGATATTTCTTCACGGAGACTTTGGCTCGGGCAAATCTATGTCGGCAGTTTATGCAGCATTGTCAGCATACAGAAAGAAACAGTTTAATAATATTTGGGTAACTCGGCCTATTTTAAAAAACGGACTTGGAGCCTTACCTGGATTACTAGAAGAAAAAATGGCTCCTTATACTTTTCCAATTACACAGAACATGGAAGTTTGTCAGGGAAAACCAATGACAGATAAAATGATAAAAGATGGAGTTATAAAAATAATGCCAATAGAAGTAGCTAAAGGTTGTAGTTTTATTGATTCAGTGGTTATTGTAGATGAGTATGAGGATTTAACTTATCAAGATTTCAGAACTATTTTAACTAGATTGTCAAAGGGAAGTAAAATGATTTTCTGTGGGTCGAAAGAACAAATAGACAGGCAAATTGGAAAAAATAGTTGTATATATGATACAATGAAACTAGAAGATAGTGGACTAGTAGGTTATATAACTTTAAAATCAAATCATAGAAATCCAGTATTAACAGATATAATTGACTTTTTAGAAAATTAAATCAAGAAGACTACAACTATGATAGAAAAGATGTAATGGGGAATTATTCTAAAGATAATTGCAGGTGGGCAGATATTCACACACAAGCATCAAATAGAAGAATAGACAATACAGGTGTTAGTTGGAGTGAATTACTTCAAAAATACAGAACAAGGATAAATGTAGATGGTAAAACACATAACTTAGGTAATTTTGAAAATATAGAGGATGCACTTGAAGCAAGAAAAGAGGGAGAATTAAAATATTTAGGTAAAATTATAAATGAAATACAGTAAATTAGATTACAGCACAGAAGATTATAAAAGTTTAAAAATATCTGAATTGAAAAGAGTAGCTGAATATTGGTATAGACAGAATCTTCTATTCATAACACATACCAACATTAAAGGAGAATATTTTTGCCCCCTAATTAAAAAGTGGCTACCAGAGGATAAAATGCAAGTTGCACATTTCAGAGACAGAAACCACAACGATACTGTATTTGAATTAGACAACACACATCTTATTTCCGAGATGTCAAATGTGTGGCATGCAAAGATCCCAATGAAAGGGTACAAATCAAAACACCACTATGAGTATGAAATGTGGTTGAGGGAAAAAATAGGTAATAAAAAAGTAGAAGATTATTTGTACAGACCAAGAAATTTGAGTATATTTGTACGAGAATTATATATAGACACAATTAAAAAATACAGGAATGTCAGATAGACCTCATCCTTTCACAGAATTATCAAATCTAATAGGAGAATATCGAGAAAAGAAAAACTCATTTGATTTAAAAGAATTACAAACAATGAGAGAGGATATTTCTCTTTGTCTATTTTACCTATCAGACTCAGCTTCTTTGGCTCTTGCGAATTATGAAGAATCTGAACACATTAGAAAAATGAAAATGGCAGAAAGAGAGCAATTTCATAGGAATGATGTTGATAAAGATGGAAAAAGAATTACTGTTTCCGAAGCTCAAAATTTAGCTAGGATAGATTGTAAGGTAGAAGTTGAAAAATCAAAAGAGACATTAAGACAGAAAGAAAGAGTCAGAATAATAGTGTCAAGCACAAGTCAAATTTTAAATTCTATATCAAGTAGACTATCACAAATATCAAAACATAATTAATGGCAAAAGAAAGAAGAATGAGGTTAAAAAGTCACAACGAGTTCATTCAAGACTTATTACTTAGAAATAGAATATTTTAAATCTGCAAAAGATTGTTTTAATAAGGAAACTCTTTTAAAAAAAGAAAATAAGTTTAATAAGTATATACCTAAAATAGTATTTTAGGTATCACAGAATGTTATAAAAAATATGAGTAAAGAAGAAAAAAGTGCATACGACAGTTTCCAAAAATTATATGCAAATGGAGGTATTGTAAATTTAGGAGAAAAGCCCAGGTATCCTAAAAAAGTAAGTACAGGTAGACCTTCTATGGACTATTTAACCGATGGAGGATTACCAGTAGGGAGATTGATTTTGATTGCAGGGGAGCCATCAGCAGGAAAATCGAGCTTGACAATACAAGTCGCAGAGTCTTTTGGTAAGAAGATACTTTATGTGGACACAGAAGCAACTTTAACTACCGATTATATTGAATCTTTAGGTGCAAATCCTGTGAGTTTTTCACACTGTATCCCAGAAACAACAGAAATTATGTGTGATATAGTTAGGGCACAAATACCAAACTTTGATGCTATTATTATAGACTCCATAAATAATTCAGCGTCAAATGAACAAATGGGAAAAGGCGCAGGAGATAGAACCATGGCGAACAGGGCTTTGGTATTGTCAAACCAACTGCCAATCCTAATAGGATTATGCAATCAACATGATACGACTCTAATAGTACTATCTCAAGTCAGAGAAAATATGAATAAATCAAATAAATATTCACCAGATACTGTTGTACCAGGAGGTAAGTCATTACATCACAATAGTTCTTTAACTTTAGAGTTGTTCACATCATCAAAAATAAAAGATGCAGTTGAAAAAGGAGACGTAGTTATAGGAAGTGACGCAAAAGAAGAGGTAAATGGCAAACTTGTTAGAATAAAGTGCACCAAGAATAAAGTAGGAAAAGTAGATAGAACTGTGAAAATAGATTTTATCTACGGAGAGGGTTATGTGATTGAAAATGATGTAGCTGCTGCTGCGTTTTCTTTGGGGATATTAAAAATGGCTGGTTCTTGGGTAAAATACCAAGAGGAAAGTTTAGTACAAGGAAGAGCTAAATTAAGAGGCTATTTTAAAGAAAATAAAGAAGTATTTGAAGAAATAAAATTGACAGTTGAATTTGAACTAAATAAGATAAAAGAGAATGACTAAAAAAAATATTAAAGAAGCATACGACATAGCAAACAAACATTCTATGTCAATTGAAGATTCAGTTCAAATTGGACTGCAAATGGCAATTAATAAAGAGGTCCTATTTTCAAAGGACGGAAAAATAATTAGAATAGATTAGGTAAGTTAAAATAAAAGATTTATATTTACAATCTACAACAATGCATAAACCTCATTAAAACGATGGTTTATACCAAAACGTTACCTACCATTAAAAAGAAAGTAACGTCCTAACAACTAAAAACAAGAACGATATGGATATAGCGGATAATTTTCAAGATTGCAACCATTGTAAATTTTATGAAGAGGTTCATTATTACAAGCCTCAATTGTCGAAAGGAATATTATTGCAAGGGTTTACATTTGGAAAAACTAAAACCAATCAAGATGATTGAGGTTTTTAGATAAGTCTTGTAAAGATGGAGAAGCATAAAGTATAACTGAATGCTCAGAAGTATTATAACCTATTAGTCTGCAAATAGACTCTTTAACCATTTCTGGAAACAAAGATGTCGGATTTAATATACTGTCTCCATTTGGAATAAGGTAGTCTATTACAACTGAAGTTAAATACTGAATTCCATCTGATTTTTTGAATCTTGACTTAACTTTTGTACGAACTAATATTCCTCTATCATCTAACATATCGACAGCTAAAGAGTGAGAAAATGTTTTTTCAGTATCTTTTATTTCTTGAATAGTAGGTTCCTCGTGATTTTCAATAACATAATGAATTTCCATAGTTTTTAATTTTCGTCTAATATATGAAAATATAGTTTAAATTTGAAAACGCAGGAATAATAGTTAAAACACGAAAATAGGAAGGTATAAAAATAACGGTAGGTAACACTGTATAAAAACAAAAGCTAAGCTAGTATTTTCCGCAAAAGTAATATCAAATTTGCAAATAATAGTCTTAAACCCAAAAATTAATTAAAATCAACAACGCTTCAATTTTTATACTTGAACGTTGATAAATAATAGTTATATGTGGCAATACAATAATCAAGAATTAAAAAAATGCCCAACTTGGGCTTATGGTTTTATCTATGAAATAGAATTAGAAAACAAAGACCACCCCGACAAACCTTTTAGATACTATGGTCAAAAAACAATCTTAACAGATAACAAAAGGATAATTGGACAGCGAGAGTTAAAAGAAAAAGGCAAAGGCAGTTTCAAAAAGTACAAATCTAAAAGAGGTAATAAAAAAGGCACTTGGGTATATTTTGAACCTGCGAAAGAAGAAACTTGGAAAGATTACAACTCAAGTTCGGACATAGTAAAAGAGATGATAATAGAAGGAGTCCCCCATACAAAGACTATTTTAGAATTTGTGAGCCAAAAAAGTCTATTAAACTGGTCTGAAATGAAACAAATAGTTTGTAATTCTTGTTTGGAAGATGAATTTTGTTTAAATTTGCGGTGTGGTTCATACCATTCAAGAAATATAATAAATGCATTAAAAAAAGACGCTAAAATAAATAAAGATGGGCGATAGTAGAAAAAAGTATGAAGAGAATATGGATTCACAAAGAATCGCAGATAAGTTACATGAGAATATAGAAATACATTTTTCATCTAATTTACAACCTGAGACAGGAAATAAATTTAGTCAAAGTAAGGTGCCTGTATCTAAGATATTTAAACAGTTTCCCCTAGCATTAGAAGCAATAGCTAAAAGGTCTGCTTTAGGGCATGAGAAATATAAAGACTCAGATCAAGATTGGATGAATTTCAAGAGAGTTCCAAATGCAATAGAACAATATGAAGATGCAGCAGCAAGACATCTGCTTAAATTAGGAGATGAGGAAGATGATTTTGAACACTTAGTTGCAGAAGTGTGGAATAAATTAGCCATTATACAATTAAAACTAGAAAAAAATGATTAAATTAACAGAATTAACTTATACCATAAAGGCAAGTGCTTTAGAAATATTTCATAACATTTCTGAAAATGCCCAAAGTAAAGTTATAACATGGGAAAAGGAAAACGAAAGAGCAGAGAACACAGGCGAAGATTACTTTCCTAAGCCTTTTTTTGAACCTTTTGAGTATATGTTGGAAGATTACGATGTAGTCGAGTCTCCTTTGAGAGTAAACAAAGATGAGATAAAAGTAGTAAGGAGGGACAAGTTTGGAACAGTAGAGATTTTGTATGAAGGGGAATTTTATGCTGTAAAAGAAAGTATCGAAGAAATGGATATTTTATTAGGTATTGATTAATAAAAGTATTATATTTGTACAGAGAAATAATTCTCAAAAATTAAAAAATAAACGCTAATAGAATGGCAGCATCAACAAACACATCGTCTTCTACAGGAAGAACAATTTACTACAATATATCTTATGGTATGTTAAGTACTAAAATGAAAGAAGCCCCAGAAGGATATACCGAAGTAGGAGAAGCAGAATTAAAAAGTAAAACTCAAGCAGTTGAAAATATAGACTTGAGAAGTAAGTTTATCGATAAAAAAAATGGAAAGGATTACCCTTTCACTGTGTTTTTCAATGATATTACAGGAGATATAGTATCTGTTGAAAAAGACGAGTACGATAAAGGAATATCTTTAAAAGTAACAATTAATGATACCGATGGAGACACTTGTGTTCTAGGGACAAAGTTCTACGGAAAAACGGGGTCTGATTTTATGAATAGATTATTAGCCTTGCAAAACAGAAACGGTATCAAGTTTACTCCTTATCAAATCCCTACCGAAAACGAAATTGACGGAAAAAATATTAAGTATTATAATATGGGAGTATCATTAAGGGAAAATGGAGAAAAGATAAAAGGAGCCTTCAATAAAGAAAATGGACTTCCAGGGAGTGAAAGAGTACAGAATGCAGAAGGTCAAATGGTTACTTCTAGAGTGAAGCAAATAAATTTCTTATGGGAGAGATTACAAAGTAAGTTTGGAGAAGTATCGCAACCAACTGTACCACAATCAGCTCAATCAAATACTACTATGGAGGCAGATGATCTTCCTTTTTAATCCACAAAAAATATTTAAATTCAATATTATAAAATGAGTAAAGAAACACCAAATTACAAAAACCAAGTATTATCACCTGACAACGATGTTAGGGTTAAATTAGAAATCCTTTTAAAGTTAAGGGATTTTGTAGACAAAGTAAGAGCAAATCATACAACTTTTAAGTATCCGCAGCAAACTACATGGTACAATAAGGAAACACACGAACCAATTAAAAGTGGTAAAAAAATATCAGATGAGAAACTAAAAGAAGGTTATTATCAAAGTATCAATATAGCAACTACACAGAAAAAAGGTGAAGTAGTATATGATGAGTTTTCAATGGCAGCATTTAAACTACAAGCGGAATTTGAGGATGTTTTTAGGTATAACGTTGATATTGGCAACAGTGTTGATAAAGATACACAATCAAAAGATGCAGTGTAAAAAAGAATATGAATTACTGCTGAATAACGGAGAGCTATTGGAAATGTACCCAATGCTCTCTGGTATTTGGTTGAAAGATAAGAGTGATTTTACAGAAATGTTTAATCAAAACAAAGATATCTATAATACCGACACAAATTATGACGAATTTTAACACACTTGAGCCTTGGCTACATATAGAGTTAGAAAAACCAACAAAAGAACAAGAAGATTCCTTCTATGAGGGTAAAATTAGAGGTTCTAAGCAAGCTTCTGTTTTTAGGAAGGCAATTATAACAAAAACTTTTTCAGAGGCTAAATTCCCCCTTAATTCTGTTTGGATGATAGGTGACTCAGATCCTATGGAAGTTAATTTCTTCGGTGAGCGAATACTTTTGGTACAGGAAATGCAATTATATGATAGAGTAGAATAACAACAACATATAAAACCACATTAAAACGATGGTTTATACAAATACGTTACCTACCATTAAAAAGAAAGTAAATAAGTACTGTGGGTAACAAAGTATATAAACAATGGCTTAGATAAGTACATATTTTGGAAAGTCGGCACATAAATAAAAATAAAAGAATATTAATCAAGAACAGTGTTAAACAACTCGCCACTGTTCATATACATAAACGTTACCCACAATAAAGAAAAAAAGAGTAACAAACAGTACATAAGAGTTGTTTTAAAAACGACAAATGACAAACTGCTTTACTAACATTGATTTAGTATGTGCAATACTGATGTACTTTTTAGGGCTGTTTACTTCTTATGTAAACCCAGAAGGAACATATTTAATTTTTAGAAAGTATGTGCCCAACTATTATGCCGACTATAGCAACAATAACTGGAAGTATTTTCATAAAATTCTCAAATTTCTGTTGCTTTTTGGCTTGTTCTGCGTCTCTTTTGGCTTTGTTATAATCATCTTCAAAACCATAAAGAACTTTTAAAATACCTTTATATGAAATTTGCACTTTCTCATTATCATAATGAATTAGATTTTCATCTTTTAAGAACAGTAGAATTGAATTAAAAAGAACAGCTTTACTTGCAACTTCAATATTAGTATCAAAACCTTCTAGTAAAAATTTTTCTAATTGATTAGAATAAGATTTTTCATAAGGTACATCTGAATTGATTTTTTCAAAGAGTTCTTTATAAGAGAGTGTATACGATTTATAAGGAATATTTAAATTATCAAGAACAGAATCGGCTAACCTTAAATAAGAAATATGATTTGGCTTTAACATAAACGAATATAAATGGAATTAACATTAGAACAGCATAGTAAAAATATAA
>CBFIII010000034.1:0-7773 GCA_965662645.1 Bacteroidales bacterium
CACACAGGCAGCTAACACACATGCTTACCCTATGCCTCTGCCTACGCAGATGAGCCGCTGCTCATTTTAGCTTCCCACCGCACTGCACATGTCACAGCTTCTTCGCTAACACCACACAAGTAAATCTTAAAGAAATAAAATATTAAAAATAACTCATACAAAACACCAATGTTTTATTATTAGCTGCAAACTACAAAAGAGAAAACCTCAATGTGGGATTACAAAAAAGCAGAAAACAATATTGTTTTCTGCTTTATGTTGAATTGTTGTTAAAGAGCGATCTTACTATAAACAGATAAGAATCATGTTATGAAAATTTCATTTTTAGTAATAAGCTGCTAATAATAAAACCCACAATGTGGGATTTAAGCGTAAGTCTCTACATCTTTATCACTGATATCCTGAGAACATAAGATAATAAGACGTTCTACAACATTACGTAATTGACGAATGTTACCCGTCCAATCCATTTCTTTTAATTTTTCTAATGCTTTAGGCGTAAAAACCTTAGGAACAATGCCCTGTTCGTTAGATATAAGTTGATTAAAATGATTAACCAAGATAGAGATATCATCTCTGCGATCATTTAAAGCAGGTACTTTAATAGGAATCACATTCAAACGATGAAATAAATCCTCACGGAAAAGACCTTTCGCTATTTCTTTTTTTAGGTCTTTATTAGTCGCCGCTATTACACGCACATCGACTTTAATAATTTTATCACTTCCTACACGTACAATAACATTTTCTTGCAGAGCACGTAATACTTTGGCTTGTGCTGCAAGACTCATATCTCCTATCTCATCAAGAAAGATAGTACCTCCATTAGCTTGTTCAAATTTTCCTTTACGCTGTTTGATAGCTGACGTAAAAGCGCCTTTTTCATGACCAAAGAGCTCACTCTCTATCAACTCCGAAGGTATCGCTGCACAGTTAACTTCAACAAAAGCCTGCTTACTACGCATACTCTTTTCATGAATCTGACGTGCCACCACTTCTTTTCCCGTACCATTATCCCCCGTAATCATAATACGCGCATCTGTATTTGCTACACGCTCTATCATACTGCGAACCTGTTCTATCTCCTCACTTTCACCTATCATCTGATATTTAGAAGAGACTTTCTTTTTTAGCACTTTAGTTTCTTGTACCAGATTTCCTTTTTCAAGACCATTTTTAACCGTTATCAATAAACGATTAAGATCTATAGGTTTAGCAATAAAGTCGTAAGCACCCCGCTTTATGGCATCTACTGCCGTTTCTATGTCACCATGACCAGAAATCATAACAACAGAAATATCAGGATGATGAGTCATTAACTCATTCAATACTTCAATCCCATCTTTTTTGGGCATCTTAATATCACACAACGCTAAATCAAAAGAATTTTCCTTGCATAAAGCAATGGCTTGTTCTCCATCTTCGGCTAAGGTTACGGTATATTTCTCGTACTCCAGAATATCTTTTAAGGTATTGCGTATAGCACGTTCATCGTCAACTACTAATATATGAGGCATAAATAAAACGTCAATAAGGTTATTATTACTTTCACAAAAGTAGAAAAAAAAGGCCTGAGAAAAGACTTATATTAAAAAACAAAAGAATTACTTATACCGAAATGATACGAGCCCCTTCTTGCATATAATCTTTAAAGACAAAACTCATCTTAACAACATCAATATCTAGGTTTTTTAAATCTTCTTCAAGGTGATATTTATTAGCACTTTGCGTGCAACATTTCACAGTGACTCCTTGTTGTCTAAAAATACCTAATTCGGCCTTTATCGAAGGTGTTTTAGCAATCGTTTGTGCCGATCCACCCCATATAAGGACAACCACTTCATGAAACCATTCTTCTTTTACAGCATCTAAAACAAAAGGAGTAATCATATTAAAAAAATTATCTTCCGATACTGAGGTCCATAAAATCACTAATTTTTTCATTTTCATAATAGCAAATTTTAAAAGTTATTATTAGCCTGAATTCGACATTAAATTCTAGACACAAAAAGAAATATTAATAGTACATTTAGTTGAGGTAATTTTTTATACGGTTTGTTTTTTTATAAATTCATCCAAATTCAATTACAATAGCTCGCTATTGTTTCTCTAATTTTGTGTAAATTTCTACTCAAGTCAACAACCTCGGGGCAAACCTACGAGGCATTTAGTTAAAGAACAGTTTATTATTCGCAGCAAACTACGGAGAATTAACCCCACAATGTGGGATTAAAATTAAACTTGCGAACGCATTTAAAATCGAACTCCGGTTATTACAATGTGTAATAAAGTGTAAATATAGAAAAATACTAATGAACTACCCCGCTGCAAGCAGAGCGTATCAATTCGAAACATTTTTTTACGCAGTAAGCTGCGAGAAATAAAACCCACAATGTGGGATTTAAAAGAGCCAATTCATAGCAATATATACACCTGTACCTCCATCTTGTTTATTGACAGGCATTCCTACATCAGCAGAAATTACAAAATTTTGATTCATAGCAAAGTGCAAACCACCACCATAGGTTATATGCATCGCTTCTTCGTCTTGAGCAAAGTAATTATCCAACTCCTCATCAGCTACCTTATCTAAGTTAAGCTTTACTTTCTTTAGAGTACGTCCAAAATCCATAAATGGTGCTGCTGCAGCATACCAATCTTGTTTTAGGAATTTGAAATAAGCAAATTTCCAACGCATCTCTACATTACCATAAACGAATGATTCGGCTACTAATCTATTCATTATCATTCCTCTCACTGTTTTAGAACCTCCCAGTCCATCGATACTAGAAGAAGCCATATAAGAATAAACCATATAAGGATAAAGATAAAAGGGCACATCGCCCCAAACATTTCCTTGATATCCAACACGATAAGCAAGAGACAAATTTTCTGGTATGAGGGTGAAATATTGACGATGCGTAATACTTAATTTGCCAAAGCTAGCTTCTTTCCCAAAACTATTTAACATCACTATTTCAGACCACATCCCACTCATAGGACACGCCTCATTATCACGGGTATCGTAAACAAGTCCCAGCTTTATGTTATGCTGCACTCCCCCGTCAGCTTCATCTTTACCAATGATACCCCAATCTATATATTTATCATAAAGCACCGTGGTGTCTGGTAATAAATCAGCATCATCCAAGCCTTTATTCAATTTATCAATAGGCACACGACCAATGGTGGTATTAAGATAACTATACCCTGCAGCCCAATTAAAATTTCCTATTAATGAACCTTGAAAATCCATTTTAAATTGAAACATATTACGCTCATGTTTATAATACATACGACTAATGTATTCCGACGAGGCATCATCGGTATAGGCTTTGTTATATACGGCATCATAGCCATTATAACCATAAAAATCTAAAGCTTGAGTCGTTAAATAGGCTAAATCAGCCGTCAAACGAATATTAGGAATCACAAACTCACTATCGTAAAATAAATGATAAACACCTGATCCTTTGGTGAAATGACTTACTTCTGCATACAAAGAATGCCAGTATTTAGGATAGGTACTTCCATCACCATAATTGTAAAAATTGGCAAGTACACCATATTGAAATCCTAAATCACTGTTATAAGATATAGCAGGCAAAACGCCAATATTATTGCCAGACCTCCCCTTCTCTACAGGTGTCTCTTCTTGTGCATATCCATCTAGGATAAAGATATTTATAATAAAAAATATATAAAATAATTTTCGCATTGTATGGTTAATTAGTTAAATACAAAATACTTAATGGTGTGCAAAAATACAAATTAAAATGAATTAATAACATCACTTGTCATAAAGGTGACATCTTACGAAAAATGAATAGCTTATCTTTGAAAAAATTAATACTTATCCTTATGTCTTTTTATAGTTCTATTGCTAAATATTATGATCATATTTTCCCTTTTAATAAAGCGCAACTTCGTTTTATCACAGAAAATACGACACATCATGCATCATCAACTCTTTTAGAAATAGGTGCTGCAACTGGCTTACTAACTGCTGCTTGTAGTGACGCGGGATATAAGATACAAGGTCTTGAATTAGATAAAGATATGGTGAATATTGCCCAGCGTCATTATCCTGAGCTGGTTTTTCGTTGCGGCAATATGTTAAACTTAGACACATTATATCAACAAAAATTCACGATTCTGATTTGTTTTGGAAATACACTCGTCCATTTGCCCTCAGAAAGAGAAATAACTCATTTCTTAAATAAAGCCGCTCAAAGTCTAGAAAAAGAGGGCCGTTTGATGATACAATTTATCAACTACGATCGTGTCCTCAATAAACACATTAATGCACTGCCGCCTATTGATAATAATATTATTAGTTTTAAACGCAATTACCACAATGTATCAGATACTTCTTTGGATTTTGATACAGAACTAAAAATTCATAAAACGGGTGAAATACTGACTAACACGCAACGTCTCTACCCTTTACGGAAAAAACGGTTCGAACAACTAGCCTTAGATGCAGGATTCACCACGCAAGTATTTGGTTCTTTTACTGAAGACCCTTGGACCTTAGAATCCCTGCAAAGCCTATTTATTTGCGCTAAGCAATAAAAATAATATCTTGCAGATGCAACTGTCTATTTACTCTAACGTCTTTATGATAGAAAACAAATGGGACATGGACTACACGTAACTCTAAAATGTTAATGATAAAAATGTTATAGAAGCATTAATAAAAAGTTATCAGACCAAATTAAGTATCTTAGAAACATTATTATTACAACTTACACAAGAAGAACATGAAACACATCATTATCAAATATAAACTCGGACTCATTATTGCGTTAAGCATCGTCAGCCTTCATCTTTATGGTCAGAACTATAGCGAAAGAATGGAGTATGAAGGACATTATAAAGCAACAGATGGCACCACTTTAGATGTAAATAATAAGTACGGCGACATTCATATTATCAACTGGGACAAAGATTCTGTATTTATCACTACTGAGCTGATGCTGTCTTCGACTTCAGCTGAGCGCTTACGCAAATTAAAAAAGGATGTTAATGTTAAATATATAACATCTGACAATTACATCACAGCCTATACGTCTTTCAACGAAAATACCGATCAGATATTAAATGAATTACAAGAGTTCACCAAAGACATCATTAGCAATCAGATCAAGCGTATTGAAATCAATTATACGATTTATGTGCCGAAATATATCTCTTTGAAAATCAAAAATCAATATGGCGATATTATGATGGATAACATTTATGGGCATATGGAGATATCGTTATTTAATGGTGCTTTAAAGGCTAATAGACTCACGGGTGCCTCCTCTTTTGAATTTAAATTTGCACAAGCAAGTATCAATCAAATTAACGACGCTTACTTTGATCTGGTGTATTCTGACCTTGATGTGTCAAAAGCTATCAGCCTAGAAACAAGCAGTAAGATTAGTGATATTAGGATTTTAGATGTTGGAGTCTATAAGATACATTCCACGCGAGATGATATTAACATTGACAAAGTGACTTATTTGCATGGTCAGAGTGCTTATTCTAAAGTTAACATATCACTGCTAAAAAAAGAAGTCAACTGTGATATGACTTATGGAAAAATGGACATCAATAAAATAGACACCGACTGCTCCTCTATCGCTATTCAATCGGAACACACGGATGTCAGTCTTTACGTTCCTGAAAATCTCAATATTAATTATGACCTCACCTATCATCCTGATGTCTTTCTCCATTTGCCTTTCGAAACTGAAACAACGCAGCCTACCGATGACACCTTGCTTCATATAAAAAAGGAAACCGATGATACCCCAAGTTTAGATGTGAAAATATCAGCTTATAAAAAATGTTTGATAAAAATTCAAAAGACATTATAAATAGTGTGCAAAGAATAATCTTTAGTCCCACATTGTGGGTTTAATATCCAGCAGCTTGCTGCCAATAAAATAGTGTTTTGAATTGATACTCCGTCTGCTTGTAGCGGGATAGTTTAATTCATTTGAAAAGGGAGCAGTAAAAAAACAAAAAGAGATTATGGATAAAGCATTTCAATTGGGAATTAAAATGGGAAAGCAACTATAACTGACTGATTTCAAAATTAATAAATCACTTCAACCTCAAACCTTTACCGTTATGATGTCATTCAAACGCGTTGTATAACAAGGCGATAAATGTTCTTGACGCATCTTCCAGGTGCGGTTCTGATCCTGACTGGCTAGCTTCACTTTATCGTGACCTATGCGCCTATTCAACTCATCAATAGCCTTCATCAAAGGTTTATGTTTCGGATTGGAGTTCTCAAAAATATTCAATTGATAATCGCACGCTGGATTGATATCCATAACCACCACGCCTGCCTTTTTGTAAGCATAACCTTTACGGTAAATACGGGACAAGGCTTGGTTGGCAAAACGACTAATTTCGAGGCTTGAATTCGTAGCATAAGGCAGTTTTATGACCATATTATGCATAGACTGTGGTAAATCTTCACGATGACTATCCGTCTGTAAGAAAACCATCAAAGAACTACAATTACTTTTCTGCTTACGCAATTTACCAGCACAAGTCACCGCAAAAGTAACCACACGCTCACGCAAATCGGACAGTTCGGTATAACGTTTTTCAAAAGAACGCGTCGTCGCAATACTCTTTTTATTTTTTTTCTCATCTATCGGTAACATAGGATGCCCCAGCAACTCGTGTTTTAGGCGCAGACCTACCACTGACATTTGCTGTCTTATCCAGCCATCCGTCTGTTGTGTAAACTGATAAGCCGTAGTAATACCATATTGCTGTAAACGTGCAGAATGACGACGACCAATGCCCCAGACATCCTCTATCTTAAGCCATTTCAACGCTTTAACACGTTTCTCTTCACTATCCATAATATAAACCCCACCCGTGCGTTCCGGAAATTTCTTAGCTATCCTATTAGCTACCTTAGCCAAAACCTTGGTTGGAGCAAAAGAAACACTCACAGGAATACCTGTTGACTTGCTCACTGTGCGACGCATTTCGGCCGCATAATCGGGTATATTAAGATAATCACACCGCTCATAACGCAAGAAGGCTTCATCGATGCTATATATTTCTATCTCAGGAGCCATAGCAGATAACAGACTCATCACACGACCGCTCATATCACCGTAAAGGGCAAAATTAGAAGAAAAGACATGGATGTGTTTCTGCTCAAAAAGCGATTTAAACTTAAAAGCAGGCGCTCCCATTGGGACACCTAAAACCTTAGCTTCATTGCTACGTGCTATCACACAACCGTCATTATTAGAAAGCACCACAATAGGTTTTCCTTTTAAATCGGGGCGAAAGACACGCTCGCACGAGGCATAAAAATTATTACAATCGACTAAGGCAAACATAAAAGGGATGAGTTGTTAATTTGGAGATCGGAGTTCGGCATTAGGAGTTCGGTGTTTGGAGATCGGAATTAGGAGATCGGAGATCGGAGTTCGGTGTTTGGAGTTCGGGAGTTGGAGATCGGTGTTTGGAGATCGGAGTTCGGTGTTTGGAAAATTGGAATTTGGAATTTGGAAATCGGAGTTAGGAATTTGGAAAATTGGAGTTTGGCATTAGGAGTTCGGTGTTTGGAAAATTGGAGTTTGGCATTAGGAGTTCGGCATTAGGAGTTCGGTGTTTGGAAAATTGGAATTCTGAATTAGGAGTTAGGTGTTTGGAGTTAAAAGTGTCTTCACTTCACTTCACTTCACTTCACTTCACTTCACTTCACTTCACTTCACTTCACTTCACTTCACTTCACTTCACTTCACT
>CBFIII010000034.1:7871-41677 GCA_965662645.1 Bacteroidales bacterium
CACTTCACTTCACTTCACTTCACTTCACTTCACTTCACTTCACTTCACTTCACTTCACTTCACTTCACTTCACTTCACTCAGGGTAAAAAGTATCATTATATATTTTAAGTATCAATAAGCTTTAATGGCATAAGTGACGATGCCCCAAACCAGGAAATCATTTTCTTCGGTCACTTTTATAGGCGAAAACTCTTTATTGGCGGGTATAAGCCAGCAGCAGTCTTTTTCTAATTTAATTTCTTTAAGGGTAAATTCGCCATCAATATAACAAACGGCAACTTTACCATTCTGAGGCTCCAGACTTTTATCCACCACCAATAGATCGCCATCATTAATGCCCATATCCTGCATAGAATCGCCACTGACACGGCAGAAAAAGGTAGAAGCAGGATGACGCAATAGCTCTACGTTGAGATCAATAGATACTTCGGTAAAGTCGTCGGCAGGTGATGGAAAGCCAGCTCTTACCGCCTCGCCCATCAAAGGCACTTCCACCGACTCTTCTGTAGAAGCCGTGAAAAATTCTAAAATGCCATTTTTATTAAAACGCTGTAATCTCATCGGTTTTATAATTTTACTTTAATCGTGACGAGTTACTTCGGCATGATATGAATATATGATACAAATAAAGGTGAATTCCCTCGCTCACCCGTTGATTAACAAATCTTTAATTAGTAAAAAAGTCAAGGACATTACCTAAAGTAGATGTTTGACGTTTATATAACTCTGTGAAACCACATTTAGAACAACTTACCGTGGTAAATTTCTTATTCTGCACATCAAAAAGTTTAGCAAAAGCACCACCAGTAGCACGAAATTCGTCTGTTTCATAAGAAGAATTTCCACATTTAGGACAGATCCACATTTTCTTTTCCATACGTTTAATTTTATAAGATTAATGAAGAACAAAGATAAAATAAAGAGTCAGAAAAGAACTATTGTCATTTCAATTTTTCGTTTCAAAATAGAACAAAAAGCGAAACAGCTAATCACGAATAAGTACTATCATACCATAGAAAAAGAGTACTTTTGTAACAAAATTAGGAAATCGTCATGAAAAAAGACGTAAAGTGTTGATTTCTTGAGTCAAAAACCTCGGGGCAAGCCCACGAGGTATTAAGTTGAAAAACATTTTATTATTCGCAGCAAACTACAAAGAATTAAACCCACAATGTGGGATTAAAATATTGAATACTGAACTTTATGATTAATTACCTTTCTGTAGAAAATGTCTCACACAACTGGGGAGAAACCGTATTATTTGACGACTTAACTTTTGGCATTTCCGAAGGACAAAAAGTAGCCTTAATAGCACGGAATGGTGCTGGAAAAACAACATTACTCAACATTCTAGCCCATGTCAATCCTCCACTCGAAGGTATTATCACCTACCGTAAAGGTATAAAGGTAGGTTACCTGCCACAAGAACCAGAACTGGACCCTGAACTTACCGTATTAGAAGCCGTATTTGCGGTAGAAAATGATTCGGTAAACGTTATCAGAGCCTACGAAGATGCTTTAGAAAGTAACAACCAAGAGCAACTCGGTGATTTGATTACTAAGATGGATCATTTAGGAGCTTGGGACTATGAATCACGCATAAAACAAGTTCTCTCGGAGTTAAAAATAACACGTTTGCATCAGCCCATTAAAGAGTTATCTGGTGGTCAGCGTAAACGAGTAGCTTTAGCCAACCTTCTGATTAGCGAACCTGACTTTTTCATCCTTGATGAGCCAACAAACCATTTGGATCTGGAAATGGTAGAATGGCTCGAAGCTTATCTGAAAAAATCAAAAGCTACCCTACTGATGGTTACCCATGATCGTTATTTCCTTGATCGTGTGTGTAATGAGATTTATGAACTAGCGGACGGTACCATCTATACCTACAAAGGCAATTATTCTTATTTCTTAGACAAACGAGCAGATCGCATACAGCAGCATGTACAAGAAGTAGAAAAGGCACGCAACCAGATGCGTACAGAACAAGAATGGATCAACCGTACACCAGCAGCACGCTCTACAAAAGCAAAATACCGCGTTGATGCTTTTGAAGGACTCAAAGAAAAAGCGAATCAAAGCATTGTAGAAGAAGATGTAAAACTGGAGATTAAATCGGCCCGTATGGGTAAAAACATTCTTAACCTAGAAAAAGTAAACAAGTCATTCGACGACTTAAAAATCATAAAAGACTACACCTACAAATTCAACCGTGGCGAAAAAGTGGGTATCGTGGGTAAAAATGGTACGGGAAAAACGACTTTCTTAAATATCATTACAGGACAGTTAGAAGCTGACAGTGGAACGGTAGAAGTGGGCGAAACGATTGTTTATGGTTATTTTAAACAAGATGGTATCAAGATAGACGATCAGAAAACCGTTCTCGAAGTCATCACCGATATTGCTGAAGAAATTAACCTAGGAGGCAATAGAACGATGTCAGCACAGCAATTTCTACGTCATTTTCTATTTCCTAATGAGATGCATTATGTAGAAGTAGGGCGTTTGAGTGGTGGAGAAAAGAAACGCTTATACCTCCTCACCGTACTGATGAGCAATCCTAACTTCTTGATTCTGGATGAGCCAACAAATGATCTTGACATCTTTACATTGAATGTGTTAGAGGATTATCTGAAGAGTTTTGAAGGCTGTCTCTTAATGGTGTCTCACGATCGTTTCTTTATGGATAAATTAGCCGAACATCTATTTGTGTTTCAAGGAGAAGGTGAAATTAATGACTTCCCTGGCAACTACACACAATGGCTAAAGCATAAACAAAAACATGAAAAACAGCTAAAAAAGAAAGATAAAGGAGAAAAAACGACAACACGTCCCGAAAAAGAAAAAGTACGTAAACTCACGTTTAAAGAAAAAAAAGAATTTGAAGGCCTAGAACAAGAGATAAAAACGCTTGAAAATGAGAAAACAACGGTTGAAGATTCACTTAACTCAGGAAAATTATCACCTGACGAAATTGCAGCTGCTGCTATTAAACTAAACGAAATTAGCGAGTTACTAGACGATAAAGAGATGCGTTGGTTAGAGCTGAGTGAAATATAAAAATCATAATATTTTACGAGAATTATTAATAAAAAAGCATTTTAAAATAAAAAACAATAAAATTCTAATATTTTAAAATAAAAAATGGTGCTTTAATTGCTTTTTGATGCATTTTTTATAAAAATAATATCAATCATTACACTTGAAAAGAATATAGATTTTCCTTATTTTTGTAATCAGTAAAAAATAAAAATCAATTAATCTATATAATTATGCCTATTAACAGAACATTTGGAACGGGTATAGATACCAATACCTTTTCTAACAAAAAGTTGATTCAATACATCAACTTAAAACTGGCAGCTTTAGGACATCCTGTATATGCTGATTCAATGACTGCTCGGTTGGTAGATATTGCGAGTCCTTTGTTGAAAAACTATCAGGTAAAATCGCAACTATTGAATAAAACCAAATCTCCTATTGGAGAACGTATCCAAGGTTTTATGAATGATTACCTTCGTGATGTACCAGGTAATATAAACACTAATTTCCCGGCTAACCCATTTAATCTTGACCATCACGGTTTGGCACGTATGTTAAGCATACCTCCTACTGCTGATTCGTATGAAACTGATCAGATTAAATCGTACCGCACAGCGCAAGGAATTTTGCATAATCCTAAAAGTGATCGTCGTACTACAAAAGGCGTCTTTCATATTGCTGAAGGCGGATTACCTATTCCTGACGATAAAAAAGCAGTGCCTAAGGTGACTTTTGCGAAACTGTTACAGGCGGCGTTAAATCCACCTAAAGAGTTGATGCAAATCCCATTTACGGCAGATCAAGAGGTGAAAGCTGAATTGTTTTTAAGCTTGATGTTACGTCCTATCGTAGTACCTGCTATTCCAGGTGTTTCTGCTGAAAAATCAATGGAAATTAATTTCCTTGCACCAGGCTCTTTTGTTAGTAGCCTTGATTTTGTGGAGTCTATCTTTGGTAATGCAGGAGATCCATATTTACCTGAAAATGATGCAGTACTAGAAGCTGAAAACTGGACAGGACATACAGGTTGTGTTATTTTGGCTCCTCATATGATCAAATTCACCAAAAAAGAATTAGGTCTTCCTCACTTTGACAACGCAACAGAACGCCAAAAACGTGATGGTATGTGCTGGAAAGAGGATAATGAACTTTATAATGATGGACAAGCCTTTAAAATAACAGCCCGCGATGAACGTGGTGTAGTTATCACGCTTATTTCCGATAATTATTTTGGTTATTGCAAGAAAGAAGTCAAGACTCAGATTAGTTATTCGGCTAACCTCTACGGTTTGGCAGAAGAAGAACACGCTGGAGGTGCCATAGCACACCGCAGTTATAACTTAGGAGAAAAGTTTTATCTCGACGAACGCTTACCTAATAATGGTATGACATTCTCTGAGTTGTTATATAAATTTTCGGATTTATTAGAACTACAACCCGAAGGATACGCTATTGACCGTAAACACCCTAAAGTCGTCTATGTACCCGAAGATGCTCATATTGATTTGAATGCGCAATCGGTGACCTTTCAAGTAGGTGGCAAAACGAATAAAATAAAATTATTACCTGGGAAATATTATATGTATCCTACAGGTTATACGGTTGAGATGCGTCGTCGTATCGAAGGCCACAAATGGCACTTAATAGGTACAGTAAGCGAAGGAACGATGTGTCATAAACCATGTACCGTTTCGGGTGGTGGTAAATCAGAGATTTCGAAATCGATACAAGATGCTATGATTCAAGGATCTGTTATTGTTACAGATATACAGAAAGACCTTGACATGGTAGAAGAAATCATGAGTTATGATTACTCTACACGTTATAAGATCCCGGCTGATTATTCCGTTAATAAACCACGTCATATTCTAAGTTCTAAACGTTCTTTGGGATCGGTCATTAAGCTTTTGACCCCTTCAAAAGAATACACGGATGTCTATAATAAATGGCTCGTTTCTTTTCCACAACGTATTAAAGTGTTGATTTTTGTTATTAAAGGTAACTTTAGTCACGGTTTTGATCCTGAATGGCGCAGTCATTTTTCTGTGGATAAAATCAATGGCTTTCCTGGTAACGAATTAAAATTCGATAATAATAAGTTATTATCAAACTATATGCGTGTAGGACACGATGTAGATGGCGCATGGCGTATCTTCTTGCTTCGTCAGGACTTTAATCCTGCTCAGAAAGTACAATTTGAAGATGACATCACAGCCTCTATGGTCGTGGATGCTAAAAAGTTGACAAATCTAAATCCTGACTATGATAATAATGTCAGTGTGAAAATTGTGAAGAATTGTGAATCGCGTCTTTTCCAACGACCAGATGACTGTGTCATAAAAGGATACGACAAACAAGGCGAACTGGATCTTTCTACACCCAATACCTTCATATCTAACTTTGAGCCTTTAACACGTGCACAAGTTCAAGAGATAAAAGAAGACTCTATTGGTTTTGAGCTTTACACTCAACCTGTGAAAGACTTAATTAATAATTTCTTAGCAGATAGTAAACCAGAATTCCTCGTGGTGCCTTCAGAACCTCGATTGGTTAATGGCGTAGCCACTAAAAACCAACGTTACTTACAAACACGACCTGATCTTACAAATCCTATATTTCAATATGTTTCTGAGACAGCGACCCGTATTTTCCGTAAGATTCCTTTAGACGAGCCTTTGTATCAACCGGTAAATGCTGTATTGCCAGGACGACGAAACAACCCTGGGGATACCAAAAATAACGTTCCACCATTAGCGGTATATAATCCTATTCACTATCAGGAATTACCAGAATTATTTATCGATTTCATGTGTAGTGTAACCGGAAAATCACCTTCAACAACAGGTTTTGGTTCAGAAGGTGCATTAACCAAAGGACCATTTAATTCACTATTGCCATCTGCAGATTTGAATAACACCTTTTTATCCTTCATCTTAACAAGATTAGACGGATTCTCTTCTGCTGCTGGTTATATAGGACCAAAATACAAAGTAGATCACGACGTCAGCTTATTGATACCTGAGATATGGTGTCGTCTTTCTGTAGCAGAACGTGATCCACAAATGATGATAAAAGAGGGTTACCTCGAAAAAGTAGAAGACTTTACACATAAAGGTAAAAAGATACAAGCGAGTATGCTTGGATACCGTATCACTCAAAAATTTGTGACTCACTTTATGGCGCGTATCTTTAGTCGTCCTGATGCTGTATTTAACGATGAGATGTTACGCCCTGAAACACAAGACTTAGATGAGTTTGCAGCTTCTGTTGAGAACCTCTACATTACACAACGTCGTGTAGCCGAAGGATTCAAAAAAGATGGTACTTATGAGCAACTTTGTCCACCACTGAAAGCTTTAGTGGATGTGATGATAGATGGTAACTACAAAGGTCTTAAACGTAGCGATCCTAAATTCCGTCAAATGTTTGAGCATGACACCGTTCTTGCTAGCGATTGGTACAAAGCCCGTTTGGTTGAAAAACAAAAACGAGACATCGCTTATTGGACAAAAATCATCACTTATCTACAAGAATACAAATCTTCAGAAGCGATGGAAGAGATTGTAAAAAATCTTGATATTGATGTCAAATTAGCTTACGCTAAAGAACGCTTAGAATTTGTAAAATCAGATGCCTATCTTGTTAAAATAGAAGGCACAATAGGTGCAGATACCCTTAAAGAAATCTAATTAGATCTTATCCTCAATTATAAAAATCCCGAGTAACTCTGTTGCTCGGGATTTTTTTGTCTGTCGTGATTCTTACTTCAGAACTCCCCCTACTCTCTCAAAGTATGTATTTTCGCAATAAACTTAACTTCTATTAGTCGGCAGGGAAGCCGTGAAAGCTCGGTTCAGATCCTTAGAACGTTAAGAATGATCACTAATGTTCACAGAAAAAATGGGAATGTCAAGGTTTTTTCATTGAGATCGTTTAATTTTGAGGAAAATAAGGACGATTAGACTATAGTTTATGTTAAGAAAGTCGGCGAGTCTTCTTGTATTAGTATAAAATGATCAGTCCTAAACAAGATGCTATTATAAATGAGTAGTTCTTGATGGAAATGAGATTGTTTTACTTTTATGGCGGAAAGTGTTGTGTGCAATCCCCCTTCGACAGCAAAATATCGATGAATATTTTCGCTAACGTTGAGGTGAAAAAAGGTCAAAATGTCATTTTATGGTAATAAATCAAATACAAAATACATTTGACAGAATTCATGACAAAGTATTCAACTTTAACAATATACTAATTGGTGTTTATTTAGTTTTAGCAACATTTCCTGATAAAACTCCAACACTTAAATTATGGGTTGCCATATTTCCAATTATGAACCTTATTTATCTAGTTTTTATTGATATTAGACAAATGGAAATACATCGATTTGCATCTAAAGAATTAGAATGGTCAGCTAATGAGAGAGATGAGTATGGTAAAAAAACAAGACAACAAACAAACCTATCTTTAGTTGCATTAACCTTGTCAATTGGGTGTTTGGTTTATTTGATAATTGAGTTAATTAACAAAATATGATATTAAAACGCTTCGCAATATTTTTAACGTTTATAACATTAATGGTTTCTTGTAATTATCGGACTCCAAGCAATGTAAGATTCGAAAAAACAACTGGCATAAATTTACCTGATTCAATAACTGTAATACAAGATAGATTTGAAGACGCTGGTCCAGACTACGAATTGTTCTATGAATTTATAATAACAGAAAAGATCTGTGTTGAAATTTTAGAAAAACTTGAAAATTCAAATAATTGGAAAAAATGGAATAATAGACTTGCATTTGAGAGAACAAATAATGGAATAACTTATATTATTCTGATTATAAAAGAAGAGAATAAAATAATATATCGAGAATACCTAATATGAAAAATGCTCACAATAATTAGCTCCCAATATAAAGTTGCTCACTTCGACTATCACTAAGCACAAGTGCCAGCTCAACACATTAGAGCTGGTGTTGAAAAAATATCATTAGGGTATCTCACGAAGGTGTAATTAAAAGACGCTTCCTGCTAAATGAGAGATATACGTTATATTGGGTGGATATAAATGTTGGCACCAGTCCCCCAAAACGAACGACTAAATGAGATTGAATTATTTTTTATAAAATATTGTTAACCTATGGATTTGATTCAAAATACGAGCGAATATAGAGAATGGATTGAAGAATTAAAATCTGAGATTCAGAAAGCTCAAATAAAAGCAGCAATTTCGGTTAATCACGAGCTTCTAAACTTATACTGGAAAATTGGAGAATCAATTTCAAAAAAGGTTGAAAGCGAAAAATGGGGAACTTCAGTTGTTGAAAATTTATCAAAAGACCTGCAAAAATATTTTCCAGATCAGCAAGGATTTTCTCGGTCTAATTTGTTTTCGATGAGAAAATGGTATGAGTTTTATACAAATTCAGAGTTTGAATTACAAAAAGTCCAACAGCTTGTTGGACAAAATTAGAAAACAATATTCGACGCTATTTTATCATTGGCAAGTAGTTTATTATTAGTAGTTTTGCAGCTCTGATTGTGTAATAAGAGTCGTGTACTTCGGCAGAACTCAGCAAAACTGATGAGAGACTATCAAGCACGGTTCTGTTAAAGGTTTAAGAAGCGTTTTTCACTTTGCCTACTAGACAGCAATCGTTAGTGCACATATAAAAAAAACACTAGTACAATGAGATACATTCTTTACATATTAATTACGACATTACTTACTGTGAGCTGTAGTCAAAGACTATATACGTACAAGACTGAAAACTATTCTTTGCCACTAGATAGCAAAGTATATGTTGAGAAAAATGACAGCCTAAAATATTCATCTATATATTCACCACTTTTAAATCTAGCTGAAATTGACAGTATCTATAGGCAAAAGGATATTCGAGAGATTGACGCATATAACCTTATTGTTAAAAGTCTAAACGAAAAAGGCATTTCGATTTCAAGTAAAAGTGAAGCAGATTACGGTTTAGAATTTCAAGATTATTGGTTTCAACGTAACAAAAGAAATGCAGTAGTGATTTTTTCAATGAAGATTAATGATTTAGATTCTAATGAAGGAGCATTTGTTGTTAATAAATCATTTAAAGTAGCTAAGTCTCTTACTGAGGAAACAATTGAAGAAGCCGTTGAACAGATTGTAACTCCAACTAAACAAACAACAGAAGTGTCCAAACGAACAATTATTGATTATCCCAATATTTATGATGTACCTCGTTTTCCTAAAACACAAATTGGATTAAATGCTGGCTATTCTTCGGGAAACTTACTTCCTATAGAATTAAATGAAAACTACGAATCAAATTTAAGAAGTTATGGAGCTTTTACTTTGGGAGTTGATTACACATTTGCCAATTCGACAGGTGCTGGTTTAGAGTTAAACAGCCTATTCTCACACTCAAGTAAAACAACTAATAACGTTAATGAAATAACAGAAGGAAATGAGGTATTAGGAAACGGAACAATAAGTGATAACATAAACATTTTATATTTTGGTGCTGCCTACAAGATAAGAGTTCCGATGTCTTCTTATAAGCTATTTGATGAGATTGGACTTGGATTAGGCTATTTAAAGTATGCGAATAATGCAGAAAGATTTGGAGACAATATTACTTTTGAAAAAGGAAATTTAGCTTGGCTAATTACTGCTGAAATAGCTTATAGAGTAAATAAAAACTCTTGGATTGGCATAGAACCTCGCTTCTTAATCTCTAGTTTTAAAAAGATGAAAATTAATGGGGAGATGAAAAGTTTAGATGAAAAACAAGGATTTTTAAGAGCTGAATTTGTATTAACATATAAATGGAACAAATAAATACATGCCCTAACAATTAGCTCCCCATGTGGAGTTGCTTGTTTTGACTAATGACTCAGCACAAGTGCCTACTCAACACATTAGAGTTGGTGTTAAACAATTATGCTAACCTGATCACTGCCTGTCCCGACCTTTTTCGGGAAACACCATAAAAATAAACACGCGTGAGAAAACTCCAGATGCCGGACTAATCGTTTAGATTTCAACAACTTTTACGCTAGTGTTTTCAATCGCTTTTTTTGTGAGCCCCTATCGTTATTGGAATCGCTTATTTTGCTCATTTATGGCTTGATTTAAGCACCACTTTTAATACTGTTATGATATCCTTAAGGTTACACACTTTTAATACCAATTAAAATTTAAAATGAGCCTTAACAGTTGGTGGTATTATACCGATATAGAATTGATTGAGTTTTATAAGCGAAGCGAAATAAAGCGCATTTCAATTCATAATCGGTATAATATCTACAACTCTATTTAAATGAATTTGTTTATAAACTTAATTTGAGGTGTTTTGGTGAGAAGCTTTTTGACAGGCTCGTGATTGCTAGCATTGCTGGATTATGAAGGATTGCGTATAAGTAATTTAATATGAATTATTTCTCAAACTGCTCTTAATCAGAAAGTTCTTTTCTTAATAAATAATACTATCTTTATCATATTGAAATTCTTTCTTTAATTCTTTAAGAGTTGCTTAGCTTTGATGGCGTATAGTCAACAACCTCGGGGCAAGCCCACGAAGCATTTAGTTGAAGAATCTTTTTTTTATTCGCAGCAAACTACATAGAATTAAACCCACAATGTGTGATTAAAAACGAATCAGAAACACTGAGAGGATGATTTAAACCTTAAACGTTTTGCTTTCAGCATTAAAACTACCATCTTTATACAATAAACGTCCGCTTTTTTGATCAATATTAGCTTTAAAACATCACTTTTCTATTCAACCAACTTCAAACAGGTTCTAATCACCTACTTGTTCCAAAGAATTATCAATAATTTGAGAATATAAAAAGGACTTTAAAAATGTAAAAAAAGTTTTTTTGATAAAAAAACAAGCTGGTTAATGTCTTAGACTTATTTTAAAGACTATTTTCTTAAAGAAGCATCCAATAACAACAAACAACCGAAGTGGCTTTATAAGCCTTAATATCGGTTGAATGCGACATGTTTAGAGGGGTGTAGATAGGGATGTTTTCAGCATTAAAATAGTAAATTATTTTTCATAAAAAGCTTATGATTGAAGCATAGAATAATATACTTTTGCATTAATAAATAATATATTTCTACATAAATAAATATATAAAAAATGAATGAGAATATTTCACCATCAGATAGTGAACCTCACCTCGAAGAGGAAAAACAGAACCCCGAAATCATTCCATTAACAACAGTTTCAGCCGAACACCCGTTTATAAATTCAAAAATCCCAACCTCTGATTTTAATGTGGTTAGCGATGCTACTGCTGAATTTAGAACGAAGTATTTTCCTCTAGCTACTGATAAACAATGGAACAGTTGGCGTTGGCAAATTCAAAACAGTTACACCCAATTTAGTAAACTAGCAGAAGTCATAGATGTTAGTAGTATTGATGATGTAGAGTTTCTCAACAAATCAAGGAAATTACCCCTAAGAATTACTCCTTATTATGCCAGTTTATTGGATAATAAAAGTCCTGATTATGCCATTGCAAAATCGGTGGTTCCTTCAAAAGAAGAATTAATTATTTCGGAAGGAGAAGAATCAGATCCTTTGCATGAAGATAGCATGTGCCCTGTTCCTAATTTAGTTCACCGCTATCCCGATCGCGTATTATTACTTTCTACTGGCTTTTGCTCTACGTATTGTCGCTATTGTACACGTTCTCATATGGTACTCAAAGACAAGAAACATTATGGAGAAAAAGCCTGGATCGATTCTATTAATTATATCAAAAACACCCCAACAGTCCGTGATGTCCTTATTTCTGGTGGTGATCCATTAACCATGAACGACAAACATCTGGAGTTTCTAATATCTTCGTTACGAGCCATTCCTCATGTTGAAATTATAAGGATAGGAACAAAAGTACCTATGGTTCTACCACAGCGTATTACCCACAAATTGGTAAAAATGCTGAAAAAATATCATCCTCTTTATATGAGTATTCATGTCACACATCCTGACGAAATCACACCTGAAGTAACGGAAGCCGTAACAAGACTGGCAGATGCAGGTATAGCATTGGGAAGCCAAACCGTGTTACTCAAAGGCATTAATGACAATGTAGAAACCATGAAAGATTTAATGCTTAAACTATTAAAGATAAGAATAAGGCCTTATTACATTTACCAATGTGACCCTATCCTTGGTTCATCTCACTTTAGAACACCTGTATCCAAAGGATTAGAAATAATACAAGGATTACGTGGTTTTATCAGTGGTTATGCCATTCCTCATTATGTGATTGATGCCCCTGGTGGTGGTGGTAAAATCCCTTTATTACCAGAGTATTATCAAGGTAGAAAAGGAGATTATGTTATCATGAAAAATTTTGAAGACAAAATATATAAGTATTACGATCCCATCAAATGAGCCTATTTAAAATAAGGAAGGTAACGGATTCTTTCCACCCTTCCAATACTCGTGCTATAGAGCAGGTTTTTGATATTTTGAGAATTCATTTTCCTTCTGTGAAAGAAGATAAGATCAATGAGATTCTCGAGCAGATGAAGGATCCTTTGAAATACCAATTTTCATCTACATTATTTGTTGCAGAAGATGGGCGATTTAACGTCAAAGGATTCGCCATTCTTTTTTATATGCCTGACACGCATTTTTGTTTTCTCGATTACATCGCTGTAAAACCAGGACGCACTTCGTCAGGAGTTGGTGGAGCTATCTACGAAAGGATAAGAGAAGAAGCCCATCTACTTAAGTCTATTGGTGTTTTTATGGAATGCCTTCCCGATGAAGAAGTTTTATGCACAGATAAAAACGAAATAAAGCAAAACCAAGCACGATTGGCTTTTTATGAACGTTATGGTGCTCGCCCTATTATAGGAACAAAGTATGAAGTCCCCGTAAATGATGGTGATGATTGTCCGCCACATCTTCTTTTTGATGATTTGGGTTACGACTATTCATTGTCTGCCACAGAACTAAAGAAAATCATCAGAGCTATTTTGCAACGAAAATATCCGACGTATTGTCCTGCAGATTATGTAAAAATGGTTGTTGATTCTGTAAAAGACAATCCCGTACAATTACGCGATTATAAATACTTGGTTAAAAATAGGCCTCTTGAAAAAAACAAAGCGATTAAAAGCCTTATTCCCTTAATAGTGAACGACAAACACGACATTCACCATGTGAGGGAAAGAGGTTATATTGAATCTCCTGTGCGAATTTCCAGCATCTTAAAAGAAATTACGAAACTAGATTCTTTTAAGGTGATGGCATCAAGAGCTTTTGCGGACAAACACATCACAGACGTTCACAACACAAAATATTTCAATTATTTTAAAACCATCTGCGATAATTTCCCAGAAGGAAAATCCATATATCCTTATGTTTTCCCCGTAAGGAATGCTACAAGACCACCGAAAGACTTGTCTGTATTAGCAGGGTATTATTGTATAGATACCTTTACACCACTAAATAAAAACGCTTTTATAGCCTCACGTTCAGGAGTTAATTGTGCCCTTACTGGAGCAGAGTTATTGCTGGAAGGACATCATACCGCTTATGCTTTGGTCAGACCTCCAGGTCACCATGCCGAACGCGACGTCTTTGGAGGTTTTTGTTATTTTAATAACGCCTCTATTGCCGCTCATTTTCTTTCAAAATATGGTAAAGTAGCTATTCTGGACATTGATTATCATCACGGGAATGGGCATCAGCAAATATTTTATAATAGAAGTGATGTCTTTACGGTTTCTATCCATGGCAATCCTTCTTTTGCATACCCTTATTTTACGGGTTTTGCAGATGAAAAAGGTGAAGGAGAAGGCTTGGGATATAACCAGAATTTTCCACTTAAAGAAAACCTAACGGGAGAAGAATACTTGGTCGTTTTGAAAAAAGCACTTAAAAAAATTGCCGTTTACAAACCAGATTATCTCATTATAAGTCTAGGATTGGACATTGCGAAAGGAGATCCTACGGGCACTTGGTCGCTTAAAGCTTCTGATTTTGCAAACAATGGTGTAGAAATAGGGAAACACGCATCCCCTATTTTATTTGTACAAGAAGGCGGATACAAGAATAGAACCCTCGGGATTAATGCGCGCCATTTTTTCGAAGGTTTTTTATCAACACGCATAAAATAAAACATGAAAATAGGATTGACATACGATTTGAGGACAGATTACCTCAATGACGGCTATTCGCTGGAAGAAACAGCTGAATTTGATAAAGAAAGTACCATAAATGGAATAGAAAAAGCCATTCAAAAAGCAGGACACACCACTGTACGCATAGGGAATGCTAAGGCTTTGATGAAGAATTTATTAAACAAGCACACATGGGACATGGTGTTTAACATAACTGAAGGACTCTTTGGCGAAGGCCGTGAGTCGTTGGTTCCTGCCTTGCTCGATAATTATAAAATTCCGTACGTTTTCTCAGGCCCCGTAACATTGGGTATTTCGCTCAACAAAGCATTTGCAAAACAAATCATCAGGGACAAGAACATCAATACCCCTGATTTTTTTGTGGTGACCAAAAGTGAAGATGTGAAACTCATTCAACTTGAATATCCTTTATTTGCAAAACCCATTTCCGAAGGCACAGGTAAAGGCATAGACTCTAGGTCAATAATAAATTCTGAAGCTGAGTTGTTAAGCGTTTGTAGTCATCTACTCCAGAAGTTTAACCAACCCGTTTTGGTTGAAGAATATTTGCCAGGCAGAGAGTTTACAGTAGGTGTTCTGGGAACAGGAAAATCAGCATACGTTCCTGGCGCTATGGAGATACTTTATACCAAGGACACAGAGGCCATCTATTCCTACGATACCAAGGAAAACTATGAAGACATCGTTAAATACGTTGCTGTTCAAGGAGACCTCTTAAAACAATGTGAGGAGCTTGCTTTAGCTGTTTGGAGATCTCTTAATTGTTTTGATGGTGGACGAGTAGATGTGAAAATAGACAAACAAGGAAAGCTAAGTTTTATCGAAGTAAATCCTCTTGCTGGTCTCAATCCTGTCACTTCAGATTTACCTATACTGTGTAAACTTAACGGCATAGACTACCAAGAAATCATTGATGAGGTATTGAAATCAGCCATAAAAAGGAATTTCTAATTATGAAAAAAGTAATTATTCTCCATAATAAGATTGAGACCAATACCCCCGATGAATTGGATGTGTTAGATCAGAAAGAATTGGTGAGCAAAGCTTGCATTAGTTTAGGCTACGAAGTGAAAAGCCTAACGGTGGGTGATGATATCAAGGATGATCTTCAGATCGTTGCCTCGTCAAAACCAGATGTGGTTTTTAACCTAGTAGAAGCCACCTGGGGAAAAGGTGAATTGATATATTTTGCCCCCGCCATTCTTAATGCGTACAAAATTCCTTATACGGGTGTCCCTTTGGATGCTCTCTTTATAACTACAAATAAGGTATTAGCTAAAAAGATGATGCTGAAGGACAATCTCCCCACAGCGCCATTTTTTGCTCTCAATGAAATTCAATTATTAGATCCCAACAAGAAATATATTGTAAAACCCATCTGGGAAGAAGGTTCCGTAGGTATTTCGGAAGAATTAATTTTCACATTAGCTGATACAGATAAGGTAAATAGGATAAAGGAAATGACTAACTCTCAATATTTTATTGAAGAGTTTATTGAAGGACGAGAATTTAATGTTAGCATCCTAGCAGGAGAAGATGGTCCCGAAGTATTAGCTCCTGCCGAAATGATATTCTCCGACTATTTTAATGACAAGCCTAAAATAGTGGGTTATAAAGCCAAATGGGATGAAACAAGCGAAGAATACAAACAAACCAACCGTTCATTTGGCACCTTGAATGACAACCCTTTATTAAAGAAAAAATTGGTTGATATTTGCATTAAAAGCTGGGAAGTCTTTAATCTGCACGGTTATGTGCGTATCGATTTCAGAGTGGATGAATGGGATAATGCCTACATATTAGAAATCAATGGTAATCCCTGTATCGCTCCAGATAGTGGTTTTATTGCGGCATCAGAACAGATGGGTTATTCAAGGACAGAAATTATTAAACGCATCCTAAATGATTTGAATTAAAGATGATAACTTACAGAAATCAACTTAATATCTCCGATTTTGAACATCTAAAAGAGATATTAGTCTCTACTGGTTTTTTTTATGATTCAGAGGTTGAAATTGTCAAAGAATTAGTAGAAGAAAATCTTGAAAAAGGAGAAAATAAGAGCGGTTATATCTTTAACATTGCTGAAGAAAATGGCCAGCCCCTTGCTTTCACTTGCTATGGTGAAATTCCTGGTACAGAAAGCAGTTACGACCTCTATTGGATTGCTGTTCACCAATCATTAAGGGGTAAAGGCATTGGAAAAACCCTCATGAACATGGCTGTAGAAGACATACGTCACAGAGGAGGTCAGAATATATGGATTGAAACTGCCTCACGTCCCCTTTATGCACCTACTCGCCAATTTTACGCAGCTTATGGTTGCGAAAAGGTAGCCGAACTCCCAGAGTATTACGGAAAAGATGATAATAAGGTGATTTTCAAGATGAAATGTTCTTAAAAATGTGTAATAGCATAAAGCTATAAAAGACAGTAGAATTAAGATTTCTACTGTCTTTTATAAACGTAATCTTGCGTTTTGTCAACACCTATTAATAAATCGAAATCAGGATATTAATGAAAAGTATAAAACGGAACTCAAAACCTAACGATAATCCTTAACAATCTCATTCACACCCTGTAAAACATATCTTGGACGATAAGCAAATTCGTGAATCGTTTCTGGTGTTGAAATCCCTGATAAAACTAGACAAGTGTCGATTTCTGCCTCCATACCTGCTACGATATCCGTATCCATTCTATCGCCAATAATGATGGTTTCTTCACGTCTAACACCCAGTCTTCTTAATGCAATACGCATCATCAATGGATTGGGTTTTCCCACAAAGTAGGCTTGTTTTCCAGTGGCCAATTCAATAGGAGCAATAAGGGCTTTGGTTGCAGGAGCTATCCCGTTTTCGATGGGACCACTAACATCAGGATTTGTTCCAACGAGTTTGGCTCCCTTGATAACAAGGTTTACCGCTTTTTCAATCACTTCGTAGCTGTACGATCGTGATTCTCCCATAACCACATAATCTGGATCAATGTTATTGCTTGAATAACCAACGTCATACAATGCATTTATAAGTCCAGCTTCTCCTATAATATAGGCACTACCATTGGGTTTCTGACTTTGCAGAAAAGTAGCAGTAGCTAACGCACTAGTATAGAAATGTTCAGAGCCTACTTCCAATCCCATTCGTGATAATTTCACCTGAAGTTCCTTGATGGTTCGTTCACTAGAATTGGTTAGAAAGACAAATTTTTTATTTTCATCTATTAACCAAGAGACAAACTCCTTTACACCATCGAGAATTTTATTGCCATGATAAATGACACCGTCCATATCACAAATGAACCCCGACTTATTTCGTATATTTTCTATGTTTGATTTTGTAGTCATTTATACTTTATTTTAAACTGATTTTATAAATTATATTTATGGCGTTAAAATACAACCTTTTCATTCATTTTCTATTTAAATGTTTGATAATTATTTAATTCTTGACTTTATTTGTTTGATAATATGCGGTCAAGCTAAACCATTTAATCTACAATTTAAATACGATAAGAATTCCTAAGAAACGCCCCATTCATTCTGTTTCATAACGACTCATAATATGTACTATAAGAACTAAATACCAGGATTTAAATCCCACACTGTGGGTTTTATTCTCCGCAGCTTGCTGCGAAAAAAAAGTGTTTCGAATTGATACTCCATCTGCTTACAACGGGGTACTTCATTTCGTCAAATATTATAATATGAAATTCTCTAAGTCTCTCTACTTATTCGCATTCAGCATCATAACAAGGAATAACATTAGAACCAAATTCGAGTGTGGCATGGCTTATGTTATGATGCTTTAATTGGTGTTTAAGCTCGTTTTTAATCTCTTGCACCTTAGCTAGGCTAATATCCTCTTTAGGTATAATATGAGCTGTCAACGCATTTTGAGTACTGCTCAAAGCCCAAATATGAACGTGATGTACATCTTTGACCTCAGAATGTCCTTTTAACAAACCTATAATTTCCTCATTATCGATGTCTTTGGGTATGCCATCTAAAGTTAACTTTAAACTCTCACGTAATAAGTCGAAAGTCGTAATAATGATGACGGTAGCAATTACAAAACTAATGATAGGATCTATGATGTTCCACCCTGTATAATTGATTGCAAAACCGCCTATCACCACACCTACAGAGACTAAAGCATCGACCATTAAATGCAAAAAAGCACCCTTTATATTGATGTCATCCTTTTGTCCTTTTGAAAATAAAAAAGCAGAGATTGCATTAATAAAGACACCAATAATAGCTGTTATGATAATGACATTACCGGGGACTGCTGGTGGAGCAGAAAGGCGTTCAAAGGCTTCTTTTACGATACCTAGCACAACCACCATTAAGAGTATGGCATTGATTAATGAAGCCAAAATAGAAGCTTTCTTATAGCCATAAGTATAAGCTGCTGTGGCTGCTTTTTGTGCTAATTTCATGCCCATTAATGAGATAACTAAACTAGCTACATCACTAAGGTTATGACTAGCATCGGACAGTAAAGCAAGGGAATTGGTATTTAGGCCAACCGCAAACTCAATCACCGTAAACAATAGATTGAGCCCTATTCCAATATAAAATACACGTGTAATTCCTTCAAAACTTTGAGGTGCGTGATGATGTTCGTGTGATGCGTGTGAATGTGACATCTTTAATTATAATCTAAATCGTATAGGCAAAAACAAGGGAGAACAAAAGACCGAGTACCATGATTACTTTCATCACTAGCTGACTGTATTTAAAATCAATAGCCGTTTTAGCTCTTTTTATCATAAACATAAAAAACAAGAGAGGAGCTATCACTGCATACCATAAATACTGACGAATAAAACTTGATTCTGGTATCTGTAAATAGTTCTCAATAATATATATAATACCTGTTATGGCAACTACAGTTAACATAATAACGATTGCTTTTGAAACGTTACGTCCTAATACAATGGGCAATGTACGACATTCCAATTCACGATCTCCAGGCTCATCTTCCATATCTTTTACTATCTCTCTTAGTAAGTTGGTGATAAAAGAAAAGAGAGCAAAAAACCCAACCCAAAGGTATATCTCAGCCACTACACCTTCTTTAATAAGGTCAACACCATAGGTCGAAACTAAAAAATCATTCTCTACAATAGCCACGATCAAAGGCACAAAAGCAGTGATAGAAGCAACTATAATGTTACCAATGAGAAACTGACGCTTATAAGTAGTAGAGTAAAACCACAATAAACCAGGGATAAAAACAAAGACCATAGCCACGGTGAGCGACCAAACTTGCCACGCTACCACTAAACCGCAAAGTACACCTATCACCGTTAATATTTGATGCATGGTCATCGCCTTATGGCGTGAAATAGCACGACCAATAAGCACTTTATGAGGCTTGTTTATCTCATCAATACGCGTATCGAAATAATCATTGATCACATAACCACCCATTGTTATTAGAGCTGTACCTGTGATTAATAATACCAAGATAAACCAAGGCATACTGCTTTCGTAATGATAGACCGATAAGATGGGAAATATTACCGCATAACTCATTAATAGTTGTGTAAGAACAACCATTAATACGTTTTCTATGCGAAGTAACTTAAAAAATGCATTCATAAATCTTTAATTTTTTCGATAAATCCCACATTGTGAGTGATATTTCTTGCCATTTACAGCAAATAACAAACTGTTTTCCAACTAAATTCACCCGTCTGTTTACAACAAGAGCGTTCAATTGAACTACAAATATCGTCTATTTTTTTATACCTGAATAGAATTCTTGATAAGTTCCATCATCAAAATATACCGTTATACGGTCAATTTTTTTACTCTGAACGACTCTTTTCAACACAGGAGGCTGCTGAGCAGACACTGGAGAAGGCTGGATAGAAGAATAGTTCTGGAATAAATCAGGCTGTTCCTGTATCATCATCTCACCACGTCCCATAATGAGCCAATCAGCACTAATATCTGGAAATTTATCCAATATCTTTTGTAGTATTTCTACACCAGGTTTATTACGTCCAGCTAAGTAGTGTGACATGTTAGAACGTTGAATTCCTAAAAAATCAGCAAAAGCAGATGAACTCATTTGTTTGAAAGTTAAAATCTGCGTTAAACGATCCCGTATTTCCATTTTTTCAAAATTTAATATTCTTGAGTGAGTGTAAGTGTGTTTTTAAATATGCGATTCTCAGAGAATTTACATTTTATGTTTAAAAAAGCCTGCCATTTCAACACTAGAGAAGGCTTGGATAGCAGAATAGTTTTAAAATAAATCAGGCTATTCCTAAATAATTATTTTACAATGCCTTATAATGATCTAATTAATAATAACATAGAAATTTTATCCAATATCTATTGTAATATTTCTACACCCGATTTATTACGTCCAGCTAAGTAGTGTGACATGTTAGAGCGTTGATTTCCTAAAAAATCAGCAAAAGCAGATGAACTCATTTCCTAAAAAGTTAAAATCTGCGTTAAACGATCCTGTATTCCCATTTTTTCAAAATTTAATATTCTTGAGCAAGTGTAAGCGTGTTTTCAAATATTCGATTCTCAGAAAATTTACATTTTATGTTTAAAAAGCCTGCCATTTTAGCAGTCGGTGTAATTTTGTAATTTTAACATAATACAAAATTCATGTTTCTCCTCTTTTTTACTACTTGTTACAAAGTTACAACTTACAAACCTAAACGCAAAATTACAACTCTGCACTATTCAATACATATGTAATTGCACCCTTAAGCAAGGTTGTCGATTAAAGCACTAAAAACACCATTACAGGCTGATCTATTACTTTAGGTAATATGGTTAATATACTTATTTAATGTATTGTATAATGCAATTATATTGAAATAGTAAAGCCTTTTCTATGCACAAAGCAATAAACAAACACTAACCTAACAAAACACTTTAGGTAATCTATATAAACGACTGTCTGAATGTAATCTAACACAGCATAAAATAGAAGTATCATTTTATCAATGTCTTATGTTTGTTTGTAAATTAGGAGTTACAACAATTTATTAACAATACTAAATTAGAGGCCTATTTACTTTTGTAAACAGGCGTTTTTGGCCCTATTCGTTGCCATATTGTAAACTTGTAAAATCGGTTTACATTTCTACACTACCCTATTCTATAAAAACACCCTCATGTTGAAAAGTGCCATTATGTCACACTTTTGTTAATGCTCTGAGAATTTCATATTTCTTCCTCCTCTGCCCTATTACCCGATAATTTTCATTTCTCAGAAGATTAAGATTTTTTGTCCTTTAAATGTAGTTTAGATATTCATTTTCAAATACTTACTATTTAACATAACAACAAAACACAGTTAACTCGTTTATTTACAATTATTAAGATAAAAAAACACTCTCCCCTCCTTAAATCTTATAGTTATGAACCAGAAAAATGAGTTATCCACAAATTCTTGACTGAACTATTGAATTTTGACCTTTAAACATTACATTTGCGACATTTATTTGTAATGTGGAGTTGGCAAAACAGCAGAAATGACAGAAAAAGTAATAGATCACACAGGTTATATTAGTAATATAAGCACACAAGAAATCGAGGTAACAATAACTGTTTCAAGTGCTTGTTCATCATGTCATGCCAAAGGTGCATGCACTTCAGCTGACAGTGCAGAACGCATTATTACCATAAGAAACACAGGAAAATCATCCTATAAGATGGGAGATATAGTAAGTGTTACGGGTGCTCAGTCTTTAGGGATGAGTGCCGTTTTTTTTGCTTACATCATTCCCTTTTTATTGGTATTTATAAGTTTATTAATATTTACAGAACTGTCGGAGGTTTCGGAGATACAATCAGGACTCCTATCCTTACTTGTACTTCCCCCTTATTATATAGGACTGTATTTCTTCAAAGAGAAACTAGAAAAGAAATATACATTCACAATTAACTAAATCATGAGCTTAATCATTATTGCCATTTTATGTTTGGCTGGTCTCGGTTTATTAGCCGCTGTCATTTTATTCATTGCCGCGAAGAAATTTCACGTAGAAGAAGATCCCCGTATCGATCAAGTAACCGAAATATTACCAGGCGCCAATTGTGGTGGTTGTGGTTTTCCTGGATGTCGTAGTTTTGCAGAAGCTTTAGTTAAAGCGGATGAATTTGGCGATTTGAATTGCCCCGTTGGTGGTATGGAAACCATGGAAAAGGCCGCTACCATCTTAGGAAAAACAGTTGAGAAAACAGCGCCTAAAATTGCCGTATTAAAATGTAATGGCACATGTGACAACCGTCCTAAGACCAATCAATACGACGGAGCTACATCTTGTGCTGTAGCAGCCTCTTTGTATGGCGGCGAAACAGGATGTTCTTATGGTTGCTTAGGATTAGGCGACTGTGTGGCAGCATGTAATTTTGATGCCTTACATATGAATCCTATCACCGGATTACCAGAAGTATCGGAAGAAAACTGTGTAGCTTGTGGCGCTTGTGTAGAAGCATGTCCTAAAGACCTCTTCGAATTGCGCAAACAAGGACCTAAATCGCGTCGCGTATATGTGGCTTGTTCTAACGAAGACAAAGGAGGCGTAGCACGTAAAGCCTGTGTAACCGCTTGTATTGGTTGTGGTAAATGTGCTAAAGCATGTCCTTTTGACGCCATCACCATAGTCAATAACTTAGCTTACATCGATGATGACAAATGCCGTTTGTGTCGCAAATGTGTCGCTGTTTGTCCTACAGGAGCTATTCAGGAATTAAATTTCCCACCTAAAAAAGAAAAAACGGAAGGAGCAACTTGTAACAGTGGTATCAAAATAACTGATGAGAAATAAAATTCGATATACTATTTATGTTGTAGTTAGCCTATTGGTCATTTACCGTGTTGGTCCACGATTGGTAGGTGAAGCTTCAGATAACCACTTACCCTTGCTGAAATACGACATTACATCGGTAGAAGACTACGTTAACGAATACGAAGCGAAGTTTGAAATAAAGAAAGATAATGAAGCTCGCATCCTCTGGTCTGATAGCACACATCAGCAGACGGATTATTGTCTGCTTTATCTTCACGGCTTTTCAGCATCGTGGTACGAGGGTTATCCTGTCAATACGGATTTCGTTCAACACTTCAAGTGTAACGCTTATTTCGCTCGCCTTGCTGAGCATGGCATCGTTGATGAAGCACCGTTGCTCAATATGACACCAAAGCGTCTCTACGATTCCGCCAAGGAAGCCTTATTAGTCGCTCTTACTTTGGGTAAAAAAGTCATTATCATGAGTACTTCTACAGGTGGTACTTTGAGTTTAATGTTAGCAGCCGATTATCCTGATTTGGTTTCAGGTTTGTTTTTATATTCTCCCAATGTTAAGATTAATAAAAGCACCAGTCTCTTGTTAACAAAACCGTGGGGATTGAAAATAGGAGAATGGTCTGAAGGTGGAGCAATGCGTCATCTTGAAGGTTCACCTCTAGAACACCAATATTGGAACTTGGATTACCGTATGGAAGCCGTTGTTTATTTGCAACAGCTCATAGACGAAAGAATGAATGATACGACTTTTGCGAAAGTAAAATGTCCTGTCTTTTTAGGTTATTATTACAAAGACAAAAAACATCAAGATGATGTGGTCAGTGTAGATGCACTTCTTGAGATGTATGACGCCTTAGGCAGTGAAAAGAAACAAAAGATGGCTTTTCCTAATGCAGGACGTCACACCATTGCTTTTATTGAAGCTGGAAATCCGAAAGCGGTAACCAAAGCAAGCATCGCTTTTGCAGAACAACAATTGGGCATGCATTAGCCTTAAACGAAATTTTGAAAGTCTTATCTGATAGAGACAAGGCTTTATTCATTATAAAATAATTTAACACATAATTAGTGTTTGTATGAAAACTTTTAAGTTAGGTGGTATTCATCCACCAGAAAATAAACGTTCAGCCAACGTCGCTATAAAACCATTGGCAATACCTACAGAGGTAAGCATCCCCTTAGGACAACACATTGGTGCTCCTGCAAAACCTATCGTAAAAAAAGGTGATGCCGTAGTTGTAGGACAATTGATCGCAGAACCTGCTGGTTTTATTTCAGCAGCCATTCACAGCTCTGTATCGGGAACCGTAAAAAAAATCGACAAGGTATTAGACAGCAGCGGGTTCAAACGCAATGCTGTTATCATTACCGTTGATGGTGATACGTGGGACGAGAGCATCGATCGCTCTAAGGATTTGCTTAAAGAATGCCAACTCACCCCTGAAGAGATCGTCAACAAAATTAAGGCAAGCGGTATCGTTGGTCTTGGTGGTGCTACTTTCCCTACTAACGTGAAGTTAATGCCACCTCCTGGCAAAACGGCCGAAGTCTTAATCATCAATGCTGTGGAATGTGAACCTTACCTTACAGCTGACCATGAGTTGATGATGGAAAAAGGACCTGAAATTATGGTGGGAATTTCCATTGTAATGAAAGCCTTAAAAATTGATCGTGCCATTGTTGGTATTGAAAACAACAAACCAGATGCGATAGATTTGATGACAGAGATTGCTACTGCTTATCCAAGCATAGAAATTTGTCCATTGAAAGTACAATATCCACAAGGTGGAGAAAAACAATTGATAAAAGCAACCATAGACCGTGAAGTGCCTTCGGGCGCTTTACCTATTGAAGTAGGTGCTGTCGTTCAAAATGTAGGAACCATCTTTGCCATTTACGAAGCCGTTCAAAAGAACAAACCTCTTTTTGAACGTGTGATGACTGTAACAGGAAAATCATTGACCACTCCTAGCAACTTCTTAGTACGTGTAGGAACCCCTATCACAGCAGCTATTGATGCCGCTGGCGGATTACCTGATGATACAGGTAAAGTCATTGGTGGCGGCCCTATGATGGGAAAAGCTTTAACTTCTACAGACATTCCAGTAGTTAAAGGTAGTTCTGGCGTTCTGATCATGAGAAAAGAGGAAAGCCAACGCGAGCCTTATCAAGATTGTATCCGTTGTGGTAAATGTATCTCGGTGTGTCCTATGGGACTAGAACCTTTCCTTTTGATGCAGACCGCACAACGCGGACTTCACGAACGCAGCGAAGAAGCTCATATTATGGATTGTATAGAGTGTGGATCTTGTGTTTTCACTTGTCCTGCTCACCGTCCTCTACTTGACTATATCCGTTTAGAAAAAGGAAAAGTAGGCGCTATCTTACGTAACCGTAAATAAAGAGTTCCTCCTCACCTTTCCCGAAAGGGAAAAAGTAGAGTGGAAACAATCCATTAGAAAATCAAACTTATTGAATCAAAATAGTATGACTTTAACAAAACAAAACACCTCGCCAGCAGCAAAACTGGGAGGACTTTTCACCGTTTCGCCATCACCACACGTGCATGGTGGTGATACGATTTCAAAAAATATGTACTGGGTGCTTTTGGCACTTATCCCAACCTTTCTGGTTGCCGTTTACAATTTCGGACTAGGCGCTTTAGTCGTGATGGCTATCTCTATCATTTCTTGTTTGTCTTTTGAATTTTTAATTCAGAAATACCTCTTAAAACAAGCGCCTCGTATCAATGATGGTTCGGCACTTATCACAGGCGCATTATTAGCGCTCAACGTACCAACGAATCTTCCTTGGTGGATCATCGTAATGGGTGCTTTAGTTGCTATTGGTGTAGCCAAAATGAGTTTTGGTGGACTAGGAAACAACTTATTCAACCCTGCCCTTGTTGGTCGTGTCTTTATGTTAATCTCTTTTCCTGCACAGATGACCTCTTGGCCCGAAGCTATGGTTAACCGCATGAAATACATCGATGCTACTACGGGTGCTACACCATTATCTTTAGCCAAAGAAATGCTAAAAGATGGTTCATCGTATGATGAAGTAGTTAAGGTATTACCTTCTCTACGCGAGATGGCCTTGGGTCTCACAAGTGGTAGTATGGGCGAAGTAGCCGCTATCGCTCTTCTTATCGGCCTTGCCATCTTATTGTACAAAAAAGTTATTTCTTGGCACATCCCAATCACTACCATAGCTACAGTAGCCATTTTCAGTGCTATCTTACATTATGCTGGTGTAGCTACTCCATCGCCTGCCGTTCATTTATTATCAGGTGGTTTATTATTGGGTGCTATCTTTATGGCTACGGACTATGTAACGTCTCCTATGAGTCATAAAGGAATGATAATCTTCGGTATCGGTATTGGTTTCTTAACCGTTATCATCCGTGTTTTTGGATCTTATCCCGAAGGTGTTTCTTTCGCTATTCTTATTATGAATGCTTTAGTTCCGCTTATTGATCGCTGGAGCAAGCCTAAACGTTTTGGAGAAACTATTAACGCATAAGGATACCATCATCAAGATTCCTATGACAATGAATAAGGTTTTCTTTTAATCATAAAGACTTCCCTTTTTCTCAACAAATAGATAGAATAATACAATGGAAAAGTTACAATCAAGTTTTAAAAATATGGTAATCGTCCTGGTTACCATTACGGGAATAGCAGCTGCCGCTCTTGCTTCGGTCTATGAAGCAACGAAAGAGCCCATAGCTATAGCCCAAACAGCCAAACAACAGGATGCGATAAAAATAGTAGTCCCTGAGTTTGACAATAACCCACTCGACGAAGTCAAAGCATACGAAGTAGATGGTGGCACCGTTAAGGTTTTCCCCGCTACCTTTAAAGGAAAAGAAGTCGGCTATGCCGTAGAGACTTTCACCAACAAAGGGTTTAACGGTTTCGTTAAAATTATGGTAGGTGTAGATCCCGAGGGTAATGTGATCAACTATTCAGTATTGGAAAACAAAGAAACACCCGGACTAGGAAGTAAGATGAAAGATTGGTTCCTCAACAAAGGCGATATCCGTGGTATGAATCCAAACAAAGACAATATGACGGTGAGTAAAGATGGTGGCGATGTAGATGCTATTACCGCAGCAACCATTTCTTCACGCGCTTTCTTAGATGCTATCAACCGTGGAATGAAAACATTACAAACCAATACTGTAAACGCCTACTCTGGCGCTACAGAAATGAAAAGTGATACCACACAGACTTCTAAACAATCTAATCAGAGTAAAAGATAAAGCCACGCCTTATCTCTTCAAAAAAATATTATTATGAATCAACTTCAAAATTTTACCAAAGGCTTTTTTAAAGAAAACCCTGTACTGGTTCTTTTACTGGGTATGTGCCCTACTTTGGGTGTTACCTCCTCAGCGCAGAATGGCTTAGGAATGGGACTGGCCACCGCCTTCGTTTTAGTCATGAGTAACCTGGTAGTATCACTCATCAAAGATCTCATTCCCGACAAGGTGCGTATTCCTGCTTTTATTGTCGTTATTGCCTCGTTCGTGACTATTGTGGAACTTAGTATGCAAGCTTACTTGCCTGCCTTATTCGAGAGCTTAGGGATCTTCATTCCCCTTATCGTAGTTAACTGTATCGTTCTTGGACGTGCCGAAGCTTTTGCTTCTAAAAACAAACCTATTCCTTCTATGATTGACGGACTGGGCATGGGACTTGGATTTGCAATGGCACTGACGATGTTAGGTAGTCTTCGTGAATTATTAGGCAGCGGCAAAATATTCTCAATGAGCATTTTTCCAGAACAATATGGTAGTTTGATCTTCGTATTAGCACCTGGTGCTTTTATCGTATTGGGTTATCTTATTGCATTTATTAATCGTGTATCGGCAAAAGCAAAATAGTTATTAGCCTTTCGCTCATTCTGAAATAAAATAGATTAGGCACGTCAATAGCCTATAAAAAATAATATACTATGACTTATATCTTAATTTTCATCTCTGCTGTTTTTGTAAACAACATAGTCCTTAGTCAATTTTTAGGTATCTGCCCTTTCTTAGGGGTTTCTAAAAAGATTAGCACCGCCGTGGGTATGGCTGGCGCCGTAACGTTTGTGATGACCATTGCAACCATCGTCACTTTTCTAGTTCAAAAAAGCATTCTTGAACCTTTTGGCGTCGATTTTATGCAAACCATCGTCTTTATCCTTATCATCGCAGCCTTAGTACAACTCGTTGAAATCATCTTGAAAAAAGTAAGTCCTCCTTTGTATCAAGCCTTAGGTGTTTTCTTACCCCTGATTTCTACCAACTGTGCTATCTTAGGAGTAGCCATCCTCGTTATCCAGAAAGATATGAGCCTGATGGAAAGTGTCGTTTATGCGATCTCTTCTGCCATTGGTTTCGGACTAGCTTTAGTTATCTTCGCTGGACTAAGAGAGCAAATAGACCTCTTAAACATCCCCAAAGGAATGAAAGGCACTCCAATCGCACTTATCACTGCGGGACTGCTAGCAATGGCCTTTATGGGCTTCTCAGGCATCGTATAACATTAGACATACATACCGATTAAAAACCAAGGAGCACTTAGCTATTTATTAGCTGGGTGCTTTTTTTTGTGGGGTTGATTGGCTTTGGTGGAGGGTTTGATTTTATGTTTTAATGATTTTTATACGTGTGTTTTTCGCTTGGGGCTTGTGCAGCCCCATACCCTGCACTTGCTTTTTGCTCACGCTTGTCTATTTTTATTGTTATCGTGATACGCTTCGCTTAATTTTTTACGCCTACTTTCATAAGAAGGGATAATAGTCCCAGCAACGTCATATTTTACTCCTGCAAATTTTCGTATGTATTTTTACATACACAAAATGACTTAGTTCCGTTTTGACTTTATTTCATATACTGTGGGAAGGTATGTTTTTCGTTTGGGGCTTGTGCAGCCCCATACCCTGCACTTGCTTTTTGCTACAGCGCAAAAAGTAAGCAAAAACGCCGCCGCTAATGAAACTAGGCTAAAAACTGACTCCATTTCGCTAAATTTTTGGAAACTCGTCCTGCGTCCTCAAACAACCAAAAATTTTTAACGCTCCATTGCGTCAATTTTACTCATCATTGTTTATTTCAAAGGTAATCGTGATACGCTGCGCTTAATTGTTAACGCCAACTTTCAAAAGGCGGTATAATAGTCCCAGCAACGTCATATTCTGTTCCTGTAACCTTCTGTATGTATTTTTACCTAATCAAAACGACATAGTAGCACTATTTTTTTGATTGGAATGGGGTGTTTGTTATATTGATGGATGGAGATAACGTATTCATCAGGGGCATAAAATACCATCACTTTTGACTATTAAGTAATGAGTAGTATTTATTGTCGCATTATGTGAAGGACCTAAAGTTAAGTCACACTTCAACTGTGTGGTTGCTGAACGAAAAGGTCAATAAGCTAGCGCAAAGGTCGCTGAGCGGAGTCGAAGTGCCGAAGTCCTTAACGCATAGCTCTAAACAGATTAGATCAATTAAGAAACTATTTTCAAACACGACATTTAATGATTCATATTACTTAAACCCGATTTTAAAAAGAAAAATAATTTGGGCATATCCCTACGGGTCGGGCTTTCGGCACTCAATCTTTTCCTGAAAAAAGGAAAAGGATTTCAAACAAATGCCTCTATCCCTTATGCAAAAGCGAGTACACACGAGCATCGGGTCTATTAATTACAAGAAAAAGGATAAAAAGAAGATCCTTACCTATCTTTTTCATTTTTAACACGGACAACGTTAAAAGCCGAGATCAGATATAATATATTACATCTTTACTTATTTTTGCATTCTTAAAAATAAAGCAGCAACAACGACTATGATACACTCTGAAAAATACACCATTTCTGGCCCTGGCATCAACCAACACTACGAACTCAAAGATTTTTATATGGTCTCGTATTTATTAGAGACCTTCTCTCGATTTACGATGGACAAGCACCTTACAGCCTTAGAACTTCAAAAGGAGGGAAAAAGCTGGATTGTTTCAGAAATAAAGGTTGAACTCTTCGAAAAACCATTAGTTTGGATGAACGATATTGAAGTAGAACTGACCTTCCGCAGTTCGCAAAGCATAAAAGTACTATGCGACTACAACATCACACACAAAGGCAAAACGGTGGGACAAGCCACCATGCAATGGGTTGTCATTGATCAAATAAAACACCGCCCCATAGCTCATCCTAAAGTCGCAGAAAAGTGCACCGAAGAAGAAAACACCCTATATCGTCAGTTCCGATTCCCTAAACTAACAGAAGTAAAAAACAAGACAAGTTTTACGCAGAAAATAAATTCCTCGGTTTTAGATTTCAACAATCACCTGAGCACCTATCACTACTTCCGTTATGCTTACGATGCTTTAGATGCTCAATTTACAAAAGAGCATTATCCGGCCATTTTTCAAGCTAAATTTGAGAAAGAAGTCCACCTCGGAAAAACAATTGTAGCCTATACCGAAACTGAAAACAACATCAGCAACATCGAACTAAAAGAACAAGATGACAATGAAGAATATTCAGTGTTTAAACTAAAAGTTGAATGGAAGAAGAGATAATACCTTGTAAGGTTTGCTATAATAATTACATCACTTCGGGATTTTAGTTTTGGTCTTTAATCCCATTTTGCGTGTTTAATTCTTCGTAATTGGTTGCAAAAAATAAAACGTTTTTTAGCTAAATGCCTCGTGAGATTACCCCGAGGTTATTGACTTAATAGCGGATTGAAAATCCTTATAATCAACAGAGTCGGGATTGTAAATCCCTCCAACGAGGCTTGGACCCAAAATGACTTCAAGCGTATAGCTTATATTTGAATCGTCATATCTAACACTCCACAGGTTTACTCTTCGAAGCTGCAAGTTTCCCTTCCTTTTAGGTCTCCCGAGAATCGGGGAACCAGGACATGCTATATTTAGCTTCGCTTATTTTCAATTCACTCGTTATGCTTTGGGAAAATGAGGGTGAAATCGCATTGCAAATGCTAAAATTAATAGCCCCCTCGTTGCAAACGAGGGGGAGAAATTAAATTGTCTTCAATCCTAATTCTTTTAAGTATTCATTATGCTCATTCAAGGCTTTTGTTGCTTTCTTTTCTATATCAACCAATTTCTGATTCACGTCTTTTAAGTCAATTTTAACTTCATCTATTGCGGTACTTACATATCTGGAAATATTGAGGTTGTAATCGTTTTTCTCAATTTCTTCCATTGATACTCTACGAGCATAACGTTCTTCTTTTTCAGGGCGATTGATGTAAGTATCTATAATTTTTTTGATGTCATTGGGTTCTCCTTTTTTAAACTCACCATCGACCTTACCATCACGAAGGATATTTTGACGTTTTTCTTTTTTGTAATGTTCACTTGCATTGATAAACAAAACATCATCATCCTTTTTGCATTTTTTCAACACTAAAATACAGACTGGGATACCTGTAGAAAAGAATAAATTAGACGGTAAACCGATAACCGTATCAATGTTACCATCTTTTAATAATTTAGTACGAATACGTTGTTCTGCTCCTCCTCTAAATAAAACCCCGTGAGGTAGAATGATTGCCATAGTTCCTTCTTCACTTAAAAAGTGGAATCCGTGTAAAAGGAAAGCAAAGTCTGCTGCTGATTTTGGTGCTAAACCGTAGTTTTTATAACGGAAATTTTCGCCCATTGCCTCTGAAGCATCCCAACGTAAACTAAATGGTGGATTGGCTACTACAGCATCAAAGGTTTCTTTTTTTGCTGGGTTCATTTCGTTTAAAATGTCCCATTCGTTTTTCAGGGTATCACCGTGATAAATATCAAATTCTGAATCTTTTACGCCGTGAAGCAACATATTCATCCGTGCCAAGTTGTAGGTAGTTATATTTTTTTCTTGACCGTAAATTCTACTTATTGTACCACCTGCTTTTTCTATTTTGCTTTTTACATTTAATAGTAAAGAACCCGAACCACACGCAAAATCTAATACTTTATTGATTTTTTTCTTTTTACCTGCTTTGGGATTTTGACTGTCGAGGGTTACAATTTCTGATAGGATAGTAGATAATTGTTGTGGTGTGTAAAACTCCCCTGCTTTCTTACCTGAACCTGCGGCAAATTCCCCAATTAAATACTCGTAAGCATCTCCAAGGGTATCGCTATCGGTTGAGAAATTTGCAATGCCATCAGATATTTTCTTGATAATGGTACATAGCTTTTCATTTCTATCACTATAACTTTTACCTAGTTTTTCGGAGTCTAGATTGATTTCAGAAAATAGACCTTTAAATGAACTTTCAAAGGATTCGTTTTCGATGTACTTGAATCCTTTTTGTAGGTCTTTAAGTAAATCGTTGTGTTGGGTACGGGCTAATTCTGAAATGCTACCCCATAGATATTTTGGCTCGATCACATAATGCACTTTTTTACGCATTTGCTTTTCAAATGTCTCTATATCGTTTGGGTTGGCATCGTACCAAACGGCGAGCGGACGGCGCTTGTCGTCTTCGGCAAGGTTTGGGTAATCTGAACCTAATTCCTTTTTTACCGATGTTTCGTAATTATCGGATAGGTAACGTAGGAATAGAAATGATAGCATATAATCACGAAAATCATCTGCATTCATTGCCCCTCTTAAATGGTTGGCTATATCCCAAAGGGCTTTCCCTAATTGTTCTTGTTTTTGTTTTGCTGTCATTGTTTATTTTTTTTGATGCGACGCACGGCCATAGACGCACGGCCGTGCGTTTACGAAATATGATCATTGTCCCAATTTTTAGGATTATCGTTAATGTATTTTGCAATGCGATGATATTCATCCGCATTACGAATAATATGATCGTGATAATTGGGTTGAAAAAAATGATTGTTCCTGTTATATTTTGAAATATTCAAATTGTTATCATCAATAAAATCATCAATTTTGGAATTTACCGCCGATTTGAATCCTGCCATAAATGATGAAATTGATTTGGGTTGGCGTATTAATTTTTGGTCGGGTTGTTGGATTGGTTGGTTGGATTGGGTTGATTGGGTTTGTTGGTTTTGTTGGTTTGATTGGATCGATTGGATTGGTTGGTTTGATTGGATCGAATGGTCCGATTGTAGAGACGCACGGCCGTGCGTCTCTACGTCCGTGCGTTCACCACCGTCCGTACGTCCATCAACGTCCGTGCGTTCACCACCGTCCATGCGTCCATCACCAACCATACGTCCATCAACGGCCATGCGTTCACCACCGTCCATGCGTTCACCACCGTCCGTACGTCCATCACCGTCCGTGCGTCCATCACCATCCATACGTCCATCACCATTCATACGTCCATCACCATTCGTGCGTCCATCACCGTCCATACGTCCATCACCATGCGTGCATTTCCCACCAACCATGCATTTGCCATCATTTATATCATCATTTTTTAAAACAACAATGGCGTGGATATGATTTGGCATTATTATCCATTCATCCAAAAATAATTCATGGCGCATTTCAAATGATTTTATCCATTGGTTATGTACAATTTTACCAAAATCCGATAAATTCATTTTACCATCCACAATTTCACCTAAATCACATGTCCTATGTTGTCTGACAATGGTTAGGTAATAGATTGCATCATTGGCATAATCCCAATTGGGTTTTCTATGCGATGTTGTACGGTATGTATTCTTGAATTTATCCATCTTCTTTTACTGCGGAAACAATTGTTGCATCAAACCTGTTTTGTGTTTTTTTAATGTTTTTATTTTTGTTGTTTGTGATTGTATTAAATCATCAGCACTGGATAAACAATTGGCTATTTTTTGTTGTTC
>CBFIII010000035.1:0-41533 GCA_965662645.1 Bacteroidales bacterium
CATTTTACTTGTATTGGCCTTAAGGGGAGCGTTATGCTTCGAGGTTTAGTTCCTCAAAATATGGTCTCTATTTATGCTTTGAATGGTATGAAAGTATGGGCGCAGAAGGCAGACCAAAGCCAGCTCACCGTTGATTTACCACAGGGCATGTATGTGGTGAAGGTTGCTGGCGCTGTAGCTAAAGTGGTGGTGAAGTAAAATATATTTATATTCAATATCTTATTTCTGATGAAAGCCATAATAATATCACTTACATTGCTGATCCTTATTGTACAAGCTAGTTTTGCCCAAGTAGAGGTGATGGAACAAGAAGTAACTGTAGTAGAGGAAAATGCCTTAACGATTTATGGCAAATTCTCTAATGCGATTAACGGCAGAACATTTCAGAAGGATGTACTCATTACCCATAAGGGGTACCAGTACATTGCTTATTACAATGCTGAAAGACGCGTCTGTATTAGTCGTCGAAAATTGCCTAGCGGAGCTTGGGAACGTATCGCTTTTACCGATTACCTCTTCGAAAGTAATGATGCTCACAATGTTGTTTCTATGGGTATTTGCCCTAATGATGGCACCATTCACTTGGCTTTTGACCATCACGTACATCCCTTGAAATACCGTAGGTCAATAATTGGCTTAGCAAATCATCCTGAAACGATGGCTTGGGATGCTAGCTCTTTTGGGCCTGTTCTTTCGGAATTAGAAAAGGGAACCCCCATAAAAGTTACGTACCCGAAATTTTGGCAAACACCCGATGGCAACTTGCAGTTTAATTACCGCCAAGGAGGTTCGGGTAGTGGAGACCGTATGTTGGTGGATTATGATGCTACATCTGGTTTGTGGAAGAATGGCCGTCAGATAGATTCGCGCGAAGGATCTTTTGAAGATGTCATTGGCACAAGCCCTTCTCGTTGTTCTTACCCTAATGGTTACGATTATGATAGCGAAGGGAAGCTTCACACTACCTTTGTATGGCGTGAAACGCCAAGCAGTACCAATCATGATCTGATGTATGTATATAGCGAAGACCAGGGCCAGACGTGGAAAAATAATGAAGGTGAAACGTTGAAGGACATTCCCAACCTTAATTCTCCCGGTATTACCGTGCAGGATATTCCACGCGTGTTAGGATTACAAAATGATCACGGTCAAACGATCGACTCTAAAGATCGTATTCACGTAACAATGCCCCATTGTACAGAAGAGACAATAAAAGCAGCTGGTTATGAATTAGGTGAGAAAAAATGGGGACCTTCAGAAGCTAAACGTTACCACCACTATTGGAGAAATGATAGTGCCCAATGGATGCACTTTGAACTGCCCGTGGTAGTTGGTAATAGGCCTAAAGTATTTGCGGATAAAGATGATAATCTTATTTTGATTTATGCTGGTACGTCGAGTACGGATTTTAAGAATGAGAACACTGATAATGATTTAATCGTAGCGGTCGCGTCCTTCAGAGAAAACTGGAAAGACTGGCATATAGCACACGTTGTAAAAGGCCCTTTTGTGAATGATATGCTCGGCGATTTTTACCGATGGAAATCTGAAGGAGTTCTATCCATAATGCTACAGGATTACCCTCATGAAAAGGCAGCTCCAAGTCAACTTAGGGTAGTCGATTTGAAGATTGATTTTAACAACACGGAAGAGCAAGCAAAAGCATTAGCTATTCCTCAGGATATTATGATTCACACTTTCGACAATAGTAATGTGCCGCGAAGTGACTTTCATAATTACACCCATTGGTATCAAGAAAAAGGAAATACCCAGACTTTTATGCTACACCCTGGCGATTGTAATACACGAAATAAAAGGAAGTATTGTAGAATAGAGGCTCATTCTACTATGAATATGTTGAAGGGAGAAGATCACGAATTCACGGCGACGTATCATATTCATAAATTAGAAGAGATTGCTTGCATTTTTCAAGTGTTTAATATCTCGGTGGTACACCCGCAGCTCTATATTAAAATGTTACCCAATGGTGAGTTGCATTACCAATCGAGGGGGAATACACCTGGGCTTATCGATAGCAATTGTTTGAATAAAGACTTCACGTTGCACGTGAAAGACAATGGCGATAAGTGGCAACTGTTCTATAATGGCCACCAAGTGAGTGAAGGGTTACATGAGGAAAAAGGCAAGGATACCATTTGCAAATTCAGATGGGGGCTGTACAATAACAATATCCCTTCTACCGAGATGCTTAGTGAAGTGAGGAATGTTATTATTAAATAATCGTTTTTAATGCCGTTTGTGCTAATGATTAAGTTCTATTGACATACGTCATAGTTCATAGTTCATAGTTCATGATTTTTTGTCTTTTATCTAATTTTAATAATGAAAAATAGTCTCTTTCTTTCCATCATCTTATTAATTTTATCTTGTACTAATCATAGTTTGTCCTGTGTTATTTAATTCAAATATTTATTCAGCCACCATTAAGGTGAATTCGATTAGTGCACTAAAAACAGCTATGTCGAGTGTCGATCTTGGTGATGTTATTGAACTTGCCAACGGCACTTACACGTATCTGTCTCCGCAATAATGTATAGTTTGTGATGCTATTGTATGTGAAGAAAGTGAGGATTTAGAACCTGAGGTCTGGGGATTCTCTAAAGATAAAATATATGGTGAAACGGTGCTTCGTTTATTTGGTTTTTGGAAGTAGGGAGCGTCTTTATATGGCTATCTTTTCCGTTGTTTTTTTTAAGCTTATATCAGGTGTAAGATTTTCTGTCTTGTGTCTTCTAAGTGAAAATTTCTAGATCATACTTATAACTTAGTTGTGCTAGTTTTTTTTGTTCAATATCCTCTTTTTCTCTTTTTGTGGATTGAAGTTATACTTCACTTTGGTTTATTTTTTCAATTGTGCCCTTATATTTACATTCTACGGAGTATAAGTTAAATATTATGAGCGTTTTTAGTTGTTATTTTACTTTTGTAAAAAATAACTGGTTGTTATGAAGAATAAAGTGTTATTAGTTGTACTTATAGTATTTCCATTAGTAAATGCTTTTGGCCAACAAAAGGGGAATGTAAGTCAGCAAAATAATCCTATCATTAGACATATTCGTACTGCAGATCCATCGGTTCATATTTGGGACGATGGTAAGGTGTGGATATATACATCACACGACATGGATACTGCCACAAGCTATGATAGTATGGATGGTTACCATGCTTTTTCTTCTACTGATATGGTTAATTGGACTGATCATGGCGAGGTGTTGCATTCTCGTAATATTCCTTGGGGAGTGCCTGGATTGATGTGGGCGCCCACGGCTATTTATAAAAACAATAAATATTACCTCATTTATCCTCATTCCCCTGATGGAACGCGCAATATGAGGTGTGGTGTAGCCGTTAGTGATGTGCCACAAGGTCCCTTCCAAGATGTGGGGTGGATAGAGGGCGTCAATGGAGAATGGTTAGATCCTTGTGTTTTTACCGATGATGACGATAAAACCTACTTGTATTGGGGCGTTCGTACACCAAAAGTTGCTTTGCTCAAAGATAACTTGTTGGAATTAGCCGAAGAGCCAAGAACGATAGTATATGGTAATGATAACTTTTTTGAAGCCAGTTATATGCATAAGTACAAGGGGAAGTATTATCACTCTTACAATGCAGGAATAGGAGGCTTTTATGGCATGAGCGATAGTCCTTATGGGCCATTTAGTCACAAAGGCGCTATCAATCCAAGTCAGCGACAGGACCATCATTCGGTGATCGAATATAAAGGACAATGGTATTTCTTTTATCACGTACAAGACTGGAATGGTGGTACTAAGAAACGACGAAATACTTGTATAGAATACATGTATTACAATGAGGATGGGACGATTAAGGAGATATATTCTACTGTAGAAGGGGTGTCTAAGGTTAACTAAATGAAGGCTATGAGTCTAATAAAATAGCCATTTTTTTAGTTGTAGTGCATAGTCGAAGTTTGTTAGAGCTTGTCAAGTACATTTCTAACACTAGATGAATATAATAAAGTGTAAAATTAAATAATTAAATAGATGAGAAAACTAGTAATTCTTGCAATGGCTTTCGTGTTGATGTCTTGCAATACCCAAAAAAAAGTAGAAAAACCTAACGTCGTATTTGTATTCGCCGACCAATGGAGAGCACAAGATTTAGGTTTTGTAGGTAATGATCAGGTAAGTACTCCAGCTATTGATGCTTTGTCAAAAGAAGCAGTGGTCTTTACTAAGGCTGTTTCTAATATTCCTGTATGTGGACCAGCACGTGCTAGTCTTATGACGGGTAAGTATCCTTTGAGTCACGGTCTTTTTTATAACGATAAACCTATGCTTTCTGAGGAGTATTGCATTGCTGAGGTATATAAAGAGAATGGTTACCAAACGGCTTATATTGGTAAATGGCACATCAATGGTCATGCGCCTGGTGTAAAAAATAGTGAGGGACGCCAGCAGCCTATACATGCTGATCGCCGACAAGGCTTCGATTATTGGAAAGTTCACGAGTGTACACACAATTATAACAACTCTGTGTATTTCGATGAGCAGGATGTGAAGCAGAAGTGGGAAGGTTACGATGCTATTGCTCAGACTAATAATGGTATTGAGTATATGAAAGCACACAAAGATAACCCTTTTGTTTTATTTTTAGCCTTTGGCCCTCCGCATGCACCTTACAATTCAGCTCCTAAAAAGTACAGAGATATGTATGAGCATATGGACATTAAATTGCGTCCTAATGTTCCTGAAAATAAGGCTGAAGTTGCGATAGAAGCTACTAGAGGGTATTATGCACATATGTCAGCCTTAGATTATTGTGTAGGGGAGTTGCAGAGTGCTATTAAGGAATTGGGGATCGATGATAATACTATTTTTGTGTTCACGTCAGATCACGGAGATATGCTTTATTCTCAGAATCAAACAAAAAAACAAAAACCTTGGGATGAGTCTATTCTTGTGCCATTTATAATTAAATATCCTAATAAACTACAAGGTGGAGAACAGCTTACAAAAGTATTCTCTTATCCCGATATCATGCCAACTTTATTAGGAATGTGTAATCTTCCTATTCCAGAATCAGTAGAAGGTATCGATTATTCAGGACAGTTGTTTGGAGTAGAGGATCTTGATGTTGATGGAGCATTTATTACTTGCCCAGTGCCTTTCCATCAGTGGAATTACAAAAAAGGCGGACGTGAGTACCGTGGAATCAGAACTGAACGTTATACTTATGTTAGAGATCTTAATGGACCTTGGTTATTATATGATAACGAGAAAGATACTTTTCAATTAAATAACCTAGTTAATAATGAGAAATATGCGACTCTTCAGGCAGACCTTGAGCAAAAACTTCAAAAGATGCTTGATAAACGTGGTGATAAATTTTTGCCAGGTGAGGAATATATGAAAGAATGGGGTTACCATTGGGATAATAATGATAGTATGAAAGTGGCGCATTAGAGAGAAAAAGAATTTAAATAAATAATTAGAATAAGTCTTTATTAATGAAAAACAAGAAATTACATTTATTTTTAATCATTTGTAGTGGGTTGCTATTTACAAGTGTTGGAAATGCTGAGGAACTGAAGGATGCTTCATCAACAGAAGCTAATGTTGTATATAAGAATCCCGAAGCAAGTATCGAAGCGAGAGTTGAAGATTTACTTTCTCGAATGACACTTGAAGAGAAAGCTGCGCAGTTGAATTCGGCCTCTTTACGTAAATCGGCAGCCGTTGAGGAGGGGGTTGAACCTATAGATAAATCTATAGAAGAACAGGTTAAAAACGGCATTGGTTTTGTTGAGAATACTTTTGATAAGCGTCTGCCTGAGCAAAGTGTGAAACTCGTTAATGAAATGCAGAAACACCTACTGGAAGACACCCGATTGGGAATTCCTGCCATTATCGGTACGGAATGTTTGCATGGTCATGCGGGACGAAATTCTACTGTTTTTCCTACGCCTTTAGCGATGGCTAGTAGCTGGAATCCTGAACTATTGAATCAGGTATTCGATATCGTTGGTCGAGAGGCTAGGGCTAGAGGAGGACATGAGGCTCACACACCGGTGTTGGACATTGGTAGAGATCCACGTTGGGGACGCATAGAGGAAACTTATGGAGAAGATACTTACCTTACCTCACAAATGGGAATGGCCATCATTTCTGGTTTACAAGGTGGTGCTGATGGTAATCCTGGTTTGAGTCATATCATTTCGTCACCCAAACACTTTGCTGGCTATGGACAAGTAGAAGGGGGGCGCAACTTTGCGGCTACACCTATCGAAGCTAAAGTGCTTCAGGATGATATTTTGCCAACATTTAAAGCTGTAGTTACAAAAACTAATGCTTTGGGTATGATGGCATCACATGGAACTGTGGGCGGTGTACCTGCTCATGGTAATCATTGGCTTCTTACGGACTTATTGAGAGGAGAGTGGGGTTTTAAAGGTATTGTTGTTTCTGATTATAACGACATAAAACGTTTAGAAGAATTCCACCATATTGCTGCTACTCCACGAGAAGCTGCTAAGCTTGGGCTCATGGCTGGTATGGATATTGACTTACCATCATCATCTGCCTTCCAGTATTTAAAAGAAGTGGTTGCAAATGATAAAGAATTAGAACCTTACCTTGATGCAAGTGTAAGACGCATACTACGCTTGAAGTTTTTGCTTGGTTTATTTGAAAATCCATATACCGAAACTAAAGGTGTAGAGGCTTTTGTTGGTAACAAAGACCATGTAGCTGTAGCTGAAAAGATGGCTACAGAATCTATCGTTTTATTGAAAAATGAAGCTTCCCTATTACCTCTTGATGTGAAAAGCATTAAAAAGATTGCTGTTATTGGGCCTAAAGCTGCTTCGGACGAAATGGGTACTTACACTATTGTTAATGAAAATGTGGTAAATATTCTGAAAGGAATAACGAAATATGTAGGTAAAGGCATCACTGTTAATTATGCAGAAGGCTGTGAAATTGCAAAGATTAAAAAAGTAGATGGCTGGGATGTTATAGAAGAATATACCGAGGCCGAAGAGGCCGAATCTATGAGTAAAGCGCTGAAGGTAGTTGAACAATCAGATGTGGCTATCGTATGTGTGGGCGGTAATCAAACGACTGCTCGTGAAGCTGTTTATAGAGTAGGAGTTGCAGGTGATAGATCAGAAATAGATCTGTTGGGTAACCAGAAGAAATTGGTTTTGGAGGCTATAAAAACGGGTAAACCTGTCATTGTAGTACTTATGGGAGGCCGACCTTTTGCGATTCCTGAAATAGCAGAAAAAGCACCAGCAATACTCAATACATTTTACTTAGGACAAACCAACGGTGATGCATTAGCCAAAGTGATCTTTGGTGAGGTAAATCCTTCAGGTAAATTACCTATTAGTTTCTTATATGAGGCTGGTCAAATCCCATTTTATTATTCGATGAAAGCCACATCTTTTTACAAAGGCTATTGGGAATTGCCTAATAAACCTGTGTATGCGTTCGGTCATGGTTTATCTTATACGTCTTTCGAGTATGCGTCATTAGAGGTTAAGAAAGAAGCCTTTGATATTAACGAGCCTGTTGAGTTCTCGGTATCAGTGAAAAATACGGGCGAAGTAGATGGCGCAGAAGTGGTGCAAATCTATTTTAGAGATGAAGTGGCTTCTGTGACAAGACCTGCACAACTATTGATTCGATTCGAAAAAGTTTGGTTAAAGGCTGGTGAAGAAAAAACGGTTAGCTTTACCTTGAATCCGAAAGATGATTTGTCGTTTACAGGTATTGATATGACTAGAGTCGTAGAGCCTGGCGAATTTACATTGATGGTAGGAAGTGCATCTGATGATATCCGCCTTAAGGATAGTTTTAGCTTAAAATAAACTATTTTAGTGCTATATATTGAAAAAGCGAAAAGATCAGTTGTTCTGAGTTTTTCGCTTTTTTTTTTAATCCCACATTGTGGGTTTTTATTCCACACAGCTTGCTGCGAATAAAAAAAGTGTTTCGAATTATACTCCGTCTGCTTGCAGCGGGGTATAATTCAATAGTCGTTTTTATGTTGGTTTTTTTTGTTTCTATTTATCCAAGTTTTTTTCTATCTTTTGTACGATTGATTCGTTTTCTTTCGTTGTTAATGTGATAATCCTATTGTAGGTAGTGGCCTACCTGTAATAAGAGAAGCAAAAGACGGTAGCGAGGAATGAGGTATTATTTACATTATAGACCTTTATGTGAAATTAAAAGTGCTTAAAAAGTCCTTTTTTTAGACTTTGTAAGTTGATTTGAGCAGAAGAATAGTCTATTTTGTGTTATTTTTAAAATGGGTTTTTCTATGCTTTAAAAATCAATGTTTTAAGTTGTTCTATTGTGATTTTGTATTTATTAAAGTTGAAAAATGATGTTAAGAATAATTAATGTAAGATTAGCTATCGTAGCACTATTGATGAGTTGTAGTGCGTTATCATTTTCGGCAGAAAAACCGTTAAATGTCGTCGTGTTTTTAGTTGATGATTTGCGTCCCGATTTGGGATGCTACGGCAATGAATTGATTAAAAGTCCTAATATCGATAAATTAGCTAGCGAAGGGGTGATGTTTAACAAAGCCTACTGTCAGGAAGCGATATGTGCGCCTTCGCGTATGAGTATTCTTACCGGGTTACGCCCTGAGACATTTGCGATTTACGACATCTTTACTAAGTTTAAGCAGACCCACCCTAATGCATTAACACTGCCTGCATTATTCAAGGATAATGGTTATAAAACCGTAAGTATTGGTAAGGTGTATCATCATGGTGTGGATGATCAAGAGAGTTGGAGTACTTATTATGGTAAGGAAGTTAATTCTTATGTTATTCCTGGAAATGCAGAATTAAAACCAGCTTTTGAAGCGGGGGATGTGGGTGATGAAGCTTATAAAGATGGACGTGCTGCCAAAAATGCCATTGCCACATTAAATCAATTAAAGGATGATAAATTCATCATGTTTGTTGGTCTTAGCAAACCACATTTACCATTTAATGCGCCTAAAAAATACTGGGATTTATATGACAGAGACGATTTTAAAATCCCTGTAAAACAAGCTCCCAAAGATGCTTATTCTATGGCTCTTACCACTTGGGGCGAGTTGCGAGGTTATGGTAATATTCCACAAGAAGGTGTCCTGAATGACGATCTTACCAAGGAACTTATCAATGGTTATTATGCTTGTGTTAGTTATATTGACGCTCAGGTGGGTAAGGTCATGACGACTTTAGAAGATCTTGGTTTGCGTGAAAATACAATGGTGGTATTTATGAGTGACCACGGCTGGAAATTGGGTGAGTATGGTGCTTGGTGTAAGCATTCTAATTTCGATTTAGATGTTAGAGTCCCTCTGATTATTAGTCGGGAAACGGGTCATTCTAACCGTCAATCTAATGTGATTAGCGAAGCTGTTGTTGAGAATGTAGATGTGTTCCCTACCTTGTCCGAAGCTTGTGGCATTAGTATTCCGAGCCGTGATGGCAAGAGTTTATTGTCGCTTACCGATAATCCTACAATGGATTGGAGCAAGGTGGCTTATGGTTTATATCCTCGAGGTACTTTTGCCATGGGGTGTACCTGTACCGATGGTGAATACCGCTATACGGAATGGCGCGATTATATAACTCAAGCCATAAAAGGTGTGGAACTTTATCCTTGTGATGAAAATTTCGCTGTACGTAGTGCCAATTTGGCTATGGAGTCTCAGTATGATGCTACGGAGGCAAAATTTAAAGCCTTGCTTTTAGAGCACTTCCCTGCTAACCATCGTGCTTTTTCAGTGGCTAATATGCCCGATGAACACATCTTAGAGGCTAGCGAGTTATTGTTTTTAAAGCCAATATCTGCACAAACGTTTGAGTTTGGTGTGCCGGTGAAAGTGCAAGCACTTGCTGGCGATAGCATTGATAAGTTACAGCTAGTTGTAGGTGATGATACGCTTCGGTCTATTTCTGTTGCCCCATTCGTTTGGGGGACTGATAGTTTAGTTGATCCCGAATTGTTTAGGCTTGAAGCGGGTGGACAAACACTTAAGCTTTTAGGTTTTAATGGGGGTGTTTTAATCAGCCAAAAGGATGTTGCAATTACAGTTAAAAAACAGCCGATACCTGTTGAGCAAATACCTTATTTGGGTGTTGCTATTTCTATTCCTGGAAGGATAGAAGCTGAAAATTATGATGTGGCAGGAGAAAAATGGTCTTATCACGATACGGATACCAGTAATGCCTCCACTTTGTATAGAAATGATGGTGTAGATATTGTAGCTGAGGGTACTGGTTTTTGTGTAGATAACGACAATAATGATGAGTGGCAAGAATACACTTTAGAGGTGCAGGACGACGGTATTTATGATGTAGTATTGTCTTATTCTTCTGATCGCTCTAGTGGAAATTCTCGAATTACAGTTGCTTTACCTGATGAAGGTGTGATGATAGTTGAGGATTATAAGTTGCCATCAACGTATAGTTGGAGTCGTTTCTTCGAAGAGGTCATAGCTACAGATGTAAGCCTTACCAAAGGCTTGCATGTTTTACGTACGACTGCTGTTTTGCAAGGTTATTATCTCGACTGGATAGAGATAAAAATGAAAGGTAGTGCTGGGGTTGATAATATTCATTCATCAGAGATTAACATTTACCCTAATCCTAATTCGTCGGGGATGTTTAATTTAAGTGAGATCAGTACTTATGAAGTGTTCTCGATTGCTGGGGTATTAGTGGTTTCTGGGCAAGGTGAGTCTGTTGATCTTTCAGCATATCCCAAAGGAGTGTACATTTTACAAACTGAGCAATCAATTCATAAAATAGTGTTTGAATAATCAAGGAGCCAATTTCGAAATTATTTGCGTTATTAATCCCATTATCTATTAATTATAAATTGTATTGCCCTTTTTTAACGATGAAAATGATAATATCACTGTTGTCTTCTTCAATATAATATTAGTCCAGTTTTCCTGAACTTATACATCACTACACGCATTTTGCTTATTTGCTGTTTTGTTGGGGTAAATTGACATAAATGCGTTTGAGTTATTATTGGTTTTTATATATTGAATAGAATAAGATGACTTTATGTAATAAACGGCGTTTCTGGTAATTACTATCGGTATTTGCATAGTTGATATTATGCTTGTATTTTTGTCTAAAATTCAGGTCGGAGTGATCTATACTAGGATGATAATATGGCTGCTGTCGCAATCATGATAATTTTGAACTTATAATTTATTAAATGAACATGAAACTTGTTTTAACATTAAGTCTTGTATTAGCTTTGTTTGGTTGTACACACCAAGGGAGTGAAAAGTCAGAAGCTCAAACGGGTAGTTGGGGTGATCAAGGTGATGGTACTTATGCCAATCCAATATTAAATGCTGATTTTCCAGATTCTGATATTGAGCAAGTAGGGGATACCTATTATATGATTACCTCTAAGCAACATATGTCGCCAGGTATGCCTATTATGTCGTCGAAAGATATGGTCAATTGGACCTTGATAGGGCACGTATTTGATAGTTTATCTTGGGCTCCAGAATATAATTGGGACCGTATGAATGGTTATTCTTTTGGTACTTGGGCTGGCGATTTGGAATTTCACGAAGGCCTGTGGTATTGTTATCAAGTTGATTATAATCATGGACTGATGGTGAGCACTGCAAAAGACATTCGTGGTCCTTGGTCTAAGCCTATCATTATGTTGGCTCACGAAAAAGTATTGGACGATCCTGCCGTATATTGGGACGAGGAAACACACGAGGCTTATATGATATGTAATACGGCAGGTAAACAAAAGCTTGCGTCTAATACGATTTCGGGTAATGAGAATCGCATTTACCGCATGAGTTGGGATGGTACTCAACTTCTTGATGAAGGACAGTTAGTTTATACTTTTGATGGTGCTGAAGCTGCAAAAATTTACAAAATAGATGGTACTTGGTACATCTTTTTGGCCGAGTGGTATTTAGGTGATAAATCGACTAAGCCTGGTGTTAAGAATCCTAAGAATGACCGTAAGCAAGCAGTGCTGCGTTCAAAAGAAAGTATTTATGGACCTTATGAAAAGAAAATTGTACTAGAGAAAGGCCCTGCATTTGGTCACCGTAGTGCTAGCCAAGGGGGATTGATGCAAGCACCTGACAAATCGTGGTGGTATATGCACCAATTGATCCAAAATGATGATATTCCTTTCCAAGGACGTCCGCAATGTCTTGAACCTGTGACTTGGGTTGATGGATGGCCAATCATTGGTGTGGACGAGGATAATGATGGTATAGGTGAACCAGTAGCGAAATATAAAAAACCAATTGATGGTTATCCTATTGCAGCTCCGCAAAGTGATGATGATTTCTCAGCTGACAAATTGGGGTGTCAGTGGGAATGGAATCATAACCCTCGTACAACGCATTGGTCTTTGACGGAACGTCCTGGCTTCTTACGTCTAAAAGCGAGTGTGCCTATTTCTATAGCGGAGAATCATGGTCCTCGTCAAAATGAATGGACCAACGATGATGGTTCTAGTTCTGACTTTTGGAGAGCAAGTAATACACTTACTCAACGTATCTTAGGTATTACTACTGGTTCTGCTGTTGCCAAGTTTGATCTCTCAGGTATGGAAGCAGGGCAATTGGCCGGTTTTGTACGTTATGGAGGCGTGTTCCACTTACTAGGAGCTATGGCTAATGAAGATGGTTCTCTAAACTTGTTTTTCATGGATAAAATGGGAGAAAGAGTCGTGGGGCCACTACTGAAAGGCAATGACCTTTATGTAAGAACGTCTAATAAGATCAATCAAGCCACTTATGAATACAGTATCGACGGTGAGCATTTTGAGCCGTTTGGTCCTACCTTCACCATTGAGTTTGGTAAATGGACGGGTGATCGTTTAGGGTTCTTTTGCTGGAATGAGAAAGCGGAGCGCGGTTATGTAGATGTAGATTGGTTTACTTATGACTATGATGGCCCTAAAGCGGCAAAGAAATAATTGCAATTATTGAGAGGCCTTCCATCCCATATTGTGGGTTTTTTCCCCGCAGCTTGTTGCGAATTAAAAAAGTGTTTCGAATTGATACTCCGTCTGCTTGCAGCGGGGTAGTTCATTAGAGGTTTCTTTTTAATACAATAGATAAAAAAAACCATCATTCTGCTAGGTGCATAATGGTGGTTTTTTTTGATTTGCTCAGCCTTATGGGAAAATGACTTGCTGGGTATCCTAAATCTGTTTGAGCTAAATATTAGTCTGATTTGTCATTTTTGCCCCATTATAAGAGGTTTAACTAAAAGAATTTCTGCATAAATTCATTGGGTGTTTGGTTGTATTTCTTTTTGAACGATCTAATGAAATAGCTGGTGGAGTTAAACCCCACACAGGTGGCTATTTCATCAATATTGAATTTCATCGTTTTCATCAGTTTTATGGCATTTTTTAAGCGCAGATCACGGATGAGGCCTGTTGGGTTTTGTCCTGATTCTGATTTCACCCTGCGATCTAATGTGCTTTTACTTATTCTAAATTCTGTTAAGATATTTTGTATTCCAAATTCTTGATTCTGAAGGTTGTCTTGTATGTATTTAGAAATTTGGTTGATGAGACTGTCGTCGTTAATGTTTTCATCAAAATCGATATGGTCTTTTTTATTAAACTTTTGCCATAGGTTGTTTATTTGTGCCAATAATAAGGCATCTTCTACGGGTTTGGTTAGAAAAGCATCGGCCCCCTTCAAAATACTCTCCATCTGAAAAGTCCTTTCGGTATGAGCCGTCATGACAATTACGGGAATATTTTGAGTTATCACGTTTTCTTTTATCTTTTGGGTTAATTCTATCCCTGTCATATTTGGCATTGACACATCAGTTAAGACCATGTCTGGGTGTTGTTTTATTATAATATTTAAAGCTTTTAAGCCATCTGGAGCAGTTAACACCTTGAAATCTGTGTTAAGCAAGTTTCTAAGATAAGAACGTAATTCATCATTGTCTTCAACCACTAAGATTGTTTTTATTGGTACGTCATTATTTCCTTCTATGTTGTTGGTTAGTGGGGGGTGGTTTTTAATGAACTCTTGATTCTTAACTTGTTTTTGATCCATTTTCTCGTACTTTCCTTTTTCTTTTATTGGTAAGTTTAGGATAAATGTAGAGCCTATTCCTTCATTTGATGTGATGATAATATTACCATCGTTCATGGCAGAATATTCTTTGCACAGGTGCAAACCTATACCACTGCTGTTTTCGTGCTTGTCTTTTCCTTTCGCAAAACGTTCAAATATATGTGGTAGCATTTGTGCTTTTATTCCTCTACCATTATCTCTGATCATTATTTCTATGGCATCACCATAGAATGGATCTCCTGAACAGATATGTCCCTCATAACTCTCTTCTGTTAGTTCTCTTTGCTCTATTGAAATAAATACATAGCCTTTTTCTGGCGTATATTTCATCGCATTTGACATAAGGTTATAAATGATTTTTTCAACCATGTCAGCATCTATTATCAGTTCTAATTTCTTGAAGTTAGAACTGAATGAGAAGTTGATTTGTTTTTCAATGATCTGTTGTTCAAAACAATGATATACATCAGTTGCTAGCTCTATGAGATCTGTTTTTTCGAATGTAGGTTTCAGTTGCCCTACTTCTAGTAGCCTGAAATCCAGTGATTGATCGGCCAGCTTTAGTAGCCGTTTGGCATTTCGGTAGGCAACGTTGAGTAAATCTCGGGCTTTTGTGTTTTTATCGATATGTAATTCTAACGTCTTTAAGGGGGATAGAATAAGAGATAAAGGGGTCCTGAATTCGTGAGATATATTGGTGAAGAATTTTACGCGTTCAGCGTATATCAAAGCATTAGTTTGCGATTTTTGTTTCTCATCAGCAATCTCACGTCGAAGTTTTAGTTTTGATTCTAGTTCTTTGAATATGAGGGTTAGTATGGTTGTAAGTAGTGTGATGTATAGCAGTATAGCGTACCATCGTCTCCAATATGGGGGGCGTATTCTGATTTCTAAGACGTATGGTTTTTCACTCCAGACTTTGTCGTTGTTGGAACCATAGACTTCTAATAGGTATTTTCCTGAGGGCACTTTCGTGAAATTGATATAGCGATCTTGTCCTATTTCAATCCATTTATCATCATAATTTTGCAAGCGGTACCTGAACTTGTTTTTTTCTGACTTAATGAAGTTGTTTGTTACTACTTTGAACGAGAGGGTATTGTATTCTGGGTCTAGAACTACTTTTTTTATTTCTGCAAGGTTTAATGAGTTGCTGCACACACTGTTGTTGCTCGATAGTGGCTTGTTATTTATCGAAAATCTGGACAAGAAAACTTTAGGTTTTATTTTATTCTTTTTTATAAGGTCTGGGTTGACAATGCTAAATCCATTGATAGATCCAAATAGTAATATTCCAGTACTGCTACAAAATGCTGAATTTGGACCTACTTGACTATTGGGAAGTCGGTCTATGGTGGTGAAATGTGATGTTTCGTTTGATGATGCTGTATAGTAATATAGTCCTTGATTAGTATTGTACCATATTCCTCCTTTCTTATCTTTTATTAAGCTAAATATGTCAGCTTTTTTTGTTAAGGCGTAGTCAGGTATTTCTTTTATAGAGTCATTATGCAAAGAATACGAAAAAACACCTCTACCCTTTGTTCCTATCCACATATTACCATTGTTGTTTTCACAAATAGTGTATATCGTGTTATTGTTTAATTTAAACACTGAATCATTAGCAAAGCATTGTTTCACCTCATCAGAGCCTTGAGTTTTTACGAAAAGTCCAGCATCAGAACAAATCCATAAGTTGTGTGAGGTGTCTAAGAGGATTTTCCATATTCTGTAATTTTTCGGATAGGCGATTTGTATGGTAAAGATTCGTGTGTGTTGGCCGGTTCTTAAATCGTAGTGATAGACCTCTTTTCTTCCTGCTACCCAGTAATCGTTTTCATTATATTCTTGGCATAAACTACTTAGTACTTCGGGAATGGTATTTTTTATTTTATAATCAAGGGTGTTTGTTTTACTATTGTACAAGGTGGTGTTTTGATCCATTCTACCAATAGCAATCGTATTGTTCCCCACATATTCTATGGATTTAATAGACTTCATCTTTTGTTTAATGGCTGATGGTATAGTGATGAATTTGTTCTCTTTTAAATTATAGGCTGTTAGATTACCATCATCTTCGCTTCCTATCCAAATGTTTTGTTCTGCATCTTCTGTAAATGAAGATACGGTGCTTCTATTATTTGGTAAGTCTGTATAGTCTATGGCTATGTTTTTAAAAAAGTAGTTGCAATCTCTATAATAAGATACCCCTCCAGCATAGCTACCTATCCATACGCCTCCATATTTGCCTTTTGTCATAGAAAATATAGAACGATGTATTAATCCTGAATGCGTATTAGATTCAATTAGAGTGTGCGATTTATCATCAATAATTTCCAAGCCAAGGAGAGAGCTAATCCATATTTCATTGTTTTCTGTTTTAATGATTTGACTTATGTGATTGTCAATAATGTGTTGTTTGCCAGTCTGGTTGGTGTTTAGTTCGTCAATTCTGATCCCTTCAGTATTGATAATGTCCACTCCATTTTCACGGGTGCCTATATAGTATTTGTTGCCATCTTTACATATGGCCGAAATTATATTTTTACCTGATGAATAGAGCTGTCCTATTTCTTTAAGTAGGGGTGTTGTTATGAATACTCGTCCTTTAGTTGTACCTACTAATAGTGTGTTATCGCTTTCTTTTTTAATGCAAGAAATAGTGCCGTTTATTTTACGTTTGTTAAATATGGAAATTTCAGTTAGACTTGATGTATTTTCTGAATAGAGATACAGAAATTTGTCAATTAATAAGAGGTATTTATTTTTATCTATTTGTAATATGTCTTCTATAGTAGGATTTCTCTTTAATGTAATGTTTGTGTTATTTAGTTGTTTTTTTTCGAAAGCACTCTTTTCTTTTGATCGTTTGAAAAGGCCATCCTCAGAACATACCCACAAATCGTTATTGTCGTCTTTGTAAATTTTGTAAATAACAATTGATTGCGAATTGTTAGAACTGTTTGCATATAGGTTGTATTTTGTAATGCCGATGGTGTTATGGTAGTATAGCCCATTGTCACAACCAAACCATAAAAAACCATTAGCATCTTCAGAAAGCGTTTTGATAGAACCAAATGTGATTTCAGAATCAGACGTGATATCTTGAAAAAAGTATTCCTTGTTTTCCCCAAAGGCTATAGAGAATAAAGAAAAGGACAGTACAATGAGTGCATTTTTCATTTTCAAAGAGGTTGTAATTATAGGTTCTCAAAAGATGTAGCTTTCTGCGAATTTATTGGTTTAAATTGCCATTTGCAAAAAAAGTGAGTTTACCCCTTTTATGAAGTCGCCCAATAGGACTTGAAAATGTAATTTTGATATGAGGTAATTCGTGTTTTTAGTATTGAGTGATGTATATGTTCAATTGTCGATTGTTAGAACTCTTTGTGTTTAGGATTTTTGGGATTTTATAAAGTTTTACCGTTATAAATTTCCTTTTGTTGATAGCTTTTTGTTGTTGTGTTGTGGTTGTTAATGTTCAGTAAGATAGTTTCTTGTGTCAGTCTTTGTGTGGTATTGGTGTATTTGTTCTACTATTTGGTGTATTTGTTCCTTAAAATTATTCTGTACCCAGATGCATTTCTAATGTTGTTTTTAGAAAAACTAGGGGATTGCCCATGTCTTTTGTATTGTAGAATGTTATTATAACTGAATTCTTAATCTATTTATGTAGAACGATTCTTATGTCACATCAATATGGTGGAGTTAAAGCAGACAATGAATAAGAGCGGTTTTGTAACGATCATCCTTTTCTTGGCATAAGTTGAAAGAGCTTAATTGCAACAACAGTTATATAAGCAGTAGCATAAGTATTCTGTAATTTATGTTAATTGAAAACATTGACAAATCTCATTTACACGACTTATCAACTCTTGTAATTAATTATTATCTTTGATAGCTCTCAAATGGTTAATTGACCTTTAAAAATTGAAATGTTTCGTGTTTAATCTTAAAATTGCATTATTAATACATTGAGGTGTTTAAGGTGGAAATCGATTGAAATCACTATCGTCAATTCGCTGTGAAAATTCACTTTATTTCGGTACAAGAATATTGTTTAATTTCAACTCCAGTTTTAATATAGAATTGTGTTTTCTTGTCAATAAAGATCTTTTTTAGAGTTGTCAATTTGTACAATAAATATATCATAATGTCTATATAACTAGAGAGGTCTATTCTTTATATTTGTTCAAAATCTGTTTTTTGAGCTTTTGTTATGTTGGGCAATATATTGACGATCTGATTTTGTTATTAAAAATTTGAAGAATGAAAAACAAACCTTTAGTAAGTCGCAAATCTTTAGTTCACATCTTTTTATTTGTCACACTACTCGTATTATTGCCAAGTTGTGATTTTAATTCGTTGGAAGTGAATGGTCTGCGTTCTGAGTATCGTGTAGATCCACTTGGGATTGATAACGTGCATCCACGTTTGAGTTGGAAAATGATAGATCCCACGGCTACTCGTGGACAAAAGCAAACAGCTTATCAAGTCTTGGTGGCTACAAGTAAAGAAGCACTTACACAGGATAATGCTGACCTTTGGAATTCTCAAAAAACATCTTCAGATCAATCGGTCAACGTTGTTTATAATGGAGAAGCACTTACCACAGGACAACAATGTTACTGGAAAGTGCGTGTGTGGGATGTCAACGGCAAGGTTTCTGACTGGAGTGATGTAGCTTTCTTTACGATGGGCTTACTTGAGGCCGACGATTGGAAAGGAGAATGGATTTACAAGGCAGATCAGACGAAAAAAGAACACAATTGGTACCGCAAAAATTTTACTTTGAAGGAGGATGCAGAAAGTGCTTACCTGTATGTGGCTTCATTTGGTTATCACGAGGTGTATGTGAATGGGCAAAAAGTGACGGAAGGGGTGATGAATCCTGCTTATTCTTATATGAAAAAACGTCTGCCTTATCTGACTTATGATATTAAAGATTATTTGCAAAAGGGCGATAATGTAATTGGGATATGGCACGCTGCTGGTTGGGCACGCTGGGGTAGAATAATAGAGTATTACGATGCTCCTTTTGTGTTTAAAGCTCAGGCTACTATTGTACTACCTGACGAGGATATGCTTATGGTGACAGATGACTCTTGGAAATGTAAAAAGAGTTATAGTGCTTATGCTGGACCTTGGGATATCTTGAATTTTGGAGGTGAAATAATCGATGAGCGCTTGCGAGAAGACGATTGGAATATCTCAGAATATGACGATAGTGATTGGGCAAATGCCGTTGTTTTTGATCAGACGACAGCCAAAGAAATTGGCGTGGCTGATGTTTTCTTGGGTTTAAAAGGGGCTATACCAGTTCCGAGTACCGATAACAATGCGCCAACGAGTAAGATTAGCGCTACTTTAAGTGCGCAGATGGTAGAGCCGCAAGTGAAATACAAGGAGATTAAAGCTATTGGAGCCAAGAAAAATGAGGATGGTACTTATCTCATTGATATGGGAGAGAGTTATACGGGTTTCTTTGAGATGAATATGTACAATGGTGCAGAAGGGGATACCGTAGTCTTTGAAGTGAGTGATCAAACAGGGCACCGCTCTTCGTATAAACAGAAGAGTATGTATGTATTTGATGCCACGGGAACAGGGCATTTTACCAACCGTTTTAACCTTGCTGGTGGGCGATGGATTACCATTTCTGGGATTAACTATCTACCAGATTTGAAGGATATTAAAGGTTATGTGATTACTAGTAATCGTAAGCAAATTAGTGCTTTTAAAAGTTCTAGTGAGTTGCTCAATCAGATTTACGAAATAAATCTAAGAACGTATATTGCCAATACCATCGATGGTATTTTGGTCGATTGTCCGCATCGTGAGCGCCGAGGATGGGGCGAAGTCACTGTGGCTGCGATGTATGGCGATGCCTTGCCTAACTTTGAAAGTGGGGCATATATGGAGCAATACGCTCAATTTATGCAAGATGCTCAGGCAGATAATGGTAAGATGCGTGCTGTGATTAATGGCGATGATTTTCAGTTTTTGATGTGGATGGCCAATAGTCCCATTACCATTTGGGAAAGTTACCGCATGTTGGGTGATAAGCGTTTGTTAAAGAACCATTACGCAACGATGAAGAAGTGGATGAATTGGTTGTATCAGCATTCTAATTATGATAATGGAGGAGCTCTCAAAATTGGCAAACAGGGATCGATGGCATTTCCTGGTTTGGGCGATTGGTGTACACCGCGGGGTAATTTCTGGTCGGCAAGCAACTCGCCAGAATCGGCACATTTTAATAACTGCACCTATGCATATATGTTGGAATGTGCAAGGTCTATTGCAAGCGCTCTAGGACATACCGATGAGGTTAACTTATATACCGAACGCTTGAAGGTACAACGCAAAGCAACACACGAGCAATCTTATGATACGGTTAGTGGAAAATATGGTGAAGGGCACCAGGTCAATCAAGCATTAGCACTGTTGTCAGGTGTAGTGCCTGATGCTGAAAAGCAAAAGGTCTCTGATAACTTGATAGATCAGGTATTGTACAATTTTCCTTATTACGATACGGGTAGTTCTGGTCAGGCACTCTATACCCGTTACTTTATAGAGTCGGGTGAACGTATGGATTTAATATATGAGTTATTGCAAGATACCCGTCACCCTAGTTATGGCTATTTTATCCGACAAGGTAAAACGGTATGGCCTGAGCGTTGGTCCGCTACGGGTGGTAGTCAAATACATACCTGTTATACGGGTATAGGAGGCTATTTTGTTAAAGGTTTTGGAGGGATTCGTCCCGATACTGAAAATCCGGGAATGCAGCATTTTATCATCAAACCAGCGCCGGTTGGAGACCTCAGTTATGCAAATACGAGTTTTCAGTCGATGTATGGGGATGTGGTTGTGAATTGGGATGTTTCGGCTACCTCAAGCAAACATGCTGCGAACTTTGATATCGAAATTCCGGTCAATACTTCTGCAAAAGTTTATATTCCAGCACTTAGCAAGGAGGATGTTTCTGAAAGCGATGTGCAGGCTGATCAGACTGCTGGAGTTGTCTTCGTCGGTACCGAAAAGAGCGCTGCTGTAGGTAGTTATGTGGTGTATGAAGTAGGGGCTGGGAGTTATCATTTTAAAGTCAGCGAGTTGCCGCAAACAAGCTATCCTGATCCTTTAAAAACACCAGAAAATCTTGCAACCATAGGGCGAATGAATGCCTCTTCTATGGTGATTAAATCCGATAAAGTGCCATTTTATGAGGCTTTTAAAGCCAATGATGAGGACTTAGAGACGGTATGGAAAGCCAAGGGAAAAACGGATGAATGGCTTGAAGTAGAATGGGTGAAGCCACAACGATTTAGTCAAGTAACAATCAAGGAACAAGGGGATAATATTACAAAATATAAGGTGCAGTATTGGACTGGTTCAGCTTGGGAGTCTCTTGCTGAAGGTAGCCATTGTGGTGCCTCGAAGGTGCATACTTTTGATGCCGTCACCACTACTAAGTGTAGGTTGCTTGTTGTTGAGGCCCAAAAGACACCAAGCATTGCAGAGTTTCAAATAAGGAAGGTTTCTAAATAAACTGATGAGAGTGTCTTTTTTTATATTGACATTCTTTTATTTGATAGATTGTATTGCATGTCCTTAATTTCAAAAGTGGGGATATGTTTTTTAGAAAAGATCTATGCTAGTTATGACTTTTTTTTAATTTGTTTACGGTACTCACTAGGTGTTAGTCCATATTTATTTTTAAAGGACTTTATGAAATAAGAGGTGTAGTTAAATCCAACGAATGTTGCAATTTCATCAATGTTGAATTGTCCATTAAATAGTAGATTTTGTGCATTTGTTAAACGGATATCTCTGATAAAACAAGATATGTTTTGTTGTGTTTCTGCTTTTAGTTTTCGAGAGAGAGTGCTCTTGCTTGTGTTGAGGCTTTGAAGTAAATCTGGAATCTGAAAGTCTGGGTTTTGGAGGTTATTTACAACTATCTTTCTAGCTTTTTCAATAAAGTCGTTTTCGTATATTATCTGATGTGGGTTTTCTTGTTTTGTATTTTCTTTTTTCTTGTTTGTTAGGCTGTTATGTATTTGTGCTAATAGCAAGGGGAGGTCTATGGGCTTGGTGAAAAAGGCATCAGCACCATTTAAAATGCTTTCCATTTGGTAGCTGCGATCTGCATACGCCGTCATAACAATAATTGGTATATGACTGTATTTTTGGTTTTGCTTCAGTTGTTTTGTCAGTTCGATACCACTCATACCAGGCATTGCTACATCTGTGAGAATTAAGTTAGGTGTAATGTCTTGTAGCTGCGTGATGGCTTGTTCCCCATTTTTTGCTGTTATAATTTTGTAGTGGCTAGCTAAGGTGGTCTTTAAAAAATCCCTTAGTTCTCCGTTATCTTCAATGAGTAAGATGCTTGCTGTATTTGATAGTTTGTTAGTTTGAAAAGCTTCTGTAGTTGCTTCTTTTGTTATATCAAATTTTACCAATTGTTTTAGTTCGCTTTTTTCAAAATGTGAGTCTTCGGTAATAGGAAGATTTAGAATAAATGTAGCGCCATCACCTTCTTTAGTGATGAGTTGTATGTTTCCTCTATTCAGTTTTGAGTATTCTTTACAAAGATGAAGACCTATTCCAGTGCTGGTTTGGTGTGTGCCGTCTCCTTTTGCAAAACGTTCAAAAATATGAGGTAGTAGTTCTTTTTTTATGCCTGGGCCAGTGTCTTTAATGATGATAGAAACTGCTTGTCCAACAAAGCGGAGGCCTGTTAGTGTAGATGTATTGTAATCACTGTCGGTTATATTATGTTGGCTAATATGTAGTGAGATGCTTTCTTTTTCGAACGTGTATTTTAGAGCATTGGATAGTAGGTTGTAAATGATTTTTTCAACCATATCGTCATCTATAATGAGTTCAAGTTTTTTGAAATCGGATTTGAAATCGGATTTTATTTCACGATCGATAAATAGTTGTTCAAAGCACAAGAATACGTCTTTTGTGAGTTGTATTAATTCGTGCTTTTTAAGGTTAGGTTTTAGTTTGCCAACTTCTAATAGCCTAAAGTCAATAGTTTGGTCTGCTATTCTTTGTAATCGTTTTGTATTTCTATCTACTACTTGTAATAGTTGTTTTGTTTCAGGATCGATATTGTTTTCTTGTAGAATGTGTTTTATGGGCGATACTATAAGTGATAAGGGTGTACGAAGTTCGTGTGAGATGTTAGTAAATAGTTTTATTCTTTCAGCGTGAATGAGCTCACTAACTTTTGATTTGTTGCGTGCTTCTTCAATCTCTTTACGTAACTTTAGTTTTGTGTTTAGTTCTTTATAGACCCACCATCCTATAGTTACTAGTAATATGAAATATGTGAGAAGTGCATACCATCTAATAAAAACGGGATAAAGGATATTAATATTTAGACGATAGGGGGTTTTACTCCATACCATATCATTGTTAGATCCATAGGCTTCAAATACATATTTGCCTGGGGGTACTTTTGTGAAGATGATGTCTCTGTTTTGAGTTATTTCTACCCAATTGTCATCATAGTTGGTCAATCGGTATCTGTATTTATTACTTTCGGACTTAATAAAGTTATTGCTTACGACTTTAAAGCTAAGTGTGTTTTCTTTTGCTTTAAGTGTGATATTCCTTAGTTGACTCATCGTTAGCGCATTCTGTGTGCAACTACTGTCTTTTCTATAAGGGATGTTGTTTACCTTGAAATTTGCAAGAAAAAGAGATGGTACTGTGGTGTTTTTTTTAATAGAAGTGGGATCAATAATGGTAAATCCGCTTTTTTCTCCAAAATACAGTTTGCCAGTTGAGCTAATGCAACTAGCATCGAGTCTGTTTTCTGCATTTAAAGTGTTGTTATTTGTGCCATAATAATCCGTGCTTTGCTTGTCGTAATCATAGCGATATAGCCCTTTGTTGGTAATGTACCAGATGTTATTATAGTGGTCATTTATTATGTTATAAATGTCGTCGTTAGTAGATAGTTGATGGTCGGGTGCGAGGGATAGTTCTTGATTTTCTGGATGGTATAGATATAAGCCTTGTCCAGTTGTGCCCACCCATAAAGTCCCGTTACGGTCTTCGCATACTGAATAGATGGAGGCATTATTTAATAAGCCATTTGCATCATTGCTATGGTATTGTTCAAGTGTGTTTTTCTCTGGATTTAGGGCGTATAGTCCTTTTGATGTGCATACCCACAGTTTGTGAGATGAATCTATATATAATTGCCAGATACGCACTTTGCTTTTGGTAATACTTTTTATCTTTTGGGCATTTATATCATATGCTACGATGATGCTTTGGTCATTGACCCACAATATTCCGTTGTTGTAAAGAGCTCCACGTACTCCTTGATGTTTTTTTAATGGGAGATTTATCTGCCTTTCAACTATGCCTTTTTTATAGTTGTATAATGTGATTGTATTTGATGCATTGATGCCAAAAGCTATCAATTCATTACTAATGTTAACAATGGATTTAACGTTTTTAGCTTTTGAAAGAACTTTGTCAGGCAATTCTTGTATAAACATCTTATCTTTTGTGGAGTATATTTTAATGCTCCCTTCATCTTCACTACCTACCCATATGTAGCCTCTGCTGTCTTCGCAAACGGTAGATACATGGCTTTTATCTAATTGCCATTGTGGATTATCTAAATGAATGTATTTAAATTTATAATTGAATTCAGAATAGCATGCTACTCCCCCTGCATAGGTGCTGACCCATATTTTATCGTCAAGACCTTGGTGCATATCATATATCCAGCGGTGAGGTAGTCCTGTTTCTAGTTGAGAGTCTAACAGAGTTAGTTTGTCATTGTATAGTACATAGATTCCTTCGACGGTAGCTACCCATATTTCTCCATTTTTGCGGCGTATAATTTTACGGATGATGTTGTTGTTGATGTGTCTGTTTCCTTGATTTTTAGTGTTGAATTCTTCAATAATAATACCATTAAGATTAATAACTTTTACACCTTTGTTTCTGTAGCCGATATAGTATTTATTTCCATCTTTACAGATGCTTGTTATGTAACCGTTGGGCGAATCGTAGAGTAATTTGATGTTTTTTAGGTGGTTTTGTAATTCGTAGATTTTTCCATCTTGTGTGGCGATGTGTATTAGTCCGTTTTTATCTCTATTAATATAGATGATATGCTTATTGAGTTTTTCGTTGCTATTTTTTACTGTGTTGTTCTGGGTGTTGTAAATTAGTATTTTCTGATGTCTGTGAAGTAGGTATTCATGTTCATTAAGTTGTACAATGTTATTTACGTCTTGTTCTTGGGTATTGTTTGTTTTTGTGTCTTTAAGTTCTATTTGCTCAAAAAAACTTTCTTTTCTATGGTGTTTGTATAATCCATTTTGTGTGCAAACCCAAATTGTACTGTTGAGGTCCTTGTACACTTTTTGCACTTTGTTAGGGATCGTGTTTTTGTTTTTCTTATTGTCAAGTTTTAGCTTGTCAATAGTTACCGTATTGTGGTAGAATAATCCATTTTGTCCTCCACACCAAATAAAACCGTTATCATCTTCGCAAATCGTAGAAAACCCCATATTGCTTAGGTTGTAGCTTTGTGTTATATCTTCAAAGTAATAGTTTTTTTCGCTCCAGAGTGAAGCTGGTATAAATAGTATGAGTATAAATATTAGTTTTTTTTTTGTCATCTTTTATATCAAAAAGTTGTTTGTTTGGTGATCTGTCTAATGTATTTGGAGTGTTTTTATATTCAAATATGTGTATTTTAGGTGACAAATGTACATATAAAGAGTCGCTATAGCAATTAAAGCTCAAAGTGGACTATAAGTCGCTATTTTGTGATTATGTTTTTATTATATGATTTATAAGTGATATTATTAGACTTTTTGAATGCTTATTTTTGTTTTTTATATAGTTTAATATAATTCAGTAATAAAATTTCTGTAAACATATAATATACTTGTTATGAAAAAAATTTTCTTTTTATTATTCGTTTCACTTTTTAGCTTAGAATCGCTTATCGCTGATACCACCAATAATGCCCAATGGATATGGCAAGAACAAGATGGACAAGCCAATACTTGGGTCGCTTTCAGAAAAACAATCAGTCTCGATGAGGTGCCACAAGACGCGCTAGCAAAGCTTTCTGTTGACACCAAATATTGGTTGTGGATAAATGGAGAGATGGTATTGTTCGAGGGAGGACTCTACCGAGGAGCAGGACCTAATACCATTTACTATGATGAGGTCGATTTAGCCCCCTATTTGAAAAGTGGTGAAAATACCATTGCTATTTTAGTGTGGTATGTGGGGCGTACTTGTAAAGCACACGTTAGTAGTGGGCTGGGAGGTCTTTATGTGTCGGCCGATGGGCTGCCAGCATTGAATTCGGACGCTTCTTGGAAAATGAAAGCTCATACGGCCTACGATCCCCAAAGTGGTGGAGGAGGTAAAGGGCCCAACACTTTAGCGGCCTATAGCATAAAATTTGACGCCAGAAAATCGTTGGGCGATTGGTCCAATGAGGCTTGGTATATGTCCCAATACGATGATAGTAATTGGGAAACGCCAGTAGCAAAGGGTGAGGCTAATAGTTTGCCTTGGGGCAATTTTGTGAAACGTCCCATTCCGCAATGGAACGACAGGGGACTGGTCAATTATGAATCACTAACTGTAAATGGTGCTTCTATTCAATTGCCTTATTCCAATACGACAGATTCTACCGTTGTTATCAAAGCTTATTTGTCATTTAACATGCAAATTACACCCTATGTTGATGTGAACTCAGAGAGTGGTAAAACCATTAAAATAGATGTGGATAATAGACAGAATAAAATTAAAGCCACATATATCACCAAAAATGGCCACCAGCAATTTGAATCATTCGCTTGGATGAATGGTCATCATGTGACTTACAAAATTCCTTCAGGAGTAGAAGTCAAAGCGCTAAAATACCGATGGACGGGTATTGGTGATATGCCAGGCACTTTTGAGTGCAGTGATGAATTTTATTCGCATTTATGGTGGTTGGCTCGCAATACCTTATATATCTGTGCCCGAGAAAATTATATGGACTGTCCCGACAGAGAGCGTGGTTTGTGGATTGGGGATGTGGCCGATCAGACAGGAGCTATATTTTACACCCTCGATGAAGGGGGACGTTTATTGTTGAAAAAGGCAATCGATAATACCATAGCCTACCGTGGTGGTGACACCATTAGAGGCTTAGCACCCGGTTTTAGGGGAAAAGATGGATCAGCTAGTGAGCTCACCGCTCAGAGCTTACAATTTATAGCTCAAACCATATGGCCGTATTATTACAATACGGGTGATAAAGCGACCTTAGTTGGTGCTTATCCTGCCGTTTTAAGTTACCTCAAATTATGGTCGATGAAAGACGACGGTATGCCTGAACACCGTAAAGGTTTTGCCAATTGGGTGGATTGGGGCGTTGATTCAGAATCTTATGTGATAAATGTGGAAATGTATTATTTGGCCTTAAAAGCCGCTAAAATGATGGCGATTGAATTAGACTATCCCGAAGATACGGCTTGGTATAGTCAACGTATCACAAGCATTCAAGATAACTTTGATAAGGTCTATTGGCGTGGAACACATTACGGAAGACCCGATCAAGTCTTAGAAGAACGTGCAAGTGCCATTGCTATCATTGCAGGATTGGCCAATAAAGACCATTATGATACAATGGTTGAAAAGGTATTGTTACCGGTTCAAAAAGCCAGTCCTCACATGGAGTGGATGGTGGAAGAAGCCTTATTCTTAGCAGGAGAGGGAGAAAAAGCGTTATTAAGGATGAAACAGCGTCACGGTTGGCAGATAGAAGAAAAACCAAGGGTTACGACATTGTATGAGCGATTTCCCAACGATGCAAAAGGCAATCTTGGGACTTACAACCACGCCTGGAATGCACCAAACTACGTGTTGTCGCGCTATGTGGCGGGTATAGAAGCAACTGAAGTAGCGTGGAGTAGTTATGAAGTGATGCCTAACTTATTGCATATGAAATCGCTTAAAAGTCTGGTGCCTTCAGTAAAGGGTAATATTGTTGTGGATGTAAATACTAGTGACTCAAATTTTACGCTGGCTTTAACTTCACCAGAACACACAAGTGCCATTGTCGGTATTCCTAAAACTGATAAAGAGATTATCGAAGTGAAAGTTGGAGGACAAACCATTTGGAAAGATAACGCATTTGTAGCAGGCGTTCAGGGAATATCATTCTCTCAGGAGGATGAGAAATTTTTAAAATTCAGTGTGCAGCCTGGTAGCTGGGTGTTTGATGCCACTCTAAAAACTGATTAAAACCCTTTACGAATTTCAGATTAAAAAATTGATTGAATAAACATAATACTTAAAATAATGATAAAAAGAATTCTAAGTTTATTAGTAGCCGTTTGCGCTGCTGGTGTCTTTGTCCTTAATGCGCAAAGTCTTGATCGCCCTGTTATATGGGCTGGTGATGCCGACAGAGATACTATCCTTCAGCGCATCGACCAATACGATTGGGCGAGCACTGTTAAAAGCAAAACCGAAGCAATTGTAGATGACTTGGTGAATATCCATCAGTCTGACCCAGCTTCTATTCTCAGTACTATTCCAGCCTTTGCGGCAGATGATAATCTGAGTGAATCAGCAGCTTCTAGTGCTAATAGTGGTCATGCTAAGGTGACCTTGTATGCCTCTTATTCAGCAATGCTGTATTATATTACTCAAGAGGAAAAGTATGCCCAGTTTAGTGCCGATATCGTATCCTATTATATCGATGCTATGGTTGATGTGGACGTAGATAAAATGTCTGCTTGTGGTAATTATTTCTATGATTCTCGTACCACTTATGCTTATTTTGCTATTGCTTATGATTTTATCTACGATTATCTTGCCACAGAAGGTACTCAGGTTTACGTTAAGTCAACAGGACAGAAAGTGGATTTTGACAATGTCAAAGCACAACGTATGATAGAAAAACTAGCTTCGAATGCTCTACAAGAGCACTCGGGTAGTGATCCTAAATACGGAAAAACAGTAAGTAATCATCCTATTTTAACAGCGCCAGGGGTCTTGTTTTGTATTATGAATGTAGATGATGATACTGAGCGCGAGCGTTTGTTCAATGTTTTCTGGAATACAGGGACAAGCAAGCAGAATTCTTTTACGAAAACCATTTTACCGATGTTTGGTGAACAAGGTATTTGGCCAGAATCATTAAGTTATGGTTTTATGCCTGGTATTACCATGGTATTGAATACTATTGATCGTTTCAAACCAGAAATGAATGTCATAGAAGATTACAAATACATTCTTGAAGGCAACTTTTTATTTGATTATTTGAGAATGCCTAACCGTTACTTTGTACGTTATGGCGATTCTAAACGAAAGATTGATCAGACGGATAAACTGTATCAGTATGCGCTTGATATAGCCTCACGCCGTGGTTATACTGATATTGAAGCGAAATGTAAAGTAGCGTTACGTCAATATTATAATGCATCGGGCGGTTATACGCCTAGCGTGTCAACTTCTACTTTCAATGCTTGTGAGGCATTTCCACATTTGTTTTGGGGGGTAGATGTACCCGCTCAGGTAGAGAGCAGTATTGATTTTAATAAACCTACAGTGGTTATTAAGCATGCAGGTGTTGCACTACAACGCAACTATGTTGAAGAGAATAATGAGCAATATGGCTTATGCGGTATCATTGGTGGCGCACATTATGTACACTCTCACGTGACAGGTATTGCTATGGAGCTGTACGGACAAGGTTATGTGATGGGGCCTAATGCTGGACTTTGTGCCGCATTAGCTGACCGTAGTGAACCAGAGCATACTGATTATTTTAGATTATATGCTGGTAACAATACAGTGATTGTCAATGGTACTTCACATGGTATTCAGTCAGGAGCGTGGAATTCTAATTCTTACCTGTGGATGAATACTACCGTGAATGTGGTTGCTGAGCCTAAGCATTTAGAAGATCCGATAAGCGAGAATTTTAGTTTTGCCACTCAGTTTCTGAATGATGATGTAAATAACTGCGATCAACAGAGGACGTTAAGTACTATTCGAACAAGCGCAACATCGGCCTATTACTTCGATATGTTTCGTTCTAAAAGCAATGGGACTAATGAGTTTCACGATTATATTTACCACAATATTGGCGATAAGATGCATATTACCGATGCTCAAAGTCGAGACTTACCAGTGTCCGCAACAACAAAATATCAAACGTATTACAACGATGGCGTAAAATCTCCAGGATGGCGCTTCTTTGAAGATACTGAGCAGACTGATACCACAGATCAAGCGGTGAATGTACGTTTCGATTTGGATGAATTTGGTAAATATATGTATGTGTTCACCCCATCTGGTGTGGCAAGACAATATACCAAAGCTTTGGGTCCAGCAACACGTGAGGCTAAAGGTACTTACTTAGATAAACAAACGCCTATTCTCGCTATAAGACAAGCAGGTGAAGCGTGGAATAAACCTTTTGTGCATGTGTTTGAACCTACAGGGTCAACGACATCAAGTGTTAAGTCTATTGAACATTTATACGATGCAGGTGTCATTGTAGGAGCTAAAGTGAGCAGTGCCATTGGCGATAAAACCGTTGACGACTACATCCTTTGTTTGCCCAATGCTACAAGTAGTGTTTCGCTTCCGCAAATGGGCATATCATTTACGGGACGTTTTGCAGTTGTACGTTATGAGCAAGATACTGAGAAAGCCTATACAACACTCTATATTGGTGAAGGGGACAGTTTAAGCTATAAAGAAATGAGCTTGAAACCTGCGGAGGGTAAAAAAGCGCTTAAGGTGGTTGAAGGTGAACCTTATTTTGGACGACAACTAAAGTTTACTAATATCCAGAATAATCAAATTTTCCCACTAGGCGAGAGCCTTAGTATTGAGGCTTTAATAGGTGAAGAATTTGTTGAAGCCACGCTTTGGGCTAATGACACCATCAACCTTGGAGTTAAAACCGAAGCACCTTATGTGTGGTCAGGACATTCTATTCTTACAGATATGAATGATGCATCATACACCTTTAAGCTTGTAGCAAAAGATGCGAGTGATGTAGAAGTTGAAAATACGGTGACAATTAAAACAGTAGTGCCTTCTCCTCATGCTTTTTATGGCGAAGGTCTTTATACTTTCTACAATTCAGACAAATCCAAATGGATGGGCTATGATGTAGCAAACGATGATGTATTGGTCACCAATGATGGAGACGCTGACATCAATAAGTTTAACGTGGTGGCCAATGGCGATAAGTATAATATTTATACTAGTGATAATCAGAAAGTGGTCGTCATTAATTCTGCCCAAGGTACAGCAGCAATGTTAGTTACACCTACAGAGTCAGTACTAGCTTCGGGCGATGCCCTTTTTACTTTTGATGAAACAGCTGAGGGTTCGGAACTCTATTATTTAACCAGTGGTGTGGTGTATGCTAGTGACGGTAATTTTTTCACCTTAAATGTAAAATCGAATGGTTCTGATATAGGACGTGGAACTTCTGGAATAGCTAATTATCAGTGGCAGTTGACACGAATAGAGGAAGAGGAAGAGGAAGAGGAAGAGGTTTCAGCCACTAAAGAGCTGAAAATGCCAGAAGCAGAAGTTAAGATATACCCTAACCCAACTCAAGGGAATATTTACTTTGAAGGTGCCAATGTGCAGCAGGTGAGAATCTATACCTTATCAGGTCAGTTGATGAAATCATACGATGTAAACAATAATCACGTGGATGTTTCTCAACTAGCTAATGGTATTTACTTAATGCAGATGGTAGATGTTGATGGTCTGTTTTATCATAAAAAAGTAGTCATTGAATAATAAACCAATGTTAAAAGGAATACTAAGTTTACTAGCAGTTACTTGTGGCTTGTTTGCTGTAACTGCGCAGAGTCTTAATCGTCCGGTAATATGGGCTGGTGATGCCGATAGAAACGAGATGCTGAACCGTATAGACACCTATACGTGGGCGAGTAGTGTTAAGAGTCAAGCCCAATCGATTGTAGATGCTAAGGTGACTACTCACCTCACTAATCCATCGGCTATTCTGGATATGATTCCAGCCTTTGCGGCGGATGACAACCTGAGTGAAGCTGATGCTTCGGCAGCCAATTCAGGTCATGCTGAAGTCACTTATCTCGCTTCCTATTCAGCGATGCTGTATTACATCACTCAAGAGGAAAAGTACGCGCAGTTTAGTGCCGACATTGTGTCCTATTACATCGATGCTATGGTCGATGTAGATGTGGATAAAATGGCGGCTAGTGGTAATTATTTCTACGATAGCCGTACTACCTATGCTCACTTTGCCATTGCTTATGACTTTATCTATGATTTCTTGACTACCCAAGGCACTAAGGTGTATGTAGAGTCTTCGGGTCAGAGCGTAGATTTTGACAATGTCAAGGCCCAACGGATGATCAAGAAGTTGGCCTCAAATGCCTTGCAAGAACACTCGGGGGCAGATACTCACGGAAAAACGGTCAGTAATCACCCTATTCTTACAGCACCCGGTGTATTGTTTTGCATTATGTGCGTGGACGATGATACCGAGCGTGAGCGCTTATTTAATGTCTTTTGGAATGCCGGAACAAAGAAGCAGAACTCCTTTAAGAACACCATTCTTCCAATGTTTGGCGAGCAGGGTATTTGGCCTGAGTCCTTAAGCTATGGTTTTATGCCAGGTATCACGATGGTGTTGAATACCATTGATCGTTTCAAACCAGAAATGAATGTAATGGCTGATTATAAATACATCCTTGACGGTAACTTCTTATTTGATTATTTGCGACTGCCTAACCGTTACTTTGTACGTTATGGTGATTCTAAACGTAAGATTGACCAAACAGGAACGCTTTACCGTTATGCACTTGATATAGCATCGCGCCGTAATTATACCGATATCGAAGCTCAAGCAAAAGTAGCCTTACGCCAGTCTTATGATGCATCGGGTGGTTATTCGCCTATCGTGTCAACTTCTACTTTCAACGCTTGCTCGGCATTCCCACATTTATTCTGGGGTGTTGATGTACCTGCTCAGGTGGAGAGTAGCATTGACTTTAATAAGCCTACTGTTATTATTAAGCACGCTGGGGTAGCACTTCAGCGTAACCATAGCAATACTGATAATAAGCAATATGGATTGTGTGGTATCATCGGTGGTGCACACTATGTGCACTCTCACGTAACTGGTATTGCTATGGAGCTTTATGGTCAAGGTTATGTGATGGGGCCAAATGCCGGACTTTGTGCGACATTAGCAGAAAGAAGTGAACCCGAGCATACGGACTATTTTAGACTATATGCTGGTAACAATACAGTGATTGTAAATGGCACATCTCATGGTATTCAGGATGGAGCATGGAATAGTGATTCTTACCTGTGGATGAACACTACGGTGAATACTGCCGCAGAACCTAAGCACCTTGAAGATCCTATCAGTGATAAGTTTAGTTTTGCTATGCAGTTTTTGGATGATAATGTGAATAATTGCGATCAACAGAGGACATTGAGTACTATTAGAACAAGTGCGACGACGGCTTATTATTTTGATATGTTTCGTTCTAAATCTTTGGATGAGAATCTTTTTCACGACTATGTGTATCACAATATAGGAGACGAAATGCATATTAATGATGGTAATAATATTGCCATTCCGGTAACGGCGACCACCAAATATCAAACGAATTATAGTGATCCAGTGGAGTCTCCAGGATGGAAATTCTTTGAAGATACTAAAACGACAGCTTCCACCGATGTAGCAGTTAATGTGCGTTTTGATATCAACGAAGGTGGTAAATATATGCATATGTTTACGCCAGCGGGTGTGGCTAGGGAGTTTACTAAAGCTATGGGGCCAGCTTCGCGTGAGGGTGAAGATAGTTATTTGGACAAAAACACGCCTATTCTAGCTGTCAGACAACAGGGCGAAGCGTGGAAGAATGCATTTGTTCATATATTTGAACCTGCGGGTTCAACAGTCTCAAGTGTGAAAAGTGTTGAGCATTTATATCATGGAGGTTTAATTGTTGGTGTTAAGGTAAGTAGCCAGATTGGCGACAAAACGGTGGATGATTACATCCTTTGTCAACCATTTGCTTCTCGTAGTTTGACGCTTCCTCAATACGATATTTCGTTTACTGGTCGTTTTGCTATTGTTCGTTATGAGCAAGATGCTAATGATGCCTTAACGACACTTTATATCGGTGAGGGACAGACATTAACTTATGGCGATATAACCTTAACTCCTGCGGCAGATAACAAAGGGATCAAGGAAGTTGCTGGTGAGCCTTATTTTGGTCGTCAACTAGAGTTTAAGGATGTGAGTAATGCTGATGTCATCCCTTCGGGTAGTAATCTTAGCGTTGAGGCTGTGGTAGGTGATGACTTTGTAGAAGCTACGCTATGGGTTAATGGTGTGAGTATGGGCGTTAAAACGGAGGCGCCTTATGTTTGGTCTGGACAAGCTATGTTGACTAATATGACGAGCCCCTCGTACACGCTTAGGCTTGTGGCCAAAGATGTTAGCGATGGTGTTGTTGAAAAGACGGTGACAATTTCAACAGAGGCGGAGTCTCCTAATACGTTTTCTGGCGAGGGATTGTACACTTTTTATAATGCAGATAAAACAAAGTGGATGGGCTATGATATAGCTACAAATGATGCTTTGGTAACTGCTGGTGGGGACGCTGAAAACAATATCTTTAACGTGGTAGCCAATGGTGATAAGTTTAATGTTTATACTGGTGATAATCAAAAGGTCGTTATTATAAATTCTGCCAGTGGTTATACGGCTATGCTGGCCACACCTACTGCGTCTTTACTAGCTTCGGGCGATGCGCTTTTTAGTTTTAATGAGACAGCTCCTGAGTCCGAATTATACCTCTTGACTAGTGGTGCTATCGATGCTGTGTCTAGTAACCCATACAACCTTAATGTGAAATCGACAGGTTTGGATATAGGACGAGGTACAACGGCTGGCTCTAACTATCAATGGCAAATCACTAGAATTAATAATGTAGTTACAAGTATTAAAGAGACAATTGCGCCAAAGACTATTGTTAACGTTTACCCCAACCCAGCACAACATCAATTGACTATAATTGGTGCCGAAATTGTGAATGCGGAGATTTTTAGTCTTTCAGGTTGTTTGATGAAAAGTGCTGTTGTAAGCAATGCACAATTGGATGTGTCATCATTAGCCAGTGGCCTTTATATTCTTAAAATGAAGGGCGTAAAGGGAGAGTCTTATATGTCACGTTTTGTTAAGCAATAAGCAATTTTAGTATTCAAGTTTTCACTTTTAGTAAATATAAAAATTAGCAATATGATAAAAAGGATAATAGTATTGACACTAGCGTTGATGTGTGCTGTTATGGCATTCGCTGATAACACCCCACAATGGATATGGCAACAAGAAGATGGACCAGCTAACACTTGGGTAGCCTTTCGAAAAACGATTGATCTAAATGAGGTGCCGGCCGAAGTTATGGTTAAGATTTCGGTGGATACCAAGTATTGGTTGTGGATAAATGGCGAGATGGTGCTTTTTGAAGGTGGATTAGCCAGAGGTGCTGCACCCAACACCATTTATTACGATCCAGTAGATTTTGCACCATTTTTGAAAGAAGGACAAAATACCATTGCTATTTTAGTCTGGTATTGGGGAAATACCCACAAAACCCACGAGGACAGTGGTAAAGGAGGACTTTGCCTATCGTCAACGCAAATGCCCGAATTGAATACTAATGCGTCTTGGAAAATGAAAGTGCATCCTGCTTACGACCCCACTAGTGGAGGGAATAGCAGTGCCAACCGTGTACAAGCCTACAATGTGAAATTTGATGGGCGCAAAGCGTTGGGTGACTGGACCGCGAATGCATGGTACACCGAAGGGTACGATGATAGTGCTTGGAGTGTGCCTAGCTCAAAAGGAACAATAGATAGTCAACCTTGGGGCACTTGGGTGGAGCGTGCTATACCTCAGTGGAACGATAGGGGATTAGCCGATTATACTGCTCTGAAAATTGGCAGTACTGCTGTGCAACTTCCTTACACGAATAATACAGGAGCAAATGTGAAAATTAGCGCTACATTGCCTTTTAATCAGCAGATAACACCCTATTTGAAGGTGAACAGTACAGGCGGTAAAACCCTTGTTATGGATACTGATAATGGCTCGAATTTATTAACCGGTACCTACATCACAAAAGCAGGTACTCAGCAATTTGAGTCTTATACTTGGTTCAATGGACATAATGTCGAATACACAATACCTGCCGGTGTTGAGGTGTTGGAGTTGAAATACCGATGGACGGGCGTTGGAGAAATGACTGGAACGTTTGAGTGCAACGATGATTTTTACAGCCGTTTGTGGTGGATGGCTCGTAACACGCTTTATGTTTGTGCTCGTGACAATTATATGGACTGTCCCGACAGAGAACGAGGGCTGTGGATTGGTGATGTGGCCGATCAGGCTGGCGCTATATTTTATACGCTAGACGAAGCTGGGCGGAAATTATTAAAGAAAGCGATTGATAATACGATCGCTTATCGCGATGGCGATATTATTCAGGGCTTAGCTCCGGGCTTTGGCGATTATCGTGGCGAAAGTAGTGAGTTAGTGAGTCAAAGCTTACAGTTTATCATTCAGGGAATCTGGCAATATTATTATAATACCGGCGATACAGCCACTATGGCTAATGCCTATCCTGCCATTTTGAATTATCTGAAAATATGGAATATGCAAAGTAATGGTATGCCTGAATACCGAAAAGGCTATGCCAACTGGGTAGATTGGGGGGATAATTCAGATACATACCCCACGACATTTATTTGGTATTATATGGCTTTACAAACGGCCAAAGATATGGCTGTGCTTACAGAGCAGCATCAGGACACAACTTGGTACAATACGCGTATAAAAAGCATAGAAGACAATTTTGAAAGTATTTATTGGAGAGGTACCCATTATGGTACTGCAGGTCGTGTTGTAGAAGAGCGTGTTACCTCCTTGGCTGTGCTCAGTGGCTTGGCAAAAGAGGAATATTATGATGTGATTGTAGAAAATAACTTATTCCCGGTAAGGGAAGCAAGTCCGCATATGGAGTGGATGGTGGAAGAAGCGCTTGTGCTTGCAGGCTACCCCGATAAAGCCTTACAGCGAATGAAAGAGCGTTACGCTTCACAAGTAAATAGAACGAACCTAACGACTCTGTACGAGAAATTTCCTAGTGGAGGCACACCAAACCACGCTTGGAATGCACCTAATTATGTGCTATCCCGCTATGTAGCTGGTGTAAGAGCCACGGAAGTAGCTTGGAAAACCTTTGAAGTATTACCAATATTAACGGATTTAACATCAGTTAAGAGTGTGGTACCTACGGTAAAAGGGGATATTTCTGTGGATATTAATGCTACAACAACAAGTTTTAGCATCGCTTTAAACGCTCCAGCGCAAACGATGGCTATTGTGGGGATCCCAAAAGCTAATAGGGAAATCATAAATATTAAAGTTGGAGATAAAACAATTTGGGAGAATAATGCTTTTGTGAATAATGTACAGGGGATTGCTTTTTATGGCGAAGATGATGATTATCTAAAATTTGAAGTAATCCCAGGGCAATGGATGTTTAATGCTGAGGTCTTGCAGGATAATGCCCCTGTGGTAAGTTTCATTGCACCTACGTCAAATACGAAGTTGGCAATGGGTTATGACGAATTGGAGGTTAAATTGAATGTCTCAGATGATAAGGGAATTGCTAAGGTCGAACTTTATTTGGATAATGTTTTGATTGCCACGAAAGAAACCGCTCCTTTTCAATGGAGTTCAGCAGAAATAACATCATTGTTGAATTGGTCAGCTGGTGCACATACACTACGTGCTGTGGCTACAGATACCAAGGGACAAAGCAGTAAAGTAAGTATGATTGTGGATGTGGTCGATTCTTCCGTGCTGTTTACTGGCGAAGGGCAATATAAATTTTATAACCCAAGCCAGACAAAATGGATGGGCTATGATGTAGCGACTAACGATGCTCTGGTCACTGATGCAGGCGATGCCGAGATCAATAAATTTAATGTGGTAACCAATGGCGATAAGTATAATATTTTCACCAGTGACTATGCAAAAGTGGTGGTGATTAGTTCAGCTTTAGGATATACTTCTATGTTGGCAGATACCAATCCAGAGGTATTGGCTTCTGATGATGCACTCTTTAGCTTTACAGAAACAGGCGTGGGGACTGAATTGTATTTTATAGCGAGTGGCGCCGATTATAAGTTGAATGTGAAATCCAATGGATCAGATATTGGGCGGGGTACTTCTGAATTGCCAAATTACCAATGGCAGTTGACCCGCATAGGGGATATTGAAGCAAGCATAAATGAACAATTTGTACGAAATGCCGTGTTGCAGGTGTTTCCTAATCCTGCAAACAATAGGGTGTATTTTGAAGGGGCTACAGTAAAGCAAGCTAAGATATTCACCCTGTCAGGACAAATGATGATATCTACTCTTGATGTAAATGATGGCGTGGATGTGTCTCAGTTGGAAAGTGGTCTTTATCTGATACAATTAGAAGATGCAAAAGGTCAGGTATTCAACCAAAAAATGGTAAAAGAGTAAAACAGATTTAAAGAATATAAAAGTATAGTTATGAAGAGTATAATAGTTTTAATTTTGGGGTTGATGACCCTTGGTGTAAGTGCAAAAAATCAGGATGACGCCCAATGGATATGGCAACAAGCCGATGGCCCAGCTAATACCTGGGTGGCTTTTAGAAAAACAATCACCCTTACTGAGGTGCCTAACGAGGCCCTCACCAAAATTGCTGTGGATAGCAAATATTGGCTGTGGATAAATGGTGAGATGGTACTGTTTGAAGGTGGTCTAGCACGAGGTGCAGCACCAAACACCACTTATTACGATCCTGTTGATCTTGCGCCTTATCTGCAACAAGGCGAAAACACGATAGCCATTTTAGCTTGGTATTGGGGACGTACACGTAAAATGCATGCCGATAGTGGCAAAGGGGGCTTATACGTTTCGGCCGATTGGAATGCTGATCTTAATTCCAACACCTCGTGGAAAATGAAGGTACACGCTGCCTATGATTCTAATAGTGGCGGTGGTGGTGAAGATAACCGTATTGCTCCTTACAGTATCAAATTCGATGCGCGCAATGCGATGGGTGATTGGACAGATGCAGCTTGGTACACCGTAGGCTACGATGATAGTAGCTGGAATACACCAGTAGAAAAGGGAGGCATAGATAGCGAACCTTGGGGCACCTTAGTTGAGCGCGCCATACCGCAGTGGAACGATAGAGGTTTAGCCGATTATCCATCCCTGACAGTTAATGGGGCAAGTATTCAACTTCCATATACCAACAATACAGGATCTGATCTTACTATAAAAGCTAAACTGCCATTCAATAAGCAGGTTACGCCATTTGTTACGCTTAATAGTAGCGCTGGTAAGACGATTTATATTGATACGGATAATAAAGCGCACTTATTGTCATCGACCTACATTTCAACTAATGGTGTACAGTCTTTTGAGGGGTACACTTGGTTTAGTGGTCATTATGTAGAGTACCAAATTCCTTCTGGTGTTGAAGTGCAAGAATTAAAATACCGTTGGACTGGTGTGGGCGATATGACCGGTTCATTTGAATGTAGCGATGCCAATTTAACGCGTCTGTGGTGGATGGCACGTAATACGCTCTATATCTGCGCGAGAGATGGATACATGGATTGTCCGGACAGAGAGCGTGCCTTGTGGATTGGCGATGTTGGCGATCAGACTGGAGCGGTCTTTTATACCCTTGACGAAGCAGGACGACTACTGTTGAAGAAGGCTATTGATAACACGATAGCTTATCGTCTGGGCGATACAATTAGTGGTTTAGCACCTGGCTATTTAACACTAGAAAAAGGTTCAGAGTTCGTCACACAAAGTCTTCAATTCGTAGATCATGTGGTGTGGCAGTATTACTATAATACGGGCGATACAGCAACGCTAGATTTTGCATATACTCCTATATTGAACTACTTAAAGCTGTGGTCTATGGACGCTGATGGTATGCCTATCTATAGAAAAGGTAATGTAGGGTGGATAGACTGGGGCAGTGATCCTGATGCAGCAGCTACTCAAGCGACATGGTATTATATGGCGTTAAAAGCTGCTAAGAAAATGGCTATAACCTTAGATAAAAATGAAGATTTTGCATTTTACGATGCTAGAATGCAAAGCATTGAGCAAGCCTACGAAAATGAATATTGGAACGGGACTAGGTATTGTACACCCGGTAAAGCCATAGAAGAACGCGTGAGTTCTCTGGCTGTACTCAGTGGCTTAGCTGATGAAAAGAATTACAACACATTGGTCGAAGAGGTTCTATTTCCTGTGAGAAAGTCTAGTCCGCATATGGAGTGGTTGGCCGAGGAGGCTTTAATGCTTGTAGGACAGCCCGAAAAAGCCTTGACCCGTATGAAAGAGGTCTATAATTTCGAGATTGTGGACCAGAGCTTAACCACCTTGTACGAGCGCTTTGATACCGATCCGGGGAGTTTAGGAACTAAGAACCATGCATGGAATGCACCTAACTATGTAATGTCGCGTTATATCACGGGTGTAAGAGTTACCGAGGTGGCTTGGAAATCGTACGAAGTATGTCCAACACTTGCCGACCTTACTTCATTCAAATGTACAGTGCCTTCTGTGAAAGGGGATATACTAGTCGAGGTAGAGGCGAGCAAAACGAACTTTAACCTTAAACTAGAGTCGCCAGAAAATACCACTGCCATAGTGGGGATTCCTAAAACCAACACCGAGATTTTTGAAGTAAAAGTAGCTGGACAAAGCATTTGGAAAGACAGTGCATTTGTGTCTGGTGTACAAGGAGTCTCATTTCATAGTGAGGATGAAGCTTTCTTAAGATTTAGTGTGGTCCCTGGCTCTTGGGAGTTTGATGCTGATATATCCGTGGACTATGCTCCTGAGATTTCTTTTACAGCGCCTCTTAATGAGGCAGTGATTGAAAAAGGAAATGAAGAACTAAGCATTGAACTGAATGCGACTGATGATACAGGGGTAGAAAAGGTTGAATTATACCTTGATGAACAACTTATAGGCACCAAAACAGAAGGTCCATTTTCGTGGTCTTCATCTAACACCTCAGCATTGGCAGATATCACTTCGGGTGAGCACGCGCTAAAGGGGATTGTGACTGATACAAGTGGAAAAACAGCGAATACAAGCATAGCTATTACCATCCTTGATATGGCAGATGTTTTTGCCAATAAATCGATTTTTTATTTACCTCTAGAAGAAAATGGCAATGATTATAGTGGTAATGCTAATGATGCCACTATGGGATCTGCGGTAACTTACGCTTCAGGAAAATACGGGAAA
>CBFIII010000036.1:0-11216 GCA_965662645.1 Bacteroidales bacterium
TGTGAAAATGATCTTCCTTATAGTTATAAGGATACTGTTTTCGGTGTAGAAACAGTAGATAGCATCTATAATATCTATCGATCAACGGTTATGGGGTGCGATAGTATTACGCACTTAAGATTTATTCTTTGTCCCGCCTATAATGTGCAAGATTCAAGTATTATTTGTTCTAGCGAATTGCCTTATAGTTATGAAGATACAGTTTTTGAGGTAGGAACCACAAGTGGTAACTATCCTGTGCATCTAAAAGCGGCTAATGGATGTGAAAGATTAGTGGATTATAAATTAACAGTTAATCCTAGTTATGCTTTTACCGAAAACGTATCTATCCATAAGAGTGCCCTTCCGTTTGAATATCGGGATGCGGTATTTCCTGTTGGGACCAAGAGTTTGTTGTATGATTTCCCATTTTATACTTATTACGGATGCGATAGCATTATTACATTGAATTTGACCGTTGATTATGCCGATACCGTTCATATTGTAGATACCATTTGTCATGGTATTATCTATGATCAGTACGATTTCCTGCATTCAAAAACAGGTTATTATGAAAGACGTCTTCTTAATAAAGATAACGCAGACAGTTTAATTACTTTAGATTTATTTGTGAAACCAAGGATAAAATTCGATTTAGAGGCTCCATATAATGAACAATCGGTTGAGATTGTTGATGTCGAAAATTCCAATAATTATATCTACGCTATAAATGGCGTCGTAAATGGGGACCTCTCTTTGCTTGAAGACGGTATTTATGAAGTGGTTCTTATTGATAGAATAACTGGTTGTGAGAGTCTTCCTAGAAGTATTGATGTATTTACTGTTTGTCCTGTTTATGAAATGGATAGTGTTTTTGAAATCTGTGCTGACGAAAAGAATTTGATTATACCATTTACTGTTTCTGACGGATATCCTGAAAGTTATAGCGTGACTTTTTATGATAAAGCTATTGCAGCGGGTTTCGAAAATATAGTGGATCATGAATTTTCGTCTTTTAATGAAATTGTTATTTCACTTCCCGATAGCTTGCGTGCCGACGATTATCAGATGACACTTTCTTTTGGGCATTCTCTATGTGAACCAACATATCAGAATTTGAAATTATCAGTACTTTATTCTAAAGATATTATTGTACAAAAGTGGAATGACGTATTAGTCTTGTTGAATGATAGATATAACGGTGGATATGTATTTTCTGATTACCAATGGTATAAGGATGATGATCTTATTTTTGGTGAGACAGGTTCGTATATTTACATAACACAACAGCTGGATTTTACAGCCACCTACCGTGTCCTTCTTACGCGTATTGACGATCAAATAAGTAAGTTCTCTTGTGATTTTGTACCCGAGATACGCGATCTTCTTTCCGTTTTCCCAACATATATACAAAATCAAGAGTTTGTCAATGTGCTAATTTCTGAAAATGGTGTGGTGAAAATTTGGGATATAAATAATTACTTGATTGGACATTATCCTGTTTGTAAAGGAAATAATAGAATCCCCGTTCCAAATGTTCCTGGGTTTTATTTACTCACGGTAGAAACTAAGGAGGGTCTCGTTAAAACAGAGAAAATAGTTGTTAAGTAGAGAATGCTTCTGATGAGTCACCCTAACTACGATAAATGATAGGAAATGGTTATCGTAATAGATACAATAATTGATGAGTAATAGTTTACTAAAAAAATATTGCATTGTATTTCTGCTTTTGTGGGGTGTTTGTACCTATTCATTAGCACGAAATCATTATACCTACTATGATCAACTAAATGAATCTTATTTAGCTGTTTGGGGATCTTTGGGATATTCTCAGCTGACTTATTCTTCTGCTAACATCAATAATCATGGCTTGCCTGCTGGCAATTTGGGCGTAGGATATGAGTATCACAGAGGATTTAATAAGATGTGGTCCATAGGCGCAGAGTTGAGTATTCTAGGAGCAGGTATGCAAAGGGTAGGCGATATGACCGATGATCATGGTATGATAGATAATGATATCTCGCCCTATTCTGAATTCACGATGCATGCTACTTTAGCCGATTTCGAAGAGATTAACCGTTTGGGGTATCTAAATATACCCATAATGTATGGGTATAAAGTGAATCGATTTTATACTCTTGGTGGTGTGAAATTAGGACTTAATTTATTTTCTAATTATAAATCAAACTCTTTGCTTACTACCACGGGGGAGTATGAGTGGTTTTTTGATGATTTTGAAGATATGCCAAATCATTATTTTGTGACGGATAATAGAATCGATGACTCAGGAAAAATCAAAATGCGGTTTAATACATCTCTCAGTGGGGAGTTGGGGTATTATTTATCCATAGATAAACAAGAAAATAATGATTTGCGCATCAGCCTTCAAATGGATTATGGGGTGTTTAATATTAACCAAACAGATAGAATAAACGATCAACTCTTTTCCCGTACCGAAAACCCCATCGATTATCAATTAAATTCTGTTTTTTCTACTACTGATAACTCTGGTGATGTAAAAGCTTGGTTTGTAGGGGTGAAATTAACTTACCTCATCTGTACCAAAAGTAAATGGGACTGCCATTGTTATTAAAACGCTTTTCTTTCCTTTAGGTACTTTATTTGTTTCAATGGTAAAATCTGTATTTTTACCTGATGGGCTTTTGTTCTTACTTAACAATTGTTGCTAATTCAGCAGCTATATTGTTCAAAAGTTTTGTTTCTTCTTCAAAGAATGGACCATCAAACAATTTAGGACACTTTTCAGTGTAAATTACTTCAATATTACCGACCTTTTTGTTATCAACTATTATGTCTGACTCCAATTTGTGAACCAGATTACAAATGGGTTTATTAGTATATTCAATACCGTTAATATTAATTCTTACTGAAGTAATTTTGGGGTATTGCCAAGCAGCAGGAATTATCTTGATGATTTGATGGATCATCTCCTCAAAAGAATACGATTTGTTTTTTGTAATGTTAGCCATCTCATAAAGAAAAGATAATTCCTTAATGCGTTCTTGTAGTAATGATTGCGTGTATTGGTTGATCATTATCGCATTTAGATTTTCCGTAAAATCTTCAATGTGATTTTTTCCAAAATTAGAAAATACATCTCGACTGAATTTTTCTAGCTGTATCAAACCTGCCCTTACATTGCTATATAGAAAAGGTACAATTAAAAGAGAGTTATTGTCCTCATTTTTCAAGGTGATATTATCAACATTTAGTCCGTTTTTTTGCCTTTCTAAAATAGAAAAAATATCAAAGTTTATGGTCCAAAAGGTGCCTTTCTCAGTAAAGAATGTTGATTCCGAATCAAAACTATTATTTAGAATGGAATACCATAAGTCCAGCTTCTCTTTTGACATGATTAGTGCTAAGCTTTCGATACTAATAATTTCATAATTAAAACTATCTTTTGAATAGTGTACAAACTCATAATTAGTTTCACTTTGTGGAATTTTAAGTAATAGTTTAAGATCAGAACAAGAAAACTTATCCACTAATAGAATTGAAACTTCCTTAAGAAATGCAGATCTTGAAATCTCTTGGTTAGCTAGAGTTAGTATTTTATAGGATAAAGATGAAAGCATCTATTTGTTTTTAATAACCGAAATTATATTCAGCAAAGTTAAAAAATGTTTACGATTCTTAAATTCAGCTATTAAACCCACAATGTGGGATTAAAATAAGAGATAGATATAAGTCACATAAGCTAACAGTAATATGATTCCACCAATGTAAGAGAGTTTGCCGTTAGTTAAGGATAGGAATGCTTTAGCTTGTTTGTTCTCTTTAAATGCTTTGATATTATGACCCAAAGGATATATCAAGAAGAATAAAAGAAAAGCAACACCAATCATGATGATTAAATCATATTCAAAATTAGGGAAAGAGATCTGTAGTGGTTTGATAACAGCTGTAATCCCTAACACAGCTAGTATGTTGAATAAGTTAGATCCAATAATATTACCAATAGAAATGTCGGTTTGTTTCTTAAAAGCCGCAATAAGGGAGGTGGCTAACTCTGGCAGACTAGTTCCAAAAGCAACTATTGTAATTGAAATAACGCGCTCACTAATATTAAGTACTCGTGCTATATTACTTGCTCCTCTCACTAAGGCATTAGCTCCAATGGCTAAACCTATCCCAGAGACCACAAAAACAAAGGCTATCACGACCCAACTATGATATAATTGACCATTTTCCTCATCTTCGTTTTCTACTTTGGGGTGTCTGATAGCCGAAATGATATACACGACTAAGATAGCAATGAGAATATAACCCTCTAGTGTAGAAAGGTTACCATTATGTAAAAAGACGAGTAAAAGGATAGAAGTCACCATAACTAATAACCAGTCCGAAAATAAACGATGAGAAATAATGGGAAGTGTAATAAGACAAGAGGTAGCTCCTAAAACCAAAGCAATATTAGCAATGTTAGAACCGATCACGTTACCTAAGGCTATCTCAGGATGACCAGAGATGGCTGCATTTACACTGACCAATAATTCGGGTGCCGAAGTGCCAAAAGCAATAACCGTAGCTCCAACGATGAAGGGGGCTATTTTGAACTTGCGGGCAGCACTCACACCTGCATTGACCAAAAAATGACCACCTGCAACGAGTAATATGAGCCCTAAAATTAGTAATACAATATCCTGAAACATGATGATGTAGAATTAGATGGGATACAAGAATGAAAATGCTAAATACTATTTTTGTACCTCAAAAAACAGCTTTTGGTTTCTTTTATAACTTAAAGAACGACACCGCATCAAGCAGACGGAGTATTAATTTGAAACATTTTTTTTATTCGCAGTAAGCTGCGGGAAATAAAACCTACAATGTGGGATTATGAAAAAACAATAGCCGTAATACCTACGATGGCGCAATATAAGGCAAACCAGATGAGTTTTCCTTTATTTACAATCTTAATCATCCAACTACAAGCTAATAAGCCCACTACAAAAGCGGCTATAAAACCGACAGCCAAGCTAAGCGTAGATATCCCTGCATCACCAGAGAAATTAGCATCTTTCATACTCAAAAGGTTAGCCCCAATGATAGGTGCTAATACCATAAGAAAAGAGAATTTTGATACTTCTTCTTTTTTATTGCCTAATAATAATCCCGTAGCAATGGTTGATCCAGAACGCGAAATACCAGGAACAGTAGCTATGGCTTGGGCTATCCCTATAATTAAAGCATCTAGAAAACTGATGGTTTTGTGACCGCTTTTCTTAAAATAAGTAAAACCTAAGAGCAAAGCGGTGTAGAGTAACATACTACCGACTAACAGTAGGTTGCCGCTAAACATAGCTTCCAACTGTTCTTCGAATAATAAGCCGACCACCAAAACGGGAATCATAGAAACCACTATCTTAGCAACATACTGTGTTTCTTCATTCCATTTGAATTGGAAAAGACCAATGATAAGCTGAAGGATTTCTTTACGAAAAATGACTAAAGTACTTAATACCGTGGCTCCATGAACGACGATAGTAAACAGCATGCTCTCAGACGTGTTAGCGCCTAATAATACTTTAGCAATCTCAAGATGTCCGCTACTACTCACTGGAAGAAACTCTGAGAGTCCTTGTATAATCCCTAAGATAAGGGCTTCTAATGTATTCATTTATTTGATTTAAGAGGTGAAAGTTTTAAGATGTAACTTTACATTTCTTTGATGCGTTGCATGGCTTCAATTACATTGTCGCGCATAGCAAAAGCTGAGAAGCGGAAATAACCTTCTCCTGAAGGACCAAAACCAGATCCTGGTGTACCTACAATATGAGCTTCATTCAAGAATTTATCAAATAAGTCCCACGAGAGGGTCTTTTCGGTTGTCTTAATCCACACATAAGGTGCATTAACACCACCATAGACTTCAAAACCCATAGCTGACAAATTTTCACGCATAATACGTGCATTTTCCATATAATAATTGATGATGTCTTGTATCTCTTTGGCGCCTTGTTCTGAATAGACTGCAGAAGCGGCTTTTTGTACGGGATAAGAAGCACCATTAAATTTAGTACACTGACGACGAGACCATAATGTTCTGACTTGAACCTCTTCTCCATCTGGTCCAAACGCTATTAATTCGTTAGGTACCACCGTAAATCCTAGACGTGTACCTGTAAATCCTGCTTTTTTAGAAAAAGAACGGAACTCTATGGCTACTTTTTTAGCGCCTTCTATCTCATAGATAGAATGAGGCACATCATCTTCTGTTATGAAAGCTTCGTAGGCTGCATCAAATAAGATGATAGACTTATTATCAATAGCATAGTTGACCCATTTGGTTAATTCAGCTTTTGTTGCTGTAGTTCCAGTAGGGTTGTTAGGATAACAAAGGAAGATGATATCCGCTTTTTCTTTGGGTAACTCAGGGGTGAAATTATTGGCTGACGTACAAGGCATGTAAATCAGGTTGTCGTAATATCCGCTCTCTTGAAGTTCACCCGTACGACCGCCCATGACTGAAGTATCCACATAAACGGGATAGACAGGATCTTGTACCGCTATTTTATTATCAAGTCCAAAAATCTCAAGGATATTACCTGTATCACATTTAGAACCATCAGAAACAAAAATTTCATCAGCTGCTATATTGATTCCTTTATTTTGGTAATCATTTTTGGCAATAATCTCACGTAAGAATTCATAACCTTGTTCTGGTCCATAGCCTTTAAACGTCTCTAGCTGTCCCATTTCTTTCACACCTTCTTCAAAGGCAGCAACCACGCTAGGAACTAATGGTAAGGTGACATCACCAATACCCATTTTGATGACTTTTGCTTCAGGATTACTCGCTTGAAACTCACGAACACGACGACCAATCTCCGGAAATAGATACCCCGCTTTTAATTTGAGATAATTTTCGTTTACTTTTGCCATAATGATATATTATTTATTGTTATTATCTTTTGATTTCAAAATTCGTACAAAGAAAAGAAAAATATAGGTATTTTCAGTAGTGTATCAGGCTTGTAATAATAGAAATTATCCTGTAATTTCAGGATATGTTTCAGTAGAGAAAAATAAATTGTCGTGGTTGGCGCTATCGTTACTTCGTTTATCATTAAAAATAAGAGTAAATTCCACATTATAAGTTGTATTTTGGCTTATTAATAATAAACAGTTTTATAATTTAATATATCGTCTGTTGGTTAGTAGGATGGTGTATTCTTGATATTCAAAAGAAAACGATAACAGATTCTGGTTTTTTTAAGATAATATAATATGACAACGAACTCTTTTGTTAAGTCCCATGGTTTGGGCAACGATTACATCGTATTGGATAGTGCTACTCTTAATTTTGAACTGACCGATAAAGCTGTTATCCGTATTTGTGATGAACATTTTGGTATTGGATCGGATGGTATTTTATTAAAGGTACCTTCGGCTATTGCGGACTTTGGATTGCTCATCTATAATCCTGATGGCACCAAAGCGGAGAATTGTGGTAATGGATTACGTATCTTTAGTAAATATCTTTATGACTATGGTTTTACTGAAAAGAAGGCCTTTACCGTAGATATTATGGGACGTTTGATACATGCTGAGATTTTGGAGACAAAAGCAGGAAAAGTTTCTATGGTACGCGTGGAAATGGGTAAAGCTAACTTTAAATCAGAAGAAATACCTTTAGTATATACCAAAGAAGAATGTGTGAATGATGCCACGACAGTGGGAGGGAAGACCTTCATGATGACGTGTGTATCTATGGGAAACCCTCATTGTGTGGTGCTGAAAGATGAATTAGATATCGAAGAATTGATGACTTACGCCCCTCAGATACAGGCATTGTCCATGTTTCCTTGTGGTACTAATGTGCAATTTGCAAAAGTAATATCGCGTTCTGAGGTAGAGATTCGCATTTACGAGCGAGGAGCTGGTTACACTTTGGCTTCGGGCAGTTCTTCGTGTGGTGTAGCAGCGGCTATGGTCAAAAATGGTTTAGTCGATAGTGATGTGACCATTAAGATGCCTGGAGGTCAATTAAAAATAAATGTAGCCGAAGATTGGAATATTACAATGACAGGACCTGTTCGTCAAATTTGCGAAGGCGTTTTAAATCAAGAATTAATTGAGGATAAGGAGTTGTAAAATAAAGAAATAACCTGAAAGGGCTATGGCATTTCAACCCAGGGCAAAAACGAAGCTTTGCGTAGTTTGACACCCTGGGGTTCTGACGTATAACGTTAAAAAACGCCGATCAATAACTTAATGATAAACAGAACTCTTTCGGCGTTTGATTCCTAATAGTTGTAATCCGAAGTAACAACGAATAAGAATACGATGGTGCATTATTATTGCACACCGCCTTATCCTTAAATCCAATTTCTTTTTCGGAATAAAAGAACCCCAAAAATGGAGAGCATTAATGAACCAAAAATGATGATAGGCATAGCCAATAATGAATTTTCCATTAAGTTGGGAACATTCATGCCAAACAGACTTGCAATCAATGTTGGAATCATTAAGATAATAGACGTCAGCGTTAACTGCTTCATTACCACATTCAGATTATTAGAAATAACGGAAGCAAAAGCATCCATCATACCACTCTGGATGTCCGAATAAATCTGTGCCATCTCAATAGCTTGTTTGTTTTCAATAATAGCATCTTCCAATAACTCTTCGTTGATTTCTGTAGTTATCTTTTTGGAATTGCGTAGTTTAGCCAGTACAATCTCATTTGATTTTATAGAGGTAATAAAAAAGACGAGGCACTTTTCCATTTTTAACAACTTGTTTAGTTCCTTGTTTTTAATGGATTTTTCAAGGTCTTGTTCTATATTAGAAGTCCTGAGGTTGATTTCCTTCAAATACCTTAGATATAAATTACCAGAACGAAGAAACAAGCGGAGAATGAAATTAACATTATCTGTTATCTCTTTGTATTGATCTCTAAAAGGTGAGGGTTGCCCAATGGGTAACACGTCGTTATCTTCTAAGCACAAGGTTAATGTGAAGTCTTTAGTTATAAAAATGCCAAGGGGTACGGTGAAAAATGGAACGCCATTATCTTTTATTTCAATAGGAATTCTGAGAATAATTAAAGTCCAATCATCATCATATTCTATACGAGATCTTTCGTCTTGGTCTAAGATATCTTTACTAATATCTTGAGGTAATCCATAATCTTGACCTAATTTTTGGATTTCTTCTGGTGTTGGTTTTGTGGCATTTATCCAACATCCTTTTTGTGGTTCAGTGATTTCAGAATAACCACCGAATGTCTTAAATATTTTAATCATAATATTTCCTTGCAATTTAATCTGCAAGAAAACACAAAGCCTCTTACAGAATCATTAATATTTTACCTGACTATGATATGAGTCTTTGTCCATTTCTATCTTCATTTTTTTAATAGGTTTGCAAAAGTAATTTTGTTTTTCATCTATTAGCTATACTATGTGGTTTTTATTTCGCAAGTGCTGTATTTAAATTTCAACGTTTATCACAAAGTAAGAAATATCTAATATATCAAAGTCCTACATTTTGATTCTTCACACATTTATGTGTGATTTTTGCTACTTGAATTTAAGGCACAAAAGCCGCTTGATTTTTTAAATTTGTTTTACGAACCATTGATTAAAGGAATGTAAAGTATTACGACGTTTTGCAAATAATGATTATTTTTGATGTTTTAGAACGTGTCACTCTCTTATTTTGTCCCTTTTATTATAAATAATAGTCTTATGAAAAGTAAAATAACACACCTTGTTATAGGTTTGATCTGTGTTCTATCTTTAAGTGCACAAAATGTCGTTTATGTTTATGGAGATGTAGCTGCTGACGGCACATTGCCATCAGGAAGCAAGGAACCATTTCATCAAATGCGTTTGAATGATGAAGGGGATTTAGGAATGAGCGGTTTCAAGCAAGCCCTAGAAGCTGTGGGGTGTACTGTAAGTGAAGTTTATGATCAGGAGATAACTATTAATGCTAAATTCCTAAAGTCAGTAGATGTTTTGATCTTAGCATCCAATCAGCGTGTTTTTACTGAAGCCGAAGCTAAAGCTTTAAAGTTATGGGTCAAAAATGGTGGAGGTGTTATGGCTTGGTCTGATAGTGGTTTTGGTGGTGATTTTCGGATGGTAGGTTTGGCTAATGATATAGGGCGTGTGTCTGATAATGCTTTGATGGCTCAATTTGGCATGTATTTCCTAACTGATAATGGTGCCGGTAATTTCTTGGTGAGTGAATATACACAAGATCATTTTATTAATAAGAATAATAAGCACAAGGGCGTTATTTTTAGAGGCGAAGGCGTTAGTTTTGTGCGTGTTTCACCTCCAGCACTTATGTTAGCTAAGGCGCAAGAGGGTGGGCTTGGCGGTCGATTAGTGGTTAATGCCAAAGATGGTGAATTTCAAGAGCAGACAGATGCTGCATTAGCTATAGCAGAAATCGGTAAAGGGCGTGTGCTTGGTGTTTTTGATCGTAATTTATTTTGGAATGCAGGTGCTGGTACACGTTTAAGTCATTCCGATAATAGAGTATTTGCACAACGTATTGTATTATGGGCAGCAGATAGCGAAGATGAGCAGCGTTTTGCGAATGATACTAATGCTATAGTGACAGCCATCAATACTCCTCCAACGCTTACTATTGACTATTCTTACTCAAGTGCCGACAGTAGTCTTTCTATTACCTCTGTGATAAGCGATGCTGATGCTGATGGTATTAGTCCAGAAATTCATTGGACTCAAGTTAAAGGTCCTGCAGAGGCTCAGTTCGAAAATAATAATCCCAATACGATTACACCACGACTCTTTTTACCCCAAGCAGGTAAATATCATTTCAGAGCAAATATTGTAGATGGTGAATTTAAGATTCGTAAAGACTTAGAATACGTAAGGGAGTAACAATTCTTTGGTGTTAGTATGTCGGTATTCGGAGATAGTATTTTGGATAAGGATGTACGAGATAGGATATGGGAGTTTTGATGTAGGATTCCCTAAAAATAAGGCCTCAAGATTTTCTTGAGGCTTTTTTGTGTTAATGTTATTTTGAATGTGATCAACTCAACATGGGGAGCTAATTGTTTTAGCGAACGTTTTTCGTGTTATTAATTCGTAATAATAACACATCCCAGCTTCCCCTTACTTCGACTAGCGCTCAGCACACCGCTCAATAGGGGAACACGGACACGGATGTTTAGTGCGGACTTTTAGGTGTATTCCTTGCTTGACAAACTTGTCGTATAACAAGTG
>CBFIII010000036.1:11315-40596 GCA_965662645.1 Bacteroidales bacterium
TTCCGCTGAGCGGGAGGATTTATCTTAAACACCTTCAAAATTAACATAATCTGATTAAAAAATTTTATTTATTGTAAGTAGGAGAGGTTGGTAGCTGTGTACAAAAATAAAGTCCTAAATGAGTAAAATACGCGATCCCCATAACGATTGGAGCTCACAAAAAAGCGATTGAAAACACTACAGTAAAAATCCTTGAAGGTTAGTAGATTATCAGGTAGCGGGAGTTTACTCACGAGGGTTTGTTTTTATGGTGTTCGTGATTATGTTATCATAATTGTTCAACACTAGCTTCAATGTGTTGAGTATGCAAGCAACTCAACATTGAAAGCTAATTGTTGTAGCCAGTTATTTATTCTTTAAGCAACGTACACCATAACCACCAGTACTAAGGTAGATGTGATCTTTACTTATGACTTTTGTATCATAACTAATACTGCAACCGTGCACAGTAGATCCTACGTATTGATTATCTAGTTTGGTACTACTCCACCAGTATGCATGACTTCCAACGTTATAGAAAGTTCCTGTATTTCCACCGCGAAAACCATTGGGCAGCCCCATAAATTCAGAGCTGTTATTTGAACTTTGATCGTTCCCCACATTTCCTACATTATCTGATTCTAACCATCCCGAGGTGCTGGCTAATGCTTTGGCAATGTTTTCATCTGCTGAGTTGTTATAACTATATTCATTATTTATCAAATAGGTTTCTAATAAATCCCATTCATCAATAGAAGGTACGTGCCATCCCAATGGACAAAGTTTTTCAGTTTCGATGGCAAAATATTTATAGTATACTCCGTGTGATTTTGCATACATCGCAGAGTCGTTATTGAGATAGCAATAGGCAGTGTCAATTTTTGAATACCATTCTGTATCATCTGTAACTTGTGGGATAATTGTGCTGTCATTAAATCTTGTCACTCTAAGGTTCTCTGCCATCCAAATTTGAGTGCCAATTTTTACAGTTTTGTATTCATTACCATCTATATCACTCAATGGTTCTCCGGAATAGGTTTGTAATCCTTTGGGTTTTTTAAATACTATACTGTCGATATTATTAACACTTATCGCCTGTGTGATTATTCCATTTTCAATGATATACATTGTGTCTTTCTCTTGGGAAAGTAAGAGCTTGAAAGGGATTGTAGCAATTAACGCCATCAATACAAGTGTCGAAATATTCTTTAGTTTCATTTTTCTAGTGTTTTTTGTTAAAATTAACAATGTGTTTCTTATCTTTTTATAAATACTTCAGATGTTAGTTTTCCTTCATTGTCGATTTGACAAATATATAACCCTGAAGGAAGCTCAGATACATCATAACCTTTTAGATCATCAATGCTTTTATATTCTTTTATCAATTTCCCCTGATAATTAAATAATCTTAAGCTTGATATATTATCAAGATCAGACTTGATGAATAGAACGTTTTCTACAGGATTTGGAAATATGTGTATAGAATTGTTTTTACTTGATAGTTGGTTCTGACTTATTGAATTCCAATTTTCATAACTGAATGATAAAAAATTAATCTGCTCAATTATAAAATCCTCTGGTGTAATACTACTGCTGAGTTTTAGATTAAGGTTTCCTTTTTTGTCAAAAGTGATTCTTTGAATCTTACTCAAACGATTTTCAATCTTACTATTTTCTTGATGTAAACATAGTTTGTTTTGAGCATTTAACAATAGAGGTGTTAAAGCTAGGATTATAGTGAAAAGTATTTTCATAATTTTGTTTGTATTTAGCTAGTAACGTGTTTTTTTTAATTGGCTACAACGTTGACGTATATGGCAAGTAGGCGATTGCGGAAACCAAACTTATCAAACCGAGATGAATTTGAAGCGGGCTACAACCCTTGAATTTACTACTATCTCGCCTATTTGCTATATACATTGTTATGGCCTGGTTTTCAATACATAAAGAAATAATAAGGTATTGTATTCACTTCATTTAGGCTCAACTCGTACAAATATTTAGTAGCATAAGCCAGTAACTCAGTCTCACATTTTTTGTCAGATATTTTTATTTCAAAATCCGCTGTATTGCCTTTCAATTTATAAATCGCATCAAGAACTATATTTCCTTTTTCATCAGCCAAAACTAATTGATGTGATTTTTTTGTGGAAATATTAAATTTCAATCCATTAGAATACTCAATCACAGATTTGGATTCTGTCAGTTTTATTGAATCACCAGCTACAATCAGATTGTACTCTTTGTTTTTAATTCTAATCAACTGAAAATTACGACCTGCACTAAAGTCAATATCTTTTTTATCAAATGAAACTGAAAGAGAGTCATTTGTTGAAATCAAAGAAAACATTTTGTCTTTATTGCTTAAATCCAGTTTACCATTAAAGGTCGTCTGTGAGAAAACAAATTGTCCTGCAAGTAAGCAAAGCAAGAAGATAGTTGCTGTTTTTTTCATAATCAATGTATTTAGTTGTCTTACTCTTATGGCTTTTCGGTTCCGCCCCGTTTTTATTACAATGGTTTCTGGACTCCACATTTTTTTTGTCTATATCGTAAATAAAAATGTCAACATTTCTATGAGATTATTCTCAAATTTCTCTGCTATGCTGTCATTTTCTAACTTGGCCATAACATGTTTATACCCGCAATAATATTGCGTATATATCTCATTTAGCAGAAGGAGAATTTTATTACGTTTATTGAAGAAAAAGATAAGGAAGTCCTCATCATTGCTAAGATATATTGATTAATTCACATTAGTGAATGTTCTCATTGCCAAAAGTATAAATAAAACAGAAGAATGCAAGGTGTTTCATTCTATTATATTAAAAATGGGGGATACTGGCTAATCGACAAACGAAGTAATATACTTTATTTATCAGCGCTTACTAAAGAAACTTCTCTCTATTTTGAAGCTTAGTGAGACCGCTTAGCAAAAGAATAAGGCTTCCAATACTAAGAAAGATTCTATTTTTTATGGTAAGAGAAGCCCATACTACCTCATTCATGTTATTGTCTGCACCATAGGGGTTAAAGAAAATATTCCAAAATGATTCGTAAAATGTATTGTTGCTTGCAAGTATAAGAAATACCACCGATATGATAATGGTAATAACAGCACTACCGCTACCTGATCGAACAACGGTAGAGAGATAAAATGCAATCATTCCTATGAAAACCATGGGGAACATCACATGCAATGACATGCTTATAACGTCGAGATTGTATAAGAGCGATGAAGCTAACCAAGCAAGAAGTAAGATAATAACGTAAGTTTGCAATACAATCATGAATAACCTCATTAGCCAAATACGGTATCTATAGTTGGGGATGCCAAATATTATTTCTAATGTCCTAGCATCTTTATCCCCTTGTATGCCAAAAGCAAAGGGGTAGAATATGAGTAATGTACCTGTAAAAAGTAAAAGGTTATATATTTCTTTCTCATTCATGGATTGACCATTGAATAAGTTAATTGTTATGAAGCCCACATAGACAATAAATGCTGCCAATAGGAAGTACAAGAACTTATTAGCAAAAATTATCTTCATGTTATATTTAATCATCATATATGATAAAGATATAGTCTCTTTCAGATTCATGTTTTTAGCTTTTAGTTTACCGTTCTTTGTTGTAACCATAAGTAGGCATCTTCTAGGTTGGGATCAAGAGCTACTGCATCTTCGCATGGTTTGTCTTGAGCTAACACTCTCATGCGTATTTTATCTCCGTCGCGTAAGTGATTTATGGCTTTAAATTGTTTTGATTTTTCTTCAAATTGGTTCGCATCTATCATTATCTGCCAAACATGCCCCTGGGCTTTATGCGCCATATCACGAGGACTACCCACGTACTGTACTTCTCCTTGTTTAAGCACAGCCATTTGTTGGCAAGAACTTGAAATATCTTCGATAATATGGGTAGAAAATATCACGATACGCTTTCTACTGAGCTCCACAAGAAGATTTCTAAATCGTATGCGCTCACGAGGATCGAGTCCTGCTGTTGGTTCGTCAACAACTAAAACACGGGGTAGGTGTAGTAGTACTTGTGCTATACCGATGCGCTGTTTCATACCACCTGAGAACGAGCCTATCTTTTTATCTTTATCGTCCCACATGTGTACTGACTTCAGCACACGTTCTATTCTGTCATCACGCACGCTCTTGTTACCAATCTTCTTGACTATAGATTGATAATCGAGGTAGTCCCACGCCGACATGTTTTCATACATCCCAAATTCTTGAGGCAAGTAGCCTATGATGCCTTGAAGTTCTTCACGCTTTTGTGACGTATCTATATCGTTAAAAAAGATTTTACCATAGCTTTGATCGTAAACGCCACAGATGCATCTCATTAGAGTAGATTTTCCTGCACCATTAGGTCCTAATAGACCGAACATTCCTTTTTCTATTGTTAGAGACACGCCTTTGAGTGCTTTAAACGGTTCGTCCTTCTTCCCAATAAGGGGGATGGATAGTACGAATCGATACATGACTTTACGTAAGTTTTTTAATCGACCCTCTAGGCGATTGACGTTAATTTTTTCACGATGAATCTTTTTCGATGTCACATCAATGAGCAACATAACATAGACTAAAATGGCCAATATAATGGTGCCTCCTAAAACCTCAGTCTGCAGATATAGCCATGCAAGAGCTAGACATGGAAACACCCAGTGCCATAGCCATTTTTTAATTTTAATCCATCGCTCTAGCTTCGATGCTCTATGGTGTAGTAGTTGATAAAGAACCTCAATTATTTGATGACCGATAGCATATACCACTCCACTAAAAGTAAATTGCCAAAACGATTGTTCGAGGTAAAAGAAGGTGAAATAGCCAAAAAAGAGTAGGAGTGGAACAAGCCACGTTAGTTGATCGAGATCTTTGTAGGAAAGGTAAGTTCTGCTTTCGTTAAATCGTTCTCTGATTTTAATACCTGACTTCCATTCACGTGCAAATCGGCTTTCTCGGCCATATATTTTTACTAGATTTCTAATAGTGATCGTTATTTCCTCTTCTTTATCAATCACATTTTCTGAAGCTTGTCGCAGACTGTTTCTTAAAAACCATACCACACCAGGGACAAGCAAGAAGAGTGCTGCGCCATCAATAATTTGCCACATGGCATTGTTTACGTAGGTATAAATGATAATTGTTCCGCCTATCCATGACACATATTGTATCACTCTGAGCCCCATTGGTAGAGTCTTGAACCAATCCATTGCATTATTTAAGGCCGAGTATAATGTTGGGATAAAGACTAGCGTCAGTAGGGTACTTAGAGCAAGACCACCTATCACAGTAATCGCAAATGGAGCGCCAATAGCCCCTACATATTCGTTATTGCCCATTGCTAGAGGTATCATGGCCGTTATGGTGGTTAGGGCCGTAATTAAAATGGGTCTAAGACGGGCAATGCCAGCCATCATCAGCGTACGTGTTCTTTTATATCCTTGCTTACGCAGTGTATTAGAGTAGTCAATGAGTATAATACCGTTGTTAATGACCACTCCAATAAGGATGATAAAACCAATAAGTGTATTGGCATTAATAATAGAGTTTCCTGTAAGCAAAAGGGCAATTAAGGAGCCTATAGCAGCCATAGGTATAGCGAACATGAGAACAAATGGCGTGGAAAAAGATTCAAAAACGGAAGCCAGTATCATGTAAATAAGCAAAATGGCAATAAGAGCTATGATGCTGTATTCCGCGAAATCGTCCTCTTCATGAATGACTTCTACTGCCACCCCATCAGGCATAGACATTGTTGCAATAAGGTCATCGACATTTGCTCTAGCACTAGTGAGTAAATCTACTGACTCTGTAATATCTGAGGAAAAACTATAGCTTATTTCGAGCTGTTTCTGAAGGTTTATTCTTGTGATTCTAGAAATGCCTGAGCTAGGATATATTTGAGCTATGCTTTGCATCTCATTCGTTGAACCCTCGTTATTCTCTATTTCAAGAGTTTGAAGATCATAAAGATTTTTAGGCACACTCTCTGTGAGCGTATCCATTCTAATTATTATTTCATATTCTTCGTTGTCTGTTTGGAAGTTAAAGCCAGAGGCCACCTCGCTGTCAAAAGTTCTTAGTTCTTGAGATATATTCTGAAGTTCTATATCGTTTTTGGTCATCAGTTCAGAGCTAAAGTTAAGGTGTATCTCTGGTTGATCGCTTGACATGTCAGATTTTACTTGGCTTATTTCATCTAGTTCTTCTAAGTAGTACTCGATATCTTCGCAAACTTGAGACATAAGGTAGTAATCGTCTCCCTTTATCTCTATCCTTTCTTCGGAAGTCCCCATGCCGAGCATACGCTCCATTTGTGCCGATTTCCCCGCTTGTCCTGTTCGACCATTTCCTCCACCCAGACGTTCGTTTGAGCTAGTAGATGCCGAGAAGTCAATTTCAGCAGAATTCTTGTATTTCGAAATGATAGAACTGATGCTGTTTTTGATCTCTAGCATAGAACGACCTGTCACCTTCTTATAGTCGTCTATTAAGTTGATTGATATTATGGCTGTTTCTTCTTCTACCTTAGACGTGATGGTTTGTCTTTCTTCAAGTTGTAGTAGATCGTCTTCTATTTGTGCCACAAGGTCATCACATTTCTCGAGAGTAGATCCTGTAGGCATGGTAATATATACATCGATCTTGTTGGTCTCAATCTCTTTTAACATATTTGTTTTAAGAGTAAGGCTAAGGGTTAATGTAATGAAAAATAGGATGAGCGCGCCGATAATTGTTTTCGCTGGAGATCGCATCGCCGTCTTGAGTAGTAAAAGATAGATTTGAACAAATCTATTTCTTATTGAAAGAGATGTGAAGCCTGTTGTCTCACTGGGTTTGAAGCGGCTTAATATGATAGACGTGATCATAGGTACCAGCAAAATAGCGGCAAGGAGTGATATAAGAAGTGTGGAAACAATGGAGACACCAATCTCTTTTGTGATAAGACGTGTCACTTCATTTTCAGAGAATAAGAAAGGAACAAATACGGCAACTGTAGTCAACGTAGAGGCAGTTATGGCTTTCCACACTTCTTTTACGCCCTGAATAACGGCATCAGAAGAGGGCATTTTGGTCGCTACTAAACGATATATGTTTTCTAGAACAACCACCGAATTATCAATAAGCATCCCTACAGCCAGAGCCATACCTATGAGTGACAGACTATTAATCGTAATGTCGTAGGCATAGAAAAAGTTGAAGGCCGCATAGATAGAGATAGGTATGGCTAAAGCCACGGACACGACTAATGTGAGATTCTGAAGAAAATACCAAAGAATGATCATAGCTAAAAGTCCTCCAATGATAGCTAAATTAATAATTTGGTTGATATTGTCTTCCATGACCTCAGCAGAATCAGACTGAATGATGATCTCTAATCCCAGATCAGCATTTTTCTCATTCAGTAATTTTATGGCTTCATGTGTACGGTGCGATAGGTCAATCTGATTTGTTTCAGTGTCGCTAACAAGCAGAATTGTAATGATGTCCTTACCGTTTACTCTGGAATATGACGTTGGTTCTTTGGTATCGAAACTGATGCTTGCAATGTCTTTTAAGAGAATAGGTCCGGTATTGTCTATTATTGTATTTTCGATGTCGCTCAGTTCGTTGAACTCAGATGTTACATTCACATAATGACGTAAATCACCTTTATATACTTCGCCAGCTGCCGTTCTGTCTTGCTGAGCCGTTTTAAGCTTTTGCATGATTCTGTTTGGCGTCAACTTATAAGCATCTGCCAAACTGGGATCAATGACAATCTCCACTGTTTTCGAACTACCGCCAAATACATTTACCGAGGCAATGCCATCAATACTTTCCAGGCTAGGTACTAAATCCTGATCGGCTATATTACGTATGCGGTCTTCGCCACCTTCACCCAGTATCTGCAGGCTCATAAACTGGTTGGATAGGGTATTAGTGTTCATCTTATTTACACTAATAGTAAACTCTTCGGACAAGCTTGAAGAGAGCTCGTCCATTTTCTGTAGCAGTTTCAGATAGGCTAAATTCATATTGGTGCCCGACTTATAAGCAATGCTTACAGAACTGTTTCTTCTAGATATGCTAGAGCTTATTTCTTCTATATCTTCAAGCGTACCCACTGCGCCTTCTACAGGAATAACTGCTTGATTTTCGATATAGTCGGGGTCCAGTTCGATACTACTTCTAATAGACACAGATAATTCTGGCATCTCGGGAACTGGCATCAGCTCCATATCTAGTCTTGTGTATGATATATAGCCTAACATAGTGATGGCAATAAATACCATACCTATGAGCGTTTTTCTTTTAATAATAAAGTTCATCTGTTCAGATTATATTAAGCTGTTATGTTAGAACTTACTGCGGTGTCAGATATCTTATCCTTTCGGCTAAATACGGTGTAAATACAAGGGATAAGAACAAGAGTCAGCAGTGTAGATGTCGTTAATCCACCAATGACAGCCCAGGCCATAGGCGCTTTAAGTGCGGTACTACCACCAAAACTAAGTGTCATAGGTATTAGTGCTAGTATGGTGGTCAAACTAGTCATAATAATGGGTCTTATACGTTGCTGACCAGCAAGAAGAATGGCATCAGTTCGTTTGATACCCTGTGAACGGTTTTGGTTTATGGCATCGACTAAAATAATAGAGTCGTTCACAGCAATACCTACCAGCATAATCATGCCGATGTATGCCATGATATTAAACGGAGTACCTAACAAAAAGAAAGTGATAACAGCGCCTACTAAAGCCAAGGGAATAGACAACAAGATGGTGAAGGGGTGAATGAGTGATTCAAACTGTGCAGCCATAACCATATATACCAGAAGTATGGATAGCAGCAAAGCAAATGTGAGATTTTCCATGCTTTCCTTGCGTTGTACTTCTTCTCCTGTGATTTCTATCTTATAATTTTTGGGTAGTGATATATTCTCTAGTTGTTTACGCACTTGTGCTACCGTATGGTCAAAAGGAATATCTTCTGGTGTGTATGCTGTGATTTGCCCAATTCTGGTTTGGTTTCGTCGCATTATCTGACGGGGCAACTGCTCTATGCTTATGGTTGAGAAATCGCTTAGTCGGTATGATTTATTACCTGATGTTATTTCAAGATCGTTTAATTCGGCCACCGACACTTTCTTTTGACGTATGGTTATATCTGTCAACTCTCCATTTTGGTCGTATGAACCTGCTGAAGTTCCCTCCAATCTATTACTTATTTGAGTAATGACGTCGTCGGTTGATATATCGTAGATCCCAGCACGTACTCTATCAATTTTAATGTCAATTTCGGGCGCTCCATTTTCTGTTGAGGTTTCTACATTGTAGAGACCTTCAATTTTTGCTATTTCAGTGCGTATTTGTTCTGTTAATTCAGATATTTCATCAATTTCTTCTCCTTGTATTTCCACTATAAGTGGCGCACCTTCGTTGCCCATTAGTGCCGAAAGACTAGTTTCATCTTGCTTAAAGGAGAATTGAATGTCTTCATTGGTGCTTAAATATTCGCTGATCGACGTTATAAGGGATTGATAATTATCAAATCCGACGTCGTTGAGTTGCACATATATTATGGCCGTATTCTCGTCGCTTGTTGTGGAAGATCCTGATTCAAAGTCGCTTCCTACTTCAGCATATACAGACGAAACATAGTCGCTATATCCGTCATGAATAATTGTTTCTATTTGATTTAATGTTGATGACGTTCTTGAAAGACTCGTTCCTTCAGGAAGACTTACCTCTATGGTGAAACTATTGGTGGCGGCATTTGGCATAAATTCGCTACCTACTTTATCTACCATAAAGTAGCTGGCAACGACTAGAGCAATTGATATAGCTATAACAGTCCACCTTGCTTTAAGAATTTTTTCTAACAGAGGCGTGTACCATTTAAACCCTATAGAATTTAAGCTCTTGACTTGATTTGATTTCTTGGAAGGGAATACTTTAGTCATCAAAACTGGGATAACCAATATGGCCACCACTAATGATGAAAGAAGTGAAAACGCAACCGTAAGCGCTTGATCTTTGAATAGCTCACCGGAAGCACCATGCATATATACAATAGGAAGGAAGACCACAACAGTGGTAATAGTAGAGGCCATAATAGCACCACCAACTTCTGCAGTGCCTTCAATGGCAGCATTCACTATTGTTTTGCCTTTCTCTAGATGACGGTAAATATTTTCGATGACGATAATTGCATTATCCACCAACATACCTGCCCCCAGTGCTAAGCCACCAAGAGTCATCATGTTTAAAGTCAAATCTTGAAAATACATGAGCATAAATGTAGCGACAAAAGATATGGGTATGGCAATCGCGATAACCAAAGTTGTACTTATCCTTTTGAGGAAAACAAATATGATAATGATAGCAAACACAATTCCTAGAATTGCTGAATCACCCACATCATTTATGGCAGCATTAATAAAAGTACCTTGGTTTTTTACGACCGTAAAGTTGTAGGATGGCAGTGCATTTTCAATGACTTCTAATTCGGAGATTACATTTTCTACGGCTTTGCTCGTATTGAAACGTGGCTCTTTGTACACCGATAGTCCAAGGCATTGTTTGCCATTGTAACGAACTATATTTTCGGGGTCTTTATTAAGTATCTTTACATCGGCTACTTCTTTCAAGAAAATAGGGGTCTCGCGATACATGGCTCCTTGTTTACCTTCTGTGTAATATCCCACTACAATATTCTCCAGGTCTGCAGCATCTTCTATCATACTCAGTCCCTTTACACTATAGCTTGTTCCTTTTTCTTCAATAGTACCTCCTGAGACATTCTGGTTGTAACTCTTAATCTTCGCAGCAACAGTAGCTGCAGTTAGACCATAGGCATCTAGTTTATAGCTACTTGTTTCTATAACGACCTCTGCTGTTTCATCACCAACGATTTTAACATCTGCAATCCCTTCAAGACGCATCAACTTATTCCTGACATAGTTCTCAGCGGTTTTGCGCATGGCATCGAGGTCGTCAATACTACTATTCTCCATGGCGATGATCATTACAGGAGCATCATTGGGGTCATACTCCGAAATTGTAATTTCTTCAATATCCGAGTTTTGGCTGTAAACACTTAGGGCTTTTTGCAGATCAAGATAGGCTTCATCCATATCTTTGTTCCATGCGTATGTGACTGTTATTTTTGCAGATCCTACCTCTGTAGTTGATGCCACCTCTACGACATCGCTTTGCCTGATAGCTTGCGCTTCGATGTTTTGAACAAACAAATTTTCTATTTCTTCAGGAGATTTTTCACCAGCACTAATTTCTATAAATAGCTGAGGACTCTTAATCTCAGGAAAAAGATCAACCCCCAAACGCGTGAACGATATATACCCGAGTAATACTACAGCCAATACCATCATAAGGATAGTGACTGGATAGTTTACTGAGAATTGTGTTATTTTTTTCATTTTTTTATAGATTTCATTTCAAGGTATAAAGACCGTTTCAAGAGATATCGTGTTTCTGAAAACCCTTCTTTATTGCTTATCTGTTTTACCTTTTTGACTTATGGATAGTGGTATTAAATCCTTTAAGTATTGTCGATGTTTTAGCCTTATTTTTGTTTTAGGTCTTCTGATAACTCATACTGCAATGAACTTACTTTGCGTTAAAAAATCAATACAGAACAATGCTATACTTCGGCATAGCTCAGCAACCGTGCGCAGATTTCAGTCCTTGATTAAGCTCAAAAGAAATCATAACCGAAAGCGCTAATATCATAATTGAATTGGTATAATGTCTATGCCAATGGATGGATAAAGCCCATTTCAAATTATGGTTGATCAATTTTATTTTATAACTTTAACTTTAGAACGATTCGAAAGCATCTCGTAACCATCTGTCACAAGGAGGTCACCTACCGATAGACCTTTGGTGATCTGAATCATACCATCAGATTCAATGCCTGTGCTTATACGTGTTTCCGCAACTACAGTATTTCGTTCTACAAGATATACGACATATCCACCACGTCTGCCTTTTTTTAGAATATCTCGTGGTACTACGATGGTGCTATCTACTTTTCGTGTAATGATGTCAGCTTTTACATACATGCCAGGGCGGAAACTTAAGTCTGGATTATCAACCTTGACGATGCCTTTAAAGGTTCTTGTCTCTTCATCTATGGCAGGTGAAATTTGATCTATCTTACCTTCTAAAGCCCTATTTTCTATACTGTAGCTGGTCACTATTGAACTCATGCCTGATGTGATACTTGAGATGTATTTCTCAGGAAAGTCAACGCTAAGCACTAGATTTTCGTAATTCATAATGCTTAGAATGGATGTGCCACTTTGGACTTTCACATTTTGAGTGTAGTAGGGTAGATCGACTATTACACCATCGAAAGGGGCTTTGATTAGCAAGTCCTCAAGATCCATTTGTGCCGCTTCATAGTCATATTTTGCATTAATGTAATTGACTTGCGCTTCTTGTAGTTCGGTTTCGGTGACTCCTCCTTTTTTGTGAAGAGATTCTTGTTTATTGTAATTGTTTTCAGCAATTTTGAGATTCATCTTCTTTATTTCTATTCTAACCGAATTGATCAACTCGGGGTAATCTAGTTTTATAATTATCTCATTTTCTTTTACAGCATCTCCCATTGTAAATCGTTTGCCAGTACGAGGGTTGACCTGAAGCTGGTAATTACCCTGTGATTGGGTGCTTAACTCGGCCTCGCTTACTGGGCCAACGGTTCCATTTGCAGAGAGAGATTCCTGTATAGATGCTAATTTGATGGGTGTCACTTTTACAGGTATGGATATTTCTGACTTTACATTAACTGTCTGATTTTTGCAAGAACTAAAGCCCAAACAGATGATTGCGATAATAATTATTTTAACTCCTTTCATGATTTATGGTTTTTATCAATTGCTATAGTGTTGTTTTAGTAAAATCTCTTTTGTGTCGTCAGGAACAATACTTTTATTTGTTTCAAAATCCCAAAGCGTCTGGATCTTAAGATTCAGAACTTCTAGCTTGTAATCTATTTTTGCATTAATGCTTGCATTTTTCGCCGTGGTAAGTTGTTCTTGATATCTGCTTAAGTCAAGACTGTTTAGGTCTCCGTTAGTATAACGTTCAAGGTTGAGTTCATAAGTGCGTTGAGCATTTTCTATTTTCTTTTTGGCTATCTCTATTTGGGTGAGATAATTATTTAAGTTACGGTGTACTTGACGTATGGCCACCTCTATATCTGTCAGCTCTGTTTCGAAGCTTACTTGTGAGGATTCCAACTGAGCTTCGGATGCTTTAATCAGAGCTTTACGTTCGCCCCAGTCAAATATGGGAATCGAGAGGGTGAGTGAAACTTGTTGGTTGTCTTGTCTGTTTTGGTTGCTATATATTTTTGAGACCCCTTCGTCTTCAGCAAGGCCATTTAACCCCACACTAATGCCTATGTTTCCTTCAAATTGGTTGGTTGTTTTGGTACGGATAAGGTCAAATTCTCGATTTTCGATAGCTATTTGAGCTTGCCTAATTTCAAGTCGTTGATCTTTGCCATGGTTGATAGCATCCTCCATTTTAACGTTTACACCCTTTGTTTCTACGTTGGCAAGAATGATAAGCTCATCATTTAAATCCGCGCCAATATTTCGTTTTAATTGATCTTCCGCATTTTTCAGATCTACTTCAGCAGTATATAGTGTCGATTGAGAATTTGTTAGATCTAGATCTGATTGCCACAGTTCCTCCTCAGGTGATAGTCCGGCATCTACTTTATCTTTAATGATACTGTACGATTTTTTTTGATTGTTGTATTCTTCCTGGGCTATAAGAACGTTTTGTTGTTTCTGATACACATTGTAAAAGTATTGTGTGACATTTTTCTCAATAGATAACTTTTTAAGGGCATAACTAAGCAGTGCATTTTCTAAGTCTAATTCAACTTCTTTGAGAGCCACTTTTTGTTCATTGTATGTAAATATTGGTTGTGATAGATTAAGGGTTAAATTATTGGAGAAAGACGACATATCAGTTTGAAAATCCTGCTGATAATTAAGGTTGTTTTTTAAAGAAAGGGTTCCGTTGGTCATTAATAATGGTTGTGTGACACTAAAAGTTCCACCTGATTCAAATATATTCTCGGTGTACCATTCGTTATTTTGTCTAGAATAGTTTCTGCTGTTACTAAAGGAGACAGGTGAGACGTCTAATTTCAGCTGTGACTTCATTCTGGCTTTTTGTGCACTCAAGCTTTCTTGACCTCTAATAAGGTCTAATTCTGATGTTTTTATTTCAGGGCTATTAGAATACGCAATTTCAAGTATATCCTCAAGGGTTAGTAATTCTTGTGCATAAATAATGTGCGATAAGAGTATCACAATAGCGGTGATAAAAGGTTTTAGATGTCTCATTTTGTAGTTTTCAATTAAATCGTTGTGATATGTAATAATACCAATATTTTTTATTCACTGGGTACCCATTTTACAGCATCGGCAATAACGGTAGTTGCTGTTGAGAGGTCAGTAAGTGTGATTGAAGTAGTGTCATTTAGAAAATAATAGTTGCCAAGTAAGTTCCAGCCACTTTCTACATCTTCCATAGCAAGCACTACTTGTTCGCTTCCATCCGAGTGACTGACTGTATAGGTATATTCTCCTACCGGCTTTTGGCCACCTTTATTGCGATCGCCACCGCCACCACCGCCACCGCCGCCAGATCTTCTTGAGCGGGCTGCTCTAGGACGAGGCAGATGTACGAATACGTCGTAATATCCTTCTTTTTGGATATCGGCACTCCAAATCGCTTTTTTATTACCTTCTCCTGCTTTGCAAAACATAGCCGATTTTTCATAATCTCCAAAATATTGTCCGTCAGAATGTAAAGCCCAATTACTAGAGTTGCTAGCACCAAATCCCATTCCTGAAAATTGGTCTGCTCTACTCGTACTTTCTTCTTTGAAAAACTTTTTTACGATGCTATTATCCTGGGGATCTACAGTCGTAAAACCAGCATCCACATTATCAACAATAATTTCATTTCCTGATCTAAAAGTGACAGGCTCTTCAAGTACTTTTTCATAATCATAATCGATACAATAGTCGTTTTTTTCAGGGCGACTTCCAAACACATTTATCGTATTGGGAATATTTTTAGATATGAGCGTATTGATGCTCACCCCGCGAGGCGAGTCGTATAAAACCATGTGAACTTCCTTTGTCTGGTTGGCTTCCATAGTGACATAGCGGTCGTCTGTTTCCATGCTACTGGAGCCTCCACCACCCCTCATACCACGGCCACCACCAGATCTAAATGAGAATTTCACCATGCCAGGTGCTTTCCCTAAATTAGAAATTTTGATATTAGCCGTATAAATAAGCTCGTTGTCAGATGATAGTCCTTGTTCTATCTTTATATCTGAGAATAAGTAGGCTGGTAGTTCAGAGCTATTATACCATTGATCCATAAAAGCGTTCAAATCTATATCAAAGCGCTCATTTATAACGCTACAAAAACGCTCAAATGTAATTTCTTTATAAGTGTTGTCGTCGAGAAAGTCAATCAAAAATTCTTCAAAATTTTCATCTTCTGCCTGAGCTTGTAACCATGAAAGTAGATAGTCACCTTTAGACTTTAGAACCTTCGTTGTGGAGACCTTGTCAACATTCTCTTTAATTATTGTCTTTAAGCTTTTGCCATCAAGTAGTATGTTTGCCAATTCTTCATCACTTAAACCTGCACTTCTTGAAATCATATTGTTGCGCATGTTGTCCTCCCCCTTAAGTAGGTAACTCTCGAATGCATAGTTTATAACAGGATATTTACTTGACGACATAAAGTTGACATAGTTGTAATAATTGGGAAATATACAGTAGGGATTAGGTGGTACACCATCTTTTATGTTAGCGAAATTTACTCTACCTTCAAATGATGCAAAGGTGCTTTTGATGAAGTTAGTAAATATGACGGCCTGCATGTCTTTTTCAGAATAACCTGTATTTTCTCTCTTCTCTCTTCTTTCGGCTCTTTTTAATTCAGATTTAAAATCAGAAGCGAATAAACCATAACCTAATTCGGGTAAGAATACCATTTGTGGTTGTGACTGTGCATAGCTGGATGTCCAAGAGTGACTATTGGATGAAAATTGAACAGGCGTTTCTACTAAGGAGAATCTTTCATAGGGATAATAGATGCGTATAGGGCGTTCAAATTCGTCGAGGAAATCATACAATAAATCACTTATCGTGTCTTTATTAAGTTTTTCAAGCTCAGCAAATCGTTTATCATGACCGCTAAGGTAAAAAAGCGAAATATTTATTCCTTTTACCTCGACATGCGCTTTTTTATAATCACCTATGGCTAGCGAAAACTGTGGTATAGGGTCTTTGACTACAAACTTATACTTGTTAGGTGCTATAGAATCTTGCTTGCCTTGTGCAATAGGAATTAATCCATCAGATGTTTCTACATCTAAAGTAAATTGTGTGAACTGTTGATAAAAAACGGCAGGAAGGGTAGGGTCGTATCTAACACCTGCTATCGGATACCATAGATTTTCTATGCTAAGTAAGGTGTATTCAGGGCCATCAAAACCATAAGTTCTTTTTCGCGATATGGGAAATTGTTTTTCTGCCGCATAGAACGCTTCGTCTTCGGTATCTAAATAGCTATTGTACTCATTAATATTTCCTTCATAAGTGATGGTTATTTTTTGCGAGTTCCCTACTGCTAATTTTTCCGCTGGTATTACTTTAAGGATATGTAGATTTCTTTGAAAGTCCAAAGCCTGCCCAGCCTCATTAGTGACCGATAGTATTTCAAAACCATTGTTTAAAGAGAATACATATTCGTCTAAAGCGATTTTATTATTGTTTTTAAGTGTTAAATGTGCTGTTATTTTATTTTTATCTCCTTGTTTATATATGATATCGCAATGACTAATGAGTGGGATGGGTTCACTGTATAGTTGATGATTTACTAAACGCATTTCTTCACGAAGCTTTTGTTGATCTGTGATAGATGTGTAATATTTTGCACCTACATAAATGGCACATAATAAGGCAAATAATCCTAGTGTCGAAGTGATGAGTTTAGTGTAGTGATGCTGAGTAAGCCGTTGTAAAAGAGCAATAGATAACAAAATAGAACCCGTTCCAACCAGGGCAAACATCATTCTGTGTTGTATGACACTAGGCCAGTTGCTTAGGCCTATGGCATCAGAATATAACAAGGGGAATGAGAACGCTAAAAAGTCGAATATATAGGACAGCTTCTCACCTAAACCAAATAGTACTGAAATAATAAAAGCGATTAATATCAAGAATGTTACAGCTTGATTTTTCAGAATACTCATGAGTAAATAGGAGAGTCCAAGCATGAATATCAGGGTAGTAATATTCATTAGGAAAAAGTAGAGTATATATGGACCTATATCTGCCACAAAGTTGCCAGAGGAGATAGAGCTTAATATGGCAATGGTAAGCCCAATCAGATTTAGTCGAATAAATAGGCTTATAATACCCCATGTTTTTCCTAATACATAGTCGCTGTTTGACATGGGGCGAATAAAGAGTACCTCGGATGTGTCCATTTTTTTATCCCGTTTCAGAAAGTCTGAAGCAAGAAAAACGGCAATGATGGACTGTGCTATGTTCATCATCATCATTGTTCCATAAATGATTCCACTAGGAAGAGCTCGTATATTCCAATTGTATGAACCTGTCCCAAACGTATTTGCAAGACACCAAATGGCAGAGAATAGGATGGCAATAAAAGCAAATATTCTAAAAAACCAACCTCTTGCTAGTATGCGTCGTTCGTATTTTGCTACGGTTTTTATATTTATAAAGCTAAGCATGAATGTGATAAGATTAGATAAGAATTTTATTTGATTTTGAACTTCCCCCAATCCATGTGTCTAGTTGGTGTTCTGTATAATAGACATATGCATGTTCAAGATTCGGAGCAATGTCTATACCATTATACCCATTTAAATCATTTGCAACCACCTCTAGTTCCCATCCGTCAGCGCATGGGATAGAGGTGATAACATTCATGTTTAAACATGCCGTATCGTATTGTTCAGCACTAATGTTTACTTTAAACACATGTCCTTTGGCTTTTTCTATGAGTCCATCTGGTGAGCCTTTATAGACAAATTCTCCTTTTTTTAATATTGCCATATTTTCACATGTACTTGAGATGTCACCTACGATGTGGGTTGATAAGATGATGATGACTTCTTTTTGACTCAGGCGAGTAAGAATATTTCTAAATCGAATGCGTTCATCAGGATCAAGCCCTGTTGTTGGTTCATCTACAATGATTAACTTAGGATTTCCTATAATGGCTTGTGCAATGCCTAACCTTCGTTTCATACCCCCCGAAAGGTTGTTGGCAAAGCGATCGCGTACCTCGTAAAGGCCAACCTCTTCTAGCATTTCGTTAACGGCATCGGCACGTTCTCTTTTGTCTTTCATGCCTGCAAGGCGGGCCGAATAGTCAAGAAACTCCCACGAACGTAGTTTGGGAAAAAACCTAAAGTCTTGAGGTAGATAACCGGTCATCTTACGAATCTCTTTTCTGTGTTTTTTTAAATCGAGACCATTGACTTTTATCGAACCACTTGATGGATCAAGTAAAGACACCATTATTCGCATTAAAGTGGATTTCCCAGCACCGTTTGGACCTAGCAGACCAAACATACCTTCGTTAATTTCTAAGTTGATGTTTTTTAATGCTTTATGTCCGCTAGGGTATCTTTTAACGAGTTCTTCTATTGATATATTCACAATTAATCATTTACAACGTTTGACTTTCGCTTAATACAATTTTCACAGTATTGTTTTTTTGTTGGTAGAGTAAAAGAAGTGTTAACAACACAGATAGTGTTGATATCTACCGACAGTATGAAATCTTGTAATCAATTGCTTAGGCATGGTTTTTAATGTTACATCTAATGTACATACTCATGGTTAGTTATCTCCATTAGGTTAGCATGAGTCATTTATTCAGGTGTTAGACATGTGTTATTCGATTTTTATTCCCTCTTGGAGAAAAAAATAAATATTTTCTGTGTTATTAAATTGTTCGCCTGTATTTATCACCGACCGAATCACTCAAAAAATGAGAGTTTTTACTGAGATATTTTCAGATTCAGTCTCTGTCAATTGAAAATCACGGACACCCCTAAAAATAAACAATCCGTTTGTAAATCTCTGATTTGGCGGAGCTGCTAGAAACCACAGAAAACCGTGTAACAGTCTCATTGCCATATTATCTATTCTATCCTGTTGAACTAAACTCCCGCCCAGCGGGAGAGCTTATCACAAACGCTTTCAAAATTAACATAATCTGATAAATAACACTCATTTCCGCTCATAAATATTTAAAATACACTATTATGAGTAAAAAAACTTATTTATTGTAAGCAGGAGAGGTTGGTACTTGAGTACAAAAATAAAGGCCTAAATGAGCAAAATACCCGATCTCAATAACGATTGGAGCTCACAAAAAAGCGATTGAAAACACTACAGTTAAAATCCTTGAAGGTTAGACGGTTATCTGGTAGCGGGAGTTTACTCACGAGGGTTTATTTTTATGGTGTTCGTGATTATGTTAGCATAATTGTTCAACACAAGTTTCAATGTGTTGAGTATGCACTTGTGCTGAGCACATTCGACTTCGCTCAGTGACCCCGCTAGTCGAAGTAAGCAACTCAATATGGGGAGCTAATTGTTGGTGTGATTTTAATTTCATTACTTTTCGTTTTCCAATTTCTTGTTTTCTAATGCTTCAGCGGCATTTAATGGTGTTATCACATTTTTGTACGTCTTGCTTTCTAATTGTTTTCGTGCAGCACTTGCTACACTTCCACCTTCTTGTGCCACTTTTTTGTTCTGTTCGAAGTTCTCAGGCTGTTTATCCTTCGAAATTTCAGTAGTAGAAGCTTCTGCCAGCATATTTAATACCAATTCTATATTGGTCATATTATCACGCAAACCTTCTTTTTTTAGCTGTTTGAGCTGCTTGTATTGTTTGGTCGTCAGTCCACTCCAGGTTTTAGTGATTTCATCGGTGAGGATCGCATAATCTAAGCCCTTTTTAACGCCTCTTTGTTCCCACTCATCGGTAAGTTCTTTACGTATCTCAATGCTTTTGAGGCGTTGATTTACCCCATTCTTTGCTATAACCTTTTTTTATGTAGGTTTCCATTAATCGCTCAAAACCCACTTCTGGGTCATTGATTTCGTCTATACGTTCGCTACCTACTTGGGCAAGCCATAATTTAAAGGGTTCAGCTTTAGGAGATGGGATGGATTGAACAAGTCTTAAAATCCCTTTAGTATCGGTAGCTTGTATCTTTCTATTCTTACCGTCAGCGGTTATCATTTTAATGGGGGTACAAATTGTACCCCAGTTGGAATTTAGTTCAGCATCACGCGAACGCATCTGTTTAATATATTGCTTTACATCAGTGCTTTCTGATAAGATCTTAACCACATCAGCAATAGAAAAATACCATTCTTCCTGTTCATCATTCCAATGGGTACGAACCTGATTTTGCTCAAATAGCTTGATAGATTGTTTCTCTATCCATAGATAGAATCGTTTAATATCTCGTGGTGTTTCCTTGAAAATAATATTGTTCGTAAAGGTACATCGTTTACACAAGTTAAAGATTAGACTTTACATTATGTTTTGACTTAGCCTTATTGCTGTTTGTCTGTTTATCTTCTTAATTTGCACTGAGCCACATCATAGATTTTACTGTGAACTTTCCAATTCAGATACTGTCAATTACTCAATCACGAACGCCCGTAAAAATAAACAATCCGTTTGTAAATCTATGATTTGGCGTGCTGCTAGGAACTACCGAAGCTCGTGTGACAGCGGAACTGCCATATTATATATTCTAATGTGTTATGGGCTTTAATTGATTATATATCCGACAGATAGACTTATTGTTTTATTCATTAAACTAAGTCCTGAAGCAGATTCTTGTCCTTCGAATACTGGTGTTGTAGAGATTAAGCCATAGGAGTATAATAAATAGAATCTAAATGAAGATATTTCATATGCTGCACCGACTCTAAGTCCAAGATCAAATCCTCTAAAATAACTGTCCTCATCATCAATAGAAACTTTACCATAATTTGGGCTAAGTTTTACTTCGTTCGTTCCATTTGAATCTGTGATGCTACTATTTCCAGAAAGACCAAAAGCAGTATATCCTCCAAAAAGGAAATTTATTTTTTTTATTTCGTATAGAGCACAAAATGGAATTTCTAAATAATGTATACTTGTTTCAGTTATATCACTTATCCCTGGATTCCAATTTGAAAAGTTTTGTCTCTCATAAGAACTCTTCTTGTTAATGTATTCTAAACCTGTTTGGTAATTTAGTTTTTGGGTACTTGAAAAATTAACAAGTATACCTGCTTGGTACCCTAATTTATAAGGGGTGTTATCACCTTCATTTATTGGTTTGTACAGAGGAGAGTTTCGCGTATTTAAATTTAAACCAGTTCTTAGTTCGTAACTTGGTTGTGCATTTATATTCAATGCGACACACATTAAAATAAACATAACTAAACGTGATTTATTCTTTCTTTTCATAGATAGATCTTATATTCTTAATGGATTTTCGGGTGTTTTTTTTATTGCCAATAACGTTTTGGTTATGAGTAGTTTGTAATTTTGAAACGATTAATTTTCAATTTGTTACTAATTTTATTTAATGCTACAAACATCAATATTAGCAGATTACCCAAATTACGTATAGCCTTTGTGTGTGCCCAGCATGGTTACTGTGCACACAACTGTAAGTTTTGAATAAATTCCAAAGATGCAAATTATTTATTTAAAATGCAAAGGGTTGTGTGTTATATATTTATCTATAGGGATTGAGTCCCTTATGTGCGGAGATTAACGCTCCGAAGCATTAGCAAGTGGCAAGCTAGCTACGGGTGACTGTAGGAGTGAAGATTATTTGCGAGCTGGCACAGCAAATACCATCAAACGGCCAAGTCTGGTACTGACACTTCGACTCTACTCAGTGTAAAACAAGTAGAATTTAGCAAAGTGTATCACGAATGCTTTAAAAAAAATAACAATAATGAGTAATGGGAGGGTGGGCTGTTGCCCAATTGGAGCGAAGCGGAATTGTAAATCAGCGGAGTGGTCACTGAGCCAGTCGAATGTGCTAAATCACAGACACCATAAATAAACAATAGTCTGTAAAGTTCTATTGGCTCCGCCTAACGTTGTTTCTTGGCACAATTATCACATTAGAACGGTTGGCAAAGCGAGGTTATGAATCACTCTCTTTTGTTTACGAACAAATCAATCTAAATCCATCCAATACGCCGTAAGCTATGATTTAGAGAACCGCCGTATATGTTAGAGATAAGCGAGCTCTTTAGTTCGATTAACGAAGAAGATAAGCGAAGCGGACTCGTACGTACTTTTTATATCGTAAAAAGTCGTGGTGTGAGAGGCGCACTGACGGTCAAATGACCGTCAGACGTTTACTCGATTACCATTCGTTGTTTTCTTCGTCAGTAATACAGTTCATTAATTTCAATTTGATTTCCTCTGAGTAATCTTCTTCATATAGTAAAGATTCAACTATTTCTTGTAGAAACTCTTTTTCTATCCTCCCAGCCGCAAGATGATAACTGATAGTCTCCATTTTATATAAAAATCTTTGAGCTGCTTCTAAATAACCATTCTTAAGCAGAAACATACTTCCTAAAGAGATTGCTATTCTTTTATTCCCATCTTGGAAACAATGGCTTTTATTTGCTGCAAAAAATAGATGAGTAAGTTTCTCTATAAAAGTCGGATAATATAAATCATTCTGAATATGTTCGATTGCAGATTCTAACAATCCAATATTAATTATTCCATCTGTTCCGCCGCCGCTTATTTCGATAGTTTTTCGATGGATATCAACAACCTCCTGTATGTCAGTAATGTAGATAATTTCACTCATTCTGCATCTTTTAAACGTTTAAAAACATCCTTTGCTTCCTCTAGTTGTTTTTCAAAGTCAACACTTTGATCTCCAAGGAATCGTTCAAAATCAGTAGGAGATATTGAATGTATGTACTCTTCTAATTTCTTATGAAAAGCATCTCTAAAATGCAAATCTCGGGATGCCATTTTAGTCCGTGCATCATCTATATGTGGTCTTTGTAATGGATGCTCTGAGAAATATTTAAATATATTATCTACTTCTTTCTGTTGTAATTTACGTCCTATTTGTTGGTGTTTTTTTTCAAGTTCAAATGCAATTCCTGTTTCAAAAGAAGCAACAAGATTCAATATTTCTGAATACATTGTATCTCTTGCATTTTCTTTTGTTTCAAGTTTTAAGATTTGTTTATACTCCTTAGCATTCTCCTTAAAAATGCACTGATAGATTCTGTCTGTATATAGAGAATATTTATAATTTCCCATATCTACATATTTGCTAAGTGCCGAGGTAAACTCTTTTCGGTATTTACTTTCTCTAATTGCAGTTGGCAAATAATCTGAGTCTTTTCGATTTATATATTTGGTTCCACCGCCTGTTTTTTCATTAATAGTTTCAATTACAATATCAAGCATTTTTGACCTAAGATGTTTTGCATTTTCGCTTTCTGCAAGTAACATTCCTAGATTTAAAAATGCTCTAAAGTTAAATAATCCTAGTTGGGTTGTTTTGCTCGGGACATTGATGACATTACCAAATTTTAACTTCAACTCTTTTAGTTGTTTACCCTTGCTTAAAATATATCCATTGTGTTTTAACTCTTGGTCATATTTTTCTAAATACCTTTTAATTGTTCTTTCATCAATATCATAAAAGTCAGCTACCATTTGCGTAGTAAATTTATATTCGCCCTCAAATAACATTCCAGGTAAACCAATATATTCTTGAACTTTTTCAATCGCAAAACGATTATTTAATATATTTTGTCTATCAATATTTGAATTTGTCAAATCTTTCATATAAAATCTTTTTTGTAAAGATACATATTTCCTACAATGCTGTTTTTAATGAATGGTAACGTTTAGTAGATGGATAGTGTGCCATTTAGAAACCAATTTCTCTTCTTAACCGTCACAGAGCCAAGTCTGAGATTTTACAAGTAATTTCATAATTCAGACTCTGTCAATTATGCAATCACGAATACCCGTAAAAATAAACTATCCCTCCGTAAATCTCTGATTTGGCGGAGCTGCTAGAAACCACCGAAAGTCGTGTAACAGCCTCATTTCCATATTACCTATGCTAGCCTGTTGTATGCTGGCGTTCCTTTTTAATCTTCGTCTAGTTGCTTTTCAATTAAGATTTTCAATTCTTCTCTATTTGGCAAATAAAGTTGATATTTTGAAACAAATAATTGAGAGTTAACATTATTCATAGCATACTTAACAAGTAATTCATCTTTACTTCTGGATAAAACAATTCCTATTGGTGGATTGTCTCCTTCTGTATTTTCTTCTTTTTCAAAATACCCCATATACATATTCATCTGACCTATATCTTCATATCCTGCTTCTTCCTTTTTAAGGTCAATGAGTACAAAGCACTTTAAGATTCGATGGTAAAATACTAAGTCAACCCTAAAATTTCGGTTTCCAAGAGTGATCCTATACTGTCTTCCTACAAATGCAAATCCTTTCCCAAGCTCTAATAAAAAGTTTTGCAAACTATCAATTATACGACTTTCTAATTCAGACTCACTTAAGTTGTATGGTTCTGGTATATGCAGAAAATCTAAAACATAAGGTTCTCTGATTAAATCTTCAGGCTTCTCAACAATTTGCCCTTGTTTCGCTAGTTGCAAAATTTCTTCTTTCTTTTTTGATGCTGCTAGCCGTAAAAACAATGATGATTTCTTTTGTCTTTTTAACTCTCGAATAGACCAGTTTTCATTAAGCGTCTGTTGTTCATAGAAACTTCGTTCTAATTTATCATCAATTTTAAGGAACTCAACATAGTGTGACCAACTCAATTTGTGCGACAGTGTCGCATAAATTGGGTATTCTTCATATAATTGTCTCATTCTTTGAATATTGCTTACACTAAAGCCTTTTCTATGTAGTAATGATAGATCTTTAGATAAACGTTCTAATAAGCCACTTCCATATTCTGCACGTTCTTTTCCATCTTGTCCAAATTCAATTATATGTTCGCCGACTTTCCAATAAGTATCAATAAGTTCAGAATTTACAGCCGCTACTGCATTTTGTTTCCCTTGTATATATGTCTTAGATATTTGAGAAATAAGCCATCGTAATCATTTGATCTAGTCTTTATATCGTTTGAATTCTTCATAAGCTATTTTGAAATTTTAGACCTCAAAGTTAATTCAATTTTATATGAATTCTATATCACTCTTTTTACACAGGCAAACGTTTTTTTCGCTTGCAGGTAACGATTGCTAGATGGATAGTGTGGCATTAGAAACCAATTTACTCACGGCTCTTTTTTCTTTTTTAGGAGTTCGTGAACTCCCTTTGGTCGTTTCTCTTCGGATTCCCCACAGAGCCAAATCAGAGATTTTACGAGTAATTTCACAATTCAGACTCTGTCAATTACTCAATCACAAACACCCGTAAAAATAAACAATCCGTTTGTAAATCTCTGATTTGGCGGAGCTGCTAGAAACCACTGCAAGCCGTGTAACAGCCTCATTGCCATATTATCTATACTGGCCTGTTACCGCCTGGTGTTAATTGTTTTATCTAATTTCATTTATCCTCTATTCATTTTTTCTGTGAGTTGGAACAGGAACACTTATTGGCTAGTTTGGGTTTGTGTGTTGGAATTGTGTGACTTGACAATGTGTGTGGATGTTTGCGTTGCCTATCATTTGTTTCTCATTAAAAGACCTTCATTTGTAAGCCTATATTTTTGTTTACTACTCTTAGGCTTGTCTGGAATTGTTAATTCTATTAAGTTATTGCTTAGAGCTGGTTGCAGGTAATTTTTTCTAAAATTTTCCCTGTCTGCTAAGCTTAATCTGTCTTGCAAGTCCTGTCGCGTATGTTCGCCTGTAAATACTTTAATCAACTCTTCAACTTGCGTGGTGACTTGCGTGGTGACTTGCGTGGTGACTTTATCAGATGCAGGTAAAGTCATACGTAGAAAATTTTCTGAAAACGTAAAACAATCCATATCATAAAACTGCAAAATGCGAGGAACTCCCGATCCGAGTTGTTCAACCATTCCTAGGTCTTTATATACACGCATCAACTCTTTGTTTCGTGGCAGTGATAAGCCCTCAAAAAAGTCTATTTCAGTCATTCCTTCGAACAATCCTCCATAACTGGTAATTTCCAATCTGTCAGAGAAAATCTCAAACTTTGGAGGAACTTCACGAGTGTAATCATTGTGTATAATGGCGTTAATAATCGCTTCTCTCAGTGCTACTGCATTCCATAATCGCTTGTCTATGCGTTCTTTAGGTGTGATTTTTGAAACTGTTCTGTTCTCAAGCTCAAGCTTGTCCTGAACTGTCTTTGTTGCTTTTATCAGAGAGCAATAACCGTATTCGTTATTTTCAATTAATTCAACTCTGTCCGTGCCAGCATATTTTGCAACTTTGATAGATGTTCCATTTTTATCAGCTAAGAGGTATGCAACATAGTTTAACCTACCATCTTCTGTTAGTAATTCAAGGTTTTGTTTAAAGTGTTTAGTGAGCTTAAGTCCTTTCTCTTCGTAATAGATTTTAAGTTGTTCAAATGCTAAGTCTTGACGGTGTGACCTTATTTTTCCGAGAGAATTACGCGTGCGTGAAGCAAAAAGTCTGTCAATTATTGCCTGTGGCATTGGTTCTGCTGCAGTTCCTGTACGGATGAAACAGCCTTTTTCTGTCATTCCATATTTCTTTTTGAAATAAGGTTTTTCAGTACCACCCGCAACAATTATTTTGATTAGTTCTTTGCCATCCTTACTTTCCATAACCACATCAAATAAGCCCATAGCAGATGGGGAGATGTTGTGTTTAATACGGTCTTTGATTTTTAGCATATCACTATCGACATCAGAAACGCCTAAAGTATTTCCATTTTTATCGATGCCAATAAAGATTACTCCACCTTCGTGATAGTTCAAGAAAGCAATAACTTCCTTTTCAATATCAACTATGGGTGTTAGCTCACTTTTGTATTCTATTCGATTTGTTTCCGACATATTCACTTAATATTTTTCAAAAATCAAAAGTACTAAATTAGCACGGAAGCGTTGTCAAAAACAGCTCTTTTGCAATTTGGAGTATGCGTCGGTTTGAGCGAATTGCAAATGTGCTGTTTGTGTGTTGGCTTTCTGATTTAATATCTATCTCATTGCTTGTTTTATACGCTGACGTTTTTCACTTGGCGATAACGGATAGCGATATGTTTTTGTTGCCGATTTCGGAGTACGTCACTGTCAAGCCGTAATGAAGTTTGAAGCGAGCCACATATCTTGTTTTCAGCACTATATCGGCAATAAAATATACCGAATGTTGTGCACTGGCATTTTTATTTTCAAATCCATCTTCCAATTATAATTGTAATTCCAAAATGATTATCCCACTTTTCATCACCATTATCATAATTGAAGTGCGTTGCACCAAGGTGAACTCCAAAAGAAATTGACCAATTTTTACTTATCATCAAATTATAACCTGGTTCAAGCCATGGTCCGTAATTATTGTGTTTTTCCATTATATTTCGTGCATATCCTCCTCCAGGTGCAATATAAAATCCTTGTGACGGAGTATTTAAATCTTTCTTTTTTCGAAAAAATATAGGGAAAGATAATTGTCCTCCTAAATGACTAATTGAATTCGTTGAATTTCTTACCCCATAATTAATAATCGAAGCAATTTTAATATCAATTCGCTTAGTTAATGTTTTCTGAAAAACAATCGGCACAATATTTAAATCGAACTCTCCTTTTGCATAATACGGTTCAACTGTTGCGGAAGGAGTTAGTCCAATAAAATTTTTTGTCTTTTCTATTTGAGCAGAAAGCCGAAAAGAGCAAGTTAAAAAAATAATGCAAAATAAAATAATTTGTTTTCTCATATGATACTATGTTTTGTAGTTGTTTTGCTTGTGCACAACGATTGCTGTCGAGTAGGCAAAGGGAATTTCACCCTAAGCCTCTCACAGAACCGTACGTGAAAGTCTCCCTTCATACGGCTCCTCTAATCTCTACTACAAATATAAGCTCATCCTCTTTCAAGTTGGCAAAACGTAGTTAAAATTAGCTAAGCCCTTTGCTCCAGTTCCATTACAGTCCCGATAGCTATCGGGATCATCACTACTACGGCTTAGTCCGCCCCTGAGTAACACATTTGTATTCTGCCTCTAGGTTGTTCCTATTGTATATTTCCATTTGCATTGTTATCCAGGTTCCCGAGTTCCGTAAACGAGCCCAAATATAGTTCCTGCCACCTAAATGACGCCTGCCGTGTAGCCAATAATCAGGTAGTCGCTACACTTATCACCCCTCACATCCTTAAGTGGCTTTTGACAGAGAGTTACACTTTCCCGACACTTCATCAGTGGTTCATTTGCATTCAGCTCCTATATTCTTACCGTACAATACTCGTGGCATTGCACTTAACCTAAACGCTCAATACCTTGGCTCTTTACCAAAGCACCTTTAGGCGGTTTACTCACTATTGCTTATTTTGGTGATCGTGATCTACGCTGTGCTCCGATTGAAGCCCTCTCCTGAAAGACGACCTCGGTGGTTCAACCTTACAACTGGTCTCAACCATCTCACTTACAGCATACAATGGATATTATGCCGTCCATTGTTTCTCGGCACACAGATGGATCGTATGGCTTTAGAAAGCTAACTCCTTTCAAGATAGCCTCGGAGCCACATCAGAGATTTTACTGTGAACTTTCCATTTCAGACACTGTCAATTATGTAATCACGAACACCCGTAAAAATAAACAATTCGTTCGTAAATCTATGATTTGGCGTGCTGCTAGAAACTGCTGAAGCTCGTGTGACAGCCCAAGCCGCCATATTATCTATGCTAGCCTGTTGAACTAAACTCCCGCTCCAGCGGGAGAGCTTATCTTAAACACCTTCAAAATTAAGATAATCTGATTAAATAATATCATTTTTGCTCATAAATATTTAAAATACAATATTATGAGTAAGAAATCTTTTTTACAACAGGCCTGTGAGTTGGTGCCTGAGTACAAGCAACTCTCGGATCAGTTTATCAGGAAATATACCATCGCTGGTAAATCCTCCTCGTGTATCAGTAACTATTTGATGCAGATCTCTAAACTGGTGATGCACTACGAGTGTTCTCCTTT
>CBFIII010000037.1:0-40315 GCA_965662645.1 Bacteroidales bacterium
TGGAAAAAGAACGCCAAAAGTAGCGACCGAAATTACTGATAAAACATACAGTGCTACAAAAGGATTCTGGTATCACGGGTTAAAATTACATGCCTTAGGATTCTACAGACCTTCTAGGTTGCCTTTCCCTGAGTCAATAGTAATTACTCCTGCTTCTGAAAATGACTTAAATGTATTTAAACAAAACTGGTCTGAAATCACAAATAGAGAATTCTTTGGCGATAAAATATATTTCGACAATAAATTCTTCGATCAACTTTATAAAGAGAAGCAGTCTGTAATGTTTACTCCTATAAAAAACACCAAAGGAACTGATGAGCTCACAAAACAAAGAGAAAAGGCGTATAATGACCTATTTTCATCGGCTGTGTCAACTATCAGACAACCAATTGAATCGCTCTTCAATTGGGTTAATGAGAAAACTAAAATTCAAATAGCATCCAAAGTGCGTTCGACTAAAGGACTAATCACACATGTATTTGGCAGATTAGCTGCTGCTTGCTTTGGAATGGTATTCAACTATTAATTCGCATTGTTTATAAAATAATATTTTCTGTCTTGTCACGTAAAGATGATTAGCCTCTTATTAAATCTTGTTGTTTCTTTAGTAAGATTTATAAATCTCAAAACACTCATAAATATATAATTAGAATTACAAATGTAATTCACGTTAGTGCCAAAATCTGTCCCTTTGCTTTTTTTCATTCATTAAATTCACCAATAAATATTTATTCTCAACTTTTACTTTTAAAATTAAATATCGAGCACATAGCTAAAAGTATTCAGTCAAATTTTTTTCAAAATCAAATGGTTCTTTAAGTATATAGCTATTCCTTTGTCTGCAAAACCTAATATTGGCACCCATACCCTTTAACTCTTGAACATCACGCTTTATCGTTCGGCACGAAACTCCCAATTTATCAGATAAATGATCTACATTATTAGGACACCCCTTCTTTATAAGATGTATAATAAGTGCTTTACGTTTAAGATTTTGGTACCTCATATTTACAAAGTATTTATAGGTGACTTACCACTTTCCTTTCCCTGTTTTTTTCGCGAAGGCGACTCCAATATTTGATACATCATAGGGATAAAGAACAAACTAATGATGGTTCCCACCGTCATACCGCCAATGATGGTTAATGCCAGTGGGCGTTGTAATACATTACCCATACTGCTACCAAATAAAAAGGGCACAAGGGCTAAGATGGTAGTGATACTTGTCATCACGATGGGTTTTAGTCGTCGCATCCCTGCCTGATGAATGGCATCGTTAATGTTAACGCCTGTTTTGCGAATGCGGTTGATGGTGTCTATCTTAAGGATGGAATCGTTGATGATAATACCCGACATCACCACGATACCTATCATACTCATAATATTGACCGTTCCTCCGCCTAACTTAAGGACAAACATCGCTCCTGCCACATCAATGGGAATTTCAGAAAGCACAATCACAGGCTGCAACAATGATTCAAACTGAGCCGCCAAAATAAAATATAAAAGCAAAGTAGAAATACACAAGACAATGAGCATCTCGAAAAAGAGACGTTGATTGGTAAAGTAGTTACCCGACAAGAAATATGAACTTGCTACGGGATGATGTTTGGCTTTGATCTCTGCCACCAAATCACCCAAATCTTCAGCTCCTGTTATAGGCGTAATTTTGATATAAGCCCCTTCTTTACCTCCTGGGATGGACTTGTAATCGACTCCTTTATCAAGAGTAACTAATTCGCGCACAGGATATTTTGCACCATTTGCGCCATTGAGGTAAAGCTGTGAAATGACTTTTTCTATGCTCTGCTGTTTATCACTAAGCACTATCGAGGTATAGTTGGCGCCAGACTTTAGCGTGCCCACCTCATAACCATCTAAGGCTTGGCGTAATCTATTGTACAAATACGAAGAACTAATGCCGTACTGCACCAAACGATCTGTTCTGGGTTTTAGGATGAGGTATTCCTGCAAGGCCAATGGCTCTGTTTCTAAACCCACATCTTTCAACAAACTTTTTGCATTATCCTGAGCTCTTTGAGGCTCTAAAAGCTGCCGTTTATTATCCGACACATAATTAAGTTCAAGCATAGCTCCTTTGTTCTCAAATATTTGAGAAAAGACATTGGGTGCTTGCTCAAAATGGACTTGTGCTTTGTAATATTGCTGAGCTACATGCTGCTGCAAAGCTTTCTTGTAAGTTTCTAGAGCTTCCACATCATCAGCTTCGTAATAGATGATACACTCGTCCTCTTCCATCTCTCCCAAATGATTAAGGATAAATTGCTGTACACCAATAAAAGCACTATAATCTTGCTTTTCTTCAAAGATCAACTCGTGCAAATTAGCGATCCGCTCTTCGCTTTCCTCCAAGGTGATATTTTCATTCCAGCTAATGCGTGCAAACACATCCGTTTCTTCAAAGGCAGGAAAGGCTTCTTTAGGTGAAATCACCAACAGATATAAACCCACAGCAGTAAAAACAGCCACAACTGTTAAGGAAAAACCTTTGCGTTTCATCAAGTAATCATAAAGACCGCCGTAGAATTTTTCTATGTGGCTGAAGATGCTGAAGGAGAATATTTTTCGTTTCCCTCGCTCGCCCCCTGCCCCTAAAGGGGTGTCAACGCTCGGTGCAGAACTTGTAGATTCTGCAATAGTTAAATCACCGTCACGATGATTAGAAAGAGCAGTGGGTTGGCTTCCCCCTTTAGGGGTTAGGGGCGCGTGATGGCTGTTCCCATGAAACACCCTAAAATAAACAGGTAACAAGGTAATAGACACGATAAAGCTAATCATCAATCCTATGGTCACAGCAATAGCTTGATCGTAGAATAATTCTCCTGCAATACCACTCAGAAAGATAAGAGGCAAAAATACCGCACAGGTAGTCAGGACAGAACTCAAAAGTGGACGAATGATCTCATTGGTTCCTGCTATGCAGGCTTCGTCCAAGGCTTTGTCTTTATAATGCTGATCGATATTATCAATGACAATAATGGAGTTATCTATCATCATCCCCACCCCCAACACTAAACCAGAAAGAGAGATAATATTGATGGACAAACCCGCTAGAAAGAAGACCAGAATCGAAATAATGATGCTTACAGGAATAGTCAAGCCTATGAGCCAAGGCGCTTTTTTATCTTTCAGAAAGAGAAATACAATCAAAAAAGCCAATACGCCTCCAATAATGAGCGTATTTCTTAAGTTACTGATGGAAACATTAAGCAAAGCTGATTGGTCACGACTGATTTCAATATCAATGCGTTTATAATCTTTTTGTAACTCCATAAGCAAATCAGAAAAACTACTTTGCAATTCGTTCATCTGGACATCGGCTTTCTTAATCACCGCTAAGGTAATAGCTTGTTTGCCTTTATTGATAAACTTGCCTTGTGTATTCTGATTGCGCACCCCAATATCAGCCACTTCACCAAGACGGAATACCCTATCGCCTGCCGTAATGAGTAGATCTTCGAGATCGGTACGCTCTACAATAGCCGAAGAATAGCGAATATTATACTCATAAGCCCCTTCTTTAACCTTGATATTGCCAATATTAACATTACCTGCTTTTAAGGCTGCTTCTATCTCCTTATCAGTAATGCCTAATTGTTTGGTCACCGTCTGATTAGGTCGAATATAAATCTCTGGATGCACCAAACCTGAGACATCAACCAATGCCACCTCGGGTAATTGCTCTATGCGCCGCTTGATGACTGCTTGGGTAAAGCTACTGAGTTCCAAGAAGCGCTCCTGCTCTGCTCCTTTTTTTAAGGATATGTTCACATAAAAGGCGGGAATATCTGAAGCTTTTGATTTTATCACCTTAGGGCGTTCAAAATCATCGGGCATATAGTGCATCAGCCCATCCACTTTTTCATTCACTTCAAGATTGGCATAGTTGATGTTTGTGCCATATTTGAAACGTAAAACAATAGTGGCCTTACCATTGGACGAAGTACTTGAGATATCCTCCAAATGAGACGTTTGCTGCAAACTATTACGAATACGACTGACATACACATCTTCGACTTCACGCGCCCCACTATTAGGGCAGTTGACCTTTACAGTAACCTGTGGTATATCAATATCCGGCATCAGAGACACGGGGATGATATTCATCGATACTAAGCCCACAATGACCAATGCAAGGAAAGTCATAGAAACGGCTATGGGACGGCTTATTAGGAATTTTATCATTGAACTATCTTGATATTAAACGATTTAAAATTCAGCTTACATAATACTTTACCCATAATATATTCTTCTCTTACAAATCCCCAATAGCGTGAATCTTGGCTTCGGTTTCTGTTATCTCCCATCATATAATAATAGTTATGTTTAAACGTGTATTCCTCAATGATCTGCCCATCAATAGACACTACACCTTTAGCTATTTTAACATTCTCATTTTCAGACTTTATTATTTTGAAATACCAGGCTGCGCATTGTTTGCTCAAATTAACGGTGTGTCCTTTTTCAGGAACATAGACCGGGTGAATATTACTCCTATTATTCTCCAAGTAGCGCTTCCATGGAAAGATATTACCTTTATCAAGACAAGTTAAAGTTGCCTGATGTAATTGAGCTTGTGGAAAACGAGACACAAGTATAAGGCTCTCTTGTTTTGTCAAAGCCATAAGCAGTTGTTCTTTCTCTTTCCACCTTGTTATTTTTCGCCCTAATTCGTTCTCGACTTCCATTATAGAAAGGCATTCAGTATTGTAATAATACCCCCACTTCATGGTCTCTTTTTCACTTAAAAACTGGTGGTTAATAAAAACAGAATCCTGCCTTGATGCTAAAGTATCTCCAGGCACAGCTACACACCTCTTAACTAGAGTCAGTGGTTTTTTCCAATCCCTCATCTCAAAAACGACCACCTCATTATTGATGGGTAATTTGCCCTTCCTAATAATAATCTTATCTCCTATCATCAAGGTTTGCTCCATAGATTCACTTGGTATCTTATAAATATCAAACCAATAGACCCGACAGAGTAGAAGGGTAAAAGCCAAAATGAAAATTACTTTCACAAAGGCTAGTAAAGTACTAAAAACAACATGCTTTGGTTTAATAAAAAACAAACTCGCAATTATTATTGGACTAAGTACAAATAAGTATATCATTGTTTTTTTATATTATAACTTTAAAGCAAGACGTTCTTTGAGTGCTTGCATCTCTGTTTTAATCTCTTCTATAGCTCTCGAATCTACCTTAACTAATTTTCGCTCTATCATAGTTGCTATGGCCTCAGCCTTAGTTGCATCTCCTTCTTGTTCATACATTAGCGCTAGTAAATACAAGGGATAAAATCTGTTAGGTACCATATGGTAAGCTTCCCAATACGCCAGTTCAGCTTGATTATAATCACCTAGTCGTGTGTAACTATCTCCAAGTGCAGTATAAAGAATGGTATTATTAAGCAAAAGTTTGGCACTTTCTAATATCAAGATGGCTTCTGCATCTTTTTCCGTCATACTTAACGCTTTTCCATATTGAATCAGAAAATCACCATTCCAGCTGAGCATAGGATGCGCCAATGCAAAATCGTCTAAACACTCCTCATAAGCTTCCACACGGTAAATATCTGAGGCATCACGCCAAGTTGTTAGTGCCTGATAATAATCTTGAACGCCCCTATAACTGCGAGGCAAGATAAATATTAAAGCAACGATTAGTCCCAACGCTATTCCTTTTGACACTCGTCCATTGCATTGTAATATAGGAGAGGCAAAAGCAGAAGCTAGAGCCAAAAACAAAACACCACAGGCTTTTATCGCTAGTATGGCTGAAGGATATGAAAACATAGCGAAAACAAACAAGCTCAATAAGCCATATTGAGCTATGCGTAAAAACAAACGTTTCTTTCGAATTCTAGCAACAAAATAGGCCATTAGTAGTATGATGACTGCACCAACGACACCCTGCTCTACACTTAGTTTTATCAGTTCATTATAGGCATACTGCACATTGTCTGCGAGATCAATCCCCACATGCTCAGGATTTTGTCTGAAAAAGTCGGCCTGATAAGACATATAACTAGCCTCAAAACCATTATCACCAAAGCCCAAAAGTGGCTTCTCGAAAAGCATATGCGTAGCTACCTGCCATATCAGTAAACGCCCATCGGCAGAGTCCTTTTTTACAAAATAAACACCAGATAATACTATTAAAGCAACAAGAGAAATGAGCAGTATTGCTACCCGTTTTTTAATATGATACTTCCTTAAAACAGCATCAAAAGATGTTCGCTGAAGAAAGACCAAAACACCTACCAATAACACGCTTAACCAAGCAGCTCTAGAGCGTGTAGCAGGCAATACGATGACCATTGCAAGCAAGCAAACCAAGGTAAATATATGTCGCCCCTTACTTATCGTGTTCTTTACAAAAGACTGACTTCTTGTTCCTCGTTTTTTTAAATATAAAAACAAAGCCACAGGAAAGGCACAGCACAAATAGCCAGAAAAAGGTGCCGGGTTAAAGAAAGTGCCCGTGATGTTAAACAGCCCGTGTTTTGATGGAATTAAATCATACAGTTGCAACTGCCCCAATACACTTTGAAATAAAGCACCAACCAGCAAGGCGTAAAGCAAATAAGTATAATGCTTCAATTCAAATGTCCTCAACACCATATAAAGAGTGCTTAAAAGAAGTAGTTCATAAACAGACCTGAGATGAAAGGAATCGCTAATAAGGCAGCTAATTATTAGGCGACAACCAACAAAAAGAAAAAGTAGAATGTCAATAGTATTGACTTTAATGCTATGAGGAGTCATAAGGCATTTAAGCAAAGTCAGGACAGCAAGAAAAACTACGGCATAACAGAGGGTGAAAAATGGCCTATTCTCCATCGGTCTAATAATCAAATGATCATTGAACGATAAAGGAAGAGCCACTAGCAAAATAGCAGCAACACTTACACCCAAAAAATCTAATAATATGGTAAATCGGTTATTCAGCTTCATCTTTTCACCTTACTTCAATTCGCCTAACCAAAATTGTTCCCCATCTGAAGTGAACATAAAAGGAAGTTCTTCCGATCCAGTGGTATGGTTTTGTAACCAATACAAGCCTCCTGTTGGAATGTCCTCAAATATCAATTTCTGTTCTGTGGCCGTTTGCCTGCCATAACTTTTCCAGCCATCTACCCATACCATCAGTTCATACTCATTTCCTACCACAATATGGTTTCCATCGTTACGTGCCAGAACTGATATTTTCTTTATTTCTTTTGCTTCGTCGAAATGATAACCAAAGTGTTTTTCATTATTATTATTATTATTATTATTATTATTATTATTATTACGAAACCTGCCCCAGGTTAAAATCTTGTCATCAAATATTCGACTGATACCACAGCCCTTCTTCAAATAATTACCAAACAATTCTCCAACAATGGGCTTGTTGTCCACATCTAAGAACTTTATTTCAGCTATCATACACGTTTTAGCATAAACAAACCTTACAGATTTATAGGGTTTAATATCACTGAGAGTAAATAATTCTTCTTTGTAAGAATCATAGTTTTTAAACACCAGCAAAGTATCAACTGACCTAAAGTTATCATTACTCACCTCTATTCTGCAATTAGATAATAATTTTCCCCAACCTCGTTTATGGAATGTACGCAATCCTAAATTAGTTGGGTATTTCCTTAATAATGTGACAGCCTTTTTATGATTCACATCTGCCATTAATACAATAGTGTTTGATAAAGAATCTAAATAGATGGGAGACATAACAGGCACAAAATCTCTATTCTTTTCATACCCTACAAAAAAAATTGTTTCTCTACCAATATTTTCAAAAAGCAAAGAATCCTTTTTCTTAAGACCATAGTCCAATATATTAAATCCTCTAAACTTATTAAAGACAGCTATAGCTGGTCTACTGCCTTTAGGAATAGTTGCGGCTACCGACAAATTTGAAGTGACGACATATTGATCAGTTACATCAATAGAGTTATTATCACATTTTGAGTTTATTGAATAACTACTACGCCAAGCTTTCACAATACAGTCTTTGCGATAAATATCAGAAAGAACCTTACCATCAATAGGATCGAATGCATCCCATTTTCCTTGCCACTTAACTGTCAACCAACGATGTCCCGAATAATGATGATTACCCCATTGGTTAACATAATCAGTACTGGCTGGTATGCCAATGGAGCGTAGCAATAGAGCAAGTGTTATAGCAATATCATCACAAAAAGGCATGACTCCAATTTTATAAGCTTGAAGAGCTGAGTAACGATATGGGAAACTCTTTTGTATGGGAAAATACATTTTTAGTCCTACTTGCTTAACGAATTCACTCAATGTGAATGTAATCGAATCTGTAAGAAGTAAAGAATCTTGAAACCAAACAAATTGAGGGCTAAAATAAGGAGCAGGCATCTGATGAACAGGCTCATCCGAAATACGGTAAGGCAAAATATACTCACAATAATCGGAGAAAGTAGTACCACTCACATGTGCCATTTTTTGCCATTGTTTATAGGTGATATCTATGTGTGCTATTAGATCGGCACTCTCCAAGGTATCACAATCATAAATAACTAAAGTATTGCCCCTTTCTTTAGGCAAGGGTTTCTTCAATATTTGTACATCATTAAAGGTTTTTACCCGCCCCTCTAAATTAGATAAACTATCAGCAAGATGACTTAGCATTTGATCCGCAATGGGTTCATATTTTGAGTATTTATTGCTCATATTCTGAAATAAAAAGTCAACAGCCTCTTGCTTACGGGTAGTATCATTCTGATAATGCGAGCTTACTTCATTATAGATAGCAGTCTCTAAATAATAAGGTCGTTTTTCTTTACAAGAAAAACATGTCATCATTATTAATGCGAATATCAAATACTTTTTAATGCTCATAAATTTTATTTTATTCCGTTAATTCCCCCTTAAGCTTCACCACAAGTGGTTTCTCCAAATTTCCATAGATAGTAATGGTCTTGTGGATATAGCCTGGGTATTTGTCTTTATACTTAACCTTTATAATACTCGACTTTTGAGGTTTTATGGGTTTTTGTGTCCACTCCACCTCGGTACAACCACAAGAGGTGGCTATACGGTAGATGATAAGCGGCACTTCTCCCGTATTGACAACAGACAGTTCATGCACTACTTCGGTATTGACATTCACTTCCCCAAGGTCTATTTCCTCTGCAGATAAAGTTATGCTAGTCTTACTCGCTGATTTATTGGAGGTGGAACCGCAAGAGCACAACATTGTCATTAACGAAAGGATAGCGAAAGCGTGCATTAAGGATCTTGTTATTCTTAAGTTCTTCGTCACAATGATATTATTTGGTTCATATTAAAATCGATTAAAAATTCTTCCTAAAAAAGGCTTTCCCCTCCACTTACCCTTAAATTCCCGATGGCGTTCTTATCGTAATTTTTGATTACGGCATCAAAAGGTGAGTGTTAGCCATTATTTTGAGCTATAGATCATTTCACATTATGTATAAATAAATCCTCAGGCAAAGACTCCTCTCCCTTCTCCCAATCGTAGAGCGTCTGAATTTTCATATTGAGCAGCTCTATCTTATAATTGATGATGGCATTGGTTTGAGCCATTTTTTTTGTTGACAACTGGTTCTGAAAAAGCTGTAGATCCATACCCGATATTTTCCCATTCCTGAAACGCTCGAGGTTGGTATCATACGTCAGCTGAGCATTGCGCACATTCTTTTCGGCTTTCTCTATCTGATGATAAAGACTTTCCAGACTACGGTGTAGTTTTCTGATGGTTAACACAATATCATTTCTATCATCTACGAGATACAGCTCTTGCTTCTCAAGACTAATTTCTGACGAACGAATACGTGCTTTTCGTTTTCCCCAATCCCATATAGGCACTTCTAACGAAAGGCTAATACCCGTATTATTACTTGCTTTACTATAAATATCTTGCAGTTGTTCATTCTGACCACTTAGTCCCATTTGCAGTGAAAGATTACCACTAAAAGAGTTATTATCCATGGTCTGTAGCAATGAGAATTCAGCTGTTTCAATATTTATTTCACGTTGGCGTAATTCCATAGCCACTTGTAAAGAACGCTCGATAGCCGAAGGAAGCTCTATGGGCACCGAATCGGTCTGTACATTAAGCACTGCCATAAACTCGTAGTCAAAGCCAGTCCCCAACAATAAACAAAACGCATCCATAGCATCCAGAAGACTTACCTGCGATGATTCTAAAGTAGTTTCGCTTGAGATAACGTTGACTTCAGACTGATACAACTCCTCCAGTTGCATCAATCCAGCCTTTACTTTTTGCGCTACTATCGTATAGTTCTTTTGCTGATTGTCCAATTCCTCTTGGTAAATAAGCTCTTGCATCTGTTTCTGATAGACACTGTAAAATTGACGTGTGATGGAAAGCTCCAGACTTAGTTTCTGCAAAGCATAGTCTAATTCAGCATTTTCAACATCAAGCTCCACCTCTTTAAGGTCCATCTTCTGCTGGTTGTGCGAAAACAAGGGTTGAGTAACCTTAAACGTCAGCTTATTATAAAAACTTTGATCCCCATTAGCATCCTGCCAACTGAAATAGTTAGACAAACCCACAGTAGCATCTGTCAGCAAAATGGGTTGACTAATTGACAAGTTACCACTTGAAGTAGTTTGTTGCACATTATACCACCCATCACCATTAGGCCTATCATCATACTTTAACTGATTGGAATAACTCAAAGGGGTCAAACTCAAGTCAAAATCTGATTTCAAAGCCGCTTCTTGCGCTTTAAGAATTTCTTTACTACGTTCTAAACTCAAGGCAGACTGTTTTAAATCAGGGCTATTAAGCGCTGCTATTTCTAATGCTTTAGATAAAGTCAGCAGGTCTTGTGCAAATAGATTTGAAGACAGAAATAAACCTAGAAGCAATATATATACTAATCGTTTATGCATCAGATTAAATTTGCTTTCTACGCAATAGTTCTAAAAACTCTTCTTCCGTCATTTCATGATCAGGATTATTAGGAGCACATACAATAGGGTCCTCATCACCTTTGTCATCTTTATTTTCAGCTTGACAACTTGATATACTAAATACATCATTTAGCCTAAATGAAACACTAGCATTTGTTTTCTGACAATGGTTAATGTTAAAAAAAATGACTGTAATAAGAACGAGAGTTGATAATAGAAATTTGTAATTCTTCTTGTTTTTCATTTCTGTAATATTATAAATTAGTTTTACGGCACAAATCTGTCACATTCAGAATGGAATAACAACTTTTAGGGCGTGACATTCCGTGACAAGAAAAAATAAATCACAACCATCTTATGATTAGCGCATTACAATTTAGGTTTTTTTACAAAAACTAACCTGTAATATTAATGTAAATTGCAACTTTTAGGGCGTGACATTCCGTGACAAGAAAAAACAAGATCATAAACGACTGATTTTGTACTAATTAAAATTCAAGATGTTTTCGTTCTTAAATTTACATCAATATCAAATTAATACTTGTAAGAGCGTTTGGTAAGGGACTGAGAGAGATAATCTTTTATATTATCGTTAGGAGTCAAGGAAAGCACTTGGCGTAAACGTTGTCTTTTTTTTCTAATTGTGGTGAGCTGGACATTGAAAATTATTGCTATTTTTTCATCCGACAAACCATAATGTTCACACAAAGCAAATTGCAATTCTTTGGGTTTTAAATGGGGAAAGTTTTTTCTCATCAGATGATCAGAATCGGGAAACTTATGAGAGTACATTAAATAAAAATTATCCCAACTAGAAATGGCTATATCTGCTTTTAGTTCTTTATTAATATTTGACAACACTGTTTTTTCAGGAAAATGCCCAGACTCTGCATAGTTATTCACTTTTACAACTTTATCTTCTAATCTAAAAATTGATCTATCCTTTTTGTATAGGCCTTCATAAGCTAACAATAAATCTGACTTAATCTTCTTCCCGCGATAAATTAGAAATATTAATATTATAGAAATTAAAATACTAAAAAGCAGATATAAACGATTTGACAATTTGGCATTGTCGAGATTAAGTTCATACATCTGGTTTTCTAGCAGAACGTCATCAAGGTGATTCTTAGCTTCAATATATCTAATTTTATTTTCTGATGCTTTCAGCTTATAGGTATAAAAATGATTAGAGGACTCTTCTGCCAGATCTTTGGAAGCTTGATAGTGCCCTTGCAAAAATAAGATATCTGATTTGATTCCTTTTAAACCAAATAGCGAATTCTCCATCTCTAAGGATTCTGATATGGGAAGGGCCAAGTCAATATACTTAATAGCTTCTGTATAATTCTCCATATGATATAAAACATAAGCAGATTTATAATAATAATAACTCTGCTGACAAGAATTACGAATGATGGGAATTAAACTTGAATCGGAATTCAAGACTTCGGCCTGCTGAATATAATACAGCGAAGAATCTAGGTTAATCTTCACATAATCAGAAGCAAGATTATAATAAGAATTAAAAATTTTTAGGGGTAAATCATGTTCTTTATAATAACCTAGAGAAAGCTTTAAATATTTAATATCTAAAGTTGGATCTTTACTAAAGAACGCCAGATTAGAATAATATAACCCAAGATTCATATTGGGCTGATCAGTAATAAGTTTTTCAGCGGCTTCTAAATACTTTTCTATAGGCAGGTGAAGGCGTTTAGCAATACGCGCCTTACCTAAAATAACAGTGAGTTTTTCGTTAGAAGTAAGCTGACACGCCATATCTTCATTACAAAGTTGGTTATAATAATTGCGTGCATTCTCAAACAATAATAATTGTTCGTTAATGATAGCTTCTAATAAGATGACTCTCGCTTCGTATGCAGCATCCTCATACAAACCTCGGTTAATAGCGCTATCCAGTAATAATGTAGCAGCAGCAAAATGGCTTTTACTCTCTTCCACATGCGCCTTCACGAAATAGTATTTAGCCCATAGCTGATCAGAATTTTCGAGCTTTAATTCATCAAAAACGCCATTGAGCATGGTATCCAAAACTTCTGATTGTGAAAATCGTAAATTAATTGCCAATTCGAGTTTATCAGCAAGCTCTTGGTTTACGTTAAGATCTGGCTTTTCTGTCTTGCAAGAAGTAAGAAGGAGAACAAATGTGACGAGGGCTAAACACAGCTTCATAATAATTGATTAATCAATGCCCTACAAAATTAGTAAAATGATTGAACATAATACCAAAAACTTGTCTTTTAAGTATGCCTATTAATTCTTAGCATCGTTTAGCATACAATATCTCACCTTAGGTTACAGCCAAACTGTCATTCAAAGGGATATTGAACTTGTTTTGTCAAAAAAAACAGTTTTAAAAATGAACTCCCCCACTGCAAAGAGACGGAGTATCAATTCAAAACACTTTTTTTATTGGCAACAAACTGCAAAATCACGATCGACCTAGTTAATCATAAGTAATGTTATAGATTGCGTACCATAATAATATCAACAATATAAGTGTGAAAAAATAAAACATTATGATTTCCAAATGTATTTTTTGTACTTTTACTTAAGCATACAGTAGATTAATAACATCTAATCAAAAATACGCCGATATGAAATTACTTAATAAAATTCTTGTCCCTATAGACATTAATATAGAAACAGAAACATTAGCTGAAAAAGTGAATAGCATTGCATCAGAATTTGATTCTAGTGTATTGCTAATTTGTACACTTCCAAAAGAAATGAGACATAAATCATTTGCTGACAGCCTCAAAAAGATAGCAAATGAAAAATTAAACAACTTTGAAAAGAAATTAAATGGTGTAGAAGTTAGCCTAAAGTCCATAGACTTTGCAAACCCTCTAGAAAATATAATAATGCACTCTAGAGTAGAAAATGTGAATGTTATCATAACTGCACCATTACTTCATGGCGACAAAGATGATAAGATCATCAGTTCACTTGTTCAAAAGTTAGTTAGAAAATCCGAAAAACCAGTATGGGTTGCCAAAGAATCGCAAAATCATAAAATCAAAACAATACTATGTCCTACAGACTTTTCGGATGCATCTGAAAGAGCTTTAAAAAACACCTTACAAATCGTCAAGAAATTTCATTCTAAAGTTATCATATTAAATACTTATCTACCCTATTTCATCACCTCCTTACGCATCGAAATTGACTTGGAAAAAGAGAATCAGAATCTTAAAGCACAACACGAACAAGAAATGGAGGTTTTCTTGAAAAAGTTTTCTTTAACAGATGTAAACTTCTCTGTGATGATTAAAGATGGAGACACCAATCAGGTTATAAACAATATAGTTTTGAACAATAATGTTGACTTAGTTGTAGCTGGAACCACAGGAAAGAATAACTTTGGAAAGATCATTATTGGCAGTGTCACCGAAAAATTAATTAGGGAAATGCCTTGTTCTGTTATCACAACTAAAGCCTCTGACATTGTAAATCTTAAACTAGAGAACGAAACTAACGATATTGAATTACTGAGCAAATTAGCTCAAGAAGAACTCGATTGTGGTAATTATGAAAAAGCGATCGTTCATTATAAAATGTGTCTTCGAATTAATGACATGCACATACCATCACATTTTCGTATTGCCAAAGCATATAAAACGCTAGGTGACATGGAGAAGTATGAAACATATAAACAAAACGCATCAGAGCTGTTATCTAAAATTTGGGATAAAGATATGGAGTCAGAGATAAGGAAACACTATCTGGACTAAAAACACACTATCAGATCGCTAAAAGACAATAATTTCCAGCTAAATTTTAACATTGCATTTAAGTTTCGCCTAAATACACTATGAAGTTACGGTTGAAATTTGGGCATTCCCAATACATAGCTCGATTACTCTCACCAAGAGAATCACACATAAGATTTCTGCTTGGTTTACACTGAGCCCAGTAGAAATGTCGATACTTCAAGGTTGCTAATGACTTCCTTCATATTCAAGATCACTCTTGCCCCCTGCCAATTGCTGACACTTCCTAGCAACTCGACACATACAGAGACTTACACACGAAACACATATTACCATGCCAACATAGCATAAAAAAAGGCCTTCTATTCAGAAGGCCTTTATAAATATTGGGAATTGTACGTTATATTACTCTTTAGAATCTTTAGATTCTGATTTAGGAGCAGCTTTCTTAGGTGCTGCCTTTTTTGCTGGTGCTTTTTTAGCAGCAGGTTTAGTTGCTACTTTAGCATCATCTTCTTTTTTAGCTACTGCTTTCTTTGCTACAGGCTTTTTTGCTGCAGCTTTTTTTACAGGAGCTTTACCAGCTAATGCATTTTTTGCAGATGTTACAACTGCTTTGAATGCTTCAGGATGTTCTACACCTAAATAAGCTAGTGCTTTACGATCGATTTCAATGTTAGCTTTTTTCAAACCTCCCATCAACTGAGAATAAGACATCCCCTCAATACGAGCAGCAGCGTTAATACGCTGAATCCACAATGAACGGAATGAACGTTTTTTAGCTTTACGGTCACGATACGCGTACTGTAAACCTTTTTCATAAGTATTTTTGGCAACTGTCCACACATTCTTTCGTGCGCCATAATTACCTTTCGTCTGTTTTAAGACTTTTTTTCTGCGGGCTCTAGAAGCCACCGCATTTACTGATCTTGGCATAATTTCAAAAATTTTGAATGACTAGCGTTTCAGGTTAAACTGAAATCTTCAACTGGCTACATCATCCGATTATTTACATAATAATGTTTGTTTCTCTAAGAGAAAGAGCTTACTTCATTGCAAGCAACTTTTTGATGTTATTTTCATCAGACTTACTCACCATAGTAGCTTGAGTAAGATTACGTTTTTGCTTTTTAGTCTTCTTTGTTAAGATATGACTTTTAAAAGCATGCTTTCTCTTGATTTTTCCAGATCCGGTAAGCTTAAAACGCTTTTTAGAACCGGAATTGGTCTTCATTTTTGGCATTTCTTCAAAAATTAAATGTGACTACAAATTAAATATATTTCCCAATATTATAGTGTTAATGTAAAGTACATCAAAATACCATTAGGCATCCCAATACACTTTCATATACTATCATTTTAAATTTCAATATTAAACTATAAACAACTTCAATATTGAATAATTCACTTCATTAAGATGTGAATATTTAGAAACTAAAAAATCATGCTGAGTGAAAAAATTCGCTCAACTTGTATAAATAATCCTAAGATTCTATTTTCTATTCAGTCTTATTTCTTCTTAGACGAAAGCATAATAGTCATACGCTTACCTTCTAATTTAGGTAGCTGATCTACTTTTGCTACTTCTTCTAAAGCCTGAATAAACCTTAACAACAATATTTCGCCCTGTTCTTTGAACAAAATAGAACGACCTTTAAAGAAAACATAAGCTTTGATCTTTGATCCTTCTTCCAAAAAATTTTGAGCATGTTTCAATTTAAATTGAAAATCATGTTCATCAGTATTGGGACCAAAACGTATTTCCTTAGTAACAATCTTATGCGATTTTTCTTTAAGTTCCTTCTGCTTCTTTTTTTGTTGATAAAGAAACTTCTGATAATTAATAATTTTACAAACTGGTGGATCTGCATTTGGAGAAATTTCTACCAAATCCAACTCCATTTCATCTGCCATACGCATAGCTGCTCGGGTATCAAAAATACCTTGTTCTGTTATGTTTTCGCCAACAAGACGTACTTGCGCCGTTCTAATGCGCTCGTTAACTTTATGCTGAGGACTCGTGTCTCTCTGCTGAGGGCGTCCTCTTCTTCTTCCTTTAGGTGGTGCTATAGCTGTGTCCTCCTAGTATTTATCAAAACCAAAAAAATAATTAATCTTCGACAAAAGGAAAGTGTAGATTTTCAATTATACGTCTGGTTTTTAATGATTAATATTAAAATGTGAATAAAAAACGAAATGATAAACTTTCCTCTTTTATTCCCATCCCTAAATTATTACTCTTTACTCTAATTCTTTTTTTATTTCGCTATTGATGAAATCAGAAAAATCGGCAACCGACATAGCTCCCTTATCTCCTTCACCTTGTACACGAAGAGAAACTGTCTCATTAGCAGCTTCTTGTTCTCCTACAATCAACATAAAAGGAACATGCTTGATTTCATTGTCACGTATTTTACGTCCAATTTTCTCATTCCTGTCATCAATTTCGGCGCGAATATCGGCATTATTTAGGACTTTAGAAACTTTTTCGGCATATTCATTATATCTTTCACTAATTGGTAAGACCACTACTTGCTGAGGAGTTAACCACAACGGGAACTTACCAGCAGTATGCTCAATAAGCACAGCAACAAAACGTTCCATTGATCCGAAAGGTGCACGATGTATCATTACAGGACGATGACGCTGATCATCACTACCAATATATTCTAATTCGAAACGTTCTGGCAAATTATAATCAACCTGAATAGTTCCCAATTGCCAACGACGACCGATAGCATCCTTAACGATAAAGTCCAACTTAGGACCATAAAAAGCAGCTTCGCCCAATTCCACAGAAGCATCTATTCCTTTTTCCTTACAGGCTTCAATAATAGCCGTTTCAGCCTTCTCCCAATTTTCATCAGTCCCAATATATTTTTCACTATTGTTAGGATCGCGCAATGAGATTTGTGTCTCAAAGTTTTTAAAGTCAAGCGTTTTAAAGATATAAAGAATGATATCCATCACCTTAAGAAACTCTTCTCTCAACTGATCAGGGCGACAAAAGATATGCGCATCATCTTGTGTAAAACTACGTACACGAGTCAGCCCATGCAACTCACCACTCTGCTCATAACGATATACTGTTCCAAATTCTGCCAAACGAACAGGTAAATCTTTATATGAACGTGGTTTAAATTTATAAATCTCACAATGGTGAGGGCAATTCATAGGTTTCAATAAATACTCCTCACCCTCTTGTGGAGTGTGGATAGGCTGAAAAGAATCCTGACCATATTTAGCATAGTGACCCGAAGTCACCCACAACTGTTTAAGTCCGATATGAGGAGTAATGACCTGCTCATAACCATATTGTTTTTGTACTTTCTTCAAGAAATTCTCCAAACGCTCACGCAATTGCGCTCCTTTAGGCAACCATAAAGGTAAACCAGGTCCTACATTTTTAGAAAAAGTAAAGAGTTCGAGTTCTTTACCAATTTTACGGTGATCACGTTTCTTAGCCTCTTCCAAAAGCACAAGATATTCATCAAGCATTTTTTTCTTAGGAAATGACACACCATATATACGAGTCAGCTGTTCACGTTTTTCATCGCCACGCCAATAGGCACCAGCCAAACTCAAAAGCTGAATAGCTTTAATGCCACCCATATCAGGCAAGTGAGGTCCCTTACACAAATCAGTAAAATCACCTTGTTTATAAAGCGTGATCTGACCATCTTCAAGTCCTTCTATCAATTCGGTTTTATAGATTTCGCCTTTATCAGCAAAAAACTTTAAAGCTTCGGCTTTAGAAATATCAACTCGTTCTATTGGCAATTTAAGCGAAGCGATCTCGCTCATTTTTTTCTGTATCGTTGGCAAATCACTCTCAGTAATTACCACACCTTCGGGTAAGGCAACATCGTAATAGAAGCCATTCTCTATAGCTGGACCAATACCAAATTTAATACCAGGATAAAGCGATTGAAGCGCTTCTGCCATTAAGTGAGCAGACGAATGCCAAAACGCATGTTTAGCTTCAGCGTCATCCCATTTATGTAATTTAAGACTGCAATCCGTCGTTATTGGTGCCGTAATATCTTTTACTTCTTTATTGATGCTACACGCCCAAATCTCTTTGGCTAAGCGGGAACTAATACCTTTAGCTATTTCTAAAGCTGTGATACCTTCCGAGAATTCTTTGACCGATCCGTCAGGAAATGTTACTTTAATCATGAGTTTTTTACATTTATAAATTCTGTTCTTTTTCAGAAAAACGAGTACAAAGATACATTTTTACACGATAAAATTTATAAGTTAACGTCTAAAAATACTTTTTGTAACACCACAAGCACCTATTTTAACGTTTTTTTAACAGACGAACTATCTCATACATTAAATACAATCATAATTATAAAACAAATAAAGAGAAACACATTACATCCAAGCAAGCAACAACAATAAACTCAAAACCAAAGAACAATCAGTTATATCATCAAGATTTCTCAATCAAAAAATTCAGTTTTCTTTAACCTAAAAAATAGATAATACTTGTATTTTTGTCCTACACAAGAAATATTTATCGCACGATAACGTTAATTATTATTAAAAATAACACTTTTGGTGTAACTTTTTAGCTATCTAAATGGTATTATCTCTATAATTTAAACTAATTTTGCAGCCCTGAATTATGAAGTGGAAACAAAACATATTGATATTAGCTGTTCTTTTAACAGCTTTTTTTTCGTCTTGCAGTGAATATCAAGCGCTTTTAAAAAGCACGGATTATAACTTGAAGTACGAAAAAGCTAAAGAATATTATGCCTCTGAGAGTTATGACAAAGCAGCTACACTCCTGAGAGAGGTTGTACCCGTTTTTAAAGGAACAAGTCTGGCCGAAGAATCACTGTATTTACAAGCGATGACTTATTTTCGTCAAGGCGATTATATGTATGCGGAACATTTCTTTAACCAAATATCAAAAACCTATCCGCGTCACAAAAAAATAAAAGAGTGCTATTTTAACCGCGCTTATTGTTTTTATATGCAATCACCAAGAGCCAAATTGGATCAGACCTCATCACAAGAAGCTATTGATGCTTATACCTTATTTATGGATCTATTTCCAGAAGCTCCTGAAGTAAAAGAAGCACAAGGTTATATTTATGAGATGCAGGACAAATTAGCCTACAAAGCTTATCTCAATGCTAAGCTTTATTATGATTTAGGAAGTTATTTAGGCAACAACTATGATTCAGCCATTATAACGGCTCAGAACTGTCTGAAAGAATACCCAGGAAATAAACACAGTGAAGAATTAGCATTCCTTATTTTGGAATCACGTTATATTATTGCTGATAATAGTGTAAAAGAAAAACAAGAGAAACGTTACCGCGCTGTGATTGATGAATATTATTCATTTATGAATGACTATCCAGCAAGTGAACAAAAGAAAGATGCTGACAACCTCTTTGAAAAAGCTCAAAAGGCCTTAAATTAAGAAGTGCCTATTTTATATTTGAATATTGATACTTTAGGATTATAACTCGTTATTATGGATTACAAAAAAACAAATGCACCTGCTTCAACCATTACTCGTGACACTAACGATCTTGCAGAAGAAGTTGGAAACCTGTACGAAACACTTGCTATCATAGCAAAACGTTCGAACCAGATAAGTAAAGATATGAAAGACGAATTAAATCAAAAAATTGCTGAATTCGCCTCTTATACTGACAACTTAGAAGAAGTATTCGAAAACCGTGAACAAATTGAGATCTCACGTTACTACGAGCGCTTACCAAAACCCGTTATATTAGCGACACAAGAATTTCTGGAACACAAAACATACTTTCGCAACCCTGCAAATGATGATGCGAACAACGAAAGTGAATTTTAGATTTTGAAACTTCTAGGAAAACATATCATTTTGGGCATTACGGGTAGTATTGCAGCCTATAAATCGGCTAGCTTGCTACGCTTACTCATCAAAGAAGGAGCAGAAGTACAAGTGGTTATCACACCTGCTGGCAAAGAGTTTATTACGCCAGTAACACTATCTGCTCTTTCTGGACGCCCAGTTCAAAGTGAATTTTTTGCTAATAATGATGGCACATGGCACAGTCATGTAGATATGGGACAATGGGCCGACTTAATGCTTGTTGCTCCTGCTAGTGCTAGTAGTATTGGAAAAATGGCTCACGGGATAGCCGACAACTTACTCATCACGACTTACCTCTCGATGAAAGGTCCTGTGATCATCGCTCCAGCTATGGATTTAGATATGTATGCTCATAAAGCGACCCAACGTAATGTGAACATATTACAACAAGATGGCTGTCATATCATTGATGCACAAAGCGGATTTTTGGCTAGTGGATTAGAAGGAAAAGGGCGTATGGAAGAACCTGAGACAATTTGCAATCAGGTCATTGAGTTTTTCAAGATACAGTAAGTTTTTATCATCAACCTATTATATCCGTCAACACCCATCTCTAGCCTGCAAATCTAAAGGAACTCTATTAGCATCACAACACAGACCTTACTCACTCATTTCACCTCAAAATGAAATCATTACACGGAAAAACAATACTTATTACCGCTGGTCCTACGTATGAAAAAATAGACCCTGTTCGTTTTATCGGTAATTTCTCAACAGGAAAAATGGGATATGCCTTGGCTGAAACATGTGCTCAACAAGGAGCTATAGTTAAACTCATCAGTGGTCCTACACATCTGCACATTTCTCACCCTAACATAGAACGCATAGACATTATGTCTGGAGCCGAGATGTACGTTGCCTGTACAAAGTTATTTCCACAATGTAACATCGCTATTTTCTGCGCCGCAGTAGCCGATTACACCCCAAAAAATCCCTCTCTGACTAAGGTAAAAAGGAAAACTAACGAATTAACAATTGACCTGATAAAAAATAAAGATATTGCAGCCGAAATGGGACTGCTGAAACAAGAAGGACAAATAATGATTGGCTTTGCATTAGAAACCAACAATGAAATAAAGAATGCACAAGGTAAATTGCAGAAAAAAAATCTAGATTACATTGTATTAAACAGCTTACAGGATGAAAACGCGGGTTTTGGTTACGACACCAACAAAGTCACCATCATCTCTCCTACATCCATCACCCCTCTACCATTAATGACAAAATTAGAAGTCGCTGAAGAAATAATAAAAATTGTGAGTTGTGAATTGTGAATTGTGAATGTGTGTTATTCGTGATTTATTCGTTATTCATTCGTCATAAAACAGGTTGAATTGTGAGTTGTTAATTATGAATTGTGAATGCGTGTTATTCGTGATTTATTCGTCATAAAACAGGTTGAATTGTGAGTTGTTAATTATGAATTGTGAAAACGTGTTATTCGTAGTTTCTTCTTTATTTATTCGTCACAAAACAGGTTGAATTGTGAGTTGTTAATTATGAATTGTGAATGCGTGTTATTCGTAGTTTCTTCTTTATTTATTCGTCATAAAACAGGTTGAATTGTGAGTTGTTAATTATGAATTGTGAATGCGTGTTATTCGTAGTTTCTTCGTTATTTATTCGTCATAAAACAGGTTGAATTGTGAATTATTAGTTGTGAATTGTGAATGCGTGTTATTCGTTATTTATTCGTTATTTATTCGTCACAAAATTATACTCCGCAGTATTTCTATTTACAAAGACTGGTATTTGCCTGGTTTTATGCTTTTTAGACACACAGAAGAAGAAATAGATTAAATAAAAAAGAACATAAAAAAAACGTCTAATATTACTACCAGACGTTTTCATTATACTAAATCTTTACTTCTTAAGTATCTTTCTTAACACTAAATCTTTATCCAACTTCTTAGTACAGAAGAACCAATCTTGACAGTGGATATCAGTATCTTCCATACGTTCTTTTGCGGTTCCACAAGAACCAGCAGGACCTATAATCACATCATCACCAGGACGCCAATCTGCAGGTGTAGCCACATTAAACTCATCAGCTGTTTTTAGAGCAAGTAACACGCGGTATAATTCATCAAAATTGCGTCCTAAACTCAATGGATAGTAAATAATAGCACGTATAATACCTTTAGGATCAATAAAGAAAACAGCACGCACAGCTTTAGTAGTATCCTCATTAGGCTGAACCATACCATATTTAGTTGCCACATTCATGGTAATGTCTTCAATTAAAGGAAAATTGACTTCCACATTTTTCATTCCTTTATACTCTATCTTTTCTTTAATAGTTCGAAGCCAAGCAATATGGCTATATAAACCATCAATAGACAAACCCACTAGCTGACAATCAGCGGCTTCAAATTTATCTTGCAATGAAGCAAACGTAATAAATTCAGAAGTACATACAGGCGTAAAATCAGCTGGATGACTAAACAAAATCACCCACTTACCAGCATAATCTTTAGGGAATAAGATTTCACCTTGAGTTGTAACAGCTGAAAATTCAGGAGCAGGATCACCAATACGGGGCATGCTCACCACTTGAGATACATTGTTTTCTTCCATAATAAAAATATTAAGTTTAAAATAACACTTTCAAATTTAGGACTAAAATCAAAATAAATCAAGTAAATACAGTTCTTCTTTTTAAGTAAAAAATGTTGAGATTCAATATATAAGATCGGGTTTTAAATCTAATGAACTACCCCGCTACAAGCAGACGGAGTATCAATTCTAAACACTATTTTTATTCGCAGCAAGCTGCGGGAAATAAAACCCACAATTTGGGATTCAAAAAAGAACAAAAAAAATCAGCTCAAAGAAATCCTTGAGCTGATATAAATATAAGAAGTAATAAAATCTGATTATAATACGATCAAAACCACCACTAATGACTAAATGTCTATCGTCATACCTGTACGCAGTTGAGTGAATTTAAAGTCGCGTTTAAAAGCACATAGTGCATCTAATTCAGTACAATGTGATGGAGCTATCGTTTTAATATTTAATGATTTTAAATAATCAACAGTACGATGAGTCAGTTCATCATCATGTTTTAAGTGAAAACCGCCAATGACCGCTTTCACCTTATTTATGCCTGTAAATTGCATAGCATAATCTACAATATTACAGATTCCAGAGTGTGAACATCCTGAAACTACAATGATCTCATTTCCATCAATAAAAACTAATGCAGAATCATCAAGAACAAAATCAGGATCACCATTAGCATCTATAAATGAAGTCACTTTAGATTCAAAATCATTTTTTCGAGGTATTTCGCCTAAGAAAAAGATGTCTTTTGTTATTTCTAAAGGAGCTACTGTTGTTTGCAAATCATAGCGACTCATCACCTCACTTTTACTCATTTTAATCCCTAAAAAAGTATGGTCAATACGACGATAACGCTTTATAAAAGAAAGAGGATGACAAATGAGTTTTTTCCCTTGAAGAAAAGGCAAACCATCGCCATGATCCCAATGACCATGACTTAAAACTACGGTATCAATCTCTTTATCTAAATCAATACCCAATATTTCAGAGTTTTTAATAAAAACATCAGAATGCCCCGTATCCAAAAGCAATTTAAATCCTTTATGTTCTATCAAATAAGAAAGCCCATGTTCTGCCAAGCAAGATCGGCCTGCGCAGTTATCGGTAAGTACGGTCAATTTCATAATGTTTCATTTTTAAATTTAGCAAATTTCAATGCATCATCGAATGCATCAAATATATGATTATTATCAATAAGTTGCGTCAATTCTGAAGATTGGATTTCCTTTCTGACGGATTTATTCAATCCAGAAAGGATAACCTCTACACCTTTAGATTGTAAAACCTGAACTGAATCTTGAAGATTTCTGACACCAGTAAGATCCATAAAACTCACATGTCTCATCCTAATAATAAGATATTTACGCTTTAGCCCCACCTCAGTGATAAGTTCTGAATAGCTTTTTGAAGAAGCAAAAAACAAAGGACCACTAATTTCGTAAACCGAGATATAAGAAGGCAAACTGCTATAATCGTCAATCAAATCGGTATCCACATTATTATCAAAAGAACGTTGGCTAATATCAGACATACGACGCATAAACAGAACTGCAGATAAAACGACTCCTACTTCTATGGCCACCGTTAAGTCAACAAAGACAGTCAGAATGAAAGTACTAAGAAGAATAATAATATCGAAATATGAACCTTTTAATATCGCAACAAAAGATCGCCATTCGCTCATATTATAAGATACCACGATAAGAATACCTGCCAAACAAGACATAGGAATTAACTTCGCCCATTTCCCTAAAAATAACATAATTAACAATAGAGTTATTGAACAAACAATCCCAGCAATAGGTGTACGACCACCATTTTTTACATTAGTTGCAGTACGTGCTATAGCTCCTGTAGCAGGGATACCTCCAAAAAATGGAACAACAATATTAGCTATACCTTGTCCTATAAGCTCCGTATTAGAACGATGATGACCTCCAATCATACCATCAGAAACCACCGCTGACAGCAATGATTCTATACCTCCTAACAACGCAATGGTTATGGCAGGCGCCACATAGTTGTGCAAATCGATTAGTTGAATTTGAGGCAATTGTAAATGGATAGAGGTAGGTATCTCACCAAAAAAAGACTCGATAGTAGTAACAGGAATATCAAACACCTGAACAGCTACTGTAAAACCAATAATGGCAATAATAGAACCCGGTATTTTAGTGAATACTTTACCCGAAAAAACACCGATTAAAATAGTTCCCACCGTAATAGCTACAGCTTGATAATTAAAAGTATGCATCTGAGAAAAATACAGTTGCCATTTTTCAACAAAACCTGCTGGGGTAGATTCAATATCTAAACCAAAAGCATCGCGTATCTGAGTTGAAAAAATCACCAACGCAATACCACTTGTAAAACCAACAATTAAAGAATGAGGAAAATACTTTAACAGACTCCCCATACGCATCAGCCCAAAAGCAATTAAAAAGAGACCAGCCATAATGGTTGATATCACTAATCCATTAACACCGTACTCTACTACAATACCAGCTATTACAATAATAAAAGCCCCAGTAGGACCACCTATTTGTACGCGACTACCACCCAAAGAAGCAATAATAAAACCGGCTATTATTCCAGTAATTAATCCTTTTTCGGGAGACAATCCACAAGCAACAGCAAAAGCAATAGATAAAGGTAATGCTACAATACCTACTACTAAACCCGCCATCACATCTTTTGAGATTTGTTGTTTTGTAGGCTTAGATGCCAACAAGCTAAACAACTTGGGTTTAAACACTTCGTTCCAATTCATTAGTATATATATTTAATTTGTTTAATACAAAATCAGGTACAGGATAAGGTTTTCGTGTTTGCTTATTAACAAAAACGACGGATGAATTTGCTGTATTTAGCAATTCTCCGTCAGCATTTGTAATCTCGAAATAAAACTTAAGACGCACTTTAGGGCATTCCAAAATCTGCGTTTTAATGACAATTAAATCATCATAAAACGCTGGTTTTTTATAGTTAATATTAAACGAAAGAACCGGCATCATCCAGCCGGCTTCCTCAATCACTTTATCATTTATACCAAGCAAACGCATTAACTCTGTTCTAGCTTGGTGACAATATTTTACATAATTGGCATGGTAAACATACCCCATTTGATCTACTTCATCGTAACGAGAACGAACGGTAAATGTACTTTCAATGCAAACTCTTTTTTTCATTTTTCAATATGTAATCTCTCAATTTCTCAAGCGAAAAATAGTAACTCTTACGCAAGCGACCTAAAGTCTCATTACTCCTATCATAAGGAACACCAAGTAAGTTACAAATATCGGTTTCTGGTATTTGATATTTAGATGCTACCTGACTGATAGTCATCTGTCCTTTAATCTCTGGATGATGATTAGCATCATCATGGGAAGTATTACTTTTTTCTTTCTTTTCTATTGTGACATGATCGTTCTCTTCTTGTACTTTAATATCTTCACTTTGCAACTCTATCATCTCAGACCTAATTGAATCATCGACCACAGATTGTACTTCATCCATCTGTTTTTTGTAAGGATCATAAGCGTGATGCCCAACCCCTTCTTTTACATCTGGTTTCAAAAACAAAGGAAAAACCGCCAAAGTTAAGAAAATAAATGGTAATCCTATAGCAGCAATTACACACCACGTTTTAGAATTAACCATTTTTTTAAACATATTAGTCATCATCTTCCAGTGTAAAATTAAATGAAACAGTAAAAGCAAAAGGAAAAGCACACTTAAAACTAAATGAATGCTTCCCCATTGATGCCGATCTAATCCTAAAAAAGTAAGGTCAACATCCCTACCATATACCACATTACGTTTTATTCCTGAGATCAAAACGACTTTCATTAGAAACCCGATACCAGCAATAGGCATCATCAAAATAAACATAAGAACATCAATGCAAATATTTATTTCTGATTTACGTTTTGAGTTCATAATGGTATGATTTTAGTTTATTCTTTTCCAAATATCTTTTATCTGCTTAGCAATATCACTATCAGGAGCATATTCAACAATCGTTTGACCAGCCGACATAGAGTCAACCATAATCTTATCAAATGGAATCTTAGTTATCAATGGTACATTAACCTTTTCGAGTGCCTTAACAATGTCAGCAGTCACTTCAAGATTAATATCGAATTTATTAATGACTGCAAAAACCTCTATTCCAAATGAGTGTGCCAATTCGATCAAACGCTCAGCATCATGCCAACCCGATTTAGTCGCTTCAATCACAACGAGCACTAAATTCACATTAGTCATTGATGCAATAACGGCACATCCAATTCCAGGAGGGCCATCATTAATCACATAATGTTTCTCTTCTTCTTTTGCTTTTTGCGAGGCTTGCTGACGGACTTTAGTCACTAATCGACCAGAATTCTCTTCTCCAGGACCCATACGTGCATGCACTAATGTGCCGAAGCGTGTTGAAGATATAAACCATTCATTATTACTACTTTCTTTCATAGAAATAGCATCTACAGGACAAAGTCTTTCACATAATTTACAGCCTTCACATTGAAAAGGATTGATCTCTAATTGACCATTTTCTTGAATATGTATAGCATCAAAACGACATTTATCCATACATATATTACATCCTGTACATTTTTCTTGATCTATTATGCCATAACAGCCACTCAAAAAAACATGATTTTCTAAGACATCGGGTTGTAATAATAGGTGTAAATCAGCTGCATCCACATCATTATCACAAAACACAGCTTGCTCCGCTACAGAAGCTATGGCTGCTGTAATACTGGTTTTTCCAGTTCCACCTTTACCGCTTAAAATAGTTATCTCTTTCATCTGTATTTTCAGATTATATTATTTTTTTATCTCTAATTGAGATATGATATGAGTATAAGAGTCCGTAATTTCTTGTGATACATCATCAGTCAATTTTCCCTGTGCATAAAGACCTGCATAGGCTTTACTAAAAGGTATCTCTCCCAATAATGTGATATGCTCTTCTTTGATATACTCATAGATTTCGTCACTTCCTAAACCCGCTTTATTGATCACCAAACCAAAAGGAATCGATAAGTCACGCACTAATTCTACCATTAATTTGAAATCGTGCAAACCAAAAAGAGTGGGTTCTGCTACCAAAATCACATAATCGGAATCATTTATGGTCTCTACAACAGAACAACTGGTTCCAGGAGGGGCATCAAAAAGAATAATATCCGCATCATTAGGGATACGTTTTTTTAACGCTTTAATTAGCGGGGTTTGCATAGGAGACCCTACATCTAAACGTCCTTCTGAGAGTTTACACCCTTGTTCTGAAGTGTAATGATTTACTTTACCAATTTCATAAGGTCGTTCCGTTATAGCCTGATATTCACAAGCTTCTAGGCAAGCATCACAAGAATGACACAATCCTTTATCCACAGCAATATATTTTGCTTTAGGAATAATGGTTATAGCATTAAACTCACAGTATTCTTCACATTTACCACAAAAGACACATTTGTCATTGTCCATTTCGGGTATCAACTGTGTGATGGATTCTTCTTTATCCTTATGCGGGTTTTTAAAAAAGAGCAGATCATTGGGCTCTTCCACATCACAATCAACGAGGTGTATATGTGATTTATAAATCTGTTTCAAAAACAGATTCAGGTTAACAGAAACAGTGGTCTTACCTGTTCCTCCTTTACCACTTGCTATTGCAATTTTATAAGCCATTTATAATTAATATTTATTTACTTATTTTTTAATTGAGTTACAATCATTGCATTTTTCTTAGTCCCTATCATCTGAGCAATAGTATGACATTTAGCAATGAGCATAAAATAGGTATTTGGATGACCTTCATCCATTAAACCTTCAAAATTACCTTGTCCTTTTGAGATAATAAGATCAGCAGAATGATAAGCTTTCAAAAACTCAGGAGAACAAAACTTCAACAGTGTTGAAGGCGCATCAGAACCATTGTCGATGACATGACACAATTTGTCGATACCCATAGTAACAGCATCTTCTTTTGTAATATCATTGAGGACAGGAAAACCACGCGTCACATAGGTTAAGTTAGGATGATTGATAGTTTCGATAAACAAACGATCGAAAAATATTTCTCCCGCATTATCACCTAAATACAACACCGACTTTGCTTTTTTAAGGCTTTCACCTAAAGCTGCGGTTTTATCTACAGACAAATCATGTTTCAACAACTTATTTATCTGTTTCGTAATATCGCCACTTACACTATGCGCACCATAGTCAATAATATTCCCAACTACAGCTAATTTAGCAGCGGTAGCAAAGGGGTTTTCACTCATATCAATAACTGAGCGCCAATATTTATAATGTGATAATAAAAGCTGATTAGCCGCTTTTTTCTCTTCAGCATACAAATCATTACTACCTAATATCTCTCGTGCTTGACGATGAATATAACAAGCTAATTCAGGATTTATGATTTCTTTTTTGTTTCCTAATAATTCATGTATTGTAAACACGAATTTTTGTGCAACATCCGGAGCCGGATTAAACTTTTCGAGGAGTTTTTGCACTGTTTTCTGATGACAGAAATAACATTCAATATTCATACAACGTCACAAAAAAATCCCACTCCCCCTCTTGATTCATACCAAACACTTTTACACATATGAAACACAAATTAGATTGGTAATAAAGCTATACGAGACAGACTAAACTAAATACCATTATATCGTATAAACTCCTAACCAAGGGAGAAAATGGGGTTAATTCTAATGTTTTCTAATGATCGCAATAATTAGCTGTAAATTCTAGTTTTCCTGATAGATAACCTTCAGCTAATGCGCGTGCACCGAGTTTAGGAGCACCTACAAAGGCGTTAATACCGCGTTTGTTAAATAGATTAATTGCACTTAAACCCATACCACCCGAAATAATATCAGTGACCCCTTTATCTGCCAAAAACACAGGTAAAATACCAGGTTCGTGTGCTGGTGGTGCAATTTTCTCTTCTTTTACAATCTTTCCGTCTTCTTCATCTAACAAGATAAAAAACTTACAATGTCCGAAATGGGCATCTAAGATTCCTGCTTCATCAACAGGAACTGCTATACGTTTTGCCATATATACTTAGTTAATTATTATTTTGTTTACGACCAAATCCGCCACCACCTCGGCGACCATTACCAGCACCACGACCCATTCCTTGACCCGCAGCTTGACCTTGACCTAATCCTTGACCTAATCCTTGGCCTTGCATTCTACGAGAACCAAAACGACGACCTAACCCCAAACGACGAAAAAAAGGTCTGCTTTGATTTCCTTCTTGATCCGAAGTGTTACAATTACCCATTCCGCGTCCTGTGCTCGGACCTTGTCCGGCAGGACCTGTTCCATTTAAACCTGGCATAATATTAATTTTTAAGTTTACTTATAATGTCTTCAACTTTCAAATCATCATCCTGAAATACAATCATTTGAATATTGAATTTCTCTAATAGTTCTTTCGCTTTAGGACCAAAGTCACCTGAAATAGCTTTTTCTACACCTAAGACAACCATTTTTTCAGCTGCTTTAGTTCCTGCGCCATTATTGGCATCTTTCCCTGGGTTTTCGAAAAATTCAGAAGTATCGGTTTCTTCATTATATACACAAAACCATCCGCAGCGTCCAAAACGCTTATCAAAGTCAGCCGATACAGAATTTCCCGTTGATGTAATTACAGTTTTCATTATTTTATTTATTTTAATTTACAATTTAATGACTCTACATTTTCAGAGCCACAGATAGGACAATTATGACTTTTCATACGTTGAGGCAAAGTAAAACGCACATTACAATTATTACAGATATTCCAACTCTTATCTAAAGTTGCATTACCATAAACTGTTTTTAACTCTCTTGTTTCCACAAGAGCTTTCGCTATTTTTCTTCGCGCCTCTTCGTATATACGAGCAAAAGTAGCTCGAGATACCCCCATTATTTCAGAAGCATCTTTATGAATTAAAAAATCATAATCCGCTAATTTTAAAGCTTCGTACTCTTCATATAATAGTTCTATAGGCTCTTTCTCATTACTAGTAGCTCCATAAGGTTTATAACCTCTAAAATTAGGTGGAGCAACGACTCTTCTTAGTCTTCTTCTTCTTGGCATGATTAATCTTTGTTTCAAATGCGTATGCAAATATAGAGAGAATATTCTCACTTAACCAACTTTTCTTCTCTTTTTTTTTAAAATAAAAGACCCAGCTATAAACTGAGTCTTTTACAAACAAAAAAAACGATAATATACAATGGTAAAAATAGTTTTATATAACTACTTATCAACACATTAAATATGGAACGCATTAAATAAACTACCCCGCTGCAAGCAAACTAATTATCAATTCAATACACTTTTTCATTTGCGGTAAGCTGCTAAGAATTAAACCCACAATGTGGGATTAAGTCAAAATCTATTTTCAATAAAAAGACCTGCCCTGGTTTACAGCTTGGACTATCCACTTTCAAATTAGACAATTCCTTTTTCACATATTCCCCAAGGTAAGGATTCGTAGCACTAAGACCTAGAAGTTTTATACAATCCTGACTACAAACACACAACCTAAGATACACCTGCCCTTCAAGAGACTTTTGAATAGCATGTTTAGGATATACTAATTGATCAACAATAGCCTTTTTAATTTCCAGAGGCACCTTGGCTGCAACTTTAACCATTTCAAACTCGGTAGAAGCATCAAGAATTAATTCATTTTTTGCTTTAGACAACTCTTCTGCTGTTAAGTTACTCACACAAAAAATCATTAATACAAACAGAATAACAGATAACTTTTTCATGGTAATTTGATTTAGATGTAAATAATAATATGACTGACTTGTTACATCTTTAAGACGCAATTTAAGAACGCTTGTTACACTATTTTGTATTTTTTCGATAAGCGGTTAATAGCGCAGATCAGTGGTCAAAGGTTATTTTAACATTTATAAGTATCTGTTTAATATAGACTCTAGGCTTATTCATTGCTAGCAACAAAGCTATTGCTTGTGTGATAAAATGAACTACCCCGCTGCAAGCAGACGGAGTATCAATTCGAAACACTTTTTTTATTAGCAGCAAGCTGCGGGGAATAAAACCCACAATGTGGGTTTTAAGCAAAACTAATATAGTATGACCATTCATTCGTCATAAAGAAGTCTTGACATCTATATTGGAGGAAACGCGGAGAGGATTCTGTCTATAGATTAATTTTGGTCTGCATTTTTTATGCTTTACGTCACAAACCTCCCGACAGAATAAAATTCCTAATGTCAGAATCTCTCTTCGTTCGACAGGGCATTTTGCTTACGCAAATTTAAAAATTAAGAACCGACAAAAACACTAAAGAGACAATCTATTTACACAAACAGTTTTACATCATTCGAAAGAAGAAACGTATTATATTCCCCATTATATGAGCTAATTTTGAATCAAATCAAACCATAAAAAAAACCCTTTCAAGTTCTCTACTGAATTTGAAAGGGTCTCTTTTATGTGTTATTGCGGAAACGAATACAAACAAAATACCAACCGCAATACCAATTCTAAAACAAGAGATCTTCGACGTTTGAAACCAGGAATATTATTTACCAAACGTCCACAGAAACTAATAGATTCTGCAAACGCTGTATTTCCTTGATAAATAAAAAAGGTCTCGCCAAACAGCGAAACCTTTTATTATTTTACCTCAGTGTAAAATTAATTGGTAACTTATAAGACACTCTTACTTTTTTGCCTTTTTGCATTCCAGGCTCCCAGTTTGGCATTTGTTTTACTACACGTATTGCTTCGGCATCTAACACAGGAGCGACTCCTTTTAGAATCTTCACATCTATTATAGCCCCATCCTTATCAACAGTAAATTCAACATACACGCGTCCTTGAATACCATTTTCTTTAGCGACAGCTGGGTATTCCACATTACTTGTCAAATAATTCATCAATGCCGAATCACCTCCAATAAATTGAGGCATCTGTTGAACAACAGTAAAAACGTGGTCTTCAACGTTTAAAGTTGCCGATTTCTGATCAACAGTCTCCTTTTCCACTTCAAGATCATTCTCACGACTAGTACATTGACTAGTAAGCATAATTGTAGCTCCCAAAATAACTGGCATCGCCATTATACTCATCATTCTTGCAAAGCGTGACGAACGCTTCTTTTTCATCATTTTCATACGTTTAAGGTTTAGTGATTGATTGAAATTGTTGGCAAGTACCACGTTTCTTCCAACGGTATTATTGAACAAGAGCATAAAATACTCAGCTAAATCGAAGTCTTGCTCAAGGACTTTTTCATCAGCTAAATATTCGTGGGTTGATTTTAATTCTTTTTTAAGTAACCATACCATAGGGTTGAACCAGAATAGCGCACATATTACTTCGGCAAGGAAGACATCAATACCATGATGCTGATTAATATGAGCTTGTTCGTGTATTAAGATACGGTTTAGTGCATTTTTATCTTGAAAAGTAGCATTGCTAACCACGATGCGTTTAAACACTGAAAAAGGGTTAACATTGTTTGGGCTAACATAGAGTAAAAGGTCCTTCCTTTGTTGTCTTTTTGCCTTTTTGAAAAGAACTAAAATAGAAATAATTCCAATGGCAATTCTAAGCAAGATAAGGGACGTTATAATCAGATAAAACCACTGTAGCCCGCTAAAAGAAGGAACTTGTTCTATAGAAACTCCTACCTGTGCCCCTACTACAACTTCATCAAGCAAAATACTGATGTTAGGAAGTGCGGTGCTACTCGTAACAGGAATATCAATCCATGGAAACATCAACGGCAAAAGCATTGCTGATAAGAGATAAAAACGATTGAACCTAAAGAAGGTCATGTTTTTGAAGAAGAGATAATAAAAACCTCCTAAAATAAGTGAAGCTACTACTACTTCTAAACTATAGTTAATGACAGCATTCATTCTAGTCCTCCTTTCTTAGCTTTAAGTTCATTTTCTATCATGGCTTGCATAGCTTCCAACTCTTTCACTGACACCTTATCTCCTTTGGCAAAAAAGGAGACTAAATTCTGATATGAATTATCAAAATAACCCGACACCAAAGAATTCAACGTACGATCAGAATATTCGTTCTTGCTAACAAGCGGGAAATATTGATGTGATTTACCATAGGCCTTATGACCTACAAAACCTTTATTGGCAAGAATACGAATGATGGTAGAAACGGTATTATAGGCAGGTTTAGGATCAGGCATCTTAGCCATAATATCATTAACAAAGCCCTCTTCTAGTTGCCATAGAATTTGCATCACCTGTTCTTCTGCTCGCGTTAAATCTTTTGTTTGCTCCTTCATAGATAGTATAATGTAAAAATATATAATTAATAGAATGACACACTTGTCATTACTCCTATTATGTTGTCATTATTAATTTGACACTGCAAACATATAACTAAAGTTTTAGTTTGACAACTAATTCTTTAGTTTTTACATGAAAAAACATAATTTTTAAACAAAAAAAGAGAAAATAACTAAGCACACATCCCAATATACATCATTTACAATTAGATATTAAAGCCATCCTATTCACCACTTAACGATAAATGTAACCACTCAACTAAAAACATATTAATTTACTCGTGATTTTGTTATATTATTGTAGTCTTATTATTTTGCAACACCATGAGTAAAAAACAATTTTTCTGGACACTTCAATTAGGCGGATGGTTTAGTTACTATCTTTTTCATACTTTATTATATACCCCTTATGTAATATATACTTTAAAGGATTGGAGCCTTTATACCTTAACTTTCATCATTGGCGTCTTCATCACCATAGGTTTACGCCAAGTCTATCGTTATGCCTACAAAAAGATTGAAAAATTAATTTGGATACCCATAACGGTTATCGTTGGTTCTGCATTAGCTACAGCCATCTGGTATTTTTCTGACGTATATGTCAGTCATTTATTTTGGGAAAACGGGCAAATGGAGCTTAGATCAAGACTACAACCTATGTACATGTTAAATTATAATTATCTATATTTCATTGTATTAACAGCTTGGAGTGGTCTCTATTTTGGCATTAAATCAGCCCTTAATTGGCAAATAGAAAAGAAAGAAAACCTAGAAGCTCAGATGATGGCCCATCAAGCTCAGATGAAGATGCTCCGCTACCAGCTGAACCCTCACTTTTTATTCAACTCACTAAATTCCATACAAGTACTAGTGGATGAAAATAAGGAATCGGCCAAAGAAATGATCTCTGAACTCTCCGAATTTTTACGGTATTCATTGTTACACAAAGAAACTACTTTTGTAAGCTTAAGTAAGGAGCTCGAAGCTATTCAACATTATTTTTCCATTGAGAAAAAACGTTTTGAAGAAAAGTTAGACATTAAATATGAAGTAGATGACGATGTAAAAAATGTACAAGTCTTATCCTTTATATTACATCCATTAATTGAAAATGCGGTAAAATATGGGATGCGAACAAGTCCTATGCCCTTAAGAATAAAACTCACAGCTAAGAAGTCGGATTACGGATTATGTATTGAAATATGCAATTCGGGCACGTGGATAGAACATCAAAAAGAAAATCATAGAGGAACAGGCACAGGACTTTGCAACGTAAAAGAACGCTTAGAAAATGCGTATAACAAAGACCATCATTTTGATATTATCAAAGAGAACAATCATACCTGCATCCGCATAGAAATAAAAGACACTTATTTATTACCGTCTTAAAAACAAGAAGCTCTTATTATGAAAAAACATAAAGCTCTTATCGTAGATGACGAACGCTTAGCTCGCAAAAGCCTCCATCTGCTACTCGAACAAATTCCTGAAATTGAGATTGTAGGAGAAGCAGAAGATGTAAAAACAGCCATAGTCGCCATTAAAGAAAAATGTCCTGACGTGATTTTTCTTGATATTCAGATGCCTGGAGCCACTGGATTTCAGTTGGTAGAACAAATGGATTATAATGGACGTATTATTTTTGTAACTGCTTATGACGAATATGCGCTGCGTGCCTTTGAAGTTAATGCTTTAGATTATCTCATGAAGCCCGTTAATATGGAGCGTCTTCATCATGCCATTGACCGCTTAGATGTTTCTAACGAAAGAGAAACACCCTCACAAGAAAAACTCCATTATGATGATCAGCTATTCACGACTGTAGGAACTAAGATGCAATTTCTTAAGATAAATCAGATCGTACTTATTCAGTCTGATGGAGATTACACGACTATTTTCACTTCTTGTGGTTTACATGGCTTAGTCAATAAAACCATGAAAGAGTGGGAAGAACGATTACCAGAAAAACATTTTATTCGGGTACACCGCACATCAATTATTAATACCGAATACATCGAAAACATTGAGAAATGGTTCAATTATTCGTACCGTGTCACCTTAATAGGCATTAAAGAGCCTGTCATTATTAGTCGTCGTTACGCAAAGAAGCTAAAACATCTCTTTGCCTAATTGAGGTAACATCTCATTCATTAGCGAAAGCTAAAAAACAAAGGCTCTTGTCATTAATCCCTCATCTCTAACACTGCATTACCAATATGAACACCATCAACAAACAAATCGAATTGATATTCGCCAGCAAATAAAAATTGGTTAATGTCATAAAAGATATCCATCTCAAGCTCTTCGGCTTCATACTCAAATTGGCGCTTAGCCGAGTAAGACAATTTTTTATCTTCAAAAACAAAGGTATCATCATTCCCTGAAGGTAATACTTCGCGTTGTGGGCTTGTTATGCGCAAAAAGACCGTTTTGTATCCCGCATCGGTTGTAATATTTTTAGTAATTGCAAAGCTAATCTTAAACCGCTCTGTCTTTGACAATTTACGTACAGAACGACCTTTACTATTTAATGGCGATACTGTTATCTCATTAATTTCCAACTGCGAAGCTATCGCAATAGTTTTGCTCAGCACCTCTTTTTCTTCTTCCAACTGAAGCACCGTTTGAGTTGCTGCTTTGTATTGTTTCTTTACATATTGATTCTCCTCTGTCAATTCTTCGTTTGCACGGTTCAGAGAGTCTATTTGTACCACATAATGTTTCATTACCACACGCATAGTACTCAATTCTTTCCTGTATTTTCGCAGTTTAACAGCATTGGTCGCTTTTACGGTTTCTAATTCATCCAAAAGCTGAGAGACCCTTTGTTGTTCTACATCCAATTGAATAAGTAAAGAATCGTAGTTATTAACCACTTGCAGAGAATCATATTCTTGTATCAAAGAACGGAAATTGCTTTCCAAATCCATTTGTTCTTCCTGAAAATATTCTTTCAACTCACTATTGCGCATATGTTGCCAAACAAACAAAGCTGTGACAATAATGACAACAACAGAAAGTATGATTACAATAATATTCCCTTTTTTCGAATTCTGATTTTGAGTTTTATCCACAATGAATTGTTTTATATCCTTTATTAACGTGATTTACGCGCATATTTGTATTTCCTTATCCAAAGAAAGCCCAAAGATAAGAGTAGAATAATGATTAATGGCAAACCTATATTTAATATTCTATAATATTGACGGCGATCTATTTCTTTTTTATCCAACAAACGCAAGGTTATGCGTCTCTCTCTCAATTGATACCAACCATCATTATCAGCTAAATAATTGACAGCATTTAATAAGAAATCTTTATTCCCAAATATAACTTGGCCACTTGCCATATCGTAACCCAAAGGCAGCACTTGCGTCTGCTCCCCCTGCCCCCGAAGGTCATTCTTTATGATGTCTCCATCAGAAATAACAATCATCTTAGTGGTACCAATCTCTTTCTTCACCTTGTTATTAAAGTGTAATTCTTTGGGAACAGAACGATGACTAAAAACCGAATTAAACTGTCCCTCTAACAAAACAGCAACAGGATGAATCCCCGAATTATAATTTTGAGCATCAAAATTTTCAGCAGAATGAGCTAAATCTATTTCGACTGGAACAGGCATCACTTTTGTATGCGAAGAGGTATTCATTAATATTATTTTCTTTGTATTCTCATTGTCGCCTACTAGATCTAAAGTGCTCACAAACTCAGCTTTAACATTAGATATATTTCGAGAAATCGCATTTTGTTCGTTGACTTGCAATAAAGGAGCAAAAAACCACGGTAAAGATTGAAATTTGGGATCCTCGCCAGCCACCGCTACATTAACGGGATACAAAGCACACTGTAAATCTACAATCAAATCAGGATTGATACGCACACCATATCTAAACAGCATGTCCGATAAATTAACATCATTATATATACCGTAATTCTTCTCTGCTTTGGTGAAGCTATCCATAGACATCTTGACACCATCAATAAGCCATAACACCTTACCCCCATTCATAAGATATTGGTCAAGTACGAATTTATCTTTTTCAGAAAAAACCTCCATTGGGCGCGCCACAATAACCACATCGTAAGGATCAAGGATAGTAAGATCATCACCTATGCGTCCACGATCCACACTATAAAATTGGCTTAAGGCAGACGTCATATCATAGGTCTCACCTTCATTGAGTTCGCCATGTCCCTCAAGAAAAGCGACTCTTCTATTTTCCTTCTCTGTCATCAAACGAAAAGTCTCCATAAAGAGGTATTCCATATTTTCGACCGAAGAAGTCAGATTTTGCTCCCCACTTTTTCCTCGCACATTAACCAATAACTTAATGGCTCTCTCTTGTCCATTGTGATGAATGATAGCCCAAGGATATATTTGTTTCTGTGTACGTTTACCATTAACATCTTCGTCCACAATATTAATTGGAGACAAATCCATGTCCTTTAATATTTTCAGATAACGTGCTTTTTCCTTTTTATCTAAATCATCAATTTTAATATGAGAGATATGAAAAGATTTGGCATTAAGATGCTGAAAACGGTTAAGCATATTAAGTGTTGCTTTTTCCAGTTTCATAAATCCCGCATTAAGAGAACCATCAAGAAAAAGCTCTATTTGCCAATCGTCTGGTGTATTTTTTACAAAATCCTCGGTCATATTGGACAAAGTATAACGTTTATCTGCAGTCATATCTATACGTCCGTCCCACCTCTTAATCAAGCCATTGATGAGTATTAGGATAATAATCACGCCTAACGCTGATGCTAATTTTATCGATTTTTTCATCAACGTTTAATTTTAAGAGTGGTTAGAACTAAAAAGAGAACAACTAAACTCAGATAATAAATGATATCGCTAAAGACAAGCACTCCTTTACTCAACTCAGCATAATGAGCCGCAATACCACCATTAGAAATATAATGAGCCAAAGCTGAAGAAGAGACCAGCCCTATAAAATCGAACCCCGCATAAAAGACATAACACAGCACCATAGCAACTAAAAAAGCCACAATCTGATTATCGGTAAGTGATGACGAAAAAACACCTATAGCGAGATAGACACAAGCCAGTAAAAACAAGCCAATATATGAACCTGCAATAGCACCATAATCTACATTGCCCAGAGGTGAAGCCATCTGATAAATAGAATAGAAATAAAGCAAGGTGGGTAATAATGACAACAAAACGACTATGAGTCCAGCGATGTATTTTGAAATAACAATTTGCAATGCCGACAGAGGCGACGTTAATAATAACTCCTCAGTACCCAATCGGTATTCGTCAGCAAACAAACGCATAGCTATAGCTGGAACCAAAAACAGGTACAGCCACGGTGCGAGTTCAAATAAACCATCAATGGAGGCATAACCAACAGAAAACACATTCCAATTGCCAGGAATAAACCATAAGAACAAACCTGTCAGCAATAAGAATAATGCGGTAATCAGAAATCCTGATAAATTACTGAAATATAGACCTAAATCCTTTTTTATTAATGTCAGCATAATTTCTTTTAAAATTGCGAGATGCAAAAATAGCCATTTACATTTGCTAAGCAAACGAATATGGACCTGCTTTTAGTATTAATATGAGTGCAACGTTGAATTTTAGACACAAAAGAAATATAATTAGGGATTAGGAATTAGGAATTAGGAATTAGGAGTTAGGAATTAGGAATTAGGGATTAGGTATTAGGAATTAGGGATTAGGTATTAGGAATTAGGAATTAGGGATTAGGTATTAGGAATTAGGAATTCGGAATTTGGAATTTGGAATTTGGAATTAGGAATTAGGGATTAGGAATTAGGGATTAGGTATTTGGAATTAGGAATTAGGGATTAGGAATTAGG
>CBFIII010000038.1:0-38119 GCA_965662645.1 Bacteroidales bacterium
TATTTAAGCAGGTTTAATATTTAGTATAAAAATTATGAATAATTACTTGTTTAGCCATATGGCTTTATCAGCGGAGCATGGTGTTTATAGTAATGTGTTAGTTGTCAGATTGAAGCTCCAGCGGAGCGAAGTGAAAAGTAAGAATATTATGAAAAATAAATTTTCGCAAATTTATATGCAAGTTTCCCTTTTTGATGGACTTGGTAAAAATCAAATTTTGGGTTATTTAAAACACGACATTTAATGATTCCTATTACTTAAGATGAATGCTTGTTCATTTAATGAACATAGAATCTATTGGTTGCTCAGTTTGTTTTAAAATGCGAAAAGGAAATTTTACTATTAACCTGAGTTTGACTTTAAATTTGGTCACAGTTTGAATTTATGCCAAATAAAAGCAAACTATGCCTAGAATTTAGTGTCAAATTCAGGTTATTATTTACCCATATCGTGTTGCATTAATTCTATGAGATTATTTAAGTTCTTAGTGAAGATTGAAATTTATGGGGATGTTACATGATACATTAACTGCTTTTCCTCTCTGTTCCCCTGGTTCCCATGCGGGCATTTTTTGTACTACGCGTAGTGCCTCTTGATTTAGGGAGTTATCTACTCCTTTTAAAATTTTCATTTCGCTAATATTACCTTTTTTATCAACTATAAAGTTGACATAAACCCGTCCTTGGATGCCATTTTCGACAGCTATAGTGGGGTATTTTAAGTTTTTTTTGAGAAATTTTGTCAATGCTGCTTGTCCTCCTGGGAAAGTAGGCATTTTTTCTACTGCCAGAAAAATATGGTTTCTATCCTCTTCCTCTTCTTCTTCAAAATTTATAATTTCTACTTCATTTTCTTCATCCATCTCCATATCATCTAATTCTAATTCATCATCGAGTTCTACATCGTCATCAACGATATTTAAAATTTCGGTGAAAGCTGGAGGTGGAGGTGGCGGTGGAGGAGGTAATTCTTCGGCACGTGTAATGGGAATAGCTTCTTCTTCCATTACTATTTCTTCCACTGTTTCAAATTCTGCAGCGTTGATGTCTGATTGCGTGTATTCGAAGGCTATAAATAGAAATCCTAGAGATAGGATAAGTCCCATCTGTCTAAAAAGCGTTTTGCTTTTCTCTAAATCGCTAGAAATATTTTTTTTAATGTTCATAATCTTGTTGTTTTGATATTTTGATATTTTGATACAAATTTAGGTAAAATACATTACAAATTGATGTGATTCTTGTTACATAGAGATTAAAATGAAAGGATATATTTTTATTTTTACTTTATTATGGTTCCTTTTTAAGGATTTTCTAGTCTTTAAATTGTTGTTTTAGAATAGAATCTCACATTTTATAACTCTCATTACTATTATCAAGGACTCAGTTGTTGATAACAAGGATTCTATGTGCTTTAGTGCTTGATTTTATGATTTGAAATAGATTGATTTAAGTCCTTGACTGGAGTTTGATGAATATGCTAGGAAAAGCAGTATCTTTGTATGTCTTAAAAAAGGTAAAACATTGATAGAAGAGAAAAATTACAAAGAGAATGAGGTGGCGGTACTAGTAGGTATTGTTAGCCAGGAACAAGATGAGGTAAAAGTGAAAGAATACTTAGATGAGTTGGCTTTTCTTGCAAGAACTGCAGGGGCTATTCCTATCAAAGTGTTTACTCAACGTTTAACTAATCCTAATAATAGGACTTTTGTTGGTTCTGGTAAGTTGATCGAGATTCAGAATTATATTAAAGTGAATGATGTGGATTTAGTCATCTTTGATGATGAACTAACACCTACTCAGTTGCGTAATATTGAAGAAGAATTGCAAGTACACATATTAGATAGAACGAATCTGATTTTGGATATTTTTGCTTCTCGAGCGCAAACGGCACATTCCAAAGTTCAGGTGGAATTGGCTCAGTATCAGTATTTATTGCCTCGTCTTACGCGTTTGTGGACTCACCTTGAGAGGCAGCGTGGTGGTATAGGTATGCGTGGACCAGGTGAAGCGCAAATTGAAACGGACCGTCGTATTGTTTTAGATAAAATATCACTTTTGAAGGAGAGACTAAAACGTATCGATCGTCAGATGGCTACACAGCGTCGTAGTCGTGGAAAAATGGTTAGGGTAGCTCTTGTTGGATATACCAATGTGGGGAAATCTACTCTGATGAATCTTTTGAGTAAATCTGATGTTTTTGCTGAAAATAAGCTTTTTGCAACGTTAGATACTACCGTGCGTAAGGTTGTGGTGGGGAATCTACCATTCTTGATGTCTGATACTGTAGGTTTTATTCGTAAGCTTCCTCATGGCTTGGTCGAATCTTTTAAATCAACCCTTGATGAGGTGCGTGAAGCTGATATTTTGGTGCACATTGTTGATATTTCACATCCTACTTTTCAAGATCAGATCGATGTGGTAAATCAAACTTTAGCAGAAATTGATAGTAGTCAAAAGAAAATAATAGTAGTCTTTAATAAAATTGATGCTTTTTCTTATGTGCCTAAAGATGATGATGATTTAGCACCGCGTCTTCGCGAAAATGATTCTTTAGATGATCTTAAGAAAATGTGGATGGCTAAGTCCGAGGTGACTAGTATCTTTATTTCAGCTAAGGAAAAGATAAACATAAATGCACTTAAAGAATTGTTGTACGAAGAGGTGAAAAAGGTTCATATTACACGTTTTCCTTACAATGACTTTTTGTTTCAATATTATGAGGAGGATTAATTATTATTTGTGAACAGTATGGGTGATAACTTTACCATAAAACAATGGGCTGAGGAAGATAGACCTCGTGAGAAAATGCAGAAAAAAGGTGTGAGAGCGCTTTCTAATGCTGAGCTCTTAGCTATTCTTATTGGTTCTGGTAATGATAAAATGACCGCTGTTGATCTTTCGAAACAAATATTAAATGATGTGGATAATAAACTGCAATCTTTAGGTAGAAGATCGATTGCTGAGTTGATATCCAAATACCGTGGTGTAGGTGAGGCAAAAGCGATAACCATCTTGGCTGCGATGGAGCTGGGACGTCGGCGTCAGTCGGAGAGTGCCCTTGAACTGCCAACGATAACCGGAAGTAGCAGTGTGGCTGACATCTTTCAGCCTATGTTAGCTGACCTTAGTCATGAAGAGTTTTGGGTGATGTTTTTAAGCCGTAGTAATAAAGTATTGGGGACTGAAATCGTGTCGCAAGGTGGAGTGGCTGGTACGGTTGTTGATCTCAAAAAGATTTTCAAACCCGCCTTAGAACATTTGGCTAGTAGCGTAGTCCTTTGTCACAATCATCCTTCAGGAAACCTACAACCAAGTAATGAAGATCAGCAAATAACGAATAAATGCAAAGCGGCAGGTGATATCTTGAGTATATCTGTTTTAGACCATATTGTGGTGTCTTGTAATGGGTATTATAGTTTTGCAGATAATGGATTGATATAGATGGCAGAAGTGAACGAACATATTACCTTGTCCGAACTCAATAATCTAATTGGGAGGGCGATTGCTACTCAGTTGCGTTCTTCGTATTGGATTGTTGCCGAGGTGGTGGAGTTGAGAGAGAATTATTCAGGACACTGTTACTTGGTGTTGGCTGATAAAGAAGGTGATAAGGTGATTTCTCAGTCGCGCGCTTCTATTTGGCAGCAGACTTATCGTATGATAAAGCCTTATTTTGAATCTACTACGGGACTTGCGTTAGCTAGTGGGATAAAGATTAGAATTAAAGTGGCTGTTTCTTATCATAATGTTTATGGACTTAATTTAACTGTTCAGGACATTGATCCCGCTTATACTGTGGGAGAATTGACGGTTCGACGTCAGCAAATCCTTAATCAGTTAGAAGAAGAGGGGGTGAGTGAGATGAATAAAGAGCTTGAACTTCCTCTTGCTCCACAGCGTATTGCTGTTATTTCGTCTCCTACTGCTGCAGGTTATGGTGACTTTGTAAATCAATTGTCAAAGAATAGTTTTCATTATAAATTTCAGGTGACGTTATTTCCCGCTATCATGCAGGGCGATAAGGCAGAGCAAAGTATCATCAAGGCGATGGAAAAAGTCTATGATGAGTTGGCCGATTTTGATGTCTTGGTGATTATTCGTGGCGGTGGTGCTGTATTAGATTTATCTTGTTTTGATAATTATAATTTAGCCTATTATATAACTCAGTTTCCTTTGCCTCTTATTGTGGGGATTGGTCATGAGAGAGATGAAACGGTGCTCGATTTTGTGGCTCATACGGCATTGAAAACACCGACTGCTGTGGCTGCTTTTTTGATAGAAAGGTTACAGTTGATTGATGTACAGGTCGATGAATTGGTTGATCGTTTGCAGTTATCTGTTCATCAGATTGTTTTGCGAGAAAAACAACATATTCAAGGTGTTATTACCTCTTTGCCTTTGATAGGAGGACGGGTATTTACGGAGAAAAGTATCCAGCTGAATGAGTTTGTTCATGCGGGACAGCATTTTTCCGATCGTGTAATCCAAAAGCATGATAAGCAAATAGATCATTGGATTGTAAATACAAAGTCTGTTTTGTCTGAAATCTTTTTAAAGAGAAGACAGATTTTAGAAAAGGCACAGATTTTAGCTGATTTGTCTAATCCTGAGCATCAGTTGAAAAAAGGATATTCTCTTGTTTTTAAAGAAGGTCAGCTTGTGAAATCCTCATCTCAAGTAGAAAAAAACGACATGCTTACTTCTGTATTTTACGATGGTGAAATATTAAGTGAGGTGAAGTGATTTTTTGTTTTCTTTTTCAGAGATGATTCTTCAATTGTTTTATGAACACTTTTATTAAAGTTCATTATAATAATTTGTTACTGTGTCAGTTTTCTAATTGTTTTTTATTCCTTCCGAATCCTTAAAATCCCTTTGTCTGAAATGCCTTAAAAGATTATCTTTGCGGGAAAATAAGATTATAACTTTAATTTGAATACTATGCAAAAAGCTCTTTCTCAGGCTGATTTTAATTTTGAAGGTCAAAAGTCTGTATATCACGGTAAAGTGCGTGAGGTTTATGATATTGACGATAAGTATTTAGCGATGGTTGTTTCTGATCGCATTTCTGCTTTTGATGTGGTTTTACCAAAAGGTATTCCTTTCAAAGGTCAAGTGTTGAATCAAATTGCTGCTCGTTTTTTAGATGCTACTCAGGATATTGTGCCTAACTGGAAGATTGCAACGCCTGATCCTATGGTTACTGTAGGTTATAAATGTGAAACTTATCCTGTAGAAATGATCGTTCGTGGTTATTTGACAGGAAGTAGTTGGAGAGCTTATCAAAATGGAGATCGTTCTATTTGTGGTATCTCTATTCCTGATGGTATGAAAGAGCATCAGGCGTTTCCTCAACCTATCATTACGCCAAGTACAAAAGCGGAACAAGGGGCTCATGATGAAAATATTTCTCGTGATGAGATCATTGCTCAAGGTTTGGTTGATGAAAAAGAGTATGAGAAATTGGAGGAATATTCTTTGGCGCTGTTCAATAGAGGATCGGAAATGGCTAAAAAGATGGGACTTATTCTTGTAGATACTAAATATGAATTTGGTAAAAAAGACGGTCAGATTTTCTTGATTGACGAAATTCATACGCCAGATTCATCACGCTATTTTTATCTTGATGGTTATCAAAAACGTTTTGATGCGGGTGAGAACCAAAAGCAGTTGAGTAAAGAATTTGTGCGTGAATGGTTGATGGAGAATGGATTTAAAGGTGAAGAAGGACAGAAAATACCCGAAATGACTGATGAGAAAGCTATCGAAATCTCCGAACGTTATATCGAATTATATGAAAAAATTATTGGTGAGCCTTTCATTAAGGCTGATTTGGATTCTTTACATGAACGTATTCAGAATAATGTGAATGCTTTTTTGAAGACCTTGTAATCTAACGTAATAATAATTGGCACTGGACATATTTTATGCTCTGGTGCTTCTTTTTTAATATAAGTAATTGGAAGTCTTTATTGTTGCATGCTTCCTGGTAGGTTGGCATTGTTAATGAAGACTGTAATTAACCAATGCTTTATTATAAGTAATTCTTAAACTATTATTCTTGAATGTTTTATTGTCTGCAGGCTGAGTTTTAACTTAAGCACACTTGAGATGTTTTGACAATTCGACATTTATTCTTTTACACTACTTATGTTTCGTCTATTTTCCTTTTTATTGCTTTTGTTGCCTTTGAGTAGTTTTGCTTCATCGGTTTCTCTTGGTTCTCATGAGGTAGATAGTGTAGTCGTTGATACTTTGTATATTTCCGATACTGTTATTGTGGTAGATACAGTTCTGGTGTGGGGGGTCAAAAAGAGAGTTGAGCAATCTGATACTATTTTTCTAGCGTCAGATAGCGATAGCTGGTCTGTGGTAGAAGAGGATTCGTTGAAGCACGATGATTTTTTTATTAGAAAAGATAGTGGTCTGTTTTTGGTGTCTGCTAAGATTGGTTTTTCGGATTCTAATACGGGTACTGATAGATCTGGTTATTCGCTGGGGACTACTCCTCCAATGGCATTACAGGTGGAGTATTTTCATAATGATTTTTTTAGCTATGGCGGACAGATAGTCTATACTAGGAATAAGTTTGTGAATGATACTTTAACGAGTCAATATGAAAAAGAGGGAACTATGGGGCTTGCCGCCATTGGAACATTTCATTATGGCGATTGGTTACAAGATATAACGCATAATAATTTGCATTTTGGTTACTTAGATTTATATGTATCATTAGCCGTAAGAATGGATATGCATCGTAGTGTAGTTGCAGAGCCGTGGGACGAAAATGTCCAACAATTTATTTCAGGAGAAAAAAAGAAGGAGGCGTATGTAAAAATGCGCTTACGTCCCATTTTTGGAGCCCGCTATTATATCTCTGATCGTTTTTCGATCAATATAGAGTTAGGGAAAGGTAATCTGGGAATACTAACTTCTTCTGTCTCTTGGTTAATTTCAAAACCTTAAATATTATGTATTTTTTAATTGGATCTATCGTATTACTTAGTGTTGTAATCTTGATTATTGCATGGGTTCAGAAACGAAATGGCGGTAATCCTACTGAGGTAGCAGTTGCTCCACCAATTGATTGTTGTGGTGCTCATGATGTGTGTCAGGTCGATTCCCTTTTGAATTCTGATGCGCATGTTATTTATTATGATGATGAAGATTTAGATCGTTTTCGAGGTCGTTCTGCTGCGCAGTATAGTGATGATGAGATTGAAGAATTTCAGGATGTTTTATTAACAATGAAAGAGTCTGAAGTGCCTGCTTGGTTACGTAGTCTTACGCTTCGTATGATTGAACTTCCTTCTGTGGTTAAACAAGAGGCTCTTCTTATTGTGGAAGATGTACGTGAGGTACGCTTGCAATCTCTTAACTAGCATTCTTTTTTTCGTTATTAATTAACTTTACTTCGTTTTCTATTTTGTACAGTATTACTCTACTCTTGTTCTCTTGACTCTATTGTTTATGGTTTATAGAGTGGAAAGGATTTGTTAATATTTTGTTTTATAAGAGATAAATCGTACTTTTGCAATCCTTTAATCAATCGCTGATGAGATAAGAGGTTCGTTATGTTGATTAAAAATTACTTAATAAATTAATTACAATGGATTTAATTAAAGTTGCAGAACAAGCTTTTGCAGAAGAAAGCAATGAACTACCTAAGTTTAATAGCGGTGATACTGTCAGCGTTGATTATAAAATTAAAGAAGGTAGCAAGGAACGTATTCAGCAGTTTCGTGGTGTTGTGATCAAGATCAAAGGAGAAGGCGTAACTAAAACGTTTACTGTTCGTAAAATATCTGATGGTATTGGCGTTGAACGTATTTTCCCTTTAAGTTCACCTTTCATTGAGAAAATTACCGTGAATAAATATGGTCGTGTACGTCGTGCTAAACTTTATTATTTGCGCGAACTTACAGGTAAGAAAGCAAGAATTAAAGAAAGACGTTTCTAAGAAACATTTTTTTATCAAACAACAAAAGGAACGATTCATTAGAGTCGTTCCTTTTTTGTTTTATAATGTGTGTTTTTTATATTAATTATACCAATTGTGTTTTAGTTTAATGTGTGATTGGTATTATATGGTGGCATGGTAAGATGAACGAACGAGTGGTGCGCTTTCTATGATGCGGAAGCCTTTTTCGATGCCTGTCTTGCGATATTTCATGAAAGTTGTAGGATGTATGTATTCTACGACTTCGAGGTGCTGAGGCGTTGGCTGTAGGTATTGTCCTATAGTGATCATTTCACAGTTAATAGATCTTAAATCATCCATTAGTTCATATACCTCGTCTTCTTTTTCTCCTATTCCAACCATTATGCCTGATTTTGCTACACATTTAGAAGCTCCAATTTGTTTGATGACTTTTAGGCTTGTGTCGTAATCTGCTCTACTTCTTGTTTGTGGAGTTAGTCGTCTGACTGTTTCTAAGTTATGAGAAATAACTTCGGGTTTGGCATCTATAATCATCTGGATCAATTCTTCACGCCCTTGAAAGTCAGGTATGAGAACTTCCATAGTGACTCCAGGACATTCTTGTTTTACTGCTTTTATTGTTTTTACCCATTGTTCTGCACCAAAATCGTCCAGATCATCTCTATCTACTGAGGTGATGACGACATGTTTGAGCTCCATAATCTTGATAGAATTTGCTATATTAATGGGTTCGTTAGGGTCGAGAGCTAGTGGTTTTCCTGTCATGGTCGCACAAAATTTACACGCTCGTGTGCATATTTCGCCAAGGATCATAAAAGTTGCCGTTTTGTTGTTCCAGCATTCTGCCATGTTAGGACAATGACCACTGGTGCAAATAGTATGGAGGTGGTGTGTGTCCACTAAGGATTTTACTTTGCGGTAATTTTCTCCCTGAGGTAGTTTTGTTTTTAGCCAATCTGGTTTCTGTCTCATAATATGAAAATAAAGTGGCACAAAAATAACTAATTTTGGCGTTGCTTTTGTGTTTGTTATGGTTTAGGCTTTTTTTTCTGTGTGTATTGATAAGAGTTTTGAAAAAGGTTTTATTGCTGTATAAAAAAAGAGGCAAAACTTTTTGGTTTTGCCTCTTTATATACAATGATTAAGATATTTATCTTAATGTAAAGTTAATTGGAAGTCGGTAAGAAACTCTTACAGGTTTTCCACGTTGTTCTCCTGGTTCCCAAGATGGCATGTTTTGTACCACTCTTAAAGCTTCTTCGTCAAGGTGACGGTCAACGCCTTTAAGAATTTTAACATCAACGATTCTACCATCTTTATTTACCACAAATTCTACATAAACACGACCTTGAATACCGTTTTCTTGAGCAATAGCAGGAAATTTAACATTCTTTTGAAGGTATTTCATTAATGCTGCATCTCCACCAGGGAAAGTAGGCATTTTTTCAACTACCATAAAAACTTTGTTTTCATCTACTTCTTCTTCATCTACGAAATCGATAATCTCAACTACCGATTCATCGTCCATCTCCATATCGTCCAACTCAAGTTCTTCGTCCAATTCTACATCGTCATCTACAATATTTAATACTTCAGTAAATGCTGGTGGCGGTGGTGGTGGCGGTGGTGGTGGTTCTTCGGCGCGTGTAATAGGAATTGCCTCTTCTTCCATTACCAGTTCCTCTACAATTTCAATCTCAGATGCTTTAATGTCTGTTTGAGTATATTCAAACGCAATAAACATCACACCTAAGCTGAGAATAAGGCCCATTTGACGGAAGATACCTTTGTTCTTTTCTAAGTTCGCTTTTTCAGACTTTTTCAGTTCCATAGTATTGAGCTACATTTAATATCTGCAAAATTACAAATTGATTTCATAAATGTGTTGTTTTGTTATAGAAAATTTTGAAAAATGTGAAGTTTTTTTTTATTTTTATTTGTTTGTGTTCGTTGTGCTCTGTTAGTCAGTAGTTTGTTGATTTTTCTTTGTCGTTTTTTTGTTGAGATATTTAACCCTTAATTTCGGCTAGTTATATATAAAACGTATTTTTGCAGTTGAATACTAATTAACTTTTATAAATTATGGCAGGGAATTCATACGGACAGTTGTTTTCTTTAATTTCTTTTGGCGAATCTCATGGAAAAGGTATTGGTGGAGTTATCGATGGGTGTCCAGCAGGTATTGTATTTGATGAAGCTTTTATTCAGTCAGAATTAGCTCGTCGTAAACCAGGACAATCAAAGATAACGACTTCAAGAGGCGAAAGTGATTCGGTAGAGATTTTATCAGGTGTTTTTGATGGTTTAACTACTGGAACACCAATTGGTTTTTTTGTGAAAAATGCTTCCCAAAAGAGTTCTGATTATGATAATATGAAAGATGTCTTTCGTCCTTCTCATGCTGATTTTACTTATACTAAGAAATATGGTGTTCGTGATCATAGAGGTGGGGGCCGTTCTTCTGCACGCGAAACTATTGCTCGTGTTGTGGCAGGTGCTATTGCTAAATTGGTATTGAAAGGCATGGGCATTACCATTACGGCTTATACTTCTTCGGTTGCTGATATTGAGATATCGTCAGATTATTCTTCTTTTGATTTTTCTGAGATAGAAAATAATCTTGTGCGTTGTCCTGATCCCGAAGCTGCACAAAGAATGGAACAGCTTATTGCTGCTGTTAAGAAAGATGGAGATTCCGTTGGAGGTACAATTACTGCTGTTATTAGTGGAGTGCCAGTGGGGGTTGGAGAGCCTGTTTATGATCGTCTAGAAGCTATGTTGTCTAAAGGTATGATGAGTATCAATGCGACTAAAGGTTTTGAGTTTGGGTCTGGTTTTTCTGGGACTAAGATGAAAGGTTCTCAACATAACGATCCTTTCGTTGTGGGGGCTGATGGTATTCATACTAAAACCAATTATTCTGGAGGTATTCAAGGTGGTATTTCTAATGGTGAAGATATTTATTTTAAAGTTGCTTTTAAACCTGTAGCTACTGTTTTGCAAAAGCAAAATACAGTAGATAAAAATGGTAAGGAAATGGTTTTAGATGCTAAAGGTCGTCACGATCCTTGTGTCTTGCCTCGTGCTGTCCCTATTGTAGAGTCTATGGCGGCAATGACCATGCTTGATATGATTTTGATAAATAATGCTTACAATTTGTAAACAAAGGTTTTGATGTGTAATGTGATTTACAACATCTTTTATGGTTTGCATAGGTAGCATGATTCTTTACGAATTGATAAGTGAATTACTGTCTTTATATGGTGTTTAATACTTTACATTTTAGGTAGATATTGTTCATCTTGCGGAATTCTTTTCGTAGTAGTTGTGTTTTGATAATAACTAACAAGATTTGTCTTTTTTTTGACGGATCTAAAAATAAGAAATTATGGCTTTTCAAGTATCTGTTTTTATTGAAAATAAGGCGGGTCATTTTAGACGAGTGACGGCTATCTTAAAAAAAGCGGGAGTCAACATTCAGACTATGACGCTTTCTACCACAACGATGGGGTGGGGAATATTAAGTATTATTGTCGATAAGCCTAAGAGTGCTGAGAAAGCATTGAAAGAAGAAAAATTACTGGTTGCTTTGCGTAAAGTTATTGCTTTGCCAATGGATGATGGTGTTGGGGGATTGGATCATGCTTTATCTTTATTAGAAAAGGCCGATATTAATATGGAAACTGCTTATGGACGTAACTGTAATAGTAACGGAAAAGCCGTCCTTATTGTAGATGTGGAAGATGTAGAAGGCGCAGAGAGTAAGTTAAAAAGCTTAGGTGCGCAACTCTTGACTGATGAAGAGGTGTATTGTTTTTAATTCGTTAAAATTTTGAAGAGTGGTGTTGTTATAAAAAGTACTGGCAGTTGGTACAGTATAAAGACAGAAGGTGTTATTGTTCCTTGTCGTATTAAGGGGCGTTTGCGTATGCAGGGGCTTCGTAGTACCAATCCTGTTGCTGTAGGCGATAATGTGGATTTTTTGTATGATGAGAGAGAAGGTGTAGGGGTGATAAAAGATATTCATCCGCGTACAAATCATTTTTCTCGTCGCTCTATTAATTTATCTAAATCTTCACATGTTATTGCAGCTAATATTGATCAAGCCGTTATTATTGTGACGATTAATTTTCCTATAACGTCCACCAATTTTATAGATCGTTTCTTGGTTACTTCGCAGGCTTATGATATTCCTGCTGTTATTGTATTTAATAAAGTAGATCGTTACAGTCCTTCTGATAATGTGCGTTTAGGTGAGCTTATAGCTTTATATGAGGGTGTTGGTTATCAGTGTTTTAATGTGTCGGCAAAAAAAAGAATAAATATAGAACAGTTTTCTGATTTGTTGAAAAATAAAGTTAGCCTTTTATCAGGTCATAGTGGGGTGGGCAAATCAACATTAATAAATGCTGTTTGTCCTGAATTACAACTGAAGACATCTGAAATAAGTGATTATCATTTGTCGGGGAAACATACGACAACTTTTTCAGAGATGTTTGATTTGCCATTGGGTGGTCAGATAATCGACACTCCAGGAATTAAAGGAATTGGGACTCTTGATTTTCAGAAAGAAGAAGTTTATCATTTCTTTCCAGAATTTTTTAAATATGCAGAGTCTTGTAAGTTTTATAATTGTATTCATTTACATGAGCCTGGCTGTGCTGTTATTCAAGCATTAGAGCAAGGTGAGATTGCACTGTCTAGATATCAGAGTTATTTGAGTATTTTAGCTGATGAGGACGAAGATAGATACCGTTAGATAATCGAGGTACTGTATGAAAAACAACAAACCCCGAAGTTTATAAACTTCGGGGTTTGTTGTTTTCTGTTGTTATCTCAGCGTGTTATTTTTTTCTAGAGTTGTTGCTGTATCTCTGATAACTAGAACTTCTTCTCACTTTAGTTGTACGAGCATTTCTAGTTGCTCTAGGTTGAAGTGCTGTTCTCGGTTTGATTTTCTTTTTGCCTTCGTAACGTGTATTTGTGTTCTTAGTTCTATTATTGGTGAAGAAAGATTGTTTGGCTGTTTGTTTTCCTGTAAAACGGCCAAAACCAATAGAGTTAGAAGATCGAGATGTTCTTGATCGTCCTCCACCTCTAGAAAATCCAGTTGTTTCAAAATAATAACGTGCTCCTATCATTGTTGTATAATAGAAATCGTTTTTTGTTGGTGATCTAGCAATGCCATTTTTAGTATAGTAAGCATAGGCATCAACATCACTAGTCATGCAATAATTACCTAAGAGAGAAATATAGGCTGAAATATTGCTAGTTATATTATAATCTAATTCACCTCCAAAATGTAATTTATAACTAGAACCTTGAGATGGTGGGGCGTCAAAATGTACTTTATCTTCAATGCCATTTAGATAGGCTGTTGCGTCGTAAGAAATGAGTCCCGCACCAAGGTCTATCTTTGCTTTTACAGGACTGTAATCGCTAGAATTTCTTATTATACCGATAAGATCAGCATATATATGGAAGTCTATAGAGCTTAATGTGCCGTCGAAATGATATTCGGTTGTATTTAAGGTTCTAGAGGCTTGAAGTGTATTATAATTATAAGACAAACCAACACCAACTTGGTTGTTGAATTGATACATCCCATTAATACCTCCAGTGTATCCTAAATTCTCTTTTTGTGAAATGCTACCATAGTAAAACGTGAGACCTCCACCCGCACCTACATAGAAACCTTTCTGAGCAGAGATTTGAGATAGTGGTATCAGCGTAAAAAGCGAGATGATTATAATTAGTTTTCTCATCCTTAAAATTGGTTCATAATCTTTAATCGTACAAATATAATAATATTAATCCTTTGGCAAACACTTATCTTATTTTTTATTGAGTAAGATGTCTAATATTAGTTTGTTAGATGTTGCATTTGGTGTTGGCACTCCTAATAGTGAGGCCCATGTAGAGCAAATGTTGGTGAAGGAAATGGCTTGTTCTGAACTGTTACGTTCAATTTTCCATCCATAAAAATATAAGGGTATTCTAAAGTTTCCGTTACACGTCTTTTTATCTTTTTCAATCCATCCAGGAGCTAATGCTATCATTATATCTCCTGATTTATCGGGATAAAAGGATGATTTCATTGCTTTGACTATTTCTGAATTTGAGCTTGAGTATTTTAAGTGATAGGCTGGTATAGCCCATGCAACGCCTGAAAATTCTTCCATGAAATTAGCAATGATTTCTTGGAATTCTTTGCTATTAATACGTGACTTTTTAATAAGTGCATTGTTAAGATAGATCTGACTGTTGGAATAATTCAACACCCATTTCCCTTGACCGTATAAGGCCATTAGATAAGAGTTGAGTAGGGCTACTGCTTTTTCGGGATCGAAACTACCGTGTATGATATGGTGTTGTTCTAAATATTCTGATGAATAATTTTGAACTTGAGTACTGGTTAGGCTTATGAGGTAATTTTGGTTGCCGACTTCAGTATTAAGTACTTCTAATAACTTTTCGATTTCGTGATCTAATTTTACTAAGAAATCGGCTTTCTCAATGGAGAGTGGGTCGTTTTTTATGTTCTTATTTTCAATATCAGAATAATTGATGGTTAAGAAATCGGTAATGCTATCTTTTCCAAGCTTTTCTTCTTTTATTAGTTGTGTTGTGAAATCGGTAATGAACATGTTACCTAAAGGCGTTGATTTTAAAATTTTGTATGGTGCTTTGTCGTCTTGGTAGTCCTCTATTTTTAAAGGAAACGTTTTTTCGTTGTAGGCGAGTAGGTTAGAGTTATAGTCTTTTGGATTATAGGATAGAACCCACTCTTGGCTTATATAAAAATCAGCCATACATTTGTTATTAAAATCTTTTATCCAATCGGGAAGCCAAGCCATGTAGTAATCTGAACTTACCCAATTGCCAGATTGATCGTCAAGCCAGAAAGCACCGTTAGCAGCATGTCCTGCAAGTAAGATGGCGGCATCTTGATGTAAGCTCACGGCGTATGTTTTTGCTACACTCTTCGTGTTTAGTTTTAGTTCGTCGGGTAGTGTAGAGGCTAATAGTGATGAGGCGTCACCTGAGTGTTCTTGGTTATCGTTCCCTATTAATATGGCATTTTTACTAAAGGTGCAATTTTTATATTTTTCGCTGTTAGGTTCATACCATTGTTGTCCAATTATACTATGTTTTGCGGGGCAACTCCCCGTCATTAAAGAAGCGTAATCGCAGACTTTATCTGATACGGTATAGGGAAAATAGATGTTAGAGAAAGTGCTTCCCTCATTCTTTATTTTTAATAATCCTTTCGTGTTGAGTAGGCTAGCGTGTCTTTCAATATCATGAGACGAAACATTGTCAAGGATGATATTAATGACCAAGGTTGGTTTTTCGGGAGGTAAGGGTGAAAAAGCCTTGACTTGATAAGAGCATATAGCTGTAAGTAGGAGAAGCGAAATTAATATTTTCATCAGAGAGTTATTCTATTGTCGTGTTTAAGAGCCAAATGTCATTACTTACGCCTGCTTTATCATGGAGTCCTGTAATGCTATAGTCGTTGGATGATGTAGTACCAACTAAGGTTATTAGATTATTTTTTCCTATAAAAATATCACATAAATATTCATTGAAGCTGCCGCCAAATGTTTTTTGCCACACAAGATTGAGATTTTTGTCTAAATGAATAACCCAGATGTCTTTTCCACCTGCATTGATTTGTAAATCTTTATCCGAAGATTCTGCTTCTCCACCAATAATCCAACCATCGTGATAGGGTTTTATGAGTTTGGCTGTTTCGTCATATGTGCCACCAAAACATTTCTCTTTGATCAATTTGCCATCATTAGATATTTGCGTAAGCCAAATGTCAGAGCCTCCTTTTGATGCTGTGATGTCGCCATCAAAAGAAGTGGTTTGTCCGAGTAATAATAGGGTGTCGTTTTGCACTATAGCATCACAAAATAGATCATTATTACTACCTCCTAAGAGGAGATCCCATGGGGTAGAGCCAAGAGACTCAATATAGATGTTTTTTAATTGTAAACCATTGCCTGTGTTCCAGTTCTCGGCAAATCGTTGGCCCAAGAGAATCGTCTGATTATCGTTTTCTAGTGTTCTTATTAATTGGTCATTAGTGCTATTGCCATAGCAATGGTGAGCCGTTATTTCTAGTTGGTTATTGAGGGTGGTTGAAACAAAGTCGAGTGCACCATTATTCTTGTTGATAGTGCCATCGTTTGACGAACTGCTACCATATACCTGTATGCTATTATCCGTGTTGACTATGATTTTTTGAAGGGCATCATATTTTGAACCACCTATTATGATAGATTGACTAATTTCATGTTCGTCATTAAGTCGGAAGACCCACATGTCGGCTTGCCCATAGTTCCAATAGACATCTCCACCATTCGAAAAAGTAGTAGCACCTACTATATAATCACCATTTTCCAGTTTTACAATATCATTTATGAATTCTGTTCCAGCTCCGCCATAAGTTTTATTCCATACGATATCGCCATTGATGTCGAGTTTTATTAACCAAATGTCAAATTCTCCTTTATTGTTTGGTACATCATTGTCTGACGATTCTGTTGTCCCTGCAATTAAATAGCCATCATCTTCTTCTTGTATGAAGACTGGATTGTCGTATTTTGTTCCGCCTAAGGTCTTGCTCCATAATAATTTCATGTTTTGATCTGTTTTTATGATCCAGATGTCAGACATTCCATTAAAGTCTGTGATGTCACCATTTCCTGATTGTGTTGTCCCTAGAACAACAATGCTACTGTCTTTGCATTTAAGGTTTTGTACAACTGTTTCATCATAACTGCCGCCAAGACATAACTGCTGGTTGTATTTTGTTGCATTATTGCTCGACATCCCAGAGATTACGACTTTCATATTGCCTATTTGGAGGGTGTCTCCTGTAGAGGCTATTTCAAGATCTTTAGGAGCTATAGATAATGAGTCGGCATATGTTTTTGATTTTTTTAATATGCTTTCTAAATTAAGATTTAATTTGTTAATGGAGTCAATAAGAATCTGGTTTAATAGGAGGTAGTTGTCATCGACATATTTTTTCGTACTTGGGTCATTGTTTTCGATAGGATCTATAAGGTTGTATAGTTTGGAAGCTGTGGCCGCATGCATAGCATATGGAACACTTAATAGTTGGCTGTATGATATTTCTTCATCATCTAATATCACTTGTATGTAGTAGGGGCCATTACCCCAAACTATATTTTTGAAATCTAGATTACTGTTCCCTTTGCCTATAGAAAAAGCGACTAAACCATTAGTGTCAGGTTGTATGATATGTGTTTCGTTATAGATCTCAAGTATTGCATTTTCGTCAGAAAAGAGTTTTATCTCAAAAGTGACTTCATTATTAATGGGTTTGTTATATGTGTTGCGTACCGAAGCTTGGTAACGAAAGGCATAAGGTATTTGAGCTTTTAAACTCAAATTGCCTAGTGCAATAAAGAAAAGAAATGGTATTAATTTTAATATCATAATTTTATAATCTTTGCAGTGGCTGCGATAGTTCCTTTTTTATCCAAGACACTTAAATAGTAAACGGCTGCATTTAGACCATTAATATTGATTTTTATGAGGTCTGTATTTGATTTGTTTTCAGTAAGTATTTTTCCTGTTGTTGAGTAGAGTTTCCAATTATATTCTTGAGGTGTATTGGTTTGGAGTTCTAGAAAGAAATGCGTTTTTGCAGGATTTGGAAAACATTTTATTTTGAGCTTAGCATCCTTGTCGTATATGACCTGATACATTTCGATAGGAGAGCTTTGAGAAACGTTATATTTCGATGTTTTAGAGCTTCCTGTGATGGTGCTGCCAATAACCCAGTTGATGATACCTGAGGAGGTATGTGCATTTTCTGCAGCACTTACAATAGATGTGTTTTGTGCTGAGAGTAAAGATGAAAAAAATAATAATATGTATAATGCGTTTTTCACGATGTTAAATATGGATTGTATTGTCTTTCTTCACCAACGGTTGTTGTATTCCCATGACCTGGAGCTATAATCACTTCGTTGTCTAATGTTAGAATTTTTGTTTTTATACCATTTATAAGCAGATTCATATCTCCTTCCCACAGATCGGCACGACCTATACTGTTTTGGAAAATAACATCTCCTGCTATAAGAATGCCTTGTTTGCGGTTCAAAAAACAAATGCTACCTGGCGAATGTCCTGGCACATGTAGTATCTCTAGCTTTTGAGAACCAAAAAGAATGAGGTCCCCTTCTTCTAAAAAGGTATGTATTGGAGGTGGCGTTTCGTCAAGAGGAAAGCCAAAAGCACGAGCTTGCTGTGGTGCTTGTTCATAAATAGGTAAATCTCCTTTATGAGCTATTGGGTCAAGGTTGAATTGTTCCTTAATGAAAGCATTACCTGCAATGTGGTCAATATGTAAATGGGTATTTAATAGTTTTACGAGTTTTAGTTCTTTTTTGGTGATGTAGTCTAAAATACGTTCTCGTTCTTTGGCATTACTGCATCCACAATCTATAAGAACAGCTTCTTTAGTATCGTCATATAAAAGGTATGTTATTTCCTGAAAAGGATTATTAACAAATCGTTTTACTTGCATATTCTAGTTGTTTAAATGTGGTTTGCTTACTGTTAAACGAACCAACTCGATTTTTGTTGGGATAGCATTCGTTATTTTGAATTTTAATGTGCCAATTGTAATCTCATCATTCACTTTAGGAAAGCTACCAGAGTGATTGAGTATGAATCCTGCAATGGTTTCATATTCATCTGATTCGGGTATTTTAAGGTCGAATTCTTCGTTCACAAAATCGATTTCTAATCGTGCTGAAAGAAGGAATTCATTTTCTGAAATCTTTTTTGATATTAAGTTAGAACGGTCGTGTTCATCTTCAATTTCTCCAAAAATTTCTTCCATGACATCTTCTAATGTTACAATGCCAGCTGTGCCTCCAAATTCATCAACTACCACTGCAATACTTTTTTTTAACTGTATGAATGATTCCATCAGTTTATTGGCGGGCATCGATTCTGGAACGATGGAGATATCCCTGATATGGGATTTAAGTGATTTTGGATTTTGGAAAAAATCAGAAGAATGAATATAACCGATAATGTTATCTATTGTCTCTTCGAAAATGAGAATCTTCGAAAATCCTGTTTCTATAAATTTCTGCTTTAAGGTTTCTAGGGATTCATTGACTTCCATTGCCATTATTTCGGTACGAGGTACAATACATTCGCGAAGCTTAACGGTTGAGAAGTCTAAGGCATTTTGGAAAATCTTAACGTCATTTTCGTTAAAGGTTTCTTTATCTTCTTGTTCTAATGAATCGTAACCTTCTTCAATATAATGTGAAATATCGGCTTTCCCGAAATCTTGATTGTTTTCTTCGGTTTCTTCATTATTGCCCCAGATACGGATAACACGCTTTGAAAAATGACTGGTGAAATATGCTATAGGGAAGAGTAAGGTGTAGCAAATAAGAAGTGGTATTGAAAAGAATCTTAACCAAAAATTGGCGTTCATACGAAACAGAGTCTTTGGTAGATATTCCGCTGTTATAAGTATGATGAGAGTTGATGCAATAGTTTGAGCTAATAATGTGAGTGCATGTGAGTGAGTGTATTCAAAAAAAGTAGGCTCTAAAAGTTTGGCCATTTGAAGTCCGTATATGACTAGTGCAATATTATTGCCGACTAGCATCGTTGCTATAAATTGTTGCGGATGTGTGAAGAATATATCAAGAAAACGGTGGTTCTCACTATTGGTGTTACGCTCTATCTCAAAGCGGAACTTATTGGCCGAAACAAACGCGATTTCCATACCTGAAAAGAAGGCAGAAAAAGCGATAGATAGTAATATGGTAGTTAGTATTGACACGGATTATATAGTTAAAAACATAGGATACAAAGAAACTAAAATTTTAAATGGTCTTAAAATTTATTTATGAGTTCTCTGAAGTTTGAAAAAGTCCTTTTATTGGTGCTTTTTAGCCGTTTTTCATTGTGATGTCCTTGTGTGAAGAGCATACAGTTGATACCAATCTCATCAGCTACTTGCGCGTCATGAGTTGTATCTCCAATGAGAAGACAGTCCTGAGAGAGTAAATGATTTTCTTTGAGGAGTGTTAGACCACTTTCTTTTTTTCCGTTAGCATAATGATTATCCTGTCCATATACGCCATCAAAATAAGAATTAATAGAGAAGTGGATAAGCATTTTTTTGATGCTCTCAGTTTTCATGGCTGAGAGAATGTATTGTTGGTATCCTTTAGTGTTAAAATAAGCTAATGTCTCTTTGGCTTCTTCGAATAATGAGAAAGTATCTTCTTTAGCATGGTAACTCTGCATGTATTCTGCGGCTACATCGGTCCAGGATTCCGATTCAAAATCAAATCCTATTTTTTTGTAATATTCAATGACCGGGAAATCGAAAACTTCTTGATAGGTTTCTTTGGTAAGTAAGGGGTGTTTTCTTTTGCTTAGCAATTCATTTATTGTTGCTATTGATACATCCGTGTCGTTGAGTAGTGTCCCATTCCAGTCCCAAAGAATGGTGGTGTATTGGTTGTGTGAATCGTTTTTCAAGGAGAGCAAATTGTGTTAAATAAAACTATTTCTTGTGAACTAAAATAAGACTATTATTGCAATCTTTTGTTTGTGATAAGTATTGCGTCTTTTGTTTTTTTTAATGCCAGAAAATTTTTCTATGTGAAAATGAACGAGTTTATAGTACTGAAATAACTTAAATGTGATCGATCTTATTTTTCTAATTTTGAGGTGTTGTTTGGTAGAGAATGCTTAATATGTCGTTCGTTTTGTGTGGAAAAATCTACTTGGTCAGGTTCTGTAGCAATTGTTTTCTTCACCCTCTTCAAATGCTTATGTTAATAATCAGGATCATTTGATTTTTAATATATGGAGAAGGTCTAATTTTTAAAACAATAGATTCAGGTTGTTTCCTTATTGCTAGTTAAATTATAAAGATTTTTACAGCGTTTTTCTAATCTAGACTTTGTCCATATACCTCACTCTGGGCAATCATTTCTTCATACTGTTCAGGGCTTAAATCGTTAAAAAAATAGTTGCTTGGATTTATTTTTTGTCCATTAAGTTGAACTCCATAATGAAGGTGTGCTCCATGTGAACGCCCTGTATTGCCTACAAATCCTATAATTTGTCCACGCGTAACGTGTTGTCCTAATTTGACGTTAAAGCCACTCATGTGGGCATAAAGTGATTTGTAATTAAAACCATGATTGACAACAATTACGTTGCCATAAGTGCTTGAATATGAACATCTCTCTACGATGCCATTTCCTGTAGCATGAATTTCAGTACCTGTTGCGGCCGCAAAATCAATTCCATAATGAAATCTGCTAACTTTATCAATGGGGTGTATGCGATAGCCATAGCCCGAAGAAATATGTTTGGGATCTTTTGATGCTATAGGCATTATCGAAGGAATACTCATCAGCATCTTTTCTTTGTTTTTTACTAATTCAACGACTTCATCAAAAGATTTAGATTGTACATATAGTTTCTTTGTAATGACATCTAATTTCATGTGGGTGTCAATGACTAATTTAGATGCTTTTAATTCTTCTAGATTGTCATAACGGTTGCTTCCTCCAAAACCAGCATCTCGGATAGTGGAGGGGATGGGTGCTGCTTCAAAGATGGTGCGGTAGATGTTATCATCACGTTCTTGTAACTCTGATAAGATGTTAGATACTTTATCTATTTGTTTTTCAATAATTTCGTATTGAAGTCTTAGTTCTGTGTTTTCGCGTTTAAGACTCTTCTCTTTGGGTGAGTCAAAGACAAATGTAAAAAGTAATAAAAAGCCTACAGCAATGAATGTGCTTGTCGCAATATAGCCCAGAAAAGCACGAATCCGAGTGCTTGTGGTTTTCTTTTGTTCAGTAAACGTAAGAGTTTCTTCGTTGAAATTATATTGCGTTTTAGCCATAAAATTGATGTTGGTTTCGTGGCAAATTTATAAAACTTTAATGAATTGCAATAATATAAGTGTTAAGTTTCTGTTATGAGGTTTATCTTCGTGCTATTATGATAATATTTTTTTGATGTAATTAGACACCTCTTTCATCAACCAATCGGGGGTAGATGTAGCACCACAAATACCAATATTGGTCACGTTTTGAAACCAATCCTTGTTTATTTCATTAGTTGTGGCTATCATATAGGCTTGATTATTAACCTTTTTGCATTCGCTAAATAGTGCTTTTCCATTGGAGCTTTTTTTGCCGCTTACGAAAATAATAACATCGTTACGACGACTGAAACTATGTAATGCATCTATGCGTCCTGATACCTGCCGACAAATAGAATTATGAACTTCTAGTATATTTTTATCCGAAATGTTTTTTTCAAAAAAACTTTTTATTTCTATGAATTTGTCAACCATCATAGTGGTTTGTGAAAATAAACGGATAGGTCTGTTTAGATCTACTTTACCAATGTCGTCAATGGATTCTAAAACGATAGCTTTCCCATCTGTTTGACCTTCTAGTCCTATGACTTCAGCATGTCCTTTTTTACCATAAATGACGACTTGTCCTTGATCTTTTTGGCTGGTTTTATAAGCCATATTTACACTACGTTGTAGGCGTAATACAACGGGACAAGTGGCATCAATTAGTTTTATGTCATTTTCTTTTGCTGTGGCATAAGTGAGAGGTGGTTCTCCATGTGCTCTTAATAATACGGTATTATTTTTAAGCTTGTCATATTCTGGTTTATGAATGGTTTTTAAACCTAACTTCTCTAGTCTGGTCATCTCCATATTATTATGGACGATGTCCCCTAAGCAGTATAGGTTTTTCTCTTCTTTTAATGCTTCTTCTACTTTTCTAATGGCATTGACTACACCAAAACAAAAGCCTGATCCTTCATCTATTTCTATTGAAATGGAGTTACTCATAGTGTCTTTATCAATTCTAATACTTTATTCAGTTGTTCTTCTCTGCTTAGGTGGCTATTGTCGAGTGTTATCGCATCTTCTGCTTTTCTTAGTGGGCTGATGTCTCGATTTTCATCTATATAGTCTCGCTCTTGGATGTTGGTTAGCACTTCTTCAAAAGTGACTTTTTCTCCTTTTGCAATGAGCTCGTCATAGCGTCTTTGTGCGCGTGTTTGAGCACTAGCGGTGAGGAATATCTTAAGTCCTGCATCAGGAAATACCACAGTGCCGATATCACGACCATCCATAACGATGCCTTTCTCTTTTCCCATATTTTGTTGTAAGGCAACTAATTTTTCTCTTACAAAACCAATAGAGCTTATATTACTTACCATGTTAGAAATATGCATGGTGCGTATTTTCGATTCTACATTTACGTTATTGAGTAAAGTGTCAGCTTGTCCTTTGCTGTTGTGCTGAAATGAGATTTCTATGTGTTTAAGTAATTCTCTAAATTTTTCTAAGTTGTCTATCTTATTATTCTTGATGAGTTGGTGTTGATCGGCCGCTAATGCAATGGCTCGGTACATAGCACCAGTATCTACATAAGTGTATTTTAATTCTTTGGCTAATTCCTTCGCTAATGTGCTTTTGCCGCACGAGGAGTGACCATCTATTGCAATTGTTAATTTTGTCATAGCTAAACTGATAATTTATAGTCGGAGACTTTCTTCTGTTCCTCTTAGGAGTGGCAGATTAGGTTCTCTTTTTTTTAAGATTTGCAAATTTACAATAAAAAGGAATGATTTTATTTATTGTTGATGATAACATCTCCGAATGAGGAGACGATTGAAATTTTTGATTTTGGGTGTTTTTGTTTGCCAACGATGCCTTGGTAGAGGTTGCCTCCAGGCGAAGCAATTTTTTCAAAACTAAGAGATCCTGTTTTGAGCTCGCAATAACGCATATCAGCATTGAGGCTGTAGGATGAATTATCAGCGAAATTGAGCTGTGTATTCACGTATGTGTTAGCTATGTTTAGTGTAGAAAAGTGGGCTGCTATATCTTCTATGATGAGAGTTCCATAGGTGAGATCACTTTGGAAGAAGTTGCTTAATTGCTTGATAATTAGAGATGAATAATCTCCAGTGATGTGTATGGAATCGGCTTTGCCCAAAATGAATTTGTCAGAATACGATTGGCTGTTTAATCGTGTTACATGATTTATTTGTAGGGTTGAGAATTTGGAGTTTGTTTCCAGTTTTTTAATAGCTTTGCTTTTGAGTATGAGATTTGTACCTGTTAGCTGTAAGGTGCTATTGATGCTGTCGATTGTAAGTTCAGAATAGCTTCCTGTTATTAAATGTGGAACTTTGCTGTTTAATGTTAAAGCTTTCAGAGTGCTGTAGTCTAGTGTGCTATTCAGAGAGCCGAATGGTGCTCCAATACTAATGTGACTGTAACGGCTTTTTAGTTTTATGTTTGTTGTCTTAGGAAGCGTTACTTGACAAAATGCTTTTAACTCATTATTGGGCTGAATTTCTTTCCCAACAAGAAGTCGGAGTATTATAAGACCCGTATTTTTTTGTTGTACAAAAGAAGAAATTCCATTAAATGGTGTGGACGAATTATTGGGTATCAATGATATGTTTGTGCTAATCCTGATCGTGTCATCTTCTGAGGTGCTTATCATTAAATCGGCATGATTGAGGTCTATATCCAACAATACATCTTTACTTACCTTGTAGATTGCTTGGTATGTGGTGTCTTGTCTCTGCCCTAATAGTGTATGAGTGAGCAATAAAAAAATTGAAACAATCAGAATTTTGTCTAGTTGTTCTTTCATAAGCTTCTTGACATAAGAGAACAAAGATTAATAAACTTTTCAGTAAAACAAAGATTATTAATTAATGCTCTTTAGAATTTCTATTAGAGTTTGATTTTCTTCAGGAGTTCCTATTGTGATTCTCAGACATTTGTCACAGAGTTCTACCTTGGAACGATCTCTTACTATAGTTCCTTTTTGTACCAACGTATCATATGTGTTGCGGGCATTAGTCATTTTTACTAATAAGAAATTTGCATCCGAAGGATAAATCTTTATAACTTGTTCTATCTCTTGTAAGGCAGATTTTAATATTTCTTTTTCAGAATTTAATACTTCAACCCAAGCAAGCATGTTTTCTTCATCAGCTAATAACTCTAATGCTAATTGTTGGGTGAGCATATTCACATTGTAAGGATACTTTATTTTGTTAAAAACCTTGATGATTTCTTCTGATGCAAAAGCCATTCCTAATCGAATGCCAGCCATCCCCCAAGCTTTTGAAAAAGTTTGCAAAAGAACTAAGTTAGGGAAATCTTGTAGGTCATTGAGCCATGTTGCTTCAGGACTAAAATCGATATAAGCTTCATCAATAACAACGATGCCTTTAAATGTGGTGAGTATCTTTTCGATTTCCTGACTATCGAGTAGGTTTCCTGAAGGATTGTTTGGCGAGCAGATGAAAATTAGTTTAGTGTTTGCTGTGCAAGCATCTAAGACTTTCTTTGCATCTAAAGTGAAATCATCATTTAGATTTATCTTTATAACAGGGGTGTCGTTAATGTCAGCACAGACCTGGTACATGCCGTAAGTAGGAGAGACGGTAATGACGTTGTCTTTTTTTGGCTCGCAAAAGGCACGGAATAAGATATCAATAGCTTCATCACTACCATTTCCTAAGAAAATATGTGGTTCCTCTATTTTTTTTATCTCTGCAATGCGCTCTTTAAGCTTTTTCTGCATAGGATCAGGATAGCGGTTAAAAGGAGCATTATACGGGTTCTCGTTAGCATCTAAATAGATTGATGCCTCTCCTGAGAATTCACTGCGTGCTGATGAGTAAGCTTTTAAGTTCTTTATATTTGTGCGTAAAACACGATCTAATGTAAACATATCTTTAATGCAATATTCGTTTCTTTTAGGGGACAAAGATAACAAAAAAAGCCCGTTGTCAATTGACAACGGGCTTCTATATGCTGTATAGTAATTAAAAATTAATTACTTAAAATAAGCTTTTACCATTTCGTTAGGAACAATCTCTTCTTTAAAAGTATAAGCTCCTGTCTTAGGTGATTTTTGCATTTTAATTACTTTTGCAAATCCTCTACCTTCACCTTTTTGTAGTGATGCTACTGCCTTTTTAGCCATAACTTAACCTATTTAATTTCTTTATGAATAGTTACTTTCTTGAGAATTGGGTTGAATTTCTTCAACTCAAGACGTTCAGGAGTGTTTCTACGACTCTTTGTTGTGATATAACGAGACGTACCTGGCATTCCGCTGGTTTTGTGCTCTGTACACTCCAATATAACTTGTACTCTGCTATCTTTTTTTGCCATGATTCAATATCTTATAAATGACCTTTTTCTTTTGCTGCATCCATAGCGGCTTTCAATCCAATCTTGTTGATTAGACGTAGTCCTGATGCCGAAACACGTAAGCGAATCCACTCATCTTCTTCTGGAAGATAAAAACGCTTGTAAAAAAGGTTAACGTTAAATTTCCTCTTTGTTCTTCTTTTAGAGTGTGATACGTTGTTACCTATCAATGCTCTTTTTCCTGTTATTTGACAAACTTTTGACATAATTCTTCTTCGTTTTCTGAAATCGGGCTGCAAAGAAACTATAATTTCTTTTTAATCCAAAATTTATATAAGGAAAAATGCTTTTTTTGTTTAAAAATAATTACTCTTTCTCCCTTTCTGTAATAATCGGCACAAATGTATTACTTTTATATGTTTATTCGATGTTATTTTTAAGGTAAAATTTAAAAAATGAAGAAAAATGCACTTTATTTGATATGTCTGACCCTTTTCGGTTGGACTTCGTGTAATAATATGAAAAATATAAAACAAGTGATATATCCTGATACGCATAAAGGAAATGTGATAGATACTCTTTTTGATGTTCAAGTTGCAGATCCGTATCGTTGGCTCGAAGATGATAGAAGTGAAGCGACAGAACAGTGGGTGAAGGCTCAGAATAATGTGACCTTCGACTATTTTAGTCGTATTCCTTATCGTTCTCTTATACAAGAACGATTGACAAAAATCCTTAATTATGAAAGGCTTTCAGCGCCCCGAAAACATGGCGATTTTGAGTATTATTTTCGTAATGATGGATTGCAAAATCAATCGGTGTTGTACCGTAAAATGATTAATGGTGGGAATGAGGAGGTTTTTCTTAATCCTAATGAGTTTTCTGATGATGGAACGACTTCGTTAGGTGAGATACAGTTTACTAAAGATGGTCATTTTGTGGCTTATTCTATTTCTCAGGGAGGTTCCGATTGGCGAAAGATTATTACTTTGGATGCCGTGACGAAACAACAAGTGGAAGATACGTTGATTGATGTCAAATTTAGTGGTGTTTCTTGGCGTGGTAATGAAGGGTTTTATTATTCTAGTTATGATAAACCTGAAGGCAGTGAATTGTCGGCTAAGACAGATCAGCATAAGTTATATTTTCATAAATTAGGTACGGCTCAACAGGGTGATGAACTCATCTTTGGTGCGGATATAAAACGCCGTTATGTGAGTGGTTGGGTGACTGAAAATCAACGATTTTTGATTATTGAAGCGGCTAATTCTACTTCTGGTAATGAGTTGTATGTTAAAGATTTGTTAGCGAAGAAATCACAGATTAAGAATTTGGTTAATAACTTTGATTCTGATTTTCATGAAGTCTATGCTGATAATGATTATTTGTATATTCAGACTGATGCTGAAGCTCCTAATTATCGTTTGATTCGAGTGCCCGTGAAATCTTTAGATATGGCGCAGGCTGAGGATTTAATTCCTGAGTCGGATGCAGTGTTGAGTTGTTCTGTTGGTGCTGGTTATTTATTTGCTAATTATACCGTGGATGCGATCACTAAAATAAACCAGCTTGATATGAATGGTGTATTGATACGCGAAGTGGAATTGCCTGGAATTGGTACGGCTAGTGCTTTGAGCGGTGAGTTGGAAGATGTGGAGTTGTTTTATTCTTTCTCTAATTATATTACACCAGGTAATATTTATAAATACGATCCTGCCTTGGGGCAATCGGATTTGTATATCGCTCCTAAAATTGATTTTAATCCTGATAATTTTGAATCAAGACAAATCTTTTATACTTCCAAAGATGGGACTCAAGTTCCTATGATTATTTCCTATAAAAAAGGAACTAAGTTTGATGGTCATACACCGACTATTCTTTATGGTTATGGAGGTTTTAATATTCAACTGAATCCTGATTTTTCGAGTACACGTGCTGTATGGATGGAGATGGGGGGTATTTATGCTGTGGCTAATTTAAGAGGTGGTGGTGAATATGGTAAAAAATGGCACGAGGCTGGAACCAAACTACAAAAACAAAATGTGTTTGATGACTTTATAGCTGCCGCGGAATATTTGATTGATAATAAATACACGTCTTCTGCTAAGCTTGCTATTATGGGAGGCTCTAATGGTGGGCTTTTGGTTGGCGCTACTATGACGCAGCGTCCCGATTTAATGAAGGTAGCGTTGCCTGCTGTTGGTGTTTTGGATATGTTACGTTATCATACTTTTACTGCTGGTGCTGGGTGGGCTTATGATTATGGTACGGCCGAGGATAGTAAAGAAATGTTTGAATACCTGAAGGCTTATTCGCCTGTACATAATGTTCGTGGTGGAGTAGAATATCCCGCTACTTTAATTACAACAGGAGATCATGACGATCGTGTGGTGCCTGCACATTCCTTTAAGTTTGCAGCAGAGTTACAGTCTAAGCAAACTGGAAATAATCCAACCCTAATTCGTATAGAAACAAATGCGGGGCATGGTGCAGGGACTCCTATTACTAAAACAATAGAACAATATGCCGATATCTTTGGTTTTACATTGTGGAATATGGGGGTAAAATCGCTTGAAGATTAAATTAACAAGACCATTAAGTAAAGGCTTCATTTTTGTGAAGCTTTTTTTTGATGTTTGGGGTGAATTTATACCAAGGAGATGTAAGTGCCTAGTAATGATAATCTAAATTGAGTTTTGTGCGTGTGATTTTTCGAAATCGTCTGTTGTTACTTTTAAATTGCAAATGTGAATGGACTATTAATATATTTTTCTGTGGCTAGGATTTAATGTTGAACTCGGGTTAAAAGAATAACTTGGTCTGTTATACCGATTATGAATTGAAATGCGCTTTATTTCGCTTCGCTTATAAAACTCAATCAATTCTATATCGGCATAATACCACCAACTGTTAAGGCTCATTTTAAATTTTAATTGGTATTATTTGAAAGTTGGGTGTGCAATATTAAACATTGGCGTGATTTCGGATTAGTTAAATAATGAGATGTAAATGTAATATTTGCTAACTCCACTTGACAAATTAAGCATTTTGGAGACTGTTTTTAATTGTTCTCTATATTTTAAAGGCAGATAAGGGCGCTTTTGGTTAAAAAATATTAAATTTGTGCTCCATTTTAGAAAATGAATTAAACAATTATCTCAATAAATCAAATAAATATTAAAACTATGACTAAAGTATTAGATGTCGTAAAACCTGGTGTAGTTACTGGTGACGACTTAATTAAGTTATTGGAAGTGGCTAAAGCAGAAGGTTTTGCTATGCCAGCAGTGAATGTTGTAGGTTCTGACTCTGTGAACGGAGTATTAGAAGCTGCTAAAACTGTTAATTCGCCTGTTATGATTCAAGTATCTAATGGTGGTGCTGCTTTTTTTGCTGGTAAAGGTGTGAAATTACCTGGTCAAGAAGGTCAAGTTTTAGGTTCTATTGCAGCAGCAAAACATGTACATACTGTAGCTGCAGCTTATGGTGTACCTGTAGTATTGCATACTGACCATGCGGCAAAAAAATTATTGCCTTGGATCGACGGATTACTTGATGCTTCTGAAAAAGAATTCGCTGCTACAGGAAAACCTCTTTTTTCTTCACATATGTTGGACCTTTCTGAGGAGCCGTTAGAAGAAAATATTGAAATATGTAAAACATATTTAGCTCGTATGAGCAAAATGGGAATGCTTCTTGAAATAGAACTTGGTATTACTGGTGGTGAAGAAGATGGTGTGGACAACTCTGATGTTGATAACGATTTGCTTTATACTCAGCCAGAAGAAGTATGTTATGCTTACGAGCAATTGATGACTATTTCTCCTAATTTCACTATCGCAGCTTCTTTCGGTAACGTACATGGTGTGTATAAACCAGGTAACGTAGTGTTGAAACCAACTATTCTTGATGCTTCTCAAAAATATATCCAAAAGAAATTAAATCTTTCTGAAAAACCTGTTAACTTCGTATTCCACGGTGGATCGGGTTCTTCTCTTGAAGAAATTCGTGAAGCGATTGGTTATGGTGTAATCAAAATGAACATTGATACTGATACTCAATGGGCTACTTGGGATGGTGTTCGTGCTTACGAAGCTAAAAATCATGACTATCTTCAAGGTCAAATTGGTAACCCAGATGGTGCTGAAAAACCTAATAAGAAATTTTATGATCCACGTGCTTGGTTACGTGCTGGACAAGAAACTTTGGTTGAACGTCTAAAAGTGGCTTTTAATGATCTTAACTGTATGGATCGTAACTAATAGTAATGGGAGGAGTTCTTCTCTCTGATCTTATATTAAAAATTAAAAAGCCGTTTCCTTATGGGAAACGGCTTTTTTAGATTTATATCTTGTGCAATAGATTGTTTTGCAAATGTGTTTAGAACTGTTAAAATTTAATGTTTAATCAGTGTGCTTTTTTTTTGAGCGGGGTTTGCTTGGTTCTTTGCTTTTTACATAAATCAATTTGTATCGGCTCTTTTGTCCTTCGCGTTGTTCTATGTCAAATTTTCCCGTTGCTTTAATAAGGGGGGTCAATTTCTGAAATCCAAAATTACGAGGATCAAAATTAGGTCTCTTTTTTTGTAAAAGGCTGCCTACATCACCTAAGAAAGCCCAGCCTTCGTCATCAGATAAATCATTAATGGTGGTGGTGATAAGTTTAATCTCCTTAGCGGTTATTAAGTCAAATACTTCTTTCTCTGTTTCTGTCCCTTTTTCATCTTCTGTTTCTTTTTCTTGCTTTTTGGTCTTTAATATTTCGATATAGATGAATTTGTCACAAGCAACAATAAATGGGTTGGGGGTCTTTTTTTCTCCAATTCCAATAACTTGCATGCCAGCTTCTCTGAGGCGAGTTGCTAAACGGGTGAAGTCGCTATCGCTCGATACAATACAGAAACCATTTACTTTCTCAGAATACAAGATATCCATAGCATCAATAATCATGGCTGAGTCCGTGGCATTTTTTCCAGTGGTATAGCCATATTGTTGTATGGGGGTGATGGCATTTTCTAAGAGGACATTTTTCCATTTCGAAAGATTGGGTTTTGTCCAATCACCATAAATTCTTTTTATTGTAGGATTGCCATATTTTGCAATTTCTTCCATCATCTCTTTTACAAAGGCGGATGGTATATTGTCGCCATCTATTAAAACGGCTAAATTTAAGTTCATAATTTTTTATTTTAATAGTATAAAGGTATCACTTTCTTTTAAAGAAAAGAAATGAACTGATTTATAACTAATACTATGTAAATAGTGATTGGGGTAGCTTTACGTTTTCGGTTGTTAAGAGGATGTTATTTCTGATGTTGTGGAATTTGTGATCAGGTGTTTAAGAATTATGGCGAGTCTTTGTGGCACACAATCTTATTGTGTGTTGTTGGAGTGCTGTTTTTTTCCTTGACCTATTAATAGGCGTAAACAATGATTTTATGTCGGGATGATTTCAAATGTGTTCTGCAAATTGAATGCGTTAAGAGCATTTAACGACATATAATTGTGCGCTTTCTTGTTTGGTTACTGTTACTTGGCTGCCTTTACTGATAAGCCCCACAAGTGCTACGGCGTCATATATTTTACCATCTATATTTACTTTCCCTGAAGGGCGTAAATCAGTGGCTGTTATGCCTTTCTTGTCAACAAGGTCGTTGTTGATATCTACAGCTACATAGCCGTCGCCTATGTTTTGTGTGCTTTCTAGTGAGAGGCGATGGAATACGCCTTGACCCCAGAATTTTTGTGTGAGCCAAATGGAGAGCGTAGTCCCGAATAGAAAGGCTAAAGTCGTTGTGGCTATGGCGGTAACTAATGGAGCGGTTTCTACATTGTCGAAGTTGAAATTAATATTGTTGACCATACTTAATAATAATCCGATAAAGGAAAAGGAGATGCCTAAGATGCCTGCTATCCCAAAACCGGGGATGACAAAAATTTCAAAGGCAATTAATATGATTCCTATTACGAATAACATAATTTCCCAATTGGCCGCTAAGCCATCGATATACAATGGTGCAAAATATAAAACGGAGGCTGCAATTGCAATAATAAGAGGAAAACCTATGCCTGGAGATTGTAATTCGAAATAAATACCGCCAAGTATGAGCATAATTAATAAACCATGAAAGACGGGATTCGTTAAGAAGCCTTTGATGTTGTCGTAGGTGCTAGGTTGGTAGCGTGTTATTTCGTAATCTTGTATGTTTGCTTGTTTTAATAAGTCTTGTATGTTTTCGGCTTTGCCATCACAAAATCCTAACTCTATTGCTTCGTTTGTTGTGAGTGTTAGTACTTTGCCTGTGTCGCTAATGCCTTGTATATAGATGCTTTGATCTACCATAGCTTCTGCTATATGAGGGTCGCGATGCCAAGTGATAATGGTGTCGCCTCGTACTATTGCGGTGTCTTTTCCTTGTGCTTCTGCGGTAGCTCTTATAGTGCCTCGCATATAACTTTGGTATTTGTCGGGGGCTGCGGCTCCTCCTTGGTTAACGACTGTGGCAGCTCCTATTGTTGCGCCGTTGCGCATAAAGATAGAATCGCATGCTATAGATATGAGAGCTCCTGCTGAGGCGGCATTATTATCAATAAAAACGTAAGTTGGAGTTTTAGAATTTAATATTTTAGTGCGAATAGAATCGGCATAGACGACTTGTCCTCCATAGGTGTTCATATGTATGATAATCAGATCGGCGTTAAGGCTATCTGCTAATACATATCCATTTTTGGTGTACGTCCAAGTGGTACTATTAATTTCTTTTTGAATTGGAATGACAACCACTTGTTTGGTTTTGGCTGTTAGTGTAGTCCCAAAAGTAAAAATCAAAAGACAGAATAAGAAGAGAGAACGTTTCATAGATAAAATTTTAACGATAGGGCATTTGTTATAGCAAACAAATATCGTAATTTATATCAGATATATATGGAATATTATCATAAATATGAAAAGTAATATGTCATTGTTTCCTTTTGAAATGTAATGATTACATAAAAATAGTAAAGGTTAGTATGATGTGTTGTGGTGTTTTTGTCTTTAGAAATAGTATTAAGAAAATGAAGGGATTATTTTTTTTGAAATTAAATATGTTTATATTTGATGCACGTATAAAGTTAAGTAGTATTTTATTGAATGGATTCACAATCTTCTAACAGTAGTCGGGCTGCCAAAAATGAATTTGAGCAGAAAGTATTAGAGCTTCAGAATAATCTGAAGTTGTTTGCTCTTAAGCTGACAGGCAATAAAGATGATGCCGAAGATTTGCTTCAGGAAACCATGTTGAAAGCGATAAAGAATCGTGATAAATATGTTGAAAATGTGAATTTCAAGGGTTGGTTGTTTACCATCATGCGTAATCTTTTTATTAATGAATACCGCAGAGCTGCTGTTCGAAATACGACAGTGGATACAACAGAAGACTCTTATTTCCTTAATTTACCACAAGATTCTGGTTTTGCAACGCCAGATAGTGCTTATACGTTGGGCGAGATAGAAAAAGTGATTTCTGAGTTTAAGGATGATTTTCGTATCCCTTTTACGATGCATGTTGCTGGCTTTAAGTATAAAGAGATTTCAGATAAAATGGATTTACCAATAGGTACGGTGAAAAGTCGTATCTTCTTTGCTCGAAAACAATTGGCAGAGATGTTGGCGGAATATAAATATCGGAATTAATAGATACTCTTTCTTGCTTTTTTTTTTTTGAGTAAAAGCTTTTATGGGCTATTACTCTTTGTTTAATTTCTAAATTATATAACTATGAAATTTGAATTGCCAAAATTGCCTTATGGGCGAACTGAATTAGAACCTCATATCAGTGGTGAAACAATAGATTTTCACTACGGAAAACATCATAATGCTTATGTGACCAATTTAAATGCATTGATCGAAGGCACTAAATTTGCGGATATGGATCTTGAAGATATCATCTTAAATTCTGAGGGAGGTATCTTTAATAATGCTGCACAAACGTGGAATCACACGTTTTATTTCTTCCAGTTAGCTGCTGAACCAAAAAAGATTCCGGAAGGAGCTTTGTCTGCAGCTATTGATACTGCTTTTGGTAGTTTGGCCGATTTTAAGACGGCATTTGCAAAAGCTGGTGCTACTCTTTTTGCTAGTGGTTGGGTTTGGTTAGTAAGAGATCCTGAAGGTGTTCTTGCTATACGTCAAACGTCTAATGCTCTTAATCCTATGACAGAGGGTGATACGCCTTTGATGGTGTGTGATGTGTGGGAGCATGCTTATTATTTAGATCATCAGAATAAAAGACCTGATTATCTTGCTACTTTCTGGAATGTCTTAGATTGGACTGCTATCGAAAAAAGATTTAATATTGTTTAATGATCAATAATAAATGATAATGAAAGAGCGGCTATTTTTCCGCTCTTTTTTTATTTTTGTTAAAAATGAACACCTATTAATATGTGGTTTTGTTAATGATAACACCATATCAGTATGTGATCAAATAAGAGATTTAATCTATGAGTGTTAGTCAGTGTTTTATTTTCTAATTTAGCATTCATTAATTTAAACGAATGAATAAAGAATATTTTGAAAAATTGAAACGTTTCTTTGAGAAAGAAGATCGTTTTGCTACCCATAATGATATTAATATTGTAGAAATTAGGGTGGGGTATGCAAAAGTAGAATTATGTGTAGCCGAAAAGCACCTTAATGCTGCTGGTATTGGTCATGGAGGTCTTGTTTTTACGCTTGCTGATTTGGCTATGGGCTTGGCTGCTCATTCTCATGGTCGTATGGCGGTGACGTTGGGTGCTGATATTTCTTATTTTAGCCCTGCTAAACGTGGTAGTATAATTACAGCTGAAGCTGAAGAATTATCTCTGCGTAAAAGTATTGCAACTTACCTCATTTCGGTAAAAGATGAAGAGGGGGAACTGTTGGCTTCAATGAAATGTCAAGCTTTTCGTAAAGGAGAATTGGTGTTGTAAGTATTATTGTTTTATTTTGATAATTGTCAATTTGAAGTTGTGATATCTTGCAGTAATTTTTAAACTATTTAGTACAACTTAATAATATTTTTATTCGACTCAGTTATATATTATATCTATGCATTCTGATAAGAAAAAAGTAGCTCTGGTGCTTTCTAGTGGAGGTGCACGTGGTATTGCTCATATTGGCGTAATTCGTGAGTTAGAAGCTCGTGGTTATGAAATAACGAGTGTTTCTGGAACATCTATTGGTGCTGTTATCGGCGGCTTTTATGCTGCTGGTAAATTGGACGAATATGAGGAGTGGATTTGTAGTTTGGGTCCTTATAATGTGTTTAACCTGATTGATTTCAGTTTTAGTACACTGGGTTTTATTAAAGGACAAAAGGTATTTAAGAAATTAAGTGAATGGATGGAGGGGGTTGCTTTTAGTGATTTGCGTATCCCTTTTTCTTGTGTGGCTACTGATCTGAAAAATAGGAAAGAAGTGGTGATGGATAGTGGTGATGTGTTGGCTGCTATACGGGCTTCTATTGCTATTCCTGGATACATAGAGCCTAGTGTGATGGGTGATACGTATCTTTATGATGGAGGAATCGTCAATCCCATTCCCATGAGTTGTGTGTCGCGTAATGCGGGCGATATACTTGTTGCTGTAGATCTTAATGCACATAAACCCTTATTTGATCCTAAAAAATACTGGAAAGAAAGTGAGCCTGAAGATTCTCTCTTGATGAAGAAAGTGTCTAATTTATGGTTTAATGCCGTAAAAAAGATTGAGGCATTGCAACGTTATACTTCTAATGAAAAGAAAAAAGAGAAAATTGAACATGATAAAGAAAAGCATCTGACTCGTATTGGTGCTTTAATGGAGATGTTTGAATTAATGCAGGAGAATATCTCGACAGAGGCCATTCGTAAAGAACGTCCTGATGTGCTGATTGAGATACCTGGTAATTTGTGTAATACTTTTGAGTTTCATCGGAGTAAAGAATTGGTGGAATTTGGCCGTGTTGAAACGCAAAAGACCTTAGATAAATATTTAGCTATTTAGTGATAGCAGTTTTTTCTTATTTATCATGTTGGTTATTAGTGTTTTTTTTGAAGTGTTGTTCGTCGCTTGGTTGCTTGTGTTCTCTTTTTTATTCTTATGCTATTATCTCTTCACTAATCGAAGTGTTATCGTGATGGATTATCATTTTAATTAAATTGCTAATTTTTGTACTTTTGTGCCACCTTATAATAAGAGGTGGCTTTTTATTTAATACCTCATAAATTTAACTGTCTTTTTAAAAATGAATATTTTGGTACTAGGCTCCGGTGGTCGTGAGCACGCATTGAGTTGGAAAATTCGTCAGAGTGATAAAGTGGATCAATTGTTTATTGCTCCTGGTAATGCTGGAACGTCAACTGTAGGAATCAATGTGCCCATAGGGACAGAAGATTTTCCTGCTCTTAAAACATTTGTTTTAGAGCATGACGTTAAGATAGTTCTTGTAGGACCTGAAGCTCCTTTGGTGGCTGGTGTCTATGACTTTTTTGCGGCTGATGAAGCGCTTAAGTCAGTGGCTGTGATTGGACCTTCGAAGAAAGGTGCTGAGATGGAGGGAAGTAAAGAGTTTGCCAAAGATTTTATGGATCGTCATAACATTCCAACGGCAGCTTATTTGAGTGTGACGGCTGATAACCTTAATGACGGTATGACTTTTCTTGCATCTTTGAATGCACCTTATGTGCTGAAAGCCGATGGTTTAGCTGCTGGTAAAGGGGTGTTGATTCTTGATACATTAGAAGAAGCACAAAATGAACTAAAAGCTATGCTTGATGGTAAATTTGGTGCAGCAAGTGCTAAAGTGGTTATCGAAGAGCATTTAAGTGGAATAGAGCTTTCTGTTTTTGTGATGGTGGATGGTAATGGTGGATACAAAGTATTACCTACAGCCAAAGACTATAAACGCATTGGCGAAGGTGATGCAGGACTTAATACTGGTGGTATGGGTGCCGTTACGCCAGTTCCATTTGCTGAGTCTCCTGAGTTTATGCAAAAAGTAGAAGAGCGTATCATTAAACCTACTGTAGAAGGTTTGGTGAAAGATGAGTTAGACTATTGTGGTTTTGTTTTCATTGGTTTAATGAATACGGCGGGTGATAATCCTATGGTCATAGAATATAATGTACGCATGGGTGATCCTGAGACCGAGGCTGTGATGTTACGTATCAAATCCGATTTTGTAGATTTGTTGGAAGGTATAGCGCAAGGTGATATTTCTCAATGTGAAGTGGAATTTGATGAGCGTTCTGCAGTGACTGTGATGTTAGTTTCTGGTGGTTATCCTGAGGCTTATGTTAATGGTAAGGTGATGACAGGAATGGATGAGGTAAAAGATAGTATCTTATTTCATGCAGGAACCAAAGAGCAGGATGGAGATGTGGTGACGGCTGGCGGACGTGTTATTGCCGTGAGTTCGTATGGAGCTACTAAAGAAGAGGCTTTGGCTACATCATTTAAAAATGCGCAAAAGATTAATTTCGAAGGTGTCTATTATCGTTCTGATATCGGTTTTGATTTATAAGAAAGTTAAGAGTCATTTGTTGAGTCTTGTTAACCTGAGTTCGATTTTAAATTCGGTCACAGTTTGAATTTTATTTGAGTAGAAATTTACTCAAATTCAAGAAGCAATAGCGGGCTATTGTGATTGAATTTGGGTGAATTTATGCCAAATAAAAGCAAACACGTAGGAAAAATCAATTAAAATACATCTTTGCACTTTTGATTTTTATAAATAGTCTGTTATTACTTCTAAATTGCAAGCATAAACGGACTAATAATATATCTTTCTGTGGTTAGAATTTAATGTCGAACTCACGTTATTAGTATTATATTAATGATAAGCTCAGATCCAAAACCAAACAACTAACAGTTTCAAAAATGAAATACAAAAGAATACTTCTCAAACTCAGT
>CBFIII010000038.1:38127-39292 GCA_965662645.1 Bacteroidales bacterium
TGCACTTTTGATTTTTATAAATAGTCTGTTATTACTTCTAAATTGCAAGCATAAACAGACTAATAATATATCTTTCTGAGGCTAGAATTTAATGTCAAACTCAGGTTATTAATTTATATAGCCTTTAGAATCCTCTCATTGCCAGTTGTGTAAGTGAAACAGAAGAATGCAAGGTGTTTCATTCTATTAAATTATGAAAGGGGTGGGGTTTTTCCTTTGTTATAAAGGGGTGGTGACTTTTTAGATAAAGATTGGGAAAAGTATGTTTTTGTTATCAGCAATAATAGCATCCAAATTATAAAAACTTAGTTGCTTTGCTTTGTGTTTTCTCACTCATAGCGCCGTATTGAGTGGTTATTTCCAAAATGGAAATAACTACTTTTTTGCGTTCATACTTGCTAAGCATTATTAATTAATTTATCTTAGTGAATGCATTCATTACCAATAGTATAAATAAAGCAGAAGAATGCAAGGTGTTTCATTCTATTAAATAGGGCAGGCTCCTGCTTTTATATTAAAGCTGTGATTTATTATACCCCACTTAATTTATTGATGTCTGGATTCTCCAATTTTTTGGTGTTCTGCGGATGTAGAACCGAATTAATCATGGCTTGTCCTAACCTGGAGCTGGTGGTTATGTTATCCATTTTCTTGAAAAGAGGAAAGAGAGGTCTTAATATCACATAGGCTGCATTGTACCACGAAGTCTTTGATTTCACGCCTTTCTCGGGCACTATGGCTCCGGGACGAAAAGCGTAGGCATCTTGAAATCCTTTGTTGAGGATGAGATTCTCGGTCTTGCCTTTTACACGTGCCCACATCACTTTTCCTTTTTCTGAGCTGTCGGTGCCAGCACCTGAGACATAATTGAATACGAGTTCTGGATTTTCTTGAGCTACCGCATCCACGAGTGACTTGGTCATGGTGTAAGTGAAATGACTGAATTCTTCTTCGTTTTTACCTATAGAAGAAACGCCCATACAATGAAAACAAGCATTATAACCCTTCAGTTGTGGTGCAATGGTTTTAAACTGGGTGAAGTCAGTGAGCAGTATTTCTTTTAGTTTGGGGTGGCTCATCCCTAACGATTTTCTATTAATGATGAGAATAGAATTGACATCTTTATGCTCTAAACATTCAAGTAAGACGCCTTTTCCCACCATTC
>CBFIII010000039.1:0-38698 GCA_965662645.1 Bacteroidales bacterium
TTCTCGAATTTGTGTAAATTTCTACTCAAATAAAATTCAAACTGTGACCGAATTTAAAATCGAACTCAGGTTAATAGCTCTACTGTAATCACTCATAAAAAAAGACAGCTAAATAGAATTAATTCTTTTAGCTGTCTTTTTTTTAGTCGTTTAATAAATCAGGTCTTAGTCTTTTTGTTCTTTCTAATGATTGTGTGAATTCCCAATCTTCGATCTTTTGTTGATTGCCCGAAAGAAGAATGTCGGGTACTTTCCAGCCTCTATAGTCTGCCGGACGCGTATAGACTGGTGGCGATAGTAGATTATCTTGGAAGCAGTCCGAAAGGGCCGATTGCTCATCATTAATTACACCAGGGATAAGACGTATCACAGAGTCTGAAATAATGGCTGCTGCCAATTCTCCACCTGTTAGTACATAATCGCCTATTGATATTTCTCGTGTGATGAGATGTTCTCGTATGCGGTGATCTATGCCTTTATAGTGTCCGCAGAGTATGATGAGATTTTTTTGAAGTGACATCCTATTGCAGGTGCTTTGATTCAAGACTTCCCCGTCAGGAGAAGTATATATCACATCGTCGTAATGGCGTTCAGATTGTAGTTGTTCTATCGCCCTCCTTACGGGATCTATTTGAAGTACCATGCCTGCACCAAATCCGAAAGGTTCGTCGTCAACGCGATGAAATTTATCGTTAGAATAGCTGCGGAGGTCATGTAATACGACTTCTGCGAGTCCTTTTTCTTTGGCTCGTTTCAGGATAGAATGACTGATAGTACACTCTATAAGTTCGGGCAATACGGTTATAATGTCTATGCGCATTAAATTATTTTTTCAGACTGTAATAGTTGGGATGAGAAATCACTTTACTTAAAGATCAAGTAATCCGTCGGGTATATTAACCCACAACAGATCTTCTTCTACCCCTAAAATGAATTCTTTGTTAAATGGAAGAAGTACTTCTTGTCCGTGGTGATCAATCTCCAGTAAGGGGTTATGTGGACTTTCGATATAGGCGGTAATGGTGCCTATGATTGCTTTGTCTTTCTCGTTGATGATTTCTAATCCAACTAAAGAGCTTGGTGATTCATAATTTCTAATGTGTTGTCTTTTCTCTTTAGGTAAATAGATGTTAGTATCTATGTAGGCCGAGGCTTGTTCTATATTATCAATATGAGTGCAGGAAAATAAGACGGTTTTGTCTGTCGCCGATCTAAGGGATGTTATCTTGAAAGGAATGAGGCATTCGTCTAGGTCGAAGAATAACCATTCTCCTATTTTTTCAAAGTCTGTTTCTGCATCACAGAGGAGCATCATCTCACCTTTAACACCATGGGTTTTTCGTATTATTCCAACTCTAAAAAATTCTGTCTTTTTTAACATCAGTTTATTTGTTTCTGTAAGATGTGTTTTGCCAAAGGCAATGATTTAATACCAAGGGTATTCTCCTTCTTTTTGTAATGCTTTTTCTATGAAACCGATGACCATATTAATGGCTACATTGTTATGTCCTCCTTTGGGAACAATGACATCCGCAAAGTGTTTTGATGGTTCTATAAATTGATCATGCATAGGACGTACGGTTTCTAGGTAGCGTTGCATTACTGTGGAAGCATCACGTCCTCTTTCTTGCGTATCACGTTGTATTACGCGCATAAGGCGGAGGTCAGCTTCACAATCTACAAATAGTTTTACATCCATCATGTCGCGTAGTCCTGGGTGTGTAAGACTCAAGATGCCTTCTACGATAAGTACATGGGCTGGATGAGTAGGAATCGTCTTCTCGTTTCGAGTACAAGTGATATAAGAGTAGATAGGACAAGGAATTGTTTGACCTTTTTTTAAAGCGTTAATATGTTCTATAATGAGGTCGAATTCTATTGAATTAGGATGATCAAAATTGATATGACGTCTTTCTTCTATGGGCAGATGACTGCTGTCTTTATAATAAGCATCTAAGGGTAGTAGGGCTATGTCATTCCCCGAGAAATATTCTGAAATCCGTTTTACCACGGTAGTTTTGCCTGAGCCAGTTCCTCCTGCTATGCCGATTATAATCATTCTTTTTATTTTAATTTTGAGCGGTCTTGTTACAATTGTCGCATATTCCTTCTATATAGTAATGAACATGTTGAGATGTAAATCCTTTTAAAGACAGAGGAGGAAATTGTGAGGGGTCGGTTTCAAAATCAAAAATCTTACCACAGGTGGTGCATTTAAAATGACCATGAGTTAATACGTTAGCATCATAGCGTAACTCGTTGCTTTCAATGTTGATGGCTTGAACTAATCGTTTTTCTAAGAGTAAGTTTAAGGTGTTATAGACTGTTGTTTTTGATAAAGTAGGTGATTGATGAAGTAAATCTTTATATATTTTTTCAACAGTGGGGTGATTCTTTTTTTTGACCAAATACTCATATATCATAATCCGTTTGTCTAAAGCTCTTATGCCATTAGATTCAAGAATATCGTTGATGTTAAGTTTTTTTCTAGCCATTTAAATTGAAGTGATATTTGTATTTTATTGCAGTGCACAAAATTATGAAAAATTACGGTAACCAAGCGTTTTATTTGTAACAATATTCTTTCACTTAATTTCCTGTGTCTAATGTGTTAGCATTTATAGCTATAAATTTGTGCTATGATAAGTCTCTTAATTTTGTTATTTTTGATGAAAAATAATGTTATGAGTGCTTATCAACAACCACAACATCATATTACTGTAGATTGTGCTATTTTTGGATATCAAGATGGTGAGTTAAAACTGTTGTTATATCCCAGTGCTTATGAGCCTTTTATTGGTCAATGGTCATTGGTTGGTGGATTCCTTAACCCGGATGAGACAATAATAGAAGCAGCTGAACGAGTAGTGCTCGAGCGTTTAGATGTTAAACATCTTTTTCTAAAAGAAGTGGCTACTTTTTCTGATTTGCAACGTGATCCCGTAGCGCGAGTTGTTAGTGTGATGCATTATGCGTTAGTACGTCAAGAAGAGATCGATCATAAAGGACTTATGAAGTCGGGGGCTAAGTGGTTTTCTATTGATGCTTTACCTGAGATGATATTAGATTACGATAAGATGTTTTCCGTTGCTTTTTCTCAGCTTCAGCAAGAGGCTAACGATCATTTGTTAGGCAAAGAATTATTACCCTTAAAGTTTACTTTGCTTCAGCTGCGTCAAGTTTATGAAAGTATTTTTCGTCAGGATTTAGAACCTGCTAATTTCAGGAAAAAAGTCATGTCGCTAAAAGTCTTGGTAAAGCATAATGAAAAGAGTAAGACGGGTTCCAAAAAGGGAGCTTTTTATTACTCGTTTAATCCTATGGCGGAAGATCGAACCCTTGATCGCATTGTTAAGTTGCACTAAGTTGTTACCAATAAAAATCAGCATTGTAATTTGTAATATTGTTTGTGGCATCCCATACTTCAAAAGATAGATGGTGTGTCTTTCCTTTCTCTAACCGTTTGGGGTCAATGGTGTAATACACGTAATTCGTTTTTATATCGCAATAAAAAAGAACCCATTTATTGTCTATGGTGCCTGTGTAGTCCCATAATCCAGTAAAATCATCCTGTATCTTGAAGCCGAAGGTTGATACTCCCGAAAAACGTTTTCCATCGTAGATATTAATGGCTTTCAGAGTCGGTGCTATGGTGTCTAAACTAATTGTATATCGGCTAAAATCATAGACTTCAGAATTTAATGAGCCATTCTTAATTTCTGATGGTAAAAATGCTATCTGACCATTGTCTTGTATTTTGCACATGACCATTTTTTCTAGTGGTATATTTGTGTCAGAATCAGGACGTAGGCTGATCGTTGCTTTTTTATTTAAGAGCTTTTGATGGTTATTGACTTCTATAATAGGTGACAGATAATTACTATCACGCATAATGGTGTAATCGAAGGTTTGATCTTCGTACATGGCATTAGCAGGTACGTTAAGTTGAAATTGATTGGTTGAATAATGGTAAGCTTCGGACCAACGTAGCAGGTTGCCTTTTGGTTTTATCGTGTCAATTTTTTGCTCTTTGCTCTGTATGTTAAATGCCAATTTGGAAGTGTTGCCGTAGGTGTCTTTAATGATGTATTCTATTGCGTGTAGTTTGTTGTCTGAGAAGGTGACGATGCCTTTGTTTTTTAACTTTTTGTAAATGCTAAGCGGATTATTGGGTTTGGCTAAGAAGGAGTATTGGTATTTTGCATTTGTCTTTTGATATATTTTTTGATCTACATGTGCATCAATAAAACGCATTTCATCATACGGTATTTTATCCATTTCTTGTTTGAAAACCAATTGGCTATCGGCATATAATTCGATGGAGTAAATGCCACATTTGCTCCAGCTTCCATTAAGATAATCTAGTGTGCTGATTGCAAATCCTATATTGCCCCAGACATTTATGGTTGGGGTGCCCTTGAGGTGATAGTCGTTGGCATAATGTGCTACCTTGAAGAATTGAGAAGAATCTTGCTTGTTGTTAAGGCTTCCTTTTCCAGGGATAGGATAAATTCTTAAGCCATTGATCGATGGTTTCATCGTGTCGGTGATGTCAAAACCAAAGAAAAGAGGATTGATAGGGGTTTGTGTGATGCGGTCTCTGGTTTCAAAGTGTAAATGCGGACCTGCAGAAGAACCCGTATTGCCGCTGTAGGCAATGATATCCCCTTTTTTTACTTTTATCCTAATGTCTTCAGGAAAAAAATCAATGTTGTACTTTTCTAATTCATAATGTTTCGCTTTCGCTAAACTGTCGATACGTGGCGCATAACGACTCAGATGTCCATAGACGGTGGTAAGATTAAGATCTGGGTGATCGAGGTATAAAGCTCTTCCATAACCTGCTGTTGAAACATTGATTCGTGAAACATAACCATCTGCTACTGCGTGTATAGCCATGCCTTCTACTCCTTGTGTTTTAAAGTCCACCCCTCCATGAAAATGATGCGGACGTAACTCTGCAAAGTTGCCACTAAGTAATAAGGGGATGTCAAGAGGTGCACTTAGGTGGTATTCGAGGTATTCTGTGTGCTGTTTTGCCGAAAGGCTAAGTAATTGAAAAATAAATATATAAAAAAAAAGGCTAGTGCGCATTGTTTTGTGTTTGTTTTATTGGGATACAAAAATAAGGATTTTAAATATGGGCTTTGGCGTGTGCGCATAATATATTAAAAAAATGTAAAGATCTTTTGACTAAAAATACAAAACCCATTGTTTTAATGGGTTTTGGTAAAGTAGATATGTATTGTTTTTTATTCTTCTATTGTTGTTGTCTTTTTCTGTTTTTTCAGGTATTTGATAATTTCAAAAGCGAGACCACCGAGTAAAAGGAGAATTAATAAATAGGAACTGGCCTGTGAGATTTTAGTGCCGACAAAATAGGAGCGTGGTTCAAATTTGAATTCGATCTGATGTTGCCCTGCTGGAACTACCATTGCACGGAGTATATAGTTGGCTCTAAAGTGTTCTGCTTTTTTCCCATCAATATAGGCTTGCCAGCCATTGGGGGCATAATATATTTCTGAGAAAACGACGAGCTGTTCTTTTGTTGCGTTAAACGCATAACTCATATGGTTGGGGTGATAAGAACTTAACTTAATACTTGCTGTGGTGTCTATGTCAAATGATTTGCCATTTAGAGCACCTGCATATTTTTTATCCAGAACAATTTGCTGTTTATGTTGAATTTTATTGAGCTGTGTAATTTCATCTAAAGCTCCATCACAGACTTGGTATTGATTGGCCATCCAAGCATTGCCATAAGCATTGGGGTTTTGTAGTGGAGCACCATCAGGGTTGAGAATGAAATACTTGGTATTTAGCATATTCATTGCCTGACATGAAAAAAGGGCTTTTATGCGTTCCTCGTTAGTTTTGCATTGGCTTATTTGCTGTATGAATGGGGCAAAACTGTATTCTATTAAGTCTTGATAGCGGCTCAATTTAGCGGCCGAGTAACCTCCTATAGATTTGTGATATTTAGAGGTGAAGGCATCGTTAAAGGAGTCTCCAAATTTAAAAACTCTATAATTTGGATCTTTATCCTTTAGAATGACTTGGTCAGCTTTGCTTTGTGTTACAAAATTATCATTTTTCTTTCTTGAAACAAAGGTGTCATGGTTGAGTACTTTTAGATCTTGAGGCAGCATATCTATGGCTATAATTGCCATTAAGGCGACCATAGCATAACCAAATTTGAGTTTTTTATTTACCATAGTTAACCATACGATCACCATAGCTGCAAGGCCAAATAGTAATGCTCTAATAGCATCGGCACGGATGGCTTCTATGCGAGTTTCTCGCATAGCTTTTATTAAAGTGTCGGGCCAGCCTTTAAACATATAGGCGTCACGAGCAGAATCTGTGTTGCCTAGAATAGTAGGTGCTGCGGCAATAATAAGGAATAATCCAGCCAAAACGATAAGGGTATTTCTAAGGGCTTTTTTTAATTCTGGTGTCGAAATTTTTCCAGAGAACACGTGTGATAAGCCTATGAAAGCCAGAATAACCATAGCTAAAGATTGTACGGTCACTATGTTTTTTACATCTCGGAATTTATCGTAAAGGGGAAAGTGCTTGATGAAGAAATCTTGAATACCATAGAAGAAACCTGAATAGTCGCCAGATGTGTTTTTCCCAATAGTTAGCATAAATGTCAGAAGTGCAACAGATGCTAACCAGTACTTAATATGTCCTTTAACAACAAATAGAGCAAGAACAAATAGAGCGAACATAACGGCACCATAGTAAAAAGGTGCTGCAGAAGCTGTTTGGTGTCCCCAGTAGTAATATCGGCCTTCTTTGTTAAAATTCTTTGCGATTTTGCCATTACCACTTTTTTCAAGTGCTTTGTAAAGTGAAGATTTCTCAGGTAATTGTTTATATAAACCTTTCGCCTGCGGCATTATGCCAGAAAAGGCTTCACCTAGATCGTAAGAATAGCTTAAAATATATTGGTTGCTAAGTCCCGCTTTGTCTGTTTGTGCATTATTTGTGTTTTGTGAGGCAATTTCGCGTCCTCCTCGCATGGTATGGTTAGCATACTCGTACTCGGTCCATAATTTACCGGTATTAGTACTTAATGCTATTACTACAGCTATCGCAAGCAATCCTGTTATTTTTAAAAGTTCCTTATATGACTTATCTTTTATCAGTACCACAGACTCTGCAATAACGTATCCAGCACTGATAAAAATCAGGTAATAGGTCATTTGAATATGGGCTGCGGTAATTTGCCATACTAATGCAAAAGCAAAAAGCAGTGTGCCCCAGAAATATTTCTTGTGTCGAAAAACCAAAGCTAGACCTATTAATACATAGGCAAAGTGAGCGATAACAATAGCTTTGGAATTATGTCCGTGTGCAATGAGGATGAAATGATAAGAAGCCAGATTATAGGTGAATGATCCTATAATGCTTAGCCAAGGATTAACACCAAAGGTGACGAGTAGGAAAAAAACGCCTATTAGGCCTAATGCAAGATAAAAATAGGGGTGTGCGAGACGTGTTATTTTTGAAACAAAGGATTTTAACTGAGGTGTCTTATTCATCCAGTTTGGATGTGAAATCATATATGTTGGCATTCCTGAAAAGGCAGAATTAGTCCATAAGATTTGCTCAGGCTTGTCTTTTTTTGTCTCTATTTCACGGTATTCCTTGATTTCAGAAGATGTGCTTTGAAAGCTGCTAATGTCAGAGCTCTGTATAACTTTGCCTTTATATGAAGGGGCATAATAGATGGCTGAGAAAGTAAAGAATAAAAGGATTGCAACGATGTATGCTGCATTGGATTTTAGTAATTTTTTTATGTCCATTTCTAAACGAATTTGCTTGAGTAAAAATAATATATTTACAAAGGTATATTAATTATGCTTATTGAAGACAATCAATAAAATGAGATTTATGTTGAAAAATGTGTAGTTTTGCGATTATGAATAGTATTAAGATAATATCCGTTGTAGGAGCGCGCCCCAATTTCATGAAAATAGCACCTTTTGTGAAAGCCATAAAAGATTTTAATCTAAAGGGTGGGGTGCAAATAGAGCATACATTATTGCATACGGGTCAGCATTATGATGTGAAGATGTCACAAAATTTCTTTCACTCTTTAGGTATCCCAAATCCTGATATTAACCTTAATATTGGTTCGGGAACTCATGCCGAACAGGTGGGGCATACGATGATGGCTTTTGAGAAAGTCTGTTATGATTTACGTCCAGACTGGGTGGTTGTGATCGGAGATGTCAATGCGACGTTGGCTTGTTCTGTTACTGCAAAAAAATTACACATTAAAGTGTGTCATATAGAAGCAGGCTTACGATCTGGAGATATTGCAATGCCCGAAGAGGTTAATCGATTAGTGACAGATCGTCTTGCTGATCTATTATTGGTACCTGATCGTTTATCTGCTCATAATTTAGAGCAAGAAGGAATGCCTCAAAAGTCTATTGTTATGGTTGGGAATATTATGATTGATACTTTAGATGCTAATTATAATAAGGCGATGAGTCTGTCTCTTGACGAAATTATAAGTCAAAATGCGAACGAATCACAGCTTAATATAAACTCTCTTAAGGATGGTGAGTTTGCTGTATTAACGATGCATCGTCCTTCAAATGTAGATGAGAAAGTAGTTTTAGAAGGTATTGTTGATTTTGTTATTGATGATATTGCTTCTGTTATGCCACTCGTTTGGACTTTGCATCCTAGGACTGAAAAACAGTTGAAAAAATTCTGTCTATGGGATAAAATTGTGAATTGTCCTTCTATTCAGATACTCTCTCCTCTTGGGTATCACGAAATGCTTCGTTTAAATAAAGGGGCAAAATTAATGCTAACAGATAGTGGTGGTTTGCAAGAAGAATGTACTGTTTTGGGTACCCGCTGTCTGACGATGCGTTGGAATACCGAGCGCCCTATTACCCTTAAAGAAAATGGAGGAGTTAGTGTGCTTGTAGGGAATAATGTTGAACGCTTAAAGAAAGAATTCAACATTATCCTTAATGAAAACACTTTGCCTGTGCGACCCGAAATGTGGGACGGAAAGACCGCTTCTCGTTGTGTTCAAGCTATTGTTGATTTTGTTTAAGCTTTATATAGATTAAGTAAGCTATTGACTCTATTGTTCCAATTGTATTTTGTTAAAATGCTTTGGTAGCCTTTTTCTCCAGAAGCTTTTAGCTCATCAGCATTGCTGTGTTCTATCAGTTGTTTTGCGAATTCTTCAGGAGAGGTGTTTTTGTAGTAAAAGCCTCCTTTTGTTTCGTCCACTATGCGAGTTAGGTAGTTACAATCAGAACACATTACAGGGAGTTTGTAGTAGTAATAGTGAAAGATCTTATTGGGCGAGGTGTTATCGGTATGCGTATTCTTGAGGTGTGGTATTAAACCGATGTCATAAGACATTAACTTGCTAGCATCAGCAGGTAATTTGAGGTAGCCTTTGTAGTGGACATAGTCTTTCACTCCTTCGTTTTCTGCGAGGGCAATAAGCGAATCCATATATTCCTTTCGTCCACTGCCATATAGATCTAATTGGAATTTTTGTTTTCCTTGAGAATTAGCTAAAGCTATTCCTTTTATTGCTATTTCAATGCCTCTTTTGATAGTAAAACCTCCCACATAGACTAATTTAATTAGCATAGGGTTTACAGTGGTTTCGATAGCTAAAGGAGTGCTGTAATCGTCGATGTTAAGCGTATTGTCGAGTGTATAAAAATTAACTTTGGGGTTAATCGCTGACATACGTTTGGCCATTTCATCACAAACACAAACAGCATTTGTTAATTGGCTTAAAGTTTGTTTTTCATAGTTTATCCACTTGCTTATTGGAGCTAGAATTTTTCCTGTTAACGTTTGTGTATAGCTTTCTTCTTTAAGCATATAAGGATAATTTTCGTGAAAGTCTATAGTGAGTCTAGTATTGTATTTTTTGCTTAGGTTTATGCCTACTTTTGCTAATGGGAGATCATGAACATGTATGGCATCGTATTTATTCGTTTTCAAGATAGTCTCAAGAAATCGATTCCAGTAACTAAAATAGAATGGTAGAGTAAGAGCCGCTGTACGAGCTTTTTTGTATATGAAATTACCAGTTTGAACTCTAATGATTTTAATGCCTTTATAATCTTCAGACTTTACCTTTCCACTAATTGTAGCACAAGCAATAGTAACTTGGTGTCCCGCTTTTATTAAGCTTAAGGCTTCTTTTTCTACGCGTTCGTCAAATGGGAACTCGTTTTCTAATATCATTAGTATATTCATTTATTATCTTCTTAGTGTGAGTTTTAGGCTTAAATCATATTAATAAGACTAATCACTTCTTTGATTCTATTTTCCATTGACCAGTTTTTTTTGTCACGTAAAATATTCTTTTTGCAACTAGCCCTAAAATTTGGGCTTTTAAGACGTTCTATAGCAGCTTTAATCTCATTCATATCATTAAAGCAGGCTATCCCGTAGCCATTATTATTTATGATATTCATAGCGTCACCTTTATCAAATACTCCTAAAATTGGTAATCCGAGATTTATATATTCATAAATTTTAGAAGGGACACAAACTTGAGAAAAAGCACCTGTTAATGAGGAGAATCCAACTTGTGCATCTTTGGTCAGAAGATTATTATAATCTTTATAAGGTAAAAATCGTGTTAGTGTTACATTATCTTTGTATTTCTGTAAGTTTATGTTTTTAGAGTAATCTCCAATAAATTGAGCATTTACATCTTTCATGCCTTCTACGGCTTGAGCAAGTATTTCAGGTGATTGAATCTTCCCCATATTTCCTCCATATACTATCTTTAAAGGAAGTGATTGATTGACTTTGTCTTCAAGATTAACATTGCTTATGTATCCAAAATAGTTGTTAAATATTTTCCCCGTCCATTCAGGGTGCTTATTCAATAAAACATTTCTGTATGTCTTTGATGATGTTATTATTCTATCCGCATTATCTAAATATTTTTTTTCAAATCTATCTCTATTTGCAATTTTAAATCTAGAGGCTGGGTGATAAACTTTTTTGTTATTTATGGTGCTTAACAACAAAGGATCCCTAAAATTTGCAATAAATCCACAATTAATTTTGGCTTTTAATTTACTTGCCAGCTTAAGTGTGCCTAACTCACCACCAGAAGTTGCAAAGATAACATCTTCTTTTTTAATGATGTTTTTTAATTCTGATAATGCAAGTCTTATCCACTTGTCTAAATAATCTTCAAGAAGTCCTATTGATTCAAAGTGTTGTGCTGTTTTTAAATTATAAGTCAAAGGGATTAATATTTGTTTTTCTTTATCGTCAACTTTAATCGTTTTTTCTCCATAATAAGGGGCAACAACCCATACATCTAGATTGTTTTTTCGTAATAATTCAACTGTTTTTGCTCGCATCTGCGAACCGCCACCTGAGTTTAGTATTTTTGGGAATGACCTTGTTATGTAGTATATTTTTCGCATAAATTTAATTGTTTTCTAACCATTTGTTTAAACAATAGTGACGCCACTTCGTGGCCCAATCACTAGTTGAATTTATGTCTCGAGGATTTATAATGTCTTTTAGTTCATTTTTTTGCCACACTTTCTGTGGTGAAATAAAACCCATTTTATCTGTGCGATTTAATATGTCTTTAGGAATTATTGCAGAAGCGTAATCTCTAACAATTCTTTTGTTGGTAAAATTATCAATTCTAGATTCAGAAGGCAATTGCATTGCAAATTCAACTAAACGGTAATCTAAAAAAGGAACTCTAGCTTCTACACTAAATGCCATGGAAGTTCTATCATCATATTTTAGATATTCCCTTAGTGGAGAAGAGCTAATTTCATTATAACTAGTAGTGTTGAGATTGGCAAAAGGACGTTTGTATGAATAGATAATAAGTTGCTTGAGTACCTTGTCCAAGGTTATGTTTCTTCCTTTGCTATATAGTGAAATCTCTTGTTGGGCTTTCCTTAGATTGCCTTTTTTGATAAGGCTCCAGAAATAAGGGTTATAATGATTGGTATATCCACTAAATAGTTCGTCTGCTCCTTGACCATTTAGCAGTACTTTGACCTTTGTGTTTTCTTTAATGTGTTTGTATATTAGATATTGCGAGTAAACGGCTAAAGATCTAAAAGGTGTTTCAATATGCCATAATAGCTTATCAAGATGTTCTTCCATTTCTTCAGGCTTAGGCCAAATGTAGTAGGGTTTTATGGCTGTTTGTTTTACAGTTTCATCGATATATTTTTTTTCAGAAAAGACTTTTTCTTCAAATACTGCCGAAAAGGATTTAAAATCACTTCCTGATATTAAACCTAATTTTTTTAGAGAACAAACTATGGTTGTAGAATCTAAACCTCCACTAAGGAGAGTGCCCACTTCAACATCACTTCTCATTCTAAGCTTAAGACTATCCGTGAAAATTTGAGAAAATTCTTCAAGTGATTCTCTGTGAGGTCTATGCTTTGCGATTGGGTTGATGTCCCAATATCTTTTTATATTTATAAGACCATCTTTGAACTTCAGATTTCTAGCGGGTTCAAGTTCTTGAATTTCATTCCAAAAGGTGTCAGAAGAATCGTTTGTTTTTGATGTGCTAAGATAGTTGTTGACGGTTTTATTGTTTATTGTGAGCTTGTTATTGGCAAACGCCCTTAAGAACTTCATTTCACTTGCAAAAGAGAGAACGCCATTAATATAACTATAGAATAAGGGTTTGATACCAAACCGATCTCTACTCAATACCAATGATCTTTCAGTCGAGTTATAGATTGCAAGTGCCCACATACCATTAAAATGGTTGAAAGCTTCCTCTTGCCAATAATGATAAGCCTTCAAAACTACTTCTGTGTCAGAGTCAGTTATGAATTGATAACCATTACTTTTTAATTCCTCTCTTATCTCTATGTAATTGAATAGTTCACCATTATAAACTAAAGATAAATTTTCGAAATGAAATGGTTGATGTCCCTTTTCACTTAAATCAAGAATAGATAAGCGATGATGACCTATGATGAGCTCTGCTTTATCTATGGTGTTTATATGTTTCAGACTGTTGTAAAAAGCAATAGTGTCATCCCCTTTGCAGTGTGAAATATTAGAGCCTTGTGCTACAGTAAATCCTTCATCATCAGGTCCTCTGTGTTTAATTAAAGAGTGTGCATGATAATATTTGTCCGTTTTTATAGGAGATTGAGTTATGAAGCCTGTTATTCCGCACATATTAATCGTTATTTTTTATAGAAGAGTTTGATACTTTTTTGCAAATAAAACTCATAGTGTAAGAGAAACACTCAAGTTGTTTGTTTCGGCTAAGAGGCCCTCTCCAATAAGGTTTAAACAATTTGTGTCTAGGCATTGGAATACCTTCGCCTGGGAGATATTCTTCAATTTTAAATCCTAAAGATCCAAGTAGAGTTGCGAAATGGTATGGATCCCAGCTATTAATATGATCATTCCCTTTTTGATAATTATTAATAACCTCTTGGTTGCGGTTTTTTATTCTTTTTTCTAAGCGTTTCTTCCCAGCAGCTAGAGGTAACGCAAATCGTGGATTAATCACATTGGGGAGTGTAATAACTAATATTCCGATTTCTTTTAGCACCCGATTAATTTCAGAAAGGTAATTTCCAACATTGTGAACATGTTCTATCACTTGTGATGAGAATACAACATCATAGTTCTTGTCTGCAAATTCTGTTATCTTCTTGCTCTGGAAGTTAATATTCTTATTTGCCCAAACTAAGTTGCAAATGTCAATTTTATTTTGTGATAAATCAATAGCATCCACGTTGTAGCCTAATTCTTTAAACGCAATAGAATAGTGTCCCCAACCGCAACCGTAATCGAGAACTAACTGGTCATTATCTGTGACTAATTTACTAAGTATATTTTTAGATATTGTAAATCGAGAGTTCTTGTCTTTCTGAAGCTGTTTGTAATGATTGTTTACAAAATCAATTATTTCATCATCTGTTTTGTCTATTCCGTATAGCTTTGCCATCGTAGTGTCTTTTTTACTAATTTATTAATCTGCTATTTGAGCTTGTTTTATTATAGAGTCAATAGTCTTAAATAAGCGAGCTAAAATGTTTTTATTGATCTGACTTTTCTGTAAAATATGCTTTGCCTTTTTTTAGTATTTCTTTATCGGTCAAGAAAATCATAATTAAGGCAGCTAGTATAAGCACTATTATTTTTATAAATATAGTTTTTATAGTGACCTCTTTGTCAGTTGCATATAATAGATAAGAGACGACAACTATTATAAATGGCAGAAGAATGATGATGTATTTTTTCCATTCGATTATTAAAGGATCGATCCTTTGACTAAATGAAAAAAGCCAAGTGGAATAGATTCCCGTTGATAATATAGTTGTCCAAGCTGAAGCTTCATAACCAAACTTTGGTACTAGAAGTAAGTTTAAAACGAGGTTTGATAATCCCATAATGATGGCTCCACTTGTTAGTATCCATGTTTTTTTATGGTATGAAATAATTTGAGATGGAAAGCGATTCTGCATACCTAAAACATAAATGAAAGCCATGATGGGGATTAGTTTGAATGCACTCTGATATTCGTCACTTGCTAATAGCATTACTGCTTCTTTAGAAAAAAGCATAGCCCCTAAGATAAGCCATAGCATAAAAGACCATAGAAAAAGTGAGAATTTGCCCATCTTTTGTTTTGTCTTTATTTTGTCATTTACTAATCCTGACATCGTTATCGGGTTTATGACACGGCTAATGGCATCTCCAATAAGATACACAAGAAGGGCAATTTGACCTGCAAAGGCATATAAACCGGCCGATTCAAGGTTTACATATTGTGTGATGACTAATTTGTCTGTCATTTTTGCAATCCAGCTCCCTAAAAAAGAAGGAACAAGTGGAATAGAGTATATTAAGCTCGTTTTTAATACGCTTGTTGAAAAACTTAAACGCAGAATGCCACTTTTAATGAAATAGATAAAGTAGGCTATAAATGATACAATAGCACCTATGGCAATACCATCTAAACGGGCTATGATTCCTAGGTTGAAACGTGTCAATAGGATAACAGAGACTCCACCATTTATTATGGCCGAAATCGTGTTGATGAGCATTATTCCTTTTGTTCGTAATGATTGCTCAAAAAACCGTTGACCTAATATTGATAATTGCATTATTAAGGCTGGAATAAATGAGAGGAAAGCGTAGGGGTAGATAGGAACTTCAAGTAAATCAGGAAGCCAAAATTTTGCAGAAACAAAAATGAGGCATAGCACAAGGGAGCCATAGATGATAATGAACCAGAAAAATGTGGAAAACAGTTCACTAACCTTTTTCTTGTCGTGTTTAATGTCGTGATAGAATCGTCCAAAAGCAGCGTCCAGAGAAAGGGAAAGTAACATCGGTAATACAAAGGCAATCGCATTAAGATTCTGCAATATACCGTAATCGTATGGCTTTAGGTGAGCGGTGTATATAGGTATAAGGAAAAGACCTAGACCTTTTGTGAAAAGACTAGATAGGAAATACCATTTACCTTTGCTGATAATGGATTTGCCCCAATTTCCTTCGTGTATTTCTTTTTTAGCCATAAAAACGTCTCTATATACACTGTATGTTTCTTAGTTCTTTTTTTGATAACCCTAAGTGTTTGTAATAGTCAATTTGTTCAACCATTCGTTGTTCTGCAAAAGTTTTTAATTCGTCGTTGTTAAATTGTTTTTGAAGATTGTATTCATAGCTGAAGCGTTTTTTGAAAAGAAAAGCATAGCGTTGTATAATTTTTTTTTTCAGAAAGAGCAGTGATTGAGATTTAACTTTTATATTTTGATTCTTTTCAAGAGTGTTAATGATCTCGTTCCCTAATCTTACGTGGTTTAGTCCATCATCCCACTGGATGACTTCTTTTATTACTTTTTTGCGATCTTTCTCAAGTTCTGGAAAGCCCTTTAGGTGTCCATTAGCATAAAATGAATCAATAGCATCCTGTACTTTAGTGCTATTCTCAAAATTGGGAGAACCCCAGTGGACGTTTGCTCTCGGAAAATCTATACCACTAGGATTTATGAGTGCTGTTTCTTTTCCTAAAAGCCAAGATTCAATTACCGTGGTTGATTCATAAGTTAACCAAAAGTCTGAAGCAGATATACAGTCAATAACTGGTGTTTTCTTTAAAATTAGAACATTATCATATTCTTTAACGCCTACTATTGCGGAAGCTTCTGCACCAATTTGATTTCCAGGGTGTTCTTTTAGGATAAATAGGATGTCTGGGTTGTTCTTAATAGCGCTAAGAAGGATGTTGTTTAACTCTATGCCATCTTGAGTGAAACGTTTTCGTTCCTCATTAGACCATCTTTTTTTAGTTAATTCATACCTTGTATCTTTTGGGTTTATGCTGCCAAAATCCCAACAGCCAAAGCCTATGCATTTTTTATAGTGCGTTTTGTTATGTTCTTTTAGGAATTCTTTCTTACTGATGTATTTTGCGATTTTAAAGACATCAAACCCTGCTGCACCAGATACCTTGATTTTCTCTTTTGTTTCTGGATAGTGCTTGATACATAGATCGCGTGTGCGTGTTGTCCATTGTAGCGTTAAATCTTCATTGAGTTTGTGCTCTTTATTGTTTCCCCAGAAAAATTGTTTGATGAAATCATCTTGCATATTGCCTTCTGAGGTGCCTGAAATAACCTTAATGCCTTTTTCATGGCAGTATTTTACAAGGTTAACATTTGATTTTGCACCAATAGTATTGGTGATAAAAAAGAGTCTTGGCTTATATTTATTTATAAGATGAAAACCTCTGTGAACACTGCCTTCGATAACATTATATCCCATAAACCGGAGATAATTGCATACTAAAGTTGCTGTTTGTCTATCACGAGAAGGGTAGGAGGTGAATTCTAGGTTTAAAACATCAATGTTTTTCATTGTTTACTCAATTAATGATGATTTCATGGCACTTCCTCTTTTGATATCCGAATAGGCTTTTTTCCCTATCACTTCATCATAATATTTAGGATGCATCCCAAATCCAGGACGAATAGAGCGTATATTTTTTGCAGTGAATAATTCGCCTTTTTTAACGTCTTCTACAACATATAATGAACGACCAAATTGTTTGTTTTTCTGCTGTTTTTCCGAAAGAGTATAGTCAACTTTCCCAATAGCCTTTTCTACATCGCGGATGGCTTTTACCATTTGTGAGAATTCGTCTTTGTCTAATGAGAAAGCTGCATCAGGGCCTCCGATATTTCTATCCAGGATAAAATGTTTTTCTATGACTTGTGCTCCCATAGCTACTGCTGCTATGGGTAGTGTGATGCCTAAGGTATGGTCGCTCAGTCCTACTTTTACATCAAATCGATTGGCTAAATTTTGCATCATAACTAGATTCGCTTCGTCTATTGGCGCAGGATAAGCCGATGTGCATTTTAGTAAGGTGATATCATTGTTACCAACTTCTTTACATGTTTTTATAGCCAGTTCTATATCTTCTAGCTCAGCTATGCCAGTTGACATTATCATAGGTTTGCCTTTTGATGCCGCATAACGAATGAGAGGAATGTCTTGGATTTCGAATGAGGCTATTTTATAGATGGGGTTGTCTAATCCTTCAAGAAAATCAACAGATGTTTTGTCAAATGGTGTTGAGAAGCAAATTATATTTTCTTGTTTTGCTATCTCGAACAACTCTTTATGCCATTTCCAAGGAGTGTAAGCTTCCTTATATAATTCATATAGCGTTTTACCGTCCCATAGAGTATTCCCTTTAATCAAAAAGTCGTCTTTCTTACAATCAATCGTTAGTGTGTCTGCCGTGTAAGTTTGGAGCTTTATTGCATCTGCACCACATTCTTTAGCTGCTTTTATGGTTTTTATAGCGGTGTTTAAAGAGCCGTTATGATTAGCTGATAACTCTGCAATTATAAAGGTTTTTATGTTTTGTTGTGTGTTCATTTAGCTTAATGTTGAACCTTTAATTATGTTGATGTTTTCACGGATAGAGCAGATTTCAATCGCCCCATTGGGGGTTTTAACTATGAATGGCTCATTAGAGATGATAAAACCATTGGGTATTGAGTCTGTAAAATGGTGATCGGAGTATTTTACCTCATCGATGGTTAGTTTCTGATTATTTATATGAGTAAACGCTCCTGGATAGGGGCTAGCTTGTGCTCTTATCCAGTTGTATATTCTTTCTTTTTGCCATTCCCAATTGATTTCTCCATCCTTAGGCGTTCTTTTGCTAAAATATGAAGCTTTACTATGATCTTGTTTCGTGGTCTTAATGGTGTTGTTTTGTTTAATCTCTTTAAGAATAGAATCGATAAGATTAAAATAATTTTCTTGAAACTTGTTGAGTATGTCAGCACCAGTTTCATTAAGCTCTATCGGAATTCTTATTTGCTTAATGATATCTCCAGTATCACATTCAGAATCAATGAGGTGGGCTGTTATTCCCGTTTCTTTTTCATTGTTAATGATAGCCCATACGTGTGGTGTACGCCCTCTGTATTTCGGTAGTAATGATCCATGTATGTTGAAAGTTAACAAGCGTGGAAAGTTTATTAAATCTTTTTCAATAATAAATAAGTAATTAATAGAAATAAGGATGTCGATTTCTTTGTTTTCAATGAATGGTTGGCAATTGTTATTTCTGGGATTGCCTATGTATAGAGCAATCTCATTTTTGTTTGCATAATTAATGACTTCTGCTGAGTTTTTATCGGTGAAAATTAATTCAATATTATAGAAATCAGAGATTTGTTTTAATATTACAAAGCCTAGATGACCACTCGTTAGTATGCCAAGTTTCATAGTTGTCTTGTTTTTGAATGTATGACCACATCTTTGTATTCTCCATTGAAGAAACAATGCTCTTTTAATGTTGCTTCTCTTTTGTAGTTAGCGTTTTCCAGAGCTTCGTATAAATGAGGTCTTAAGTCAAAGGCATAGGTGAATATTTTATGAAGATGTAATTCTTGAAAGGCTACTTCTTCAATTAAGCTAAGGTAATTGAGCCAATTAGTTTGAAAAGATTCTCCTTCAAGCTCAGTATTCATAATAAACGATATCTCAGCATTCTTATCAATCCAATTAATATGAACTAGACCGCCATACCCAATACAAGTTCCATTTTCTAAAAACGAAAATAGTATCTGAGAGGGTTGTTTGTTGTCAAATAAGGCATCAACAACCGTGTCGAAATACAAATCTTGTGCTTCTCTTGTGAGAGGTTTATTTTGGCGCAGGTGATACATCTGTTCATTACGCCATTTCATAATATCGCATCTGTCTTGATATCTGACAGGAACAATGGTGTAATTACCTTTTGTAAAAGTCTGCTTATTTAGAATCTTATATTTTCTCAAGGGTTAATTAGTTTATATTTAAGTTCTGCCAGTTGCCAGTCTGTTTCTGTATCGATATCTTGGACATTGAGTTCGTCAACTTCAAAGAAGCCTGAGTTGTCAGTGAATAACGCTTTTTTTATGCGAATAGTTTCAGTATTAAACCAGTAAAATTGACCTGTATCATGAAACCGTGCTTCAAGGTCTTGTGATCTGCTTGTGAGATGTTCTTTCCATACCATTTCTATTTTGCCGTTTTTGGGGGCAAGAGATCGTTGTATGGGATATCCAAATTTTACAACAGGGAAAAGAGAGTCATACTTGCCACTATCAAATGTATGGTATGAGTTTTTGAGAACATCAGATGATATGAATGGTGCCGTTGGATAAATACAACAAGCCTGTTCAAATTCAATATTTAATGATTTATAAGAATTCAAAACTTCAATGATAACATCAGCAGTTGTCGAAAAATCATCAGCATTTTTATGACTTCGGATAAAGGGTACTTTTGCACCATATTGTGTCGCAATTTTAGCAATCTCATCATCATCTGTGGATACCATCACTTCATCAAATAATTTAGAATCTAAAGCCGCTTCAATAGAATAAGCAATAATAGGTTTGCCTAAAAAGGATTTGATGTTTTTTTTAGGAATGCGCTTGCTGCCACCTCTAGCAGTTATGATGGCTAGCTTTTTCATTCACAAATCTCCTTTACTTTTTTAATGACAAAATTCTGTTCTTCCTCAGTGAGGGTTGGGAACATAGGCAAGCTTAAGCATTGACTATAATATTTTTCAGCTACTGGTAAATCGCCTTTTTTCCAACCTTTATTTTGATAAAAGGGTTGTAAGTGTACAGGTATATAGTGAACTTGAGCGAAGATGTTGTTTTTTCGTAACTCTTCAATCAAAAGATCTCGTTTGGGTGTTTGTATCACATAGAGATGAAAAGCATGAAAGATGTTTTCTTCTCTTTTGGGTGTCTGAATATTGTTTGCAGAGGCAAATGCTTTGTCGTATGTTTTGGCAATTTCGTTCCTCTTTTCTAAGCCAGCTTCTGCACGTTTAAGTTGGCTGATGCCTAGTGCTGCTTGGAAATTAGTTAAGCGATAGTTATATCCCAACTCCTGCATCTCGTAATACCAAATGCCATCATTTCGTTCATATTTTGATTTGTCTTGCTCGATACCATGCGTGCGAAGATTTAAAAGCTTGTGGTATAGAGCTTCATCATTGGTGGTAACCATTCCGCCTTCTCCACAAGCGATATGCTTTACTGGATGGAATGAAAAGATAGCCATGTCAGAATAATGACCGTTTCCTGCGTTTTGATTTGTGCCCTGGGAATCTGTAAAATGAGCTCCTGGCGCATGGCATGCATCTTCAATAATTCTAAGATGGTGTTTCTTTGCTAAGTTATGTAGCCGTTCCATATCTGTGGGGTAACCCGCAAAATCAACAGGTATGACTCCCTTGTATGTCCCTTGGGGGGCAGCGTTTAGTTTCTCCTCTAATTTGTCAAGATCTAACAAAAAGGTGTTTTCGTTGATGTCGATAAATTCAATTTCTCCACCGCAATAAAGAATGCAATTGGCAGAAGCTAAGAAGGTGTTAGGGGTTGTTATCCATTTGTCACCTGCTTGCACGTTTAAAGCTAATGCTGTTAAGTGGAGTGCCGCAGTGCCATTGCTGCAAGCTACGGCGTATTTAACACCAATATATTCAGCAAAATTATTTTCAAACTCTACAATGTTAGGCCCTTGCGTGAGGTAGTCTGATTTTAAGACGTCAACTACTGCATTTATATCTTCATCAGTAATGTTTTGTCTTCCATAAGGAATTTTGTTCATAACTTAAAACGGTTTAAAGTCAGGATCAACAAATTTCACAATTTTCTCTTGTATGCTCTCTATTGTTTCCCAGTTATCATTTTCTCCAGAGTTATATTTAAATCCAGGAGCTACGTCAACAGCATTGTAGTGCTTTTTGAATTTTTCTTTGTCGGCATCTGACGAAAGGATAGCATAGTATTTATCAAATTCTATGGTGTTGTATGAGTCACTATCAGTAATCATTTCTTCATGAATCTTTTCTCCAGGGCGAATGCCTATATCTACTAGTGTTGCATTAGGAGCTATGGCTTTGGCTATCGTTTCTATTTTGTAAGAAGGTATTTTTGGCACAAAAATTTCACCACCTAAAGCATTTTTTATTGCCCACATTACCATTTCTACACCTTCTTCTAAAGTGATGTTGAAACGTGTCATGTTACGGTCAGTGATAGGTAGTATTTCTCCTTTTTTAGCTTTTTTTGTGAAAAATGGAATGACAGAACCGCGTGATCCCATCACATTGCCATAACGAACTACTGAAAAGCGTAAGTCTCTATTTCCTTTAATATTATTGGCTGCAATGAAAAGTTTGTCAGAAACTAGTTTAGTAGCACCATAAAGGTTGATAGGTGCTGCTGCTTTATCAGTCGATAGTGCTACAACAACTTTGACATTTGTTTCCAGAGCCGCATCAATAACATTTTGGGCTCCGCCAATATTTGTTTTAATGAATTCATCTGGATTGTATTCTGCAGCAGGAACTTGCTTTAATGCCGCAGAATGTATGATAACATCAATGCCTTCACATGCTCTTTTGAATCGATTTTTGTCTCTAACATCTCCAATGAAATATCGTAAGCATTTATGCTCCTGGGGTGAGAAGTCTTGAGCCATTTCAAATTGCTTTAACTCGTCTCTAGAATAAATCACCAACCTTTTAATTTCAGGATAGTTATTGAGAATGGTTTCAGTAAACTTCTTACCGAAAGATCCGGTGCCTCCAGTAATGAGTACTGACTTGTGGTTTAACATATTCTTCGTCTTTATTATCTCAACAAAAATACAACATTGCTTAGCATTATCACTATTTGAATTAGATAAATTGATAAAAAGCACGTCAAAATATTTGCTACCATCATTCTTTCAGGTAAATTTGTCGTTCAAACTGTAATAATCGAATTATGTCCCAAGTCTCACAATCTTTTCTGAATTCCTTGTCGGTACAAGAGCAGTTGATGGAAAAAAGTAAATGCACACATCGGTTTACTATTGGTATTTTAAAAGAAGATAAGGAATATGAGACGCGCGCGGCTTTTACGCCTCAGGGTGTGGCTATGTTGCTAGGTAGTGGTCATGATGTTTTCCTGGAAAAGGGTGTTGGTGAAGAGTCTAACTTCTCCGATCTGGATTATGCCGAATATGGTGGCGTAATGTGTGATAGAGATGAGGTTTTAGTACAGGATGTTTTGGTGATGATCACGCCGCCTAAAGTGAGCGATATCGAAAAGATGAAAAAAGGCGTTTTGCTTCTTTCATTTATGCGTTATCATGAAATATCACGGGACAGTCTTATGATGATGCGCCAAAAAGGCGTTACTGCTGTGGCTGTAGATTGGATTGAAGGAGAACAAGGGGAATGTCCTATTGCCAATTCTATGAAAGAGATAGAAGGTAATGCGGCCATTGTTTTTGCTGCCAGTCTCAGTTGTTATCCTAAAGGTAAGGGCGCTATGCTTGGCAGTGTGGCAGGTGTTTCGCCTTCTGAAGTGGTGATTCTTGGAGCTGGTATGGCGGGGCAGTCGGCTGCTAAGTGTGCTATAGGTATGGGGGCTACTGTTAAGTTTTTTGATTCTTCATTGCGTTCTTTGCAAAAGGTGCGCACCATTTTTGGTAATCATATATTTACCTCCATTTTACATCCTAATGCTTTAGAAAAATCACTAAAAAGCGCAGAGGTTGTTATTGGAGCTTTAGGGGAAGATGAGTCTTTGTTGCCTTTTGTTATTTCCGAAGATCTCATAAAGACCATGAAGAAAGGAGCCATCATTATTGATCTTAATATTGATAAAGGGGGGAGTTTCGAAACCTCACGTGAGACTTCCATTAAGAAACCTACTTATAAAGAAAAAGGGGTTTATTACTGTTGTTTGCCAGCATTAGCATCTATGTATCCGCGCACGGCTAGTATTGCGTTGAGTAATATTATGGCACCGTTGTTATTAAGTATGGATGATTGTGAAAATAGAGGTCTATTTATATGTTCTGAAAATGGTTTTCAGAAAGGAATTTATATGTATAATGGCGTGATGACTAACTTTGATATGGGGCGACGTTACAATATGCCAGCTAAAGCTTTGCAGTTGTTATTGTCTGTCTTCTAGTTCTTTCCTTTATATATCCACTTCAAAATAGATGCTTATCGCTTTGTATGTGTCCGATTTTTTCAAGGCATCATAAAGTGCCAAGAGCCAGTTTTTACTTGCCTGTAGCGGAAATTGATGGTCTATTTTAAGAAGAATAGTCTGTAGGTATTGTAGCTTTATTCTATTGATGATGGGTTGTTCTGGTCCCAAAACCATGAGCCCAAATTTCTCTCTTAGTTTGTCCGTATATATTTGTGCAGCAGCTGCCGCAATGTGTCTTTCTTTGTGTTTTATCGTTATATTAATAAGTTTCACAAAGGGGGGATAGTTGAATTCTTTTCTTTCGTCTATTTGTTGCTGGTAATACGTAGAATAATCATACGAGGTGACCGTCTTTATAAGTTGGTAATCTGGCGTGTAACTTTGTAGTATGACTTGACCTTGCTGTGCGCGTCGTCCTGCACGTCCTGCTACTTGTGACATGAGTTGATAAGCTCTTTCGTGACTGCGGTAATGGGGAAAATTCATCATATTATCCGCATTCATAATGGCAACAAGTCCTACATTTTTAAAATCTAGTCCTTTGGCAATCATCTGAGTGCCTATAAGTATTTTGGTGCGTTGACTGCTGAATCTATTGATAATAGTCTCGTAGTTATTATTACCTTTTACGGTGTCTTGGTCAAATCGTTCGATGTGTGTGTCGGGAAATAATTCGAGTGCTTGGTCCAATATTTTTTCTGTTCCCATTCCTTTGGCGCTAAACCCTTCGCTGTGGCATTGTGGACATACCTTAGGCAGAGGTTCCGTATATCCGCAATAATGACATTTTAATGCGTTTTGAAATTTGTGGTAACTTAAGCTAATATCACATTGTTTGCATTGAGGAGTGTAACCACATGTTGGACATTCTACAGAGCCGGAATAACCTCTTCTGTTCTGGAAAAGAATGACTTGTCGGCCTTCTTTTAGTGTTTCATTAATGGCCTCTATCAGCTGTAATGAGAAATGATATTTTGTTTGTTTTTTGCGATAAGCTTCCGCCATATTAATCACGGTGAACTGAGGCAGTGCTACTTGTGAATAGCGTTTTAAGAGATAAGTGACGCCGTATTTCCCATGCTGAGCGTTGTAGGCTGAGTCGATAGATGGTGTTGCTGAGCCTAATATAACTTGAGCGTGGTGTAGTTTTGATAAAACGACAGCTACATCGCGGGCATGATAATGGGGTGATGGTTCTTGCTGTTTGTAGCTGGTCTCATGTTCTTCGTCCACAATGATGAGCCCTAAATTTCGGAATGGGAGAAGGACGGCACTACGTGCGCCTAGTACGAGATGACCTTTTGTACCTGAACTGATGAGTTGCCATACTTCAGCTCGTTTAATGTTAGAATAGCGACTGTGATAAATGCTTATTTTATCACCAAAAACGAGAGAAAGACGTTGTAGCATTTCTGCTGTAATAGCGATTTCAGGTAAGAGGAATAAAACTTGTTTTCCTTGGTCGAGTTGTTCTTTTATAAGATGAATATAGACCTCCGTTTTGCCACTAGCTGTAACGCCATGCAAAAGCATAGGACGGTTAGTCGCGAATCCTTTTTTTATGTCAGCGTAGCATTGTTGTTGTTCTTCAGATAGCGGTTTTATGGCTTCTAAAGGATGAGGATATAAATCGAAACGACTGACTTCTTTTATTTCTTCTACGATATAATGTTTCTTTAATAATGCATTATATACTGCGGAAGAAATGTCATTTTGATGTAAAAAGGCAGTTTTCTGAAAATTATTTTCTTTTTCACTTTTTTCTATGAGTAAATCTAAAAATTGAAGTTGTTTTGGTGCATTTTTACTGGTGATGAATGCTTCTTTTAAAGTGTCTTCATTGTTGAGATCGGGATGTAATGAAAAATAGACAAGCAATTTGGGTTGGTATTTTTGTCGTGTCTCATCTTCTAGATTAATGATTTGTTTTTCGCACAAGCGACGAAAAAGGGGCACCGCATTTTTTATACCTAGTTGTTTGGCTATCTGTGATACCTCCATAGGTTTACCATCGCTTAAGAGATGATATACTTTTGCTTCGTTGCCTTTCAGTAAAACTTGTGGAGGGTGTGCTTCATTAATACTTGCTTTTGTTTTATTTTCAATGCGGAGACCTGAGGGTAGAGCTGCTTTCATCACATCACCAATGCTACACATGTAATAATCAGCTATCCATTGCCACAATTTAAGGTCTAAAGCATTGACAATAGGTGTCAGGTCAAGGATTGATTCAATGGGTTTGGTGTCGTATTCTGTGGGTTTCTCAACGGCATCTTCTGCAATGATGCCTGTTAGGTATTTCTGACCTCCAAAATGAACGACCACGCGGCAGCCTACCAAAATGTTAGTTGTATCATCCTCGATATGATAGGTGAATGTTTTCCGTAAAGGAACAGGTAATATGACGGAGATATAACGCAATAAAGTAGGGGTGTCAGATGACTTTATAATAGTGAATGTGTGCGGAGTCTTACAGGCTCTCAACAAAATAGTCACGCCCTGGTAGCTCGATGACTTTGTCTTTTTGAGCGGTCATTTTTAAACAAGTATTGAGCTTTTGGTCTTTCCCGTTTGAGTCTTTGAACGATTCTTTCATCTGAATTTGATCCATGCGGTATTTGCCGTCTATGTTTTTGTATGAACAAGTCACGTCATAATTAACATCAGAAATAAAATGCGATGATTTATCTGAGACCATAATAGATTTTCCGTGGATAGATCGTTTGCTTGATGTGCCATGTACGTTAATGCGCGTAATGATAAAATTATCTTTCTGTATAAATAATTCTCCTTCGTAAACCGTTGCATGAGCATCACCCGTATTATAAAGTAGGGGTTGTGGAAGTGTGAAATGGATAGCCCATTGTTCCTTATTCGTATTGTTATTGTCGATCTGTAATTTAAAATCATACACATTTTGTTCGTCTATGATGTTGCCCACAGTGCGTATGAGATCAAATGAAAGCAGGTCTTCCATATTGGTCTTTCCTGAAAAATAGGGGGTGTTTTTTTTCTCTCCTTTATCAAATTGATAAGTGATGTTTTTATAACTCTCTTTAAATGAAGTGCGTTTATAACCGGTTTTATCCGTGTAAACTCCTTTTGCTTCTTGCCCATTTTGGGAATAGCTGATGTTGCAACTATAAGGTTCTGTTATATAGTTTTTAGGGATCTTTTTTATGCATTTTTTTATAGCACCATACATCACTTTGGACAGGGCTTCTACATCCACTTCTTCTATATTGTAACCTTGATATTTTAGTGTAATGATGTTGATTTCGAGAGGATTAAGATCTGTGATAGGGAGCTCTTTATTGCCATAACCTACAGCAGTTACTCTGATCATATTATTCTGAAATTCACGTGGTATGGTAATTGTAAATTCTCCGTCAGCATTAGATGCTATTCCAATAGTGGTGCCTTTTATTAAGATATTGGCAAAGGGTACGCTTTCTCCTCCTCGTGAAGAAATAATTCGACCACTAAAATCTTGGGCATTAAGTAAGAAAAGTGAGAAAAGGAGGATAATTGTTGCCGAGATGGTTTTTCTACTTGAAAAAATCATAGTCATTGGAGTTTAATGTTTATTTTTGTGTAAAATTACTAAAACGATGTAATTGCTAATACAAAAATAGAGTTTATTTCATGTATTTTATTGTATTCTTCTTTTACTTCTAATTAAAAAATACTTTTTATGAAAATTTATTTTGCTATTCCTGCTCTTGCAATTATAATGCTAAGTTCTTCATGTGTTTCAAAAAAGAAATTTGTAGCCTTGCAAGATGTTTATTATCAAACGACAGACTCTTTGGTTGATGTTACAGATCATCTTAATGATAGATTAGCTTCTGGAGAAAAAGACTTTGAATTTACCAAGCAAGATTTGATGATTAGTGATGCCGCTAAAAATGATAAGATATCTGATTTGGACACTGAGTTGAAAGAGTTGCAAAGTAGCTTTGATCGATTGACCCATTCTCTTGAGAATACCGAAGAGCGTTATGAGGCCACTCAGCAAGCTAATGATCAAGCGAGTTTTCAATTGGTGCGTATGAATAAGGATTTAGTGCAATTGCGCCAAGATACAGTGAGCCTTAATTATGCGTTGAAGTTAGAGCGCCGTAAAGCCGAAAGTCAACAACATCTTTTGGAACAAAAGACCCAAGAGTTTGCTCAGAATCTTAATAGTCAGAAAGAAGAGATTTTAGGGATGAAAAAAGCTGCTGAAACAAATCGTCTGAAATCTAAAGAAATGCAGCGTCAATTGGCATTATTCGAAAAGGAAATGGATGATATAAGTACTTCTTTTATTGCTTTGCGCAAAGAAATGTTGAAAGCCAAACTGCAGGGTGTTGCTATAGATCCTAATCAGAATGATAATGTGAGTAAAATAGCAAAAGCCTTAGGTCAATATTAAAAAAAACGGGAGCGTTAGCTTATGATTGAAGAAGATATTGATATCCGTGAAATGTCAACTCAAACGACAGATGAAGATTTGGAGGTGCGTTTGAGACCTTTGTCATTTAATGATTTTAGCGGACAGCAGAAGATTGTAGATAATCTGAAGATTTTTGTTGAGGCGGCTAAAATGCGTGGCGAAGCACTGGATCATACCTTGTTACATGGGCCTCCTGGATTAGGAAAAACGACTTTGTCAAATATTATTGCTAATGAATTGGATGTTGGTTTTAAATTAACCTCTGGTCCTGTACTCGATAAACCAGGTGATTTGGCTGGTATCTTGACGTCATTAGACGAAAATGATGTCCTTTTTATTGACGAGATTCATCGTTTAAGTCCTATTGTTGAGGAGTATTTATATTCTGCAATGGAGGATTTTCGTATTGATATTATGATTGATAAAGGACCTAGTGCGCGTTCTATTCAAATTGATCTTAATCCCTTTACTTTAATTGGAGCTACTACTCGTTCTGGTTTGTTGACCAGTCCTTTGCGTGCTCGTTTTGGTATCAACTGTCACCTCGAATATTACGATGTGGAGGTCTTGACTGAAATTGTTAAACGTTCGTCTCGTATTTTGGATGTTCCTATTAATCATCAGGCAGCGGGCGAAATTGCGTCACGGAGTCGTGGTACGCCGCGTGTGCTGAATGCTCTTTTGCGTCGTGTGCGTGATTTTGCACAGGTGAAAGGAAATGGTAATATTGATTTGGATATTACGCAATATGCTCTTGAAGCCTTGAATATTGATCAGCACGGATTGGATGAGATGGATAACCGTATCTTGCTGACTATTATTGATAAATTTGGTGGTGGTCCTGTGGGGATTAGTACTATTGCTACAGCTGTGGGCGAGGATAGCGGGACTATCGAAGAGGTTTATGAGCCTTTTTTAATCAAAGAAGGTTTTATTAAGCGGACACCGCGTGGACGTGAAGTGACTGATATGGCCTTTGTTCATTTTGGTAAAGAACGTATTTCCCGTCAAGGAGAATTTTTCTTATAAATTCTACATCGTTGATTTTATTCCTTATTGTTTCCTGTGAGGGTTTTATTAAGCATTGAACATGTTAGAATGATTTCAATCCTCATATTTTTTTAAAATAGCTATTAAATAGTGATTTATGGATTTTGAATTGCAATATAAAGATACTCGGTCTAATGCGCGTGCTGGGGTTATAACAACCGATCATGGCAAGATAGAAACGCCTATTTTTATGCCTGTGGGAACCGTGGCTTCTGTTAAGGCGGTGCATCAGCGTGAATTGGTGGAGGACATTAAGGCACAAATTATTTTGGGTAATACTTATCATTTGTATTTACGTCCTGGTCTGGAGATTTTAGAAGAGGCAGGCGGACTTCATAAATTTAATGGTTGGGATCGTCCTCTGCTTACTGATAGTGGCGGTTTTCAGGTTTTTTCTTTGTCTAATACTCGTAAATTAAGCGAAGAAGGGGCTCTCTTTCGTTCTCATATTGATGGAAGTAAGCATTTGTTTACGCCCGAAAATGTGGTGGATACCCAGCGTATTATTGGGGCCGACATTATGATGGTACTTGATGAATGTACGCCTGGTGATGCTGATTATGACTATGCTAAAAAGAGTATGGAATTGACTCACCGTTGGTTGAAACGCGGTGTGGAGCAGTATCGTCATACGACGGGGAAGTATGGATTTAGTCAAGCTTTATTTCCTATAGTTCAAGGTTGTGCCTATAAAGACTTGCGTCAGCGTAGTGCCAATGAGATAGCCTCGTATGATATGGATGGTTTTGCTATTGGAGGATTGGCTGTAGGCGAACCTGCTGAGGTGATGTATGAAATGGTAGAAATTGTCAATGAAATTTTACCTCAAGATAAACCGCGTTATCTGATGGGAGTAGGAACTCCTGCTAATATATTAGAAAATATTTCGCGTGGTGTTGATATGTTTGATTGTGTGATGCCTACGCGTAATGGACGTAATGGGATGTTGTTTACTCGTGATGGTATTATTAATATCAAAAATAAAAAATGGGCGCATGATTTTAGTTTAATAGAGGCCGCAAGTGATAGTTATGTGGATACTTTTTATTCTAAAGCTTATCTGCGTCATCTCTTTATTAGCCACGAATATTTAGGATTGCAAATTGCTTCTATTCATAATCTCGCCTTTTATTTATGGTTGGTGGGTGAAGCACGTAAGCACATTATAGCAGGTGATTTTGCGATATGGCGTGATCAGATGATACCACGTGTTAGCCAACGTTTATAAGGACTTTAAGTTGTGAGTTTAATTTGTGACTTTTTCAATATATTGTTTGTTAGTAGTTTAAAGGTTCTGGTGTTAGGTGGGAATTGGATTTTCCTTAAAAAGTTCTATCTTTGTTTAGATAACCCATCTTTAATTTTATGAGACATCAGTCTTTGTTATCCTTGTTTCTATTTGTTTCAGGGCTTTGTGTTTTTCTGACATCTTGTTCTTCTGATCAAGAAGTGAATACCGAGGGTATTGTAGGGGCTTCTGTTTCTTTTATGGAATCCAAACTTGGTCATCCAGAATCCGTGGATACGGTGAGCTGTTGGATGATAGGTCAAGGTAATCGTATCGAGATTGTTCGTGCCAGTGTTTATGATTTTGAGCTTAATCCTGAAGATGAGCAAATAATACAACTCTCTTCTCGTGATAGGGAAAATCGTAAGTACCGTCGTAATTCGCCACCTTCTATTCTTACTACCCGTCTGTTAATGCCCCAAGAAGAACTCTCCTTTCTTACAAATGATATTGATAGTATAGCTCATTATTATTATTTTAATTATGATAGTTCTCTTCGTGTCAAAGTGTTAGATGGTGTGGTCGTAGCGGTAGATAGAGGGATGAGAGATGATCTCTTGGTGCTGGATAAGATCCGTTTGAATCTTGGCGAAGGGAGTATGATGGTTATCAATATTACTTTGGCTTTCATTATGTTTGGTGTGGCCTTGAATATGCGTATTGAAGGTTTTAAAAACCTGATGAAGCGTCCTCGACCCCTTATTGCTGGTTTTTTATCCCAATTTGTCTTTCTTCCTTTTGTGACTTTTTTATTGGTGTTGTGGTTAAAACCACCGCCTAGTGTGGCTTTGGGTTTGATGCTTGTGGCGGCTTGCCCTGGTGGTAATGTGTCCAATTTTATTTCGACTTTAGCTAAAGGAAATATAGAACTTTCAGTAGCTCTTACGGCTATTGCTACTATGGCGGCAGTGATTATGACTCCTTTTAATTTTGCATTTTGGGGTGGTTTATATGCTTCGGCTTCGGGTTTAGTTGTGCCTATTAGTATCGACTGGTGGCAAATGACTAAAATTGTTCTATTACTCTTAGGTTTACCTATTATTGTAGGGATGTCTGTGCGTCACTATTTCTCACGTGTGGCTGATAAGATAGAAAAGCCGATGAAGTGGTTTTCTATCATCTTTTTCTTAGTTATTGTGGTGGGGGCTGTGATGCAAAATATAACTTATTTTAAACTTTTTGTTGGTTTGATTGTTGGTATTGTGCTTATACATAACTTTTTGGCTTTCTTGACGGGCTGGTCGGTGGCTAGTCTCTTTAAGGTGCATTCTCGCGAAAGAAGATCTATTACTATAGAAACAGGAATACAGAATAGTGGTTTGGCTTTAGTTTTAATTGTTAATCCTCATCTTTTTGGTGGCTTAGGTGGAATGGCTTTTGTTGCTGCATTTTGGGGCATTTGGCATATTGTTTCTGGCTTGATTGTCGGAGGGACTTGGAGTTTGATAAAAGATAAGGAAGAAGAGTAGATCGTTAATTGTAGATTTATGAGTGAAAGTATAGAAATAAAAGTAAAGCAAGATATTGAAAAAACAAGTTATACCTATCGTTTTTTTCATAGTTTCTTGAATAATATTTATCGCACATTTTATAAGAAAGTAGTCATTTTAGGCAAAGAAAATATTCCTCGTGGGGAGCCTTTTTTTGTGACGCCTAATCATCAAAATTCGATGATGGATGCTATGGCTATTCTTTTTACTATTGGGCGCCCTAATCCTGTATTTATGGCGCGTGCTGATATTTTTAAGAATAAATTTGTAGCCAAAATATTATTCTTTTTTAAGTTGTTGCCTATCTATAGAATACGTGATGGAAAGGATAGCTTACAAAAAAATGAACGTATTTTTCAACAGACCATTGATATTGTGAGTAAAGGGGTGCCTCTGATTATTTATCCTGAAGGAAATCATGATGGTCATCGTCGTTTTAGAGGCGTTAAAAAAGGAATTATTCGTACTGCTTTTACAGCTGTAGAACAGTTTGATGAAGGAAAAAAATTATATTTTGTTCCTGTAGGGATTGATTATAATATGTCTTACGAAAAAGCGATGCAGACTATTATCGTTTTTTATGGCAAACCTCTTTTGGTGAATGATTTTCACGCTATTTACAAAGAAGATAAGGCAAAAGGTGAACGTCAGTTGCAGTTAGCATTGCAAGAGCGTATGCCAGATCAAATGATTCACATTTCGAATTTAGAATATTACGACTTTTATGATATTGTGCGCGAAGTGGCTTGTGGTGAAGTGATGATGGACAAGGGCGTTAAACGTGATCCTGAGCAAAAGTTGTATGTGCAACAGGATATCATAAAAGTTCTTGATAAGGCTTTTGAAAAAGACGGGGATTCCTTTGTTGGGATGCAAGAAAAGGCTTTGAAATATAAAGGTTTAATGTCTTCTTTTAATTTGCGTGAATGGTTGTTTGATAAGGAAAAGCATTCTTTGGTGGGCTTGTTGTTGGAGTCTCTTTTAGCTTTGTTGTTATTACCTATTGCGGTATATGGTCGCTTGACTAACGGATTGCAATTTATGCTGATTGATAAAATGGCAGAAAAGAATAAAGATCCGCAATGGAAATCGAGTGTGCGTTTTCTTGTCAGTCTTTCTCTTCTCCCAATTTCTCATTTGGTCTTAACCTTATTGTCATTGCTTATTTTTGACCATAATGCTTGGTCATTGCTGGTGTTATTTTCCCTTATATTTACGGCTTCTTATTCATTTCCTTACGAGGTCTGGGTGAAGAAAATCAGAGGTCGTTTTCGTTATAATCGTTTACAGAAAGAAAAAAATGCGTCTTTCAGAGAGTTACTTACTCTTAGAAATGAACTGATTTCGTTTGTGAAAAAAGCAATGGCTTAGTTGTTTTTCTTTCCGTTTTTATTCCAGAGGTATGAGAATCTTATTATTCGGTTTTTTTCTTCATAGAACGATTTTATTTCTTTTCGAAAACTTGAGCCCCATTTGTTGTCTTGATAAGATATATGCCTTGTGGTAATGCGCTAACATTTAACGAGTAGTGTAGAGGACTAATTGTTGTGATGTTGTACGGACATGCTTTTCCTGTGATGTCATATATTTTTAAGTGTTGGTTTTCTTCTATCAGTTGTATATTTAATAGTTCTCCATCACTAATTGGGTTAGGCCATAGTTTCATGGCATTTGTTGGTGTTTCTTTTGTGCTGTCATTAGTGTTACTTTTAACTACCGGTTCTATCCATAGAGTGGTGGGTTTTTCGTATCCGCTAAGTGTAGAATAGGCTTTCCAACTGTCGTCGTAATAAAAGGCATTTTCTTCAGAGTTCTTATTGCTAAGAAGTAGTCCAAAAGAATTTTCTTGATGATCATTATCTATTTCAAATCCAATAAAATAGTTACCTGTTACACTGATATCGTCAGGGAGTAAAATAAAGCTCTCTTGTGAAGTTAAACTGTCTTTTATGAACTGTCCGCCTATGGTGCCAATAGGCTGAGAAATGCTACTATAACCCCAACGTTTGATGAGTAGTGGTTCAGAGTAGAGTAGTTTTTCTGGATAGGTGTCTCCTTCCCAAATGTTAATATCTACAACTGATGTGGGTTTGCCTTCAGATGCTACAAAATAAAAGCCAAGGATGTCTGCTGTTCCTATATTCTCGAATTTCTCAACAAAACGTGTGATGCCTAACTGATTATTACCTGCTATGTTACCATTAGTTTCATTTTTTACAATAGTAATATCAGAGCTGTCATTCAGATGTGTTAGTCGCATCGTGCTCTTTGCGTCTGTTGTTTCATAGTTGTTTAGGCTGTTGACGTTGGATTGATCACTATCTAACCATTGTGAGATGGTTGAGTCGCCGTCTGTTTCTGCATCCCAAGCCAAGTCGAAACGGTAAAAGTAATCGTTAACAGGATTACTGCATGAAGCTACACCAGCTGATAATCCTCCAATAAATTGCCCCTTGTAGTTGAAGAGACCTGCTCCTGAAGATCCTCCTTCAGTAGCGCCTTCCTCCCATCTTAAAACATTCCAATGGCCAAGGGGATAATAGGAAATGCTATTGGCTTCTAATGTGTTTTTTATAGGGGAATTATCATCAAACGAAATCTTTTTTACGTCACCATTGGGGTGATGAATGCAATACGTTTTAGCAGGTGCCATATCAGAACGTGACCAGCCAGCGAACAGAGGACGATAAGCTAAGGGTGGAGTAATGCTCAACTTAATCAATGCAAAATCTAATGCGCTGTTGTTGACTATAGGTGAATAACAAAGAAGGTCACCACCCGCCACGGATTGTTCTCTATTGCCTTCTATATCCGTAAAACAGTAAGGGACTTGATAGTTAAAAACGAAAACGCTAGACTCCGCATTGTAACTGTGATCTTTATAGCCATGAGCGGCTGTTATTATGTAGGGCGTTCCATCTTGTAAACTATTATTAATGAGTGTTCCTGTCATGAGTTCAGAGCCATCAATAATAATCTTGATGACACTGCGGCTGGTGTTCTTAAAGATGTCGTTGTTGTAGCAAGTTATATCTTTTTCGCATACTTCTGCATCACCAAAATATCCTATTTTATTAAAGATGTCGGTGTAGTCATGGTTTATTTTTCCTATACTTATTTCAGCCGAAAATTCAGGATCGATGGGTTCTTGGTATTCGATAGTGATTTCATCTCCATTGACTGGGGAGGTGGGTAATATACCTGATTTTTTATTGTTTTTTTCGGTAAAGGCACCTATAATATGAGACATGTCATTGTTGTAGATAAATACTTTTCCTCCTTGTGGTAATCTGAATTTTGAAAAGATAACATTTAGTGTAGCCGCTCCTGCTGAATGGATCGTGACTTGCCATAGGCGTGAGCCGTCTGATAAGGTGTTCCAGTTTCCATCTTTTTCTGAATTGATATCAACGTTAAAAGGATGTGCGAAAGTAAATGTTTTATGTTGTATTTCGTTTGTCTTTAAGTTTTTGGGTGGTGTGAATGTGGGCATGGTGATGACCGTTGATGCCGATTTTGTTGAGCGTGTTGTAACTCTATTGTTGCCATAAGGCTGACCTCCATATTGTATCTGTCCATTAAGGAGCGTTGAGGTGATGAGGAAAAATAGGAATAGCTGTTTTTTCATTTTTTGCTAATATTGTGTTTTGATATCTAATATAGAACTAGATACAGGCTTTATTTCAATATGTTATTAATTATTCTGCGCCACTTATTTATCTCATGCAGATGTCTTTAAAGTCACAGTAGCTGCATTTTTTTGTGTCTTCTGTTTGAGTGAATTCTAGTTCAGGATCAAAAATATCGTTTAATAGCTGTTTAAGGCCTATTTCGAATTCCTCTTTATGATCATCAAACGAAAGGATGTTCTTTTTATGAAAAAGAATGTTTGGATTAAAGACATTAAACATTTGGCGAATATAATAAACCCCTGGCAAAACGTTGGTGTATTTGAGTTGATGTTGGGCTAAGAGAGCATAAATAAAAGTTTGAAAGATGGCTGAGGGGCGTGTAGTACTATCGATAAATAAGTCTTCAATAGCTTCAAAATTCATCTTTTTATCGCGTCCAGTTTTATAATCGATGATGCGTGTTTGTCCGTTTTTTTCGTCCACACGGTCTATATATCCAATAAAGTTAACTGCACGATTTTCGTCTAATGGCAAAGCGAACTCTAATTTTTGTTCTCCTTTACGGTAAGTAAATGGCGCTATTTCTATATCTTTTTTTAGTAATTGGATAATGTATTTTTTTATGATGGTGGCAATGATTAGATAACGTCCTTTGAGTACAAAATGTTCTTTCTCTGTTTTAAAAAATTCAACTTGAAAGGCATTAATAATAAGATGGTCTATATGGTGCTCGTTCTTGCTCATTTTATAAAGCAAATCTTTTTCTATTACTGTGTTTTCGTAAGGCGCATATAGGTTTTCTGCTACACTATGGAAGATGGTTCCAAAAATACTCTCGTCCACATTTTCTTTAACGTCATCATCGGTTTTTAATTCTTCTACCTTGCGGAAATAAAATTTTAATTTGCAATCAATATAGTCGTTTAGGGTGCTGGCTGATAGTCTTCTTCTGCCTCCATTCATGAACTCATGCAACTTCTGCATCACTAGGGGGTCTTTTTTTATAATGATGGGTTTGGCTGCTGTGAGTTCTACCTTATAGTTCTGAGAACGTTCTTTTATCTTTTCTTTATAGATAAATTTTATTTGAGGAAAGAAACGACTTATCTCACCTGTTTTCATCCCTGCATTAGAGGCGTCATATACCATTGATACCGTCTTTGTGCGTTGAATTATACGATAAAAGTGATAAGCAAAAATTGCATCTTGATGATCTGTTGTTGGTAAACCAAAGCCAAAACGTAAATTATATGGGATAAAGGTATTTATAGGTGATGTCTTGGGGAAAACGCCTTCATTAAAGGATAAAAAGATGATATGTTCAAAATCTAAGGTGCGTGTTTCTAAGATACCCATTATTTGCAATCCTTTGAGTGGTTCGCCATGAAAAGGAACAGTAATCGTATCTATATGCTTTCGCAAAAGACGTATTAAGACTTCAAAACCAGCTTTTATTTCTTGTTGTGCCAATAAATCATTGAAACGTGAGATGGTGATATATAAATGGTAAATGAACTCTTTTTCTAACTTAACATCATTGCTTAATTTATCTTCCTCTTCATCGTCACCTGCGTGTTGCTGTAGCTTAAGGCAACGCGCAAAGATGTCTTTAAGATAGTCGGGGAGGTATTCTGGTTTTTCCACGATCTGAAAGATAGCTCTAAACAAATCGTTTTGTTGCATAATTGCTGCTTCAGGATAGAGTATGTTGTGTTCTTTTAAATGTTTACTGAGGTTTATGCTGTCTGCATTATAATGCTTTGTAATCAGTGGATAGTGAAGTATGTTGAGGACATTTTTATGGTAAAATGTGCTTTGTTTGTCGTGGCTCCTTACATTCTTTTGCAAGTTAAGGAGTTGGTTGAAAAAAGCATAAACAGAGGTATTTTTTAACGGAAATCCCATCGTGATATTATAGGCTTGTATATTTTCGGGTAGGGCATGCAACATGGGCAGCATGAGTTGTTCGTCCGATAATACGACCGCTGTTTTTTCTAATTGTTGTTCTTCACTTATGTTTAATTCTTTGAGCAGTTGTTGTACTATTTTCGTTTGTCCTGTGTTAGAGGGTACCGCAATGCTTTCAAATAGCGGTTGAGTGCATGGTGTGAAGGCAAGGGTGGGGTGTTGCGGAAAGTTTTTTGTATTATTTCTCAAAAAGAAACCGGCTTTATTTTGTGTGTCTAGTAGTTTATCTGAGAAGAAATCCCAATGAAAATCGGCTATGCCTAAATTCTGATAATGTCTGAGCAGTGTCTCTTCGCATTGATTCAGAGCATTGAGTCCTATGAAAACGTAACGTTTGTAAGCGGGTTTTTTGAGTTGGTTGAGTTTTAAATCGTCAATGACTGAACGGTATATCATCCCTTCATAACCTTTGTTCTGAGTCTTTAAGGTGTCTCTAAATTTAGTGTAAAGTGGTGCCAAATAGTGCCATGATTCTAGGAAACTTTTACGGCTGCCACTAAATTTTTTCTCGTCAAAGTCTTTCCAAAAATGTTTGATTGCTGCTATTTGTTCTGGTGATAAATAATCAAAACTATTATCTATTGATTTTAAATCGAGAAGGTTAGAGAATAGTTGCTGTGCATCAACAAGGTATTTATCTATATCATTAAAATCGGAGAGGAGTGTCTCCCCCCAGTTGTAAAATTCATCAAACGTTTCTGTGGTGGAACTGATTTCGCTGTAATTCTGGTAAAGGGTGAAGATGAGGCCTAGTGTATCAGCTTGTGATAAAGGCGAGAGTAGGGTGAACAGATCGTTGATGGTGAAGCTGTCGGGTGCAAATAAAGGTTTGTCACATACTTCTGCCAAGTACTTATTGAAATATAAGGATGAGCGACGGTTAGGGAATACGAAACAACATTCTTTGATGTTTTGCCCGTAAGTCTTATAGTAATGTCGTGCGATGGTTTTCAGAAAAGCTTCCACGTTTTTGTTTTTTTTAGTTTTGACAAAGTTACTAAAAACCTGATGCTTGAAAAATCAAAAGTCTTGTTAAATCATAATTGTTGTAAAGTGTATTTATATTCTTGTAGAGGAGTCTTTTTTTGTGCTATGTTGTTTAGTGTGGGTAAATCGTATTCCTTAATGATGCAATTTTATATTTTTACGTAAAATAACACCGTCCCGATGGGACTTTTTGTTAACTATTGTTTAGCTACCATAACATCGTCCTTACAGGACTTTATGAACCCATTTATTTTTTAAGTGCCATCGGCACG
>CBFIII010000040.1:0-37902 GCA_965662645.1 Bacteroidales bacterium
AATCGAACAGAAAGATCTTTTTTCGGGGAAACTCAAAAATAGTGACGGGTCAATGAGAAAACCAACCGAAGTTGAGGCCAATAGTTATGAGAGAGAGTTAGGGGCTGCTTCGGTATCTGAAATTGGAATGAATCCAAGTTTAATTACCATCTATCCAAACCCGGCAACAAACGTGGTAAATATTAGAACTAAAGTAAACGGAAATATAAGCATCTATGATATTACCGGAAACATCGTAAAAACCTATGCTCGTGCATCTCGACATGAATCGCCGATAAAAATAGACACCTCTACATTACCAAATGGCATCTATTTCGTGGTAATCAATACAGGAAATAAAGGAGAAGTGGTGAAAAGCCTTTACGTCCAAAAATAGTTGAAAGGAGCTCATTTTACACGTGAGAAATGTATTACTTTGGATAAAAGTGCGACCTTCTTTATCAAGATCACAACAACTGATGGCGTGGCAATTTATAGGTGTAAATGTTTGTAATGGATTAACTTATAGGCGATATAGAGTTGTTGTTTGAGTTTTATGGCTGCTCATTCACGTAAGATAAGTTTGTATAAAGCTCTTTCCTATCGTACACTATACCAGTGGCTACGAAAGCAGGAAAGAGTTTTTTTTATGAGTAGCTATTGATGTTAAATGTTTTCTTTAGATCTACGATACTCGGTAGGGGTGATGCCATACTTATCTTTAAATGATTTAATAAAGTATGAAGTGTAGTTGAAGCCAACAAAGGTGGCTATTTCATCAATGTTAAAATCTTGCTTGGCTAATAGCTTGCAGGCGTTCTTTAAACGAACATCCCGAATAAAACCAGACGTGTTTTGTCCTGTTTCCGTTTTTAATTTTCGGTTGAGGGTGCTTTTGCTCATGTGCAATTCCTTGAGTAAATCAGTGATTTGAAAGCTGGGATTACGTAAGTTGTGTTCCACTATTTTTTCTGCTTTTTTGATAGTAGTCAAGGTGTTATCAGATGTTTCTGATTTATCCTCATGCTGATTGGCCCTTTGTTTGGATTTAAGCGAAGTGCTTATTTGAGCCAAAAGCATAGCCTGATCAATAGGTTTGGTAAAGAATGCATCCGCACCGTTTGTAATGCTTGCCATTTGATAGCTTCGTTCGGCATATGCGGTGATTACAATGATTGGAATATGCGCCAGTTTCTTGTCTTGCTTAATGTGTTTTGTGAGTTCAATACCATTCATCCCAGGCATCGACACATCAGTAATAATCAGGTCTGGTTGTACATGTTCAATTTGTGCTAAGGCATGTTCTCCGTCTTTTGCCATCCTGATGTTATAGTGTTTACCCAGAAACACTTTAAGATAATCTCTTAATTCTTTATTGTCTTCTACCAATAGTATTGTGGCGTTGAAAGACCCTTTATCTGTTGTGATTTCCTTGGGCAGATCCTTGTTTGACGTAAATTGGATATACTGTTTGAGATCACTTTTTTCAAATTCATTTGTATTTGAAGTGGGTAAATTAAGTAAAAAGGAGGCCCCTTTGCCTTCTTCATTAATAAGTTGGATGTTTCCCTTGTTTAACTGTGCATATTCTTTGCAGAGGTGTAGACCAATGCCTGAACTGCTTTCATGCGCCTGTTCTCCTTTGCCAAAACGCTCAAATATATGGGGTGCTAGTTCTATCTTAATGCCAGCTCCCGAGTCACTTACAGTAATGGTGATGGCTTGTCCTTCAAAGAGATACCCCACTACTATGGAGGTGTCGTAATCTAAGCTACTCAGATCCCGTTGCGCAATATTTAAAGATATGTTTGCATATTCGGGCGTGTATTTTATGGCATTTGAAAACAGATTGTATATTATTTTTTCAATCATATCACCATCTGTAAGGAGATTAAGGTGTTTAAATTCCGAATTAAAAGTAAAGTTAATGTGTCTATCATTCAACTGCTGTTCAAAACAAAGGAACACATCTTGGCTCAACTTTACGAGGTCATGTTTTTCAAAATGTGGCTTTAATTTTCCTATTTCTAGAAGTCTAAAATCAAGACTTTGTTCTGCAATTTTTTGCAAGCGTTGGGCATTTCTATCGGCCACGTGCAGTAATTGTAGCGTCTCTTCGTCTAAGGTAATATTTTGCAAAATATGCTGTAATGGAGAAATGATCAGCGAAAGTGGCGTGCGAAACTCATGAGAAATATTGGTAAACATCTTCACGCGTTCTGCTTGTATTTGTGCATCTGCCTTGCTCTTATAACGTTCTTGTTCTATTTCTTTTTTTAGCTTTAGTTTTGATCTAATCTCCTTATTTACCACCCAAGCAATGATTAATAGTAAGATGACATAGGTAGCGTAGGCATACCAACGCTGGTATAGTAGAGGCATTATTTTGATATGGAGGCGGTAGGGACTTGAGCTCCACACCTTATCGTTATTTGAACCATAAGCTTCAAATGTGTATGTGCCAGGTGGTATTTTTGTAAACACAATCTCTTTGTCTTGCCCAATCTCTACCCAGTCATCGGTATAGTTAACTAGACGGTACTTATAGCGGTTGTTTTCAGATTTTATAAAATTATTACTCACCACTTTAAAGGTCAGTGAATTCTGACTGGCTTTAAGGTTTACATTGTTGAGGTGCCTAAGCGACAGTGTTTGGTTAATATTTTTATGATTATAAACTTTATTATTGACACGCAGACTCGCCAAAAACACCCTTGGGGCTACATTATTGATGTGAATGCTTTGGGGTTTCACTTCTGTAATGCCACTTTTAGCCCCAAAATACAAATGTCCTTCCCTATTCACCATGCTTGCATATATTCGGGTTTGTCCACCTAAAGTATGTTTGTTTGTGCCATAGAATGTCGTGTTTTGGCTTGTGTGATCGTATTTATAAAGCCCCTTATTGGTGTTATACCATATATTGTTTTGATCGTCTTTTGATAGATTAAAAATATCGTCTTCTGCGTTCAGATTAAAATTTGGGGCGGGGGTTATTGTTTTGTTTTTTGGGTGATATATGTATAAACCTTCTCCAATAGTTCCCATCCACATGTTTCCATTGTGGTCTTCACATATCGAATAGACCGAGGCTGTTTTTAATGTTTCCCCCTGATTGCTGGATGTGCATCGTAGCAGCTTCCCCTCACTTGGTTTTATTATATATACGCCTCTGATAGTGCATACCCATAAATTTTGTGAATTATCTAGATAAATTTGCCATATACGTGGATCGCTGTGCAATTTGTATATTACCTTTTGTAAACGAATGTCATAAGCCATTATTTCATTTGTATTATGGACCCATAATAGCCCATTATTGTATCTTGCTCCTTGCACACCAGGGTAGGCATATATCGGAAATTTGGCGGGGGGGAGTATTTTCTTAGTTTTATAATTATATAAGCGGATAGTATTTGAGCCATTGCTCCCAAAACCAATGATCTCATTGTCGATATGCAACATGGTTTTAATATCTTGTATTTGGCTTAATAAGGGGGCAGGTAATTCATCAATAAATACTTTATTCTTAGGGTCGTAAGTGGCGACTCCTCCTTCATCCTCGCTGCCTATCCAAATGTAGCCTCTACTGTCTTCACACAAGCAAGAGATGTGACTTTTGTCCATCTCGCGCTGGGTTTGATGAAGCAGAATGTGCTTGAATCTGTAATTATATTTTGAATAGTAAGCTAATCCCCGCGCATAGGTGCTTACCCATACTTTATCATTTTGGCCTTGATGCATATAGAAAACTCTACGATGGGGAAGTCCTGTTTCAAGAGGCGAATCAAGTAGGGTCAGATTGTTTTTACTGTATATATAAATCCCTTCATTAGTGCCAAACCACATATCGCCATTAGGGCGTCTGATAATCTGCCTTATGTAATTATTCTTTATGTATCTGTTGTGCTTCTGTTTCGAGTTAAAGCGATCAATCACATAGCCGTCGTTATTGATGACCACTACGCCCATGTTTTTGTAACCAATGTAGTACTTGTTGCCATCTTGGCATATTGTTGATATAGGTCCGTTGCTTGAAGTAAATAATTTATGCGCTTGTGTGTCATATTGGTTTATTTCATACACGACACCTGTTTTTGAACTTATAAATATTGAGCCACTTTCATTTTGACTGAGGTAGGTTATTGGTTCCCCGAAGTCGTAGGCATATTTTGTTATTGTTTCTGTTTTAGAATTGTAATTATAGAGTTGACTTTGTTTTTTTATCAAATAATGGTGATCGTTAAGTTGGACTATTTTATGAAGTGCATGACTAATCGTGTCATTCTCGTTCGGAAAGTTTAATGACTTGTGTCTTAGTTCTCCTGTTTTAGCCGTGTACATCACCAAACCTTTAGGGGAACATATCCAGAGATTCATCTCACTGTCTTTGTATATGTCATTAATGCGGAGGGGTTTGTTTGAGTTGTACAGTTTTACTTTTTCAAAAGTAAGGGTATTGTGTAGATACAGCCCATTTGTACCTCCACACCATACATTGCCATACTCATCTTCACAAATACTCGTAAACCCGACATTGCTATTGTTGTAGTCGTTGGTAATATCCTGAAAGATGTATTTCTGTTCTCCCCATAATTGTGTAGGAATCAATAGCAAAAGTGTTAGTATGAGTTTGATATTCATTGTTTTGTTATTAGAATGAACCGTATTTTTTATCGAATAATATAGGTGTTTTTATATTTAAAAATGAGTGGCAAATATACATATAATGTACGATATATCAATAATGGCTCATAATGGGCTATAATAATACATGTGAGCTTATAATGGTATTATATGACTTATAAACGTAGTTTTGTGTGCTATTGTTAACTTATATTTGTAGTTTATATGAAAGATATGATCATGAAAGCGACATGACCAGCCTTATTATGCATAATGCATGGATTGTTGAGCGGTGGAATCTAAAGTTTAAGTGGGTATTTCTTCTTTTGATTTGAATTTTAAAACAGTTTTATTTAAAATTTACTTGGATTTTTTTAGCAAAATAACACTACTCGTTTTTACGCTACTATGTTCTTCTTCATGTAACAGCATACAAGGTGTGTCATCCCCCAATATTATTATCATAAATGTGGATGATATGGAATGGAAGGATGTTGGATTTATGTGAATGATCCTTATTAGAAATGATGGGATTAAACAATGAGTGGATCGTGGAATCAGGTAAATTTAAAGTAAATATCGGCACCTTTTCTGCAGATATTAAACTAAAGGGGGAGTTTGCTTTGCAATAAAAGCTAAGCTTAAACCCATTGATTTGTAAACAATTAACATATATAAAAATGAAAAATCTATTATTCCTAGCAGCGATTCTACTATTAGCATCCTGCCAACCCAAAGAAGCAGTAAAACCCAATGTGGTTTTTGTATTAACCGATCAGTGGCGTGCCCAAGACTTAGGTTTTGCGGGTAACGATCAAGTCATTACCCCTCACCTTGATAATTTGGCAAAAGATGCGGTGGTATTTCCCAATGCCGTTTCAAATATTCCAGTTTGTACGCCTGCTCGCGCGTCCTTAATGACGGGTAAATACCCGCTGAGTCACGGCCTATTTTATAACGATAAGCCTTTGCGATCGGAAGAAATTTGTATTGCCGAAGTATATAAAGAAAATGGTTATCAAACGGGCTATATTGGCAAATGGCACATCAATGGTCACCCTAAAGGAATGCACAATAGTAAAGGGCGTAATATATCTATACCTGCCGATCGTCGCCAAGGCTTTGATTATTGGAAGGTGCACGAATGCACGCACAACTATAATAAATCTGTTTATTATGATGAGAATAATGTGAAGCATGTATGGGATGGTTATGACGCCATCGCCCAAACGAAAGATGCTATACAATACATGCAGGCCCATAAGGATAATCCTTTTGTGTTGTTTGTGTCCTATGGCCCTCCGCATGCACCATATCAATCAGCGCCTAAAAAGTACAAAGACATGTATAAGGATATGGACATCAAGCTACGTCCTAACGTGCCAAAAGAAAGATATGGCGTAGCCAAAGATCAAATTCGAGGCTATTATTCTCACATCTCTGCATTGGATGATTGTGTGGCTGAATTACAAAAAGAAATAAAAAACTTGGGCATTGAAGAGAATACCATTTTTGTGTTTACATCAGACCACGGCGATATGCTTCACTCTCATGCACAAGTAAAAAAACAAAAGCCTTGGGAAGAGTCTATTAATATTCCTTTTGTGTTAAAATACCCTGCTAAATTACAAGCGGGTACACAAATGACTAAAATGTTCTCTATTCCTGATATAATGCCCACCCTTTTGGGAATGTGTAATTTACCTATACCTGAAACGGTAGAAGGTGTCGATTATTCCGGACAGCTTTTGGGTAAAGAAGAATTGGATGTGGAGGCTGCTCTTATCACTTGTCCCATTCCTTTTCACCAATGGAAATATATTGATGGCGCACGCGATTATAGGGGCGTTAGAACTGAATGCTACACTTACGTGCGCGACCATGATGGGCCATGGTTATTGTACGATAATGTGAATGACCCTTATCAAATGAATAATGTAGTAAATCAACCAGAATTCACAGAGATTCAAGCTGATTTAGAATCCCAGCTACAAGCGATATTGGATAAGAATGGTGATGAATTCCTTCCCGGTAAAGTATATATGGAGAAATGGGGTTATGATTATGATGGAAAAGATATCATACCCGATCATAACTAAAATCTTGAACAAGAATACTTCTTTATAAATTTAAAATAATGCATAAAACGACTGGCTATACCTTTTTATTGACTTTGTTGATGACGCTCTGTTGGGGTGGGTGTACTACATTTGACACCGCACCGCTTGACTTGTCCGTCAGTGAGCAATTTAAAAATCCCATAGGTTTTTACGATGCCACACCTTCTTTTTCGTGGAAATTACCGCAAGCGGTACAAGCACAAACGGCCTATCGCATTGTGGCGGCCAGTAGTGCGGACTTATTGCCCAATAAAGCAGATCTATGGGATTCCGATAAAATTGAATCTGATCAAAGCTTATACGTGAAGTATGCCGGAAGTGAGTTAACTTCCAGACAAAAAATATATTGGCAGGTGCAGTTTTGGGACGAAAACGGAAAAGAGTCAGCGTGGAGTGTGATGAATCACTTTGAACTGGGACTGTTGGATAATGCCGACTGGCAAGGCCAATGGATCAGTATTCCGCACGATCAGTTGGTGGAGAAGGATTATAGAAATTCGCTTCTGTTTCCAGCTCAGTATTTCCGTAAGGAGATTGTATTAGAAAAAAACATTGATCAAGCCCGATTGTACGTCACGGCCAAAGGGGTTTACGAAGCCTATATCAATGGGGAGAAAGTAGGGGATGACATCCTGCCTCCGGGTTGGGTGCCTTACCGAAAATACATTCCTACCTTGACCTATGATGTGACGGATATGCTGAAGGAGGGGAAAAACACCATTGCTTTTGCAGTGGCTGAAGGTTGGTATGCCGGAAAAATCTACCTACGTGGAAGGAGAAAGAAACACGGGCAAACGCCATCCTTACTCTGTCAGCTTGAAGTAGAGCAGGGCGATAAAAATACAATGATAGTGTCTGATGAAGATTGGAAGGTGACTAAAGACGGCCCCATTCGCATAGCCAAAATTTACGATGGCGAAACTTATGATGCTCATTATGAATTGGGCGAATGGAACCAAAATGACTATGAGGATAGCCAGTGGCACAAGGCACAAACGACAAAGCTAGATACATCGGTATTGTTGTTGCCTAAACGTTTCGAAACGGTCAAAAACCGAGAAGTACTGGAGGTGAAAAGCATCCATCAGCCGAGTGAAAATGTCGCGGTATTCAATATGGGACAAAACAATGTGGGCGTGCCAGTGGTGCGAGTGCCTATGAAAAAGGGCGACACCCTAAGCATCCGTTTTGCGGAGATGCTTGATCAGGATAGCTCGATTTACACCACCAATTATCGTTCGGCCAAATCAACCGATTATTACATTGCAGCAGCTGATGGTGAAATTGAATATACGCCCACCTTTACCTTTCACGGGTATCAATATGTGGAACTGAGTGGTTATGCCCAAGGCGAAAAGCCACAGAAAGACTGGGTGAAATCCCTGGTGCAGTATTCAAATTTTGAGCAGAATGGAACATTCACGTCATCGCACGCCAAATTAAACCAACTGCAAAGCAACATCAGTTGGGGAATGAAAGGTAACTTTCTGGATATCTCTACCGATTGTCCTCAGCGCGACGAGCGCTTGGGTTGGACGGGCGATGCACAGATTATTGCACCCACCTCGATGTTTCACAATGATATGTATGCCTTTTGGGCAGGCTGGTTACAAAGTGTACGTGCCGATCAGTTCGAGGATGGAGGTATCCCTTGGGTAGTACCCAATAACTTGGGTAAAAGACATTCGTCGGGATGGGGTGATGTCATTGTGATTGTTCCTTGGGAACTGTATTTCAGAACGGGAGATGCCGGCGTGTTAGAAGAGAATTATGAGGCTATGGTCAAATGGGTTAACTATTGTACATCTCAGGCTGTGGAGCATATTCCCGACATTGGTTCTTTTGGCGATTGGCTCCAACCGCAAACTGAAAGAGGTAGTGCTGCTGGTGATGTGTCCAAAGAATTGATCAAAATGGCCTACTATGCGCATAGTGTGGATCTATTATCAAAATCGGCGAGCGTACTAGGAAAAACGCAGGAGGCAGAACATTATAAGGTGTTGCTCGATTCCATCAAAACAGCATTTGAACAACGTTGGTTTGATGCCGACGGACGCGCGAATCATAAGGTGGAAACACAAACGCATTATTTGGTGGCTTTGGAGTTTGATCTACTGAGCAAGCCAATGGCGGCTAAAGCAATGAATCACTTAGTACGCCTAATAGGCGAGTGTGACAATCATTTGCGCACTGGATTCTTGGGTACGCCGATTCTTCCTTTGGTGCTCGACAAAGCTGGCGAATACGATTTAATGTACGATATCCTCTTTAAGGAAACCTACCCATCGTGGTTCTATTCCATCAATAACGGGGCGACTACCATGTGGGAACGCTGGGACAGTTATACCAAAAAAGATGGTTTCCATAAAGATGGTATGAACTCCTTTAACCATTATGCCTACGGTGCTATTGGACGCTGGATGTATGAACGCATTGCAGGTATTAAGCCCACAGCAGTAGCCTATAAAGAGATTGAGATAGCGCCTGTTCCGGGTGGACCATTATCCTCAGCCGAGGCTTCATATAATAGTCCTTATGGTTTGGTTAGCTCTAGCTGGCAACTGGAGAACGTACAGTTCTTACTGGAAGTCACTATTCCGTCGAATACTACGGCTACGGTCATCGTGCCCAATACTGGCAACGATGATGTACTTATAAACGGCAAGGCTGTGTCGAGCATTAATAATATAAATGCTGTAAACGAGACGAATAAATGTGTGATTACTGGACTAGTGTCTGGCTCTTACATTTTCAAATCAACAATAAAATAGATGGGTTCATGTCGTTTTGTGTGGGTCAGTATTTAATTTTTACGTTGAACCTGTAACTGAGTACAGGTGCGTTGGGTTTCAAAAATGAGTGGCAGCTTTTTAGCGTTGGAAGAAGGTGCCAGTCGGCAAGTGCGATTAGCAGCACCTGTGTAAGTATTTTTGATAGATTTTTTGTTTCGTTTTTCATCATGGAATTTAGCGTAGCGTATCACGAACGCCGTAAATAAACAATGGTGAGTAAAAATGAAAGCCTGGGGTATGGGGTGGCAAATCCCCAAGTGAAGAATCTTTATTACGATTAATTACTACCCATAGTATATGACATAGAACCAAATAGATAAAACACCCATGATAAAGATTCTTGACATCTACGTGCGTCAGCAATCTTTGTACTTTATACATTAAATCTTTATACACATCAAAATATATGAAAACTAAAATCCTAAGCATCGCACTTGTACTATTGTGCGTATTTCAACTGCAAGCGGCAAAGCAACTCCGCTACACCATTAACGAATCGTGGCAATTTATCAAAGACAATGATATTGCTAATGTCGATGATTTTTTATCACAACTAGAGCGTGCTGAGCGTGTGGATATTCCTCACACTTGGAATGACAAAGATGTGATAGACGAAGGTAAGGGCTTTTACCGTGGGGCCGGATGGTATACTAAAGAAGTGCGCATTCCTACCAGTTATCAAGATAAACAAGTGTTCTTGTTTCTCGAAGGGGTATCCACTGCGGCAGAAGTTTATATCAATAAAAAATTAGTGCGCACACACGTCGGAGGTTTTACCCGTTTTGTCGTACCCGTTACACCGCACATCACCTTTGATGCGGATGCAGAATTCACCACTTTTAACCTTGTGGTGAGAGGGGACAACTCCTATCACGACGACTGGCCATCGTTGCACGCCGATTTTACCTTCTTTGGCGGAATGTACCGCGATGTGAATATCGTAGTGACCGACAAAGTACACTTCAATGTAGAAGATTATGCTGCCAATGGGGTGTTCATTACTACGCCCAATGTATCGGCCGAAAGTGGTGAGGTTAACCTGAAATTACGCATCAAAAATGATGAAGCAGCCACTAAAAAAGTGAAGGTCTTGGCTAAAGTGTATGGGCTAGACCAGTCAGTAGTGACTGAAAAAAGCAAAACACTCAAGTTAACAGCAGGCATTTCTACGGAATATGATTTGGAACTTGACCCTGTAGAAAACCCACAATTGTGGAGTCCCGATGCGCCAAACCTATACCGTGTGGTGTGCGAAATAATAGATGCCAAGACGGGCGAAAAATTAGATGAATCGATTAATGCCTTGGGTTTTCGTTGGTTCCGTTTTGATGTGGACGAAGGCTTTTTCTTGAATGGCAAATCTTTGAAGCTGATTGGTACTAACCGCCATCAGGATTTTAAAGGGATTGGTAATGCCTTGCCCGATCATATCCATGTAGAGGACATCATACGTATGAAGGCAATGGGCAGCAATTTCTTACGCATAGCGCATTACCCACAAGATCCTGCCATTTTAGAGATGTGTGATCGCTTGGGAATCATCACTACCATTGAAACGCCTATTGTGGATACCGTGACCGAGTCTGAGGGGTTCGCCAAAAACTGTATGAGTGCACAGAAAGAAATGATTCGTCAGAATTATAATCACCCCAGTCTGGTGATTTGGGCTTATATGAATGAGGTACTGTTGCGTCCATATTACAAAAAGAACAAAGAGCGCTACAAAAAATACACGGACTTTATTGCGGCTTTAGCACAGGATTTAGAAGACCTCACCCGTGCCGAAGATCCTTACCGTTATACCATGATACCTAACCACGCTGGCTTGGAGCGTTATGTGGAAGCCGGGTTGTGCGACATCCCTATGATCATAGGTTGGAATATCTATGATGGCTGGTATGGTGGTGGTTACGAAAACCTTCAGCCTAAACTGGAAAAATACCACCGCGAGGTACGCAAACCGATGATCATTACTGAATATGGTGCTGGTGCCGATCCGCGCTTGCACACGCTTACGCCCACACGTTTTGATTTTACGCAGGAATATGCGGTATATTACCACAATCATTATTTGAATTTCTTCAAAAAGACCCCTTGGATAGCGGGTGCCAATGTGTGGAACTATGCCGACTTTAGTTCTGAGGGCCGTTCGGATGCCGTACAAAGCATCAATAACAAAGGTTTGATTGGTATCGACCGCACGCCTAAAAATGTGTTTTATTACTACCAGGCAGCTTTACTGGATGAACCATTTGTGGCTGTGGCTACCAAAACGTGGAAGCAGCGTTCGTATGTGGAAGATGCCCCTGGAAAGGGCATTTCTACGATGACCGTCGATGTGTTTTCTAATCAGGAAGAGATTGAGTTATTCGTCAATGGCAAAAGCTTAGGAACAAAAATGATGGATAGCATCTGGATGCAGTGGGAAGTGCCTTTTGTAGATGGTATCAACCGCCTACGAGCCGCGAATACAAGGGCCGACTATTGCGAAGATCTTAGCGAGGTGCGCGTGAATGTATTGCCTCTTGACCTTAAAGATAATTTTCCTGCAGGAGGAATATCTATCAATGTGGGCGATCAACGTTTCTTTTACGACGATCAATTTGATCAAGCCTGGATGTTTAACAAGGCATACACCGAGGGTTCTTGGGGAAGTATTGGCGGAAAGCCTTATGTGCGTCCTGCCAAACGAGTACAGCAACCTTATGGTGCTAAAATGCCGATCAATGGCACCTTTAAAGATCCTATTTACCAAACACAGTTAGTAGGCATCGAGCAGTTTAAATTGGAAGTGCCCGCTGGTGTGTATGAAGTGAAATTACACTTTGCCGAACTAGAAGGTGCTAAAGCCAAGCATTTGCCTTATGACTTAGCCGATGAGGACGAAACAATAAAAGGGGTGACCAACCGTACTTTCTCGGTAATTATCAATGAGCAAACCGTTATTGAAAAACTAGACCTCATTAGCCAGTATGGCGAGTATCAAGCGGTGAAAGTAAAATCAGAAGTCACCGTAGGGCAAGAAGGTCTTATCGTAGTGGACTTCAAAAAACTGGTGGGCGAACCGGTATTGAATGCTATTGAGGTGTATAAGAAGTTGTAGAAATACTATAATACATGAAACACTCATGACTAAGGATTTTTGACCCACAGCTGTCCCGCACTTTTCGGGAGGAGAATGATTAATCTCTTTTTATGTGCGTCAGCGTCTATTGCGATGCGCTGTTCCGACATTTGGGAATGTCGAAGTGTCTATTGTCCATCAATCCATTATCTTATTATAAACAGATGAAACAAATAATAACAACATTTTTACTTCTACTTTGTGCAAATACCATATTTGCACAGGTAGAATTATTCGATCTTAAGAGTGAATACCTCAGCAATCCTGAAGGGGTAGATATGGCGCATCCTCGTTTTTTCTGGAAAATGAAAAGTAAAGAAGCGGGGCAAGGCCAAACAGCTTACCAAATTTTAGTAGCTACTTCGCAAGAAAAGTTAAATCAGAATATTGGTGATGCTTTCGACTCTAAGAAAGTTAAAAGTGCCAGCAGCATACAAATCGAATACGATGGTATGGCCTTACAGCCGGCATCTTCTTATTACTGGAAGGTAAGGGTGTGGGATGCAAATAAAACAGTATCTGACTGGAGTCAATCGGCCTATTTTTCTACCGGCTTATTCTCCAAAGAAGATTGGAAAAATGCACAATGGATAGCTTGGAGAAATCAAGAGGAATGGGAGACAGAATGGAGGCGTAAAAAACAGGTGGAGTCTGGAGCCATAGAATTTCAACTGCCAAGTTATTTTGGAGCGCATCTCAACATGTTTGAACGTTATCATTTTTTTGATGACAAAAAATATGATCCTGCACCACTTTTAAGAAAAAGTTTTGATGTGCAAAAAAAAGTTAAAAGCGCCAAAGCATTCGTTAGTGGTATTGGGTATTACGAGTTGTATATTAATGGTAAAAAGATTGGAAATTCTGTTTTAGATCCAGGTTGGACAGATTACAGAAAAACTATTTTATATGCTACGCACGATATTACCAGTGAGATGAAAAATGGCGCTAACGTAGCAGGAGTTATGTTAGGTCGTGGTTTCTACGGTATGATGGCTTACGACCATTGGGGCTTTCATCGCAAAAGTGGTTGGATTGGTCAGCCAAAATTAATGTGCCGCATCAAGGTGGAATATGAAGATGGCACGACAAAAGATATTGTAAGCGATTTAAGTTGGAAAGTTACAGGAGGTCCAGTGGTGTATGATGGGCCACATATGGGCGAAATTTATGATGCTACAAAAGAAATTGAAGGGTGGAGTGAACCAGGCTTAGACGATGCCACTTGGGACAATGTAAAACCAGCCCCCCATCCAGGAGGTGAACTCGTATCACAAATGTGTCAGCCCATTCGAGTGACCAAAACATTCCATCCCATAGCTACCAAAAATTCAAGTAGAGGACAGTGGTTTGATGTCGGTACCAATATGTCTGGTTGGGTACGCTTACGCATAAAAAATGCTGAAAAAGGACAACGCATAACCATTTATTTTGGTGAAAACATAGACCCTATTACTGTCAGTCAGCCTGGAGGGCTTCAACAAATGGCTTACGTTTGTAAAGGTGGTGGTGTAGAGTATGCCGAATGCCGTTTCTCCTATAAAGGATTCCGTTATATTAAGGTGAAAAGTTTTCGAAAGCTAAAGTTTAGTCTGGATGATGTTGAGGTAAGGTATGTGCACTCTGATGTGCCGCGCGTTGGGTATTTTGAGTCGTCGGACGAAACGGTAAATGCTGTTCATGATATCTGTCGTAAATCACTCATATTTAACCTGCACAGTATTCCAACCGATTGCCCTCACCGTGAGAAAAACGGTTGGTTAGGCGATGCCGTTACAGGAATGGAATTTGGTATGGCCAATTATGACTTAGCGGCTTTAATGACCAAGTTTACCCGCGATATTTTCGACAGTCAAAACACAGCAGGAGGCATAGGCGCTATTGCTCCGGCCAATTCTTATGGCAATGGTAAATCTACCCTGTGGGCTTCGGCGGCGGTACACATCCCTTGGTATATGTACGAATACTATGGCGACACCCGCCTGTTTGAGCTGTACTGGGATAAGATGATGAAGTGGGTGGATTTCTCGTGGGGATTCAACAGCCTTCCCGAAAAGGACGGAATGTTCTCAGAACGTTTTAACGACTGGGTAACGCCTTATGATAAAACCTACCGAGGTGGCGGTAAACCAGGCGGTAATGAAGTAATTGCCTCGATGAATTTTTATCTGGTATTGAAACGCCTGGAAGAAATGGCGGGCATCATTGGGAAAAAAGACGATCAGAAGCGCTTAAAAAAGCAAGTGGAACGTATTCACGCCGGCATTCAAAAATGGGCCTTTGATGAAGAGAAGGTAGAATATAAGGGACTGAAACCTTTCGATGAATTTTTGCCCGTAGTAAACATTATGGCCTTAAACTATGGCATTGTGCCTGACGAGTACCGTGCTCAACTAGAGCAAAGAATGGTGGATAACATTGTAAAAGATAAGGATAATCACCTGTGGGGTGGCATATTTGCCGTGCATTCTGCATATGAATATTTGCCACAAAATGGCTATGCCGACCTGATGCACAAGGTGGTGGTGAACGATACTTGGCCTTCGTTTGGATGGTTGATAAAAGAAGGAGCTACCACTTTGCCGGAAGGCTATAAATTTGAATCGTCGAATATTCATCATTTTATGGGTGCGGTCGATAATTTCTTTCACCGACACATGGTGGGTATCAATGCCGATCCTGAAAAATTGGGATTTCAAAATATTGTTTTTCGCCCTCAGTTTATAAAAGCAATGGATTATGCCAAGGGAAGCTATAACTCCATTTATGGCGAGGTAAAAGCCGAATGGAAAAAGGTAAGTCCCAATACTTATGAATATAAAATTGTTGTACCAGCCAACTGTGAGGCACAGGTAATACTGCCACAATTAAAAAAGACAGTAAAATCTGGTGAATATATGTTTAATGTGCGTGTGGAATAAATAGAAAATAATGCAAGAAATGATTAATACCAACAGCGTTCTAATCGAAGTTGTCTAAAATTGCTAGAATTTGCCTTCATACACCCCTAACCCCTTGCCGCAGGCGGCATCCCGTAGCTCGTTCAATTTCAATGAACGGGAAAAGGGGAACTGTCTCACCGTGTGTTAGATCCCTTTAGGGAATCGAAGATCAGCGTAGCTAATTTAAGGGTGAGCGTGGGAAGTTGAAGGACTTTAAACAACTTCATTGATAGCGCATTAAAGTAGAAGTCTCAAATTAATTTTAAAATAATGAAAAAAACAATCCTTATTCTGTTATCATTTTGCTCTGTGCTCTTGTCTGCACAATCCTTAAATCGTCCAATTATTCATATTACTGCAGATGAAAGAGTAGAGGTATTGGAAAAAATTGAAAAAAATGCCTGGGCACAGTCTGCTCTGGCAGAATTGAAGAAAAGTGTGGATTCTCAAGTGGCAGCACATAAAACTAATCCTGCTGCAACCATTAACGCAATTATTGCACTTGCTGCTGATGATAATGTGAGTGAAGTTCAAGCTGGTTCTGCCAATAAAGCGCACTTTAAGATTTTAAGTCGTGCTGCCCACGCTGGTATGCTGTATTATATAACCGAAAACGAAGATTATGCGCAATATGCCGCAGATGTCATATGGCATTACTTTCAGGACATAGCACCGCGAACTCCTGAAACTACAGCAATATGTGGTAATTACTTTTATGACCCACGTAGTTCCTATCCGTACTTGGCTTATGCGTACGACTTTGTTTACAACTTTCTTCAGAAAGAAGGAACACAAGTTTACGACAAGGGCGAAGGGAAACGTATTGATTTTAATAACGAAACGGCTCAAAAGGCCATGAAAAATGTAGCCGGAAATGCTTTATTAGAATCCAACGGGCAAGATACCAGGTACGGAAAAATGGTTTCTAATCACCCCGTTTTAACCGCGCCAGGGGCATTGGCTGCCATCCTGTGTATTGATGATGATACCGAAAGAGAACGCTTGTTTAATGTGTTTTGGACCTCAGGTACCAAGCGTCAGAATTCATTCACCAAAACGGTAATGCCTATGTTTGGAGAACAAGGTATATGGCCTGAATCAACCAGTTATAGTTTTATGCCACTCATTCAATTGGTTCTTAATATGGTGGATCGTATAAAGCCTGAGTTGGATGTGACATCAGCTTATAAGAATGCTTTAGAAGGGGTGTTCCTTTTTGAAAATTTGCGTCATCCTAACAGATCATTTGTGCGCTATGGCGATTCTAAACGATATAACGATGGTACGAAGAATCTCTATGATTTTGTACTGAACATTGCCAAAAGAAGGGGCTATACAGACTTACAAGATAAAGCAGAGACAGCACTTGCGCAGTATCACAATGCCAAAGGTGGGCGAAATGTGACATTCTCAAACTCTCCATTTGATAATATCAGCCATCTCGATTTGTTTTGGGGAGAAGAGCTGCCTGCGAGTTCGTTCAAGGAATTTGAATACAAGCCAACGGTTATCATCAAACATGCTGGTGTAGCCCTTCAGCGTAATTATACTGAAACCAACAATAAAGAATACGGATTGTGTGGCATCATTGGTGGAGCTCATTATGTCCATTCACATTGTACGGGTATTACGATGGAGTTATACGGCTCGGGCGATATAATGGCTGCTAACGGAGGGATGCCGGTATCGGTTGCTGAACGCAAACTCCCGGAACATACCGACTACTTTAGGCTTTATGCCGGAAATAATACCGTTATTGTAAATGGTACTTCGCAGGGCAAGCAGCCCGGCTCATGGGCTAAAGATGCATATTTATGGCAAAATACTACCACTAATATTGCTGCTGAGCCTGCGCACTTGGAAGAGCCTATAAGCCCTGATTTTAGTTTCGCCACACAGTTTCTGGATGATAATCTAAATAATTGCGATCAGCAGCGTACCTTGAGTGTGATACGTACCAGTCCTACTACGGGCTATTACCTTGACGTATTCCGTTCAAAGTCTTTATCAAGCAATAAATTTCACGATTACATCTATCACAATATAGGGGACAGAATGAGTATCACTAATAGTGAGGGGACGCCTTATGAAGTAACTGCCACCACTAAGTACGATAATGATATTGGCGATCCGGTACATTCTCCGGGATGGCGCCTTTTTGAAGAAGAAAAGACAACGGCGATGACCAATGACGAGGTGAAAGTGCGTTTTGATGTTGAGACCAAAAATAAACACATGTACCTGTCAATACCAGGCGGACTGGATCGTGAATATACCAAAGCACTTGGACCAGCTACGCGTGAGGCTCTGAATGGTTATGTTAAGAAAAAAACGCAAGTGTTAGCTATCCGTCAAAATGGGGAAGCGTGGAACCGCCCTTATGTGACTATACTTGAGCCTTCGGCAAAATCTTCACCTAGTGTGAAGATTACAAAGCACTTAACATTAGGAAATGCTATTGTTGGTGTAAAGGTGGTCTCTCAAGTGGGGGCATCTGTGATTACTGATTTTGTTATTTCACAAGCCCAATCGGATAGTGTTTATTTACCTGCTTATGACCTAACGTTCAAAGGACGTTTTGCTATCGTTCGTACAGTAACAGTTTCTAACACGCACGAGGATGTCACGCTTTATATCGGAGAGGGTAGTCAACTGAGCTATGGCGAAAGTGAGCTTTCTGTTACCGGTAAAGGTGTGCAAAACTTTGCAAACGTAGCAAAAGTGGAAGCAACACCAACCTATACTTTTAATGTTAGCTCCAATGTTGATGAAGGTTCTGTAAATCAGTCTTTAAAGCAACTTGAATACCTTGCAGGGACCGAAATTACCCTAACAGCTACTCCCAAAGAGGGCTTTGCTTTTGTAGGGTGGAGTGGTGCCGATACAAGTAGCGTTAACCCACTGACGCTTGCTGTTGATTCTAATATGCTACTAGTCGCTAATTTTGAGGAAATTACTGGAACTACAACAATAGATGAAATAGAGATAAGCGTTTATCCAAATCCTGCAAAAGATATGCTTTATGTGAAGGGAATGACGGTAAAACAAGCTAAAGTCTTCACCCTGTCGGGAAAGATAATCAAGGCTGTTGCTGTGCATAACAATCAAATTAATCTATCTGATATAGAAAGAGGCATTTACTTATTGCAAGTAGAAACAACAAGTAACCAGTTGTTTAACCTTAAATTTGTAAAAGAGCAATAATGCTTTTAATAAAGTTGGCAAAGAACCATTAAGTTATAGAGATCAGTAAATGTTTACTCATATTTGATTATTATAAATAAACAGAAACATGGAATATTTCGAAGGACAAAATGCTCTGGGATTTGCTGATCGCATCAAAACGGATAATGATTGCTTGGAATACTTGGCTGAGATGAAGTGGCAAATTACAGAATTAAGACATAAAACGGATATTCAAATTACTATTTCATTGAACCAGAAAATTCACTAATAATAAAAAAACACCATGATAAAAAAACAATTCTTCATAGCTATTTTGTTGTTTGCCATATCGCATCAAATAGTGGCTCAGAAGCTTTCGTTCGAATCCCTTGCCTGTGATGCGCAAAGCAATCCTACTGCTATTGAAAGTGCACAGCCTTCTTTTTCTTGGGTAGTAGAAGCGGGTGGTTTTAATAAATCGCAATCTGCCTATCAGATTTTAGTGGCTTCATCTATGGATAAACTAAATGAAAAAGAGGCTGATTTGTGGAATTCAAATAAAGTTTCCAGTAGCCAATCGGTATATGTGAAATATAGGGGCAAAGATTTGAAGCCTACACAAAAGTATTATTGGAAAGTGAAAATTTGGGACGAAAAAGATCAGGTTTCAAATTGGTCTTCGCATACAAGTTTCCAGATGGGATTGATGGACACATCCAATTGGGGCGATTCCAAATGGATTAGTCTTAATAAAGATACCAGAACGTCACCACACCGTTTTAGAAAATATCGAGTAGGCAGAATGAAAGAGCCGGAAATGGTAGCAGGACATGCAGCAGCATATTTTAGAAATGAATTTACGCCCAAAAGCAAAATTAAAAATGCCCAAGCTTACATCTGTGGTCTAGGCTATTATGAATGGTATATCAATGGAAAAAAAGTAGGTGATCATGTGTTAGATCCGGCACCTTCTAATTACGATAAGCAGGCCTATTATGTTAATTATGATGTGACAAAGGATTTAACATCAGGGAAAAATGCTATTGGTATTGTTATAGGGAATGGTTTTTACGGTCAGGATATTTGTTGGAGAAGGAATAAAGCATCTGGAATTTACTCTTCTTATGGACCACCATCGGTTCGCTTGTTGATCAAAGTGACTTATGATGATGGTAGTCAGGCCAATTTCTATACCGATGAAAGTTGGAAAGAATCTACCGGTCCAATCGTATTTAATAATGTTTACGGAGGGGATACCTATGATTCCCGTTATGAAATGCCAAATTGGAATAAAATAAATTTCAATGATGCCCAATGGGGTAAAGTCAAAGTTGTTTCGCCTGAAGTCAATAAAATTAGTGCGCAACAATTTCCTCCTATTCGAAAATTAAAAGAACTAGAGCCTCAAAATGTTTTTAAAGGCACAGATGGTAATTGGGTTGTTGATTTTGGTCAAAATATAGCGGGTTGGGTCAAGATAAATGTGAAAGGTGAGAAAGGACAATTAATTGAAATTATCACCACCGAAGCCTTGACGCCTAATGGCAAAGATGTTTTTCGGGGTACTACGGCCGGAAGCGCTAACGGAATGCCTCAGGTTTTCAAATACATTTGTAAAGGCGAAGGGGTGGAGATTTGGGAACCACAATTCAGTTACCACGGTTTTAGATATGCAAAATTAAAAGGCATCACCACAAAGCCAGATGCGACTATGATTAAAGCGGTCTTGGTGGCTACCGATCTTCAGGAAAATGGAAGTTTTACTTGTTCTGAGCCTTTGTTTAATAAAATGCACAGCGTCAGTAAATGGACCATTGTAGATAATATGCATGGTGTCCCTGAAGATTGCCCGCACCGCGAGAAAAATGGTTGGTTAGGAGATGCACATGCGTATTGTGAGTATGCTCTATATAATTATGATATGCTAAACTTCTATAAAAAATTTATGGAAGATATTCGAACGTCGATGGTTCCTGTCAAAGCAAAAAATAATGACCAAGTGACGCACCAAGTTCCAACTATGATAGCACCTGGTAAAAGAACATCGGGTATTGCCAAATTAGATTGGGGAGTAGCAACGATGTATTTGCCTTGGTATAATTATTTGTATTATGGTGACGATTTAATTGTGAAAGAGTATTATGAGGAGATGAAAGACCTGACCAATTATTATCTGTCTTTTAAAGATGAAAAAGGAATTATTCAAAACGGGATGGGGGATTGGTGTCCGCCTGCTTGGAACCGAAGAAAAAATCCAGGCGCTATGGAATGTGACCCGATTATTTCTGCAAACGCCTATTTTTATGACGTGTTGGGTATCATGGAGAAATTCGCTAAAATGAATAATGACCCCATTTTCGAGCAAAAAATGAAAAGTGAAAAAGAAAAATTATTTACCGCTTTTAATACTGAATATTTAACAACGATTCCATCCACCCAGTTTAAATGGTATGGTAGCCAAACGGCAACGGCAATGGCTTTGCAATTTGGGATGGTGGCTGAGTCGGATATTAGTGCTGTGGTAAATGGTTTAGAATATAACGTTAGCGTAATAAAGGGTGGGCATCATGCAACCGGAATTCACGGTCATCGCCATATCTATAGTGTGTTGTCAAATTACGGAAAAGCCGATTTGGTACATGAAATGTTAACCACACCTATCTTTCCCAGTCAAACGTTTATTATGAATTTAGGATTTACCACTTGGCCCGAACGTCAAATAGATTGGAATATAAAGCTAACAGACAATGGTGGTTCTCTAAACCACCCTATGCATAGTGGTTTTGCAGCTTATTTTTATGAGTCGATAGGCGGAATAAAACCCATCGATACTGCTCCGGGTTTCAAAGAATTCACGGTAAATCCACAGTTTGCAAACGACATCACGTCTTCTAGTGTTACGGTTCCAACACCTTATGGCAATATTCACAATAGTTGGAACATTAATAATTCTAATTTTTCAATGCATTTGCAGGTGCCTTTTAATACAAAAGCAAAGCTGGTATTATCCACAGAGGAACTCAAATCATTAAAAATAAACGAAAAAAAATGGAATAAGTTCCAGAAACAGAATCAAACGAAGATTGACGGTGAATATTTGCTGCTCGGATCGGGAAATTATTCGATTGAATACCAGAAATCTGAAAACTAAAAATCAATATAGAATCTGGCACTTATACCTACAAGATTAAGATTCAAAAGTGTTTAAGAATCATAAGATATATTTCAAAATAAACAATTAACAATGAACATAAAAAAAATACTACCATTAATGTGTGCTGCGTTATCTTTTTTTATGATGACGAGTTGTCAAGAAGCCCCTGTGGCTCAAAAACCCAATGTGCTACTGATTTGTGTGGATGACCTTCGCCCAGAATTGAAGAGTTTTGGAGCAGACTACATCAGCTCACCGAACATAGATGCTTTTGCGTTAAAGGGAGTCGTCTTTCAGAATCATTTTGCAAATGCCCCAAGTTGTGGCCCATCGCGTTATACTTTATTGACAGGTGAGTATGGTCCAGCAGGAAATGATGCTCTTTTTCAGAGGGCAGGAAAAATTGTAAAAGGCACAGAGGATATTGATAAAAGTATGCCGGAGTGGTTTAAAGCCAATGGTTATACCACTGTTTCGGTAGGGAAGGTGTCGCACCATCCCGGCGGACGAGGTGGCATAGGTTGGGCGGATAGCTCAAAAATTGAAATGCCCAATGCTTGGGACAAACACCTAATGCCTGTGGCAGAATGGGAAACTCCGCTTGGTGCCATGCACGGACTAGCCAAAGGGAAAACTCGAGCATCAAGAGGTACCATGGATATTTTTCAGACGGTAGAAGGGGATGATCACCTTTATCCCGATGGTGCCATTGCTGATGAAGCCTTAAAGCAACTGAGCGAACTGGCTAGCAATAACGAAAAACCATTCTTTCTTGCCGTTGGCATCATTAAGCCTCACTTGCCTTTTGGGGCGCCAAAATCTTACTATGATAAGTATGATGGCGTAAAGTTGCCTGCCATACAACACCCAGAGAAACCTAAAGGAAAAACGACCTGGCACGGCTCTGGTGAGTTTATGGGATACAACCGTTGGGGTAAAAACCCTAATAAGGATGCGGCCTTTGCTGATGAAGTGCGCCGTCATTATGCGGCTTGTGTGAGCTATGCCGATGCTCAAGTCGGTAAAGTCTTGGCCGAATTGAAAAGAACAGGAGCGGATAAGAATACGATTGTGGTGCTGTGGGGTGACCACGGTTGGCATTTAGGCGAGCACGCCGTTTGGGGAAAACATAGTTTGTTCGAAGAGTCTCTGCATTCTCCTCTAATCATTCACTACCCTGGGATGAAACAGTCAGGAGCTAAGACATATGCTGTCGTTGAAACCCTTGATATTTTCCCGACTTTGTGTGATCTGACAGGCATTGAAATTCCGACTTATGTACAAGGTGAATCTTTAAAAGGAATACTGACAGACCCGAATACTGAAGGTCATACAGCCATTGCATACACAGGAAAAGCTTCCACCATCAGAACAGCAAAGCATCGCATGACTTTACACAAGGATGGATTTGTAGAATTATATGATCACACAGCAGCAGATGGGGAAACGACGAATATCGCTGACGAAAATCCAGCATTGGTTGAGGGCTTAAAGAAAGTGCTAAATGCAAGAATCAATTAAAAATGCTTTGCTTGATTTTTTGATTCGTTTGTTATCAAGAAAAAATGAATGACTGGAGTTGTAGAGGTGCGGTCACTGAGCTTGTCGAATGTGTAAAATCCTCTAAACGAAGAATGTGAAAACTTGTTTCTTGATAAGGACGTTTCATTTTCGTAAATGATCATACATCAATAATCTGTTGGCGGAATTAGTATATCAAATTTCACTAGAACAAAAACAACTATATTAAATAATCATTATACAGTAATTTGATACGAAAAAACTTATTAAAAAGGGGGTTTAACACCCCTTGAATCCCCAGTTCTTCATTTTTCTATGATGAAAAACGAAACATTATTTCAATTGATTATTTAAATACCTATTTAGCAGAAAAAAATGCTCCCCACGCACTCTTGCTTTTTTTAACGCCCTGCGTATTACAACTACTTCGGGCTAAAAAACAATTTCATATCATTGCTACGTTCGATAAAGTAAAAGCGAGCTTATGGCTTTATTCTCTCTAATCGCAATAATTCACTCCAACACACGCCCGCCTTTTACTCTCGAATTGGATATAATTATTGTGTTCGTGATTTCCGCTTTGCTTCAATTCCGCAAAGCCAATGCTTCAGCGTCACATTTAGGAGATGCGCCCCCAAACCCCTGCTATTGTGAGATTTATTCGTAACAAAATTTTTAATTAAAAATCTTAGAATATACTTAAATTAATTCCGCCAACGGGTTTTAATGAGGTTTAATAGGTACGTAGAAAGGTATGTTTATCTATGCTTTTCAATTTTTGTCATATTTTAATTTAAGGCACCAGCTCCAAATGAATCAATTCACATCCCAAATTGGTGCGTTGTAGTCCAGAGACTTTAAATAGGGCATTAAAGTTTTGCTCCTTGTTGGGGAGGTGCGAGCAGAAGTCTTTGAGTTGTTCTTTGTTACTTAATTTTTTGCATAGTGCGATGACTCCGATGTCGTGGTTGGAAACGATGAATAAGGCTTTTCTGTCGTTGTCGAGATGCATAAACGACACCATTGTGTAGTCTGTTCTCTTCATATCTATAAAACTATTCTTGTAGCTGATTGTCTCCTTTTTGTGGGTGTAAATAAAGCCATCATTTTGGGTGCTAAAGACTTTACTATTATTTAGAAAGAGTTTTTTGGCATTATGAAATCGAGTATAATGTCCTATGAAGATAAGGTTGCTGTTAGAGATGTCGTTAAACTGAAATTCTGATTCTCGACGCACCGTCATTTTACTATTGTGCTGATAAAACCATGGCGCTAGGTCGTTGATAGCAATGGGTGCCACCTCGCTAGTATAGGTGAAGTTGGCCACCTTTGTGTTCGTGTCATTTTTAGCAATTGGAGAAGCTAAATAATCTCTTTCGCTATTGATATTGGCGCTGGTGATAAACTGATAATTGCCATCGTGAGACACTTTAGCAATGACAAATTGATCAGAAAAATAACATATATTATTGCTCTTGGAAGCGAAGAAATAATTCCAAAAACTAGGTGTTTTTTGTTGGTGTAAGAGCAGGGCCGTCACTAGTATTACGCTGCCTAATATGGCACTTAGAGCGATGGTTTTATTCTTTTTACGATGGTCTTGTTTCTGCTTATTAATACACTCTAGGTTGTATTGTCCCTTTTTTACGATAAAATCAATAGTTTCGTGCAGGCCTTCCTCTGCATAATAGTGCTCTAGTTTTTTTCGGAACTTATACATGGCCACCCTTACTTTGCTCGATGAATCATCAGGATCGTATTTATCCCCAAAAACAGCCAAGCCAAGTGTGTGTTCTTTTACAAACTCCTCGTTAATTGCTTGCTCTACCAGAAATTCCAAAATTTTAATGTTTTGAGGGGAATTTCTGAATTCTTTGCTATTGCAAACTTTGGATAGCGCTTGATGTATTATCTCTTGTTTCATACACTGCAAATATAGTAAATATTCGCCTATAATGCGTTATTTATGGGGTTAGGTAACATATAGGTAACGGTTGCATATACAGTTCTAGTAGGGAGTTTATTTCCCATCAGAGTTTTTATATGTAGATTTGTTAATTAATAAACTAAATATGTATGTGCATTTTTGAACGGTGTTTTTTGTCTTTCGAAATTGTAACACACAGTCTTTTCTTAAATCCTTTTTGTATGAATAGAATATGTAGATTGTTATTAATCATTCCCGCATTTTTGCTAATGGGCAATGTCGTAGCACAGGTCAAGCTCACCGCTGACTTTACGGATGTGAATAGTAAAAAAGAAGTACTCCATGATATGTGGAGTGTTGCTAACCGTATCAGCCCCCAAAATGGGGCGGGAGTCAGGGATGGAATAAAGGTGAATCTCGTTCGTATGATAGGCGGTGTAAGTAATACTGTGGATGGTGTGAGGGTGCCTAATCCTGCATTTGACCCTTGCGTGTTCGATTCGGTAAACCAGGTGTATGTGTACAATTGGGAACCCCTAAAATCACGCCTAAATGCCATATTGAATAGTAATGATGTTATTCATCAATTGGTAGTAGATCAGCCACCATGGTGTTTTCAGCACGGTTACACTTTCTTGCCTGATGGCAGTGAATATGATGGGGTACACTTCAAAGAAGAAGACCGCTACACCATTTATGGTAACTGTTTGCCACCGTATGACAAGCAGGCTTACTACGATTTTATTGTTGCTATGATGAACGAATTAGTGGCGACTTATGGTAAAGAAACGGTACTGTCATGGCGACTAAGAGTGGGGTCAGAAATTGAGACTCCCGACCATTGGCGAGGTACTAAACAGGATTTTATCGACCATTATGCCAATACGGTGAGGGCGATTCTATCCGTACTGCCTAATGCTGTAGTAGGACTGCATACCCGACAGCCCAATTTTCTCTATAAGAATGGGACTATCAAAAACTATAAGGGAGAGGCTTTCGCTTCATTTATTCCCGACCTTATCGCGTTTTGCTACGATAATGATGATGTGAGATACGACTTTTGGGGAATATCCGATTATATTCTGATTAACAACAAATCTTTTAGAGACATTTCGGCCAAATACAGCAAAGATTTTGCTCCTCTTATTGATCATCCTAAATGGAACTCTGATGCTACCATCGAGTATCACGAATACAATGTGGTGACTACAATGACTTCTCCTGATGGCGGTACTTTGTCTTGTGTAACCAGCCATGACCAGACTTACCAAGTCGCACTTTCTCAATTATTCTATGATAAGAACAGCAAGGGGCTCAATGAAATATTCAGATGGGCGCAAAGACCCAGCTCAAAGGAAGAAATAAGTGTAGAGTTAGTCAATACCATGTTGGGCAAAAATCGATACAGTCATGTAAAGGCTGGTACTCCGACTATTAGTACAAATATCATCAATGCCACCTTTGCGAAGGATGAACAGACGCATCAATATGATATTTTGGCCTATAATTATAATGCTAACTCTTTGGATTATAAAGCCAGTGAATCGGTGAAACTCTCTTTTGTGACGGATTTACCAGTAGGCACGCAGCTATTTTACCGTGACCTCAGCTATGGTGAAGCGCAGAATAAACTACAGATGTTTATGAAAAACGAACCCTCATCAGGGTGGATCAAGAGTGGATATGATTGGAAAGGTGACCCTACACGTACGCTGAACGAGGCTGGACAATTGGCTTGGAACTCCTTTGTCAATCCCAATAAGACGGAATGGTCGATGTGGAAAAGCATTACCACAGAAGCCCCAACGTCTGGCATGGGTTCAGTGATAAATATCGCTACAAAATTATCTTCTTTTTCATTCCAAAAGTTTGAAATTAAAGGTGTCGAAGAGTTGTCCTCAGCGATAGCACCTGCACAAAGCAAGGTGCAATTAACCAGCTCCGATGATTTTCGACAGTTTAAACCCTATACTGGAGCAGGAGGCTCCTATCAATCGATTACGATCGAAAATGATACCATGCAATTGGTCATGAATAATAATTATCCGAGGATTACGATCAAACCTGATATGGATTATAAATCGTACGATAAATTCAGGATAGTGATTAAAAACGGGAGTTCGTCGAGCATTTTCAATGTGAAATGGAACTCTGATGGCGTGGAAAAATCATTGACTTACAAAGATATCATTACTACCAATGATACTGAATTCAACTCCTATACGATTGATGTAGGTGCCAATGCCGCTTGGAAAGGTGAGATTACCGATGTGCAACTGTGGGGACCTAACAGAGCGATTGATGGCGTTGTTGTAATTGATACTATGGAGTTCTTCGCATCTAACCCAACGATTGACAGTGTAAGCATTGCAACTACCCAAGGTGGATTTGTTAACTATACCAGTGGTACGTGTTTGCGTGGACAGGAATTTGAGTTATTAGCCACATCAATAGGTGGGTATCAATTTACAGGGTGGACAGGCGACGTCGCTAGTGCAGCTAACCCTTATGTTTTGAGAACTAATGGAGATACTAAAATTACAGCCAATTTTGCAGAGACTTTTGCCTTGAACACACAGGCTGTCAATGGTAGTGTGGCGAAAAGTCCCGATAGCGATGAATATGTAAAAGGTACAGAAGTGGAGCTGATAGCTACGCCCAATGCTGGCTATGAATTTAGTGGATGGTCGGGTGATGTGACAGGAGTTAACGACACCATTAACGTGACTATGGACTCTACGATAAACCTAATTGCCAATTTTGAATTGATACCGCGTTATATGCTTACGCTGAACAGTGAAAATGGTGCTGTTAATATTAGTCCTGATATGGGTGATTACGAAAGGGGCACAGCGATAGAGCTGACAGCTACGCCAAATACAGGGTATGCATTTAGTGCTTGGTCAGGGGATGTTAGCGCAACAAGTAACCCACTATCAATAACGATGGATTCTAGTATGACTATCACTGCAGAATACACCACTGTCTCCTCAATAAATGAAAATACAACTTTGGATTTTACAGTAAGTCCAAATCCAAGTGAGTCTGGGATATTCACATTAAGCCGATCAAGTCAGTGGGTAATATTTTACCTGTCAGGATCTGAAATGCTGAGGGGTGAAGGAACCCAAATTAACTTGTCAAGTTTTGATAAAGGATTATACTTGCTTAAAACGCCACAGGGTACTGTTAAACTGATATATTAAACCCTTTGAATTATAGAAAAAGTAACTAATATAAGAAATTTTACACCAATTAGATTTCAGGATGCGTCTTTGGATTTTTGATGTCTAATTGGTGTTAAACTTAAATAAATGACAAATATTAACAATATGCGATTCATGAGAATTTTGGTATTCTTGCTTTGTGTGAACTCTGTTGCATTTGCCAATGAGAAACCCAATATTGTGTTTCTTTTTGTAGATGACTTAGGTTGGGTAGATGTGAGTACAGGCAATACCAACCAAGGAAGAGGGTCAACCATTTATGATACTCCAAACATTGACAGATTAGCAGCAGAAGGGATGTCTTTTACCCACGCTTATACGCAGCAAAATTGCTCTCCTACACGTGCTTCTCTAATAACAGGAAAGTATGCCACAGATCCTGATAATAATGTATATAACGTAGTATCGCTTGCTCGCCAGGATGCTAGTACCCAGTTGCCAATACTGATAACGCCACCTGAACAGAGTAAGAATATTGCAGCTACGGGTGTGAGTATCTTCGATATGGCTAAGTCAGTTAATTATACCACCTGTTTTATTGGCAAAGATCACGGAACAGGTATCAACGACTTGGGGATAGATATTGGTGTATCACAACCCTCACCATTTAGCCTAAAAGTCAATGGGAATAATGTGCAATCCTACTATTTTGCGCTAGATAGTGATGATAAAGGTTGGTCGTTTGATAGTGATGCACTGGATGCCTACGCTTCTCCTTATTCTAGCGAATATGTCAATGGTAATTTGCAAGCTGTTGCCAATGGCAATGATTTATCCTTCCTTGCAGGTAAACCCAAACACATGACAGATGCTATGGGCGATTATTGTGTCGATTATATAGAAAGAAAGTATCAAGCTCAAAAACCGTTTTTTTTATATGTGCCCTTTCATGCTGTACATTCAAAGGTGGCAGGACGACAAGACCTTAAAGAAAAATACCTAAACAAAGGGTACAATGATGATTTGGCTGAATATGCAGCTATTGTTGAAACAACAGATCAAACAATTGGTAGAATTTATAAGGCGATAAAAGACCCTAATGGCGATGGTGATTTTTCTGATGATATTTCGGAGAACACGATACTCATTGTTTATTCTGATAATGGGGGGCTAAAAAGCAATCGCCCGCTTACGGGGGGTAAAGGTACTTTTACCGAAGGTGGCATACGTGTGCCATTAATCATCAAATATCCCAATGTGATTGAAGCCAATTCTATCACCAACCAATCGGTACACGCCATCGACTTCTTTCCCACTTTAGCAGAGATGATAGGTGTTGATGTATCTAATCTGAAGAAAGATAATAACGCTGCTATTGAGCTGGATGGGGTGTCCTTTGCCAGTATCTTAAAAGGAGAAGAAAGCCGCTTGGATAGAGAGAATATATTTTGGCATTTTCCCGGATATATGGGCTCACGACAACGCCCGAATAGTATGATTCAAAAACGCATAGGTGACGATTATTACAAATTGCGTTATTATTACGAAACGGGAGTAAGTACTTTGCATCATATTAATTCGGACATTAGTGAAACGGTAGATTTGCTTGAAAAACAAGATGCCAACCACATGCAGCTGGCCGAAATTATGCTTTCTGAACTCAAACAATGGTTAAGGAATGAAAAGGCCCCCACAGGTACGTGGGCTGATGGTGGTGGCACTGTTCCATTCCCCGATACTGTTAAGTGTAATGAAGCACCTTTGCAGGAATTCAACGATACGATTCGATTTACCACCACCGAAGATTTTATGGCATTTGTGCCATTTACCACCTCTTATGAATCCATCAGTACGGCGAATGATCTATTGCAATTAAAAACACTCAATAATTACCCGCGTATTACGGTAAAACCAGACATTGACTATGCCCTTTATGATAAATGTAGGATCGTTTTGAAGAATACCAGTAGTTCGACCAAATTTAATCTAAAATGGAAAGTTAATACTATTGAGCAATCGAAAACATTAAGTAATATCACAGCCAATGACAGTGAGTTTAAGTCTTATGTTATTGATCTTGGAAGCAATGCAAACTGGAAAGGAGACATTAGTGATGTATCGTTATGGGGACCGAATAGGGCTATTGCTAGCACGCTAATCATTGATACTTTGGAATTTTATTCCTCATCATTTACAACACAGAGTCTGAGTATTGAGATAAATGGCGAAGGACAAGTCAACTATGATAGCGGGGAATATAGGCAAGGACAAAATCTAAACCTATGGGCTACACCAGACAACGGCTACACGTTTACGGGGTGGACTGGTGATACCGTCAGCTCCGAGAATCCCTTGGATATGGCACTCAATACCGATGTGTCGCTTACGGCTAATTTTGAACCACTGCCGAGTTATCCGTTAAATATAACATCTCAAAATGGTACTGTGACAAAATCACAGGAAGGGAATACTTATCCTAAGGGATCCTTTATCAAATTGACAGCTAATCCTGATGATGGATACCAGTTTAGTGGGTGGTCGGGAGATATTAAAAGCTCAAGTACTGAATTAAGTATTAGAATGGATTCGGTCATCAGTTTGAGTGCAGTATTCACCTCTGTTACTTCTGTTAATGAAAATCTAGCCCTTGGTTTTACGGTAAGCCCAAATCCAAGTAAAAATGGGATCTTTACCTTAAGTGAAATAAGTGACTGGACTGTTCATAATCTTTCAGGAGTTAAAGTAGTGGAAGGAAAAGGAAGTCAAATCAACCTGTCAAGTTTTGGTAGAGGAGTCTATTTACTCAAGACGAAGCGAGGTGTTGCTCGTTTGTTGTATTAACGTCGCTTAATGTGTTTTGGAAATAAAAAAAACAATGGAGGAATTGTTTGTAAGGGTGCAGTTGCCTAATTTCGACTTTTTTATACCAAGCACGTATGTGCTATCATTCGATAGATTTATAAAGATGAAGCTAAAGGAAATGTTAAAGTACAAGGTGGTATTATTGTTCGTGATGGTCGTTTTGATAACGAGCTGTAATACCACTAGCAAAGAGGCTGATTTAGAATCTAATTTCAAAAATCCGCCGACACAATACCAAGCAAAAACGTGGATGCATGCGGTGAATGGCAATATGTCGAAAGCGGGCATGACAAAAGATCTGGAAGCTATTGCGGACGTTGGTCTTAGTGGCGTGTTGCTTTTTAATGTGACACAAAACATTCCTTCAGGAGATGTCAGTTATAATTCACCACAACATCATGCCATCATAAAGCACGCTGCTGAAGAGTGTAAACGCTTGGGGTTAACCTTTGGTTTTCACAATTGTGACGGGTGGTCTTCGAGCGGGGGACCGTGGATTACGCCCGAAAACAGTATGAAAGAGTTGGTGTGGAACAGTACAATTGTAGAGGGTGGCAAGTCCCAGAGGCTGCAACTGGATCAACCCTTTACACGCGAAGGGTATTACAAAGATGTCGCTGTTTTGGCGTATCCTACCTTAGCGGCCGAACTGGCGGATGAATCAGCTGATCCCCTTATTACCTCCTCCGACAAAACCTTTGATGTTAGTATAATAAACGATGGCAATCCGGATAACAAGGCCAAGATACAGGGCAAGACCCCTTGGGTACAATTCGATTATGGCAAAGCGCACACCCTCAGATCTATATCGGTAGTGACCAGTCAAAAATCTGCCATTCAAGTACACCTATTATCGTCCAACGATGGCGAGCATTTTACGCTCGTTAAAAATGCCTTTGCGCATAAAACGGGTGGCGGAAGAAGAGACTTCTTTGATAATTTTGAACCAGTAAGTGCCCGTTATTTCAGAGTGCAGTTTTTTAATGTCAAAGCCATAGGGGAGATCGATTTAAAAACCATTCAGACCTTAGGATGTAGCAAAGCACGAGTAGGCTTGACACGTGTTGATGATGATAAACTACTGCCCATTGGCACACCCGAAAAGGGCATGCTGATTGATCCCAAAACCATCATAGATTTGTCCGGTCGAATGGATGAGAATGGGAACCTAGAGTTTGATTTACCCTCGGGGCAGTACACTATTCTACGCTTTGGATATACCTCAAATGGCTTGAAGAACGAACCAGCTTCTGCCGAAGGACAAGGCTTAGAGTGCGATAAGTTTAGTAAAAAGGCAGTGAAATCTCACTACGATGCATTTATTACCACGGCTATTCAGAATATGAAAGGCAATGATGCATTTCAATACATTGAGATAGATAGTTATGAACTTGGACTTCAAAACTGGACGCACAGTTTAGATTCTATTTTTAAAGCTACAAAAGGCTATGATATAAGACCATTTCTTCCGCTCTTTGCAGGTCGCTTTGTGCAAAGTGCCAAAGCCTCAGAGAATGTTTTGGATGACTTTAGGCAAGTGGCGTGCGATTTACTGACCAATAATTACTATGCTTATTTTTCCGAATTGTGTCATAATGATGGTCTAGAAACCTTTTTTGAACCTTACGGCGATGGATTAATCAATGAACTGGATGTGGCTAAAACCGCAGATATGAATATGGGGGAGTTCTGGCCCAAACGAGATGTGCGTATGATGAAGGCGGCCGTATCTGGAAGCCGTATTTACGGTAAAAATGTAGTGTGGGCCGAATCGTTTACCTCTGTTCCCACGCTCAACTGGAAAGCACATCCTTTATTGTTGAAACAGCACGGCGATTCGGCTTGGATAGACGGGGTTAATCAGTTTATGTTGCATCGTTTTGCGCATCAATCCAACACGCACGTAAAGCCGGGCATCACCTTGGGATTTTGGGGAACTCATTTTGACAGAACCCAAACGTGGTGGTATAATGCCGGCAAAGCGTGGTTCAAATATATGGCGCGTGGCTCGTATATGCTACAGCAAGGCATACCGGTATCCGACTTACTGGTGTTTATTGGCGAGGGCGCTCCCAATTCTCATTTTTACCGCGATGATTTTACCCCCCGAATGCCTCGTGATGTGAATTTTGATTGTATCAATGCCGATGCCTTTATTAATCGTATTAGCATCGTTGATGGGCATTTGCAATTGCCTGATGGATTAAGGTATGAAGCCTTGGTCTTAAAGAATTGTGATAAGCTATCCTTGCCGGCATTACGTAAGATACACCAAATAGCCGAAGCGGGTATTCCGATTGTTGGAATGACTAGTATCGTTCCATTTGGTCATCAAGTTAATGATGAATTGAAGCAAACTTTTGAGGAACTAGTTACAGATATCAAAACCAAGCAGAGCACTTACAGTCATACCAATTGGGAGGAGATTTTCTCAGTGATGGACTTAGAACGCGATTTCAAAGTAAATAATATCAAAAATGTTGGTTTTACACATCGCTCGGATGCCGAGAAAGACATCTACTTCTTTTATAATTCGAGCGATAGTGCTAAGCGTTATGAATGTGACTTCCGAGTAGCGGGTAAAATTCCTGAATTATGGAACCCTGTCACAGGAGAGATCAAGAAGATGGGGCAATTTTCGCAGCACAATGGCCGAACGCAACTCCCGATTACCTTAGAGGGGAAAGCGTCTGTTTTTGTTGTCTTTCGTCAACCCTCAGCGGGGGTAAAACACCTACCTGCACTTAGTGCTGATGAACGGATAGAATACCACCTTGATCAAGATGATGCATTACACTGCCTTGTTAAAGAAAACGGCCATTATCAATTGGCTTTTGGCGACACGAAAAAGGAGATTGTAGTCAATGATATTCCAGCACCAATGAACATTCAGGGACAATGGGAGCTTGAGTTTTTGAAAGAGCATCATTACAAGGCTGTACATACTTTTGACCAACTCAGTGATTGGAAAGACCACCCCAACAAAAACATCAACTACTATTCCGGAACGGCTATTTACAGAAAAGACATACAGTTGGAAGAAAAGCAGTCCGACTGTAACTACCAGCTTAATTTGGGACAGGTGAGCGTTGTTGCAGAGGTTTTCCTTAACGGAAAAGATTTGGGCGTGTTGTGGTTATCGCCTTATACGGTGGATATTACAGATGTCCTGGTGGAGGGCAATAATAAGCTTGAGGTACGGATTACCAATCAATGGACGAACCGTCTCATTGGAGATGAGCGATTTTTACCAGTGATAGAAGGTGATACAATGCCCCAATGGTTTGTGGAAAATCAGCCTATGCCTGCATCAAAGAGGAATACTTATTGTACCCATTCTTTTTATAATAAAAACAGCAAGTTAATATCGGCCGGTTTACTGGGGCCTGTTTCAATCACGAGCAATAAAAATATCAAAGTAGTGGAATAATAATTCAATAAGAAAATGTAGCTTACGAGTATGTGAGAAACTCATTACTGGTCACTCATCACTGTTCACTGTTCACTGTTCACCGATCACTGTTCACTGTTCACTGATCACCGATCACTCATCACTGCTCACACATTTAATAGTGTCAAAAACACACATAAAAGAATCCATAGTTCAATAATAATCTGACAAATAATAAACAATGAAACAAAAAATGATTTTACTAAGCATCGTGCTCTTAGCCTTTGCTACAAGTGTGATGGGAAAGCAGCCGAATATCGTCTTTATTATGGCTGATGATTTAGGTTGGACAGATATTAGTTCCGCTAATACGAGTTTAGGTAATGGGTCCCGATACTACGAAAGCCCTAATATAGATAAGCTGGCTACAGAAGGCAAGTCTTTCACTTATGCCTATACGCAACAAAACTGTCAACCCACACGAGCAGCGCTCATTTCAGGGCAATATGCTACAGGCGCTCATAGTGGTATTTATAACGTGGGCAGTTTGAATCGTCTCAATAAAAGAAAAGATCCTAATCCACAGATATCAAAGATTATTCCTCACCAGCAAAATAATTATTTGCAGAAAGAATGTGTGTCGGTGTTTGAGACTTTAAAAACAGTCGGTTATCATACCGGATTTTTTGGGAAATTACATGCCATCCAAACAGGTGAACATGCTAGCACTTATCTGGGGGTGGATCGCAATTTGGCTTTGCGCAAAGAAACCAGAGCTACTGTAAATGGACAAAAGGTCAATAACGAGTTTTTTGCACAAAAGGACGATACAAAAGGATGGATATTCAGTCACGAGGGCTTGAAACCTTATGCACAGCCTTATGACTCGGCTTATATCAAAGAGGTGTTGGAACCAATGAAGAATGGCAATGATCCGTGGCTTTTGGAGGGAACACCCAAACATTTGACCGATGCCCTGGGTGATGCCGTCATTGATTATATCAAAGAGCGTTCGCAAGAAGATCAGCCCTTCTTTGCCTATGTGCCTTTTCATGCCGTACACGTAACCATATTACCACGTCCCGATTTGAATGCTAAATATGAAGCAAAAAAATCCATTGATCCACGCCACAATAGAGCCGATTATGCTGCTTTTGTGGAACTGTTGGATCAGACGGTAGGGCGTATTGTTAATGCTTTGGACGATCCCAATGGGGACGGGGATACCTCGGATGGTATTGCTGAAAACACCCTTGTGGTTTTCTACTCAGATAATGGTGGCTTTATGGGGCCCACAGATAATACGCCATTGCGTTTACGCAAAGGAACCTATTATGAGGGGGGTGTGCGTGTGCCTTTAATTTTTAGATATCCAGGGGTGATTGCTGCCAATTCGGTAAACTCCAATCAGGAAATTCATGCGGTGGATTTTTATCCTACCTTGGCAGAAATGGCCGGTGCTGAGCTCCCTAATGCTGAGGAACACGCCATAGATGGTCAGTCGATAGCACCCGTTTTGAAAGGGGAAAAAGAAGCCCTGGATAGCAAGCGTGAGTTGTATTGGCACTTTCCGGGGTATATGGATGTGAGAAACTATCCTCAATCGCTTATTCACTATAGAACTGATAACAATGAGCACTACAAGCTCTTTTATCGCTACGAAGATGGGTCGTACGAACTGTATAATCTGAGTCAAGATATTGGAGAAAAAAACAATCTGTTGAAAGGAAAACCGTCGCAAGAAACACTTGATTTAGCCATGAAACTGAATGTTAAATTACGCGAATGGCTAATGAGTAGGAAAGCACCTACAGGTAAATGGCGCGAGTCGGGTGAAGTAGTTGCTTACCCACCATTAGATATGGTGGGTGCAAAATAATAACCTAATATTTTTCAGATGAGCCAATATATGCTTTTTGAAGCCTTAGGTGTTAACGCTTAAAAGAGATAGTAATGATAGTGGGGTTAAGTCTGGTATCAACTATTTTGAATAAAAATCGAAATTAACTAACAATACAAAATATGAAACAAATAATAACCGCATTTTTGCTTCTACTTTTTGCAAACACATTGTTAGCCAAGGTAGAATTATTTGACCTTAAGTGCGAATACCTCAGCAATCCTGAAGGGGTAGATATGGCGCACCCTCGTTTTTTCTGGAAGATGGAAAGCGATGAGCAGGGGCAATACCAAACCGCCTATCAGCTTTTGGTAGCTACTTCGCAAGAAAAACTAGATCAGAACATTGGCGATGCCTTTGATTCTAAAAAAGTGAAAAGTGCCAAGAGTACGCAGATAGAATATAGAGGAAAATCATTAGAACCAGCCTCATCCTATTACTGGAAGGTAAGGGTGTGGGATGCAAAGAAAACGGTTTCTGAATGGAGCAATTCCGCCAATTTTTCTACCGGCTTATTCTCCAAAGAAGATTGGAAAAATGCACAATGGATAGCTTGGAGAAATCAAGAGGAATGGGAGACAGAATGGAGGCGTAAAAAAGAGGTGGAGTCTGGGGCCTTAGAATTTCAACTGCCCAGTTATTTTGGAGCACATCTAAACATGTTTGAACGTTATCATTTTTTTGATGACAAAAAACATGATCCTGCACCACTTTTAAGAAAAAGTTTTGATGTGCAAAAAAAAGTAAAAAGCGCCAAAGCATTCGTTAGTGGTATTGGGTATTACGAGTTGTATATTAATGGTAAAAAGATAGGAAATTCTGTTTTAGATCCAGGTTGGACAGATTACAAGAAAACTATTTTATATGCTACGCACGATATTACCAGTGAGATGAAAAATGGCGCTAACGTAGCAGGCGTCATGTTAGGTCGTGGTTTCTACGGTATGATGGCTTACGACCACTGGGGCTTTCATCGCAAAAGTGGTTGGATTGGTCAGCCAAAATTAATGTGCCGCATCAAGCTGGAATATGAAGATGGTACGACAAAAGATATTGTAAGCGATTTAAGTTGGAAAGTTACAGGAGGTCCTGTTGTGTATGATGGGCCACATATGGGCGAGATTTATGATGCGACAAAAGAAATTGAAGGGTGGAGCGAAGCAGGCTTAGACGATGCGACTTGGGACAATGTAAAACCAGCCCCCCATCCAGGAGGAGAACTCGTATCACAAATG
>CBFIII010000041.1:0-3233 GCA_965662645.1 Bacteroidales bacterium
AAAGTTAAATGTGATAGTGATTGCCCAAATTTAACTGCCAACTCTCCTTACGAGATATCTATTGATGAAAATCATAACTACCTAACTACAAACTTTAACGATGGTTTTATTTGGCTATGGTATAAAGGACTCCCTTGTGATGAGAAAGGCGACTTATTAATACCAAGGACATCAAAAGATAAATTAAAGAATTACATACTTTATTTTGCAGTAGTTAGAGCCTTAGAACGTTTATGGTTAACGGAAGACGATGTAAACATAGCTAATAAACTACAGTATTTTAAGAGGCTAAGTGATGAGTATTTTTACGCTGCTAAATCAGAGAGTGTAAATAAAGGTCTTAAAAATTGGGCTACAAAAATAACAAACGCAAATCGTATTAATACTTTGAAATACGAAAATATGTTCGGAAGACTATAATACATGGAAAAAAATAAAACTTTAAGTACTCCTCTTATAGGAATGAACAGAAATAAAGGAGGGTATTCTTTAAGTGAAAAAGAGTACTTTTTACAACTTAACGGAAGAGTTTCAGAAGAGGATAAGTATAGTTTAACCACGGAGCACTCTAATATTCTTGCCACTAGATTTAAAGAGGGGTTTAGATACATAGGTGGTAAGAATCATGTTGTAAGAAACAAAACTTATATATTTTTAACTAATCCACAGACCAAAGTAAGTGAAATAGGGTGTATTATTAATTCAAAAGAATTTGCTTATGAAAAGGATATAGAACAAGAAAACGACTGTGAAGATTGCACGAAGTACACAAATAAAGAAGTAGCTACCTTAGAAAAAACAGAACAGTTACCTCATCAAGAGTATATAACTTTAGTAGAGGATAGTTGTAATTTATGTTTAGGATTTAACATAGATAACCCTATTGTAGATATTTTAATAAAAGAAGAAAATATAGGCACAAAGTTATTTTGGACATCTACGCCAGGAAACAAAGAGTTTAGATATTTAGAATTAGATAATTTAGAGCAATACAAAGTTACAGGAGACGATAATTGTGGAGCAGTACCAGAAGATACGTGTTTAGATTGCGACAAGCTAAGAGTTTTTAAACTTTACACAGAAATAAAATCAAAAAACTATGAGCGTACATTAGGAGGAAATCTTAATAAAGGTTCTTATGAAGTTCTAGCAGCATACTCCGACATATTAGGTAATGAATTTACCACATATACAACGCTTACACCTATTATACCTATTGTTGACGAAGCAAACATAATACATGAGCAAGTAGATAATAATGCAGAAACTAACTTTGCTATAAAGATAGAGTTAGACCAATTAGATTCAAGGTTTGACCATTATAAAGTAGCAGTGGTTTATTACACCTCAAAAGGAGTATTTTCAACTTTTGTATCGGGTATATATAATACATCTGACAAAGTTATAATTATACCTAATAATAACGGAGAGTCAATACCTAACACTACACTAAGACTTAAAAAGCCATTTGTAGAAACTATTGATGGTGCTACAGCATCCAACGATATTTTAATATTGAATGGGATAAAAGAAAGAGAACCTATAAATTTACAACCTGTAGTAAATTTGATGGGTTTAGGATTACAATGGATGTCTTTCAGAGCAAAAGAAGGATTGTACTCAAATGCAACTTCGTACAAATTTACAGGATATAATAGAGATGAAAATCAACAGTTTGCTATTGATTTTGGATTTACAGATGGGCACAGAACTGATAATTTTATATTTATTCCAAAACCACTTACTGATGAAGAAGTTTTGGAATTTGAAGATAATAACGGACAGAGTTGGTTAGAAAGACAAGTGGATAACCGTGACACACTGTCTGTTACAAGTGTAGTAGGGGAATGTGATGGAAACATAAGAAATAAAAAGTGGCAATTTTATAACACTGCTACGGAAATAGGAAGTTGTCCTAACAATGAAGAAATAGAAACCGTTGCACAAACTGAAAACGTTACTACATACACACTACTAGAGGAGGATATTATTACTTCTGGGACCTTAATTGTAGGAAGAGATTACCTAATAAGAAGTTTAAAATTAGGAGATGACTTTTCTAATGTAGGTTATCAACAAGATAACCTACTTTTCACAGCAACTGCCACAACACCTTTAGAATGGAGTAGGGATACAGAAGTAGTTGATATTACAAACTCTATCCCCCCTGTACCTAAGGGTGCTATATTTTTAGAAGAAGATATTGAAGATTTTACCACATTAGCAGATTATATAGAAGAAAATCAAAACTCTTGTACACAATCTCCTTATAGCAATTCTCCTTTACAAGAGATTTGTAGTTTTATAGATAAAAACAATTTAACAAGTTATAATAAACTACCAGAACAAACAGCAGGAGTTGATTGTACAGAACCTTTGTTAGAAGAGGAAGCTTTAGAAGTAGATACTGTATATAATGAAAGCATAATCAATACAAATAAAAAGTTAGAGGATTATAGTACTACAAGACCACCTGAGTTTTGTGATATTATAAGTGAAGATATAGATGAAGAATTTTCAAGTCAATACGCATTAGATTATTTAGATCCTACTTCGGGTGGAATCAATTTAGAAAACACTCTTAAGAAAAGAAATAATACTACCTATGCAGATAGTTGTCAAAACAGTATAGAGTTGTCAATTGATGCATTAGTTTCCAATGCTTTATCATTTGTCCACCCTTATCATGGAGCAGAGCAAACTCTAGATACTACGAATAATGAAACATTATATGAAAATATATTAGAAAATAAAAATGCAATATATACTAAAAATTATACAGTCAATGAAATAGGTGGTATAGGAGCAGATTTTACTCAAAAAATACACAAAGGAGCTCTTTGGTTTAAGATAAATATAAAAGATAAAGACTCAGCAATAGTAGAGTTAACTAGGCTACTAGATAGAGGAGGAGAGTATTGGAGATTAGGGGATTCTAGCAGTACAAACCTTAGAAAATTTAAGAATAGGAATGTTAGAGTACATTTTTTTGCTAATTGTAATGAAATAGATCCTATAACCACCACTAGCTATACAGATGAAAACGGAGAGACCATTATCCCGTTAGGAGGTATCTATGATTTATCTAAAACACATTTTATCCCTTTAAGTAAAGAAGTGCTAACAACCACAGGGATTTTTAATGATTTTATATACATGGTTGTGGACTTACCTTTATCAAAGTCGGTAGGTATAGGCGAAGGAAACTTTGTAGACGATCAACCACAACCCAA
>CBFIII010000041.1:3332-9439 GCA_965662645.1 Bacteroidales bacterium
TATAATAGATACTGTTGTGACAGTACCTTTGAATTCTTGTTTTTCAATAAGTGTAAGAGACGTAGAAGTTTCAAAAAGAGAAATATCCTTTGACAGCATAAGTCTTAGAAAGAGGCAAAAATACAATTTTTCTTGTGAATATCAAGTTCCTTTGTTAAATGATTGTGAGCCTGTACCATACAAATATGGAGAAATGGGGTATTACGAAAGTATAGATAAGTACCCTGATAATATAGAATTGTATGACTCTTCCAAATTATTAATAAATAAAAATGTAATAACAAACACTAATTTACGAGAGAAATTAAAACTATATACACAAAATGAAACATCTAACACAATAGAGCTTTCGGAAAAAGCAGATTTTAGATGCGCAAATATAAGAGCTTATAAATTTCCAGACAATAAAATTAGCCCTTTTATAAGAACAGAACAAATAGCTTCTAATTCTGAAAGTGTAATTTCACCTTTGGGGATAACTATTGACGGAGAAGTTATCAACAATTTATTAGATGTAGCAGTAGACAACGGTCTAATTACCAAAGAAAAAAGAGAGTCTATTATAGATTATAAAATATATAGAGCAGATAGCACATTATCAAAATCCATTGTAGGCAGTGGATTAGTGTTCAACACTAAATCTTATGTGAAAAATAATGAAAAAATAAGCTACTTCAATTATCCTTTTAACTCTTTAGGTAAAGATAAATACTTTTCGGAAAATAAAGATGAAGATTTTAACAATATTCAAGTAGTATCTCCTGAATTTGATTACTTTAAACCATCATTACCTGATGAAATGACATTACAAGGATTTATCTTTGGTAAGTCTAATTCAAGAATACTTCCTGTGGATGAGCATTCAAAAATGGTAATCTTAGGTAGAAAAGCTAGGAATTTAGCAAATACGTTAGCAATATTAGAAGTTGTAGCAGAAGGGATAATAAATGTAGCTCAAAGCGCAGAAGCATATAGAGTGCAGTTTGGTTTTGCAAACAGTTTTAACCCTGTAGGGATAGGGTTGAATATAGCTGTGGCAGCTATTAGTGTAGCTAGTTCTGTAGTTTTCAAAGTTGGTAGATATAGATTAGAATGGTTAAGAGCTTTTGAAAACTTAGGTGCACCATATAATTTTGGGCACTACCTTGCCGCAGGTTCTAATTATAACTACATGAAACCTCTTCAAATAGAAGGTGATAAACTAAGAGGGTTGACTACTAAGAAGTATCTAAAAGGTGGACTATTAAGTGTTTCAGATACAGTCTCAGGGAACTCTATAAAAATAAATAATATAGATAGAGAAGAGACACCTTTCTTTTCTATGGGTGATTTCCCTATAGAAAACCTAGATGCTGTTTACACAAATTATGATAACGTAGATGTAAATCCTAATTTCTCTTCTCAAATAATAAGTTCTGAGATCGGGTGCGAAGAAGGAAAAAGTACGGAGCAAGTAAGGAATATTGCATCTCCTTATGTAGCGTTTAAAAATTACATACCTAACCAATATGGAACTGTTAATAGTATAAAATGGATAGATACTACATACTGTATACCTATTAGTGATAAAGGTGCATGTAATGGAGTTCTAGGAGGGGATACTTTTATAACTAGACATAGTAAGAAAAGAAAGGTGAGAATGTTCGAAACAGATTTACTAGGATCGGCAGACTTAACACCGTTTCCTTACAGATTTTATGGAAACTATGGACAACCTAACTATTATATAGATTACAAAGTAAATAGTGAGTTTACATCCTCAGGAAGATTATTTCCAGATATATTTTATGATGTTCAATTTGACTGTAATGTAAATACAAATAAATTTTATGTTGAACCCCCAGGTAAGTTTTACTTGTATAGTATATCTTATACGAACTTTCTGTGCGAGAGTAAGATAAATACAGAGTTCAGGAATGCAAGAAAAGAGCCTTGGAACCAATTTTATCCTCAAAACACGGACTATGAAAGTATAAGTCAGCCTAACGTTGTAGCTTTAACTAGACCTGAAAGTTTCTTTTATAATAAAGCATATTTACAAACAAATATTGGCACTACTAATTTTATACTCCCAGAGTACTATTCTTCTGAGAATGAAAAAAGGAAGTCCTATAACACAAACAGTGTGATGTACTCTTTGCCTGATGTTAACGAAAACTCAATAACAGAACCTTGGTTAATGTATAGACCTAATGATAGGGCCACATTAGAATCAAGTAATGGTAAATTAACAAATATAAAAGGTATAGAATCAGGGCAATTACTAATGTACTTTGAAGACGCTATCCAATTACAAAACGCAGTTAACCAATTTACAGATGGTTCTACCCAATATAACTCTGACCTAGGTAATGGAGGTATGTTCGGTAAAAGACCTCGAACACTAAAAACAACAGATTTAGGGTACGGAGGGAGTCAATCTAAACAGACTTTATCTTGTGAATTTGGACATTTTCACGCAGATTTAAAAAGAGGGCAAGTATTCAATTACATGGGAGGCATGAAGATGGATGAAATATCCAGACACACAAACGGTACACCTAATGGCATGGATATTTGGTTCAAAGAACATCTACCACTTAAAATATTAAGATCTTTTCCTGATTTAGAAAAAATAGACAACCCTTACAATGGAATAGGTATACATTGGGGGTATGATAGTAAATATAGAAGAGTTTTACTTACTAAGAAAGACTACATACCTATAACTAAACAAGGTATTACATCTTGTGAGGGTAAAATTGTAGATGATAATATAGACAATTACATAGAAGTAGTAAATGATTATCAAGCGAATGGTTACGTATTTGATGGTATTGAGGGCTGTGATTTAAAATTTACAAAGCAAACAATAAATTCAAATACAGACATATATGCTATATTTGATACAACATCTATGCAATTAGCGGATGGACAAGCTGCATCATTAGCTTTAAACACATGGTTTACAAATTTCAAAATAAGTAACCCATCTTTTACAGGAAGCCTATATATAATCCCGTTCCAAAATGAGGCATATGTTAGTTTCCCTACTCTCATACAAAGTGGTGCTATGACTAGCACTACTTTTGGAAATTGGTCGTCAATTGCAGTTTTACCTCCTGATTTAAATACTCCTGATTGGGAGCCACCAACAGATTTACTGCTTTTAGCTTTTATAGATGAATCAAATTCACAGTACCATGGCAGTACTGTAGAAGGAGGTTTTTCATCTTCTGGTATCATACAACCAACTCCTACCTATTTTAATAATTATAAGGCAATGGCACTTTCGGTAAATAACTATAACTCGTTTAAAGGTGTAGTTTATCCAATAGTCCAGAACCTAAGTGGTAATGGAGGAGCATTAGTTTTACAAGCATTGGCCGCTATTGAAGGTAAAGTCCTCACTCAAGAAGATATATCAAAAACTAATACTTCAGTAGATGTATCTATATTGTTAACTGAAAACCCTTATGAAAATACTGTAATACCAGGAACAGATCCCCAACAATTTTTACAACCATTAAGTGATTTTAATTGGATAGGACAATATGATAAGGTATCCCCTGCATCCTCAGTTTTCAGTTCTGAGCAGTTTCAAGAAGATTTAAATAATCTTGTATCAGGAGGGCAAACCACAGAGATTGTTTATGAACCTTTAAGAGAGGTGTTGATAACAGATAAAAAATATTTCAAAGAGGTTTCTTGGACAATATCTTATAAGCCTGAGACAGGTGCTTGGGAAAGCTATATGAGTTACACACCTAACTACTATATAAATCATACAGATTATTTCCAAAGTGGTAACAATTCTGATGATAGTACTCATGGACTTTGGAGTCACTTATTAACGAATAAATCTTATAGGGTTTTTTATGGTCATAAATTTCCATATATAATTGAGTACCCAATAAAAAATGAGTACATTAGCAAAACATTAGAGGACGTTAAATGGAATGCTCAGTTAAAGAGATACCATAATGATTATGATTATGCCATGATAGAAAGTAATCCTTTTACAGCCTTGACTGTTTACAATAATTATGAAAATTCAGGAAAATTACTGCCTGTTTTAAACAATGGAGCAATATCACAGTTATCTAAATATCCCATAACCCGAAGTGATAATACACAGGAAATACTAATAAGTTATGATAACTATAAATACAATACGTCTTATTTTTATAACAGAGTAAACAGTAATCGTAACAATCAACCTATATGGCTGTGGGACGAGAATCAGATAGATAAAAAAATAAACAATAAAGGAGTGTCATTTTACGGTAAACCTACCTTAGAAAGGCTTAAAGGTGATTACTTCATAGTAAGATTAGAAAGAGATGACAACACTAACTTGGATTTGGATTTTAGATGGTCTGAGCAAACAACTAATTTTAATAGATAGATGAAATTAAGAAAAGTTATAGATAAAGGAGACCCTAAAAATAAAAAGATAGCTTATAAATTTTTCACGGAAGAAAAAGGGTATCCAAAAGAAGTAGCATTAGGTATTATAGGAAACCTCATGCAAGAAAGTCACTCCAATTTAGTAACTTCTGCTGTGGGGTTTGATGGTACAGGGTCTTATGGAATAGCGCAATGGCTCGGCCCTAGAAAAAAGAAACTTCAAGAAATAAGACCTGAGGATTATGACACTTTGAGAGGGCAATTAGAGTTTATAGATTGGGAATTAAAGAATACAGAAAAAAGAGCAGCAACAAAATTAAAAGAAAGCGTTACCATAGAGGATGCAACTTTAAATTTTTCTAAGTATTATGAAAGACCTCATAAAGACTATGCACATAATGATAAAAGAATTAATTATGCAAAAAAGTTAGGAGAGTCTTTGAAAGAGACTGAGCCTTTAGAACAAGATTACAAAGAAAAAAGACCAGAAACAGTAATAGAAAGTACAACAGTAAAACAACCACAAGCACCTGTAAACTATGCAACACTACCTACTGAAACAGAGGATAAACCACTTACTGAAAGTGATATAAGAAAAATACTAGAAGAAGAGAGAAATGCAAATGTTAAAAAAGCAGAACAAAGCTTTATAAACGCATTTAAACAAAAAGAAAATCCAATAGAAGAGTATCAACCAAGAAAACAAGCAGTAAGTTCTAACTTATACAATTATATAGACGTAAATAACTATTAAGAATATGGCAGGAAAATATAAAATAACAAAATACCGAGGAAAACACACTATCAAAGATACAAAAACAGGTGAGTCTCACGAAATAGATATTGCAAAGTACATGACAGGAGGAGAAAAAGATAAAAAAAAGAAACTCTCCGAACAAGAAGTAGATGAGATAAATGAAAAAGGCAATGTAGAATTTACAGTTGACGGTGCAAATAGTATTTTTGAAAGAATAGAAGACCAAGATTTCACAGAGGAGTTAAACAAATTTGATTTAGGAAAGTATAAAGGCGTAGACTATTTTAATGTAGGTTATAATGATGGCGTATATAATATATCACCTACATCTAAGAATCCAGGAAACGCAAGTAAATATAAGGATTATTTAGCTTACTTACAAAAACAAAACCCTGATTTAAAAGTTAACAGAAGAGGAAGTGATAATGGGTATCTACCTTTTGCAAAAAGATTAGAGTACGGGGGAATGTTAGATAAGTATGATTTAGGAGGAGAAACTTGTCTAGAGGGTTATATGAAAGATTCTACAGGAAAGTGTGTGCCCACTATTACACAAGGGTTTGAAAGTAGGTTTACAGGACAAAAGGATACCTCGCCTAAGAATTATGAAGGTTTAGGACCATTAGCCTACAATCCTGAAAACACCGATATAAAAACTGAGGGAAATAGAGAACAGTTACAAAAAGTAAAAGGACTTTCTGCGGGATTACATGAAATGAAACCTAATAACGAAATAGTTTCATCTGATATTTCCAATGAACTTAAAAATCAAATGATTAGTAAAGAGGAACAAACTAAAAAAGATACAAATTATAATATGCCTAACTTATATGCAGGTGTAGACATTCCAACAGCGGCATATACATTAGGGCAAAGTATTAAAAATAAAGATACTTTAGGTATAGTAGCAGGAGGATTAAAAGTAGCTACAGGTTTAGGTAGAAACTTAGTATCAGGATTG
>CBFIII010000041.1:9537-23631 GCA_965662645.1 Bacteroidales bacterium
AGGTCAAGCAAACAGAGAAAATCAAGTTATGAAAGATGCTTATGGAAACTTAAGAGAAGACCAATATGCATATGCAAGAGATGGCGGACAGCTTCAAAATTTAAAATATGGAGGGAAGAAAGATGAAGAGATGGCTACAGGAGAGTATATGCGAGGCGAAGAAAATGAAAATACAGAAGGTGTCAATGCAGAAATAGAAGATGGAGAGTATCTTCAAACTAACCAAGGGGATATTGCAGAAGTTGTAGGTAAAAAACACTCACAAGGAGGAGAAAAAATACAGATGCAAGAGGAAGATAGGGTACTATCGGACCACTTAAAATTAGGTAGAGATAAGGCAAAAGAATTGTCTAAAAAGTACGACTTAGATTTAGGAGCAAAAGATACTTATTCTAAGGTACTTGATAAATACAGGACTAAAAGTAAACTTAATAAAGTAATAGAAGAAGAAGCTGAAATAATAAAAAAGATAGATGAGCAAAAAAATGTAAAAGATGAAACTACTAGAAACTTTAATTTAAAAGTATTAGCTGAAAAAAAGGCAGAAGTAGAAAGTAAAAAAGCCCCTTTAGAAGATTTCAGAAAAGAGATGTTTGATAATCTATATAATATACAAGAAGAAAGTAAAGGTACAAAAGAACAAAACAATTTAGAGGATGGAGGAAACTTAGAATCCCTAGCAAAAGAATATAATATACCAATAGAAAGAGCTAGAGAGCTAGTTCAATCATTTAAGACAGGAGGAGAATTACCTAAGTATGTAGAAGGAGGTATTAAAGTAGGGGATATAGACCCTAAGACAGGTCAAAAAGTAACTAGAGAGGAAGCAAGAAAAAGAGTCCAATCAGGAGAATGGGAAGATTTAGGAGGAGGAGAATATTTGAGGCGAGGGGAATCTGCACGTACAGAAACCACAAAAGTAACAGGTGTTACAGATGCACAAGTATGGGCTCAAAATAAAGATGATGTTCAAGGTAAGTATGGTACATTTGAAAAATACAGAGCAGCAGCAGACGCATATAGAAATAGAAATATAGCAGCAACAGAAGATAAAAGGTATTATACAGAGGGAGATACTGTGGACTCAATTAAAAGAGGCCTAGTAGAAATGTCTCCTGACAATAAAATAGTTACCGAAGGTATATCCCAATCAAAACAAACGTCTACTTTAGAGAACGAAGATGAACTGATATTGAACGAAGATAAAATAAGACAGAGAAATAGAATAGGCGCAATGTTGTTTCCAAATGAAGATCCTTTAGCACCTAAAGGTTTACAAGGTACAATTAAACCCGAAGCACGTTGGGACAGAGTTTCTCCGAATGAAATTGATGTAAGACCTTATTTACAAAGTATAAGGGACAGAGAAGCTTCTCAAATACAAAATTTAGAGGGGTTAAGTCCAAATGTGAGAGCTGCTGTACTTGCAAATGTAAGAGCGAATAGTCAAAATCAAGAAAGTCAAGTGAGAAATCAAATAGATACTACTAATCTTGGAAGTCAAGAAAAAGCTGAATATACAAACGCACAAACGCAAAGGCAAGAACAGAATCAAAATAATAATTATCGCCAAGGGTACGAAAATAGAATCTATCAAGCACAAGCAAACACTGATTTTGATATAGACAACTATTTTAATAAACTACAATCTATAAATAAAAGTAGGTTTAAAGATATCCACGATTTAAATTTAATAAATAATTCACAAGAAGATTTCTATTTTGACGGGACAGGATTTAAACGTAAAAATACGGATGAGGAAATAATAAAAAGTTACCGTAAAAGTAAAGGAATTTAATTAATAGTTTTGTTACAGATTAGAAAAAACTATATATTTACACAAAATAAAAAAAATTCATGGCGAATTATAATTCAATACCAAGGAGGTTCAATCCTAGCACATCTTCCATTAACACAGGCTACATAGACCAAGTAATAAGAGAAAAACAAAAAACTGTGGACACTAATGTAGGTCTTATGGCACAGTCCGTTGAAAAAGTGTTGAATGTAGATTTAGCTAGAGAAGGAGATAAAGAAATCTTAAAAGATAAACTAAGTACTGTATTAAACTCTCTTGAAAGTAATGACTCCATAAACTTTGCTAGTAAAAGAGCACAATTCTCAATACAAGCAGGTTTATCAGAGGCAGCAAAAGACCCCTACATACTAAAACAGATTAATAACACAAGAAAAATAAGACAGGTTCAAGAGTTTTATAAAAATAGATCTGATAAGGGTAAAATCAACACTAATAATTTTAATTATGCGTATCAAAAAGCAGGTATAAATAACTACTTAAAGGGTCAAGATGAACAAGGTAATAAAGTAGATGAAATAGGGGATTTCCAATATTTAGAATATAGAGATGTAGATAAAAAATTACTAGATGTAGCTACTAAATTAAAAGCTTCTTTACCTGATGATCCAATAACTGTAACGGATAAAACGGGGAGAACTATAGAAAAAAAGATGTCTCAGGTTTCCCCGCAAGAAATGCAAAATCACCTACGTACACAATTGGATTCTGAGGACTTAGCTCAGTTGGAAATAGATGGTTCTTACATGTATGGTATGAGTGATAAAAAAGCAATGGAAAGCAGGTTGCCTGTAATAGAAAGTAAAAAAAAGGAATACCAAGATATTATAGACGCTCATAATAAAGAATTAACTTCGAATGATACTTTAACAGATGGTCAAAGGGAGGAAAAAATAGCAGAAAGAGATGCGGTAGTATTACAGAAGTCCGAATTTGAAAAAGAAATGTTGGAAAAACAAACAGCAGGTCAAATAGGAGGGCAACAACTGTTGAATAATAGACTATCATTTTATTCTAAACTATTTACTAAAGATAGAGTCATATCCGAAAAATACGACAAAGCAACTTTAAAAGCAATGCGACAAGCAAACGCAGTTAAGAGCTATAATGGACAAAACCCAAACATAAGTACTGTTACTTCAGCTACACAATTACCAAAAGGAGTAAAACCACTAGAAAATGCAAGAAAAGAAGCAGATATAAGAAGAAAAGCAGAAACACAAGCGTACAGTACTGCAATATCAAAATTACCTTCTAATAAAAAGCAAATTTTCAATAGTAAAAAAGAAGAACTCAGAAACAGAAAGGATGTAATTAAAGAGTTTGGTGAAAATATATCGGATGAAACTTTAAATAAATTAGCATTAGATGAAGTTGGAATGTCTTTTTTACCTGCGGATAGTAGAAGAGAAGTAGAGGATGCAAGAAATAAGGTACTTATAATAAACAAAAAAGAAAACGAAGCAACAGACGAGTATATTACAGCAGGAGTAATGAACAAAGATACTTTTAATCAAGTATACAAACATGAAACAGCTCTTACTATGAGTTTGCCACAAGGAGATGTAAATATCCAGCAGTTTTTAATTGGCAAAGGAGTAAAAGATTGGAACTCTTACAAAAGTTTTATAGAGAGTGATACGAAAGAAGCAAAAGCTTTTAAATCTACGATTGCATTACAAACTTTAGAGTTAAAAGAGTCTGGTTTTATAGAAAGAAATATAGATAAAGACCTTGAATATAGAAAAAAGAACCCAGGTGTTATTGATGGTATTAGACCTTTTGTAAAACGATATACAGACATTGCAGAATCTTTTTCAGAACAAGGGTATATAAAAGTAGATGATAAAGGCTATCAAATAATGAGAAAAGCTTCTGAGGATATTTCAGGAGAAAATTTAGAGGATACCTATAACATAGAAAAAACAGACATTGGGTATAAATTGACACCAAAAGGATCCAATACTTCTTTTGGTGATGTTGTAAAAAGAACAGAGAGTAATAGAGAAAGTGGTGGACTAACATTAGGCACCTTTGCATCAGAAACAATATGGTCAGGTTTTGGACTAAAAGATACAGACAGGACAGCTGAGAACGAGTCTAAAATATCAAAAAACTTCTCTCAAGAGAGATATGATGAGTTTTACACTAAAAAATTAAACGAAGAGTTCACAACTGTTGCAGGGGACAATCTAGTAAGAATAAAAGGTGCAGAGAAAAAAGAGGACTTAGACTTAATACGTTCTGAAATAGATGCAAACACTGATAAAAATAACCCTTTTGATTCCAAGTTGGATGTAGATGTTTATAAACTTCCACAAGGAGGTTATTTAGTTTACCAAACTCAAAAATATTACACGGAAGTGACTGACAAAGACGGAAAAGTTTCGCAAGAAGAAAAATCAAGAACGGTTACTGCTACTATAAACCCCACACAAATACCAAAAATGCCTAATTTCTCTCAATATATAGAGACAGAAGATGCAAAATTCACAGTAGAAAGTTTAGCCGATTTAAGGTCAAGTGTAAAGGATATACGTTTTATAGGTGGTGACACAAATGTATCTGATGATATAAATGAAAAACAAATAGAAGGGTTGAATAGATTACTAAACCGAGAAAATCAAGATGAAAATAAGTTTAGGTTGATGGCATCTAAAACTAAATCAAAAGAGATTTTATTTAGCAGAGAGAATGAACAGTACTTAAACCTAAACCCTCAAGTAGCAAAGAGTATCAAAGATGAATTTGATGATTTCCAAAAAAACACACACAATTATTCGTTATCAATAAGTAAAGATATTAATGAAGGGTATAATGTAAATATTTTAAACAAAGAGGGTAAACCTATAGGAAACGTACCTTTAGTAGAAAACGTACCTGTTGATATTTTCAAAAAAGTGTATTATGGAGCACCTTCTGCATTTTTATCACTTTATACGCATAAAAGAATAAACGAATACAAATCAAGATTACAAAGAAATGCAAGATAAACTTACAGAGACTTTAATACCATTAGAGAATACTAGTATAGACCCTATAGAAATGATTCATAATGACCTTAAATTTAAGGCAGATGAAAAACTATCTCAGTTTGACAAAATTGATGCAGAAGCGGATGAAAGAAGTTATTTTACTAGTATGTTTCAAAGTAGCGAACCTAAAAAAGCATCTTTTAATGAGGATAGGATAAATATTGATGAATCTTATACAAAATTAAGTGACGGTAGTTATATTACTAGATACGATAAAGGTTATACTAAAGGTTTAGATAATGAAGATATATATGCTAGTAGTCAATCAACAGGAGATAAGTGGTTTAATGGGGTATCTAAGTTTATAGGTAAAACCGTTGTAAATACAGTAGGAGGAGTTGCAGGTACTGCATGGGGCGCAATTTCTGCTATAAGCGAGGGAAATTGGGAGAGAGTTTATGATAATAGTTTTTACGATCTCTTAGATGACCAAAACACAAAAATGGATACCTTTCAAGCTAATTACAGGGCACAACAAGAAAGAGATATGGGTTTCTTTGAATCTTCAACAACAGCTAATTTTTGGGCAGATGACTTTTTAGGAGGACTGTCGTTTATGGCAGGAACTGTATTATCAGAAGGGATATGGGCAACAGCAACAGGAGGAGCTTCTTTGGCAACCTCGGCCGCTAGAGTTGCAGCTAGAGGATCAAAAGTATTAAACACTGCAAAAAACCTTACAAAAGGATTAAAAGAAGCTACTAAGACATACAAAAAGTACGAGAGAGCTTATAATATGTCCGCATTAGCCAAGAAAGGGATAAGAGCAGGAAAAGTTGGAAAAGTAGCTGACATCCTTAGATTCACCTATACAAGTGCAGGATTTGAAGCAGGAATGGAAGCTAGGCTTTACAAAAGAGAGCAAAGAGACGCATTTAATAAAGATTTTAAAGAATTAAATGGACGAGAAGCTACACCAAACGATATAGCTAATTTTGAAAAAGACTTAGACAATACTGCAAATACTTTATGGGCGACTAACATGGCATTAGTAGGAACATCAAATCTAGCCATTTTAGGAAAAACATTTGGGATAACATCTCCATTTAAAACATCTAATAAGTATCTAGACAAAAAACTTTTTGGTAAAGGAGTTACAGAGGTTTTTGAAAAAGGTCAAAGAATATCTACAGAAGCAATAAAAAGAACTAAACTACAAAGAGGTTTAGGGGTAGCTACAGGCGTACTTAAAAACCCTTTCTACGAAGGTTTTGTAGAGGAAGGTGGGCAAGCCACAGCATCTTCTGCAATGGAAAACTACATCACATCAAGATACAATTTGAGTGAGGATGCAATGTCAATGACGGAATCTGTATATAATGGGTTTGCACATACATATGGTACAAAAGAAGGGTGGAAAGAAGTAGGACTAGGTATGCTTATAGGACTTGTAGGAGGAGAGGGCTCTAGCGCACTTTCAGGAAATGGAGTATTTAAAGAGGCACGAGACTCCTTCAAAGAGGTAGATGAAGCAAGTGAGTTATTAGCTCAAAATAAAAATAAAAACAGAAGTTCCGAAAATTTAAAGAAAATTTTTGCTGCTAAATTAGAGGAAGATTTAGTAAAAACAACAGATATAGAAAACGCAACAAAAGCATATGAAGTAGCAGAGAATAAAGGCGATGTGATGGGTATGGCAGAAGCTCAATCACGTATAATGCTTACATCTGTATCACATGCTAACAAGTTCGACTATGCCGAAGAACAAATAGAAGATTTTGTAGCTGCGCTTAATATGGAAGCAAAACCAGGAGAAAATGGTCGTTCAAAACTAGGAGAACATTATGACATTTCTGAGGATAAAGTAGAGACTAAAATAACTCAGCTAACGTCTGAGTATAGACAGTTAATGGAGGATAATAAAACTGATAGAGAGTTTGTAGATTATTTTGTATCTGAAAACCCAAAAGAATTGTCTGAATTTTTCAGTGGGGAAGATGGGGCTATAAACATGGAGCATGTCAAAGATGCTATGACTTATCAAATGGGTATGGCAAGGCAGTATGAAAGAAGTATGGAGGGTGCTCATGAAGCATTGGTTAGTAGTGTTGGTGAGATGAATAATACATTGGCTCAAAAGTTTACAAAAGCATTATCTTATATGAAGTCTTTGCGTAAGGCAGAAAGAGAAGACGTAAATAAAATATCCGAATTAGAAAGTAAAATAAAATTAAAAAGTAAAAAATATTTACAGACAGAAAGTAGATTAGCATTGTCTAACAACGAAGATAATAAAAAAGTATCCAAGGATTTAATAGGATTGAGCAATGAACTTAATGATTTAAACAAACAACTTTCCGAGCTTCAAAGTAAAATATCCGATACAAGAGCAGATATGTCGGAAAAAAGTAAAATACAATATGCTTCATCAAGATTAAATGCAGCAGATCCTTTAGCAGGACAAGATAGTGTTGAAGCACAAACAATAGAAGATACTCAAAAAGTATTAAAAGAATTAGACGAGGCTTTATTAAACACTAAAGATCCAAAATTAACAGCTAAAATAAGAAAACTAGCCAAGGAGTATAATAAGGGCCTTGAAATGTGGAAAAGAAATGCACAAACAGTTCAAGATATGCTTGACCCAGATTTAGGGTTGGATAGGGTAGGTACAATGTTCCAAAAGAAAAGGAAGGTGGGTAATACTACTTTAGAATTTTTAAAGAAATTAGATAAAACTTACAAAGAAGAAGGTATATTTAATACTCAGTTAGCAAAAAACCTAGAAAATCAAACTAATAAAAAAGAAGTTAGAATAGAGGAAAGTAATATAGATAAAGCTAGGAAAGATAAAGGGGCTGATCCTTTAAACGAGGAGGTAGTAAAAACAGACACTAATACTAATATTGAAAACTTAAAAAACCAATTAAAAAAATTAGTAGGAGAAAATAGCTACATATTAGATAACTTCTCAAATGACGAACAAACTTTATCTGAAAACAATAAACCAACGCAAGAAGATTTAGATAGGTACTCTCAACTTAGAGATAATGCAACAGGGGATGTTAATAAGCTAGTTGGTAAGGATATTGAACAAATAGGTAACAGAACAAAAGAAAGAAGTAATTTAACAGCTGATGAGATCGTAGAGTATCAAAAACTGTCTCAAAAAATGTTAGACTGGAGAGTTGTTACAGGCACTTCTAGTGAAGGTATCTCAATACAAGATATTTTAGACACTATAGAAGCATTATCTCAGGAAATTAAAAAAGCAGAGACACAAGTCACAGCACAACAAGTAATCCAGTATGTGAAGAGTGGAGAAAAAGAATTTTCAGCAGGCGCAAAAGATGTGGATATAGTTCAGACACCCTCTTATGTAATGATGATAGAATCTAATAATCAAGTAGAGATTTCTCATCTAGAATTGAGTGAGATAGAAAAAGAAGGATACCAAGTCAATCTTATCAGAACAGAACAAGTTGATGGAGATAATTATGAAATCTATGAAATTAGTAAAGACAATCAAACTTTTGAAATAAGAAAAGCGGAAAACAAAAGATTAATTATTCATATAGACAACATGCCATCGTTTATGGAAGGTATGGGGATACAAGAAATAGGTTACAACACAAGCACTAAATGGTCTTACTTATTTAAGGATGGAGAGTTAATGAAAAGTCTTTTTACAATAAAGCAATTAGATAAGGAAGGAGACTTGTTAAACGCAGAGTTGCTTTATAAAATGAAGCCTGGAGACAAGTTATCATTTTCAGTATCAATTTCTGATATGTATAATGCGGACGAGGTTAAAACCATGCTAGACAACAAACAAATTGATTTAGCCACCATCAACGCAATGATATACATTAAAAATGAGGATGGTAAAATTGTAGGTATGTTAAAAGCAGGTAAAGGGAAAGAAGGGTCTAACTTTAATAAGGTAAGAGAAGCCGCTGTTAAAATACTACAAGATAAATTTGAAAAAGGACTTACAATAGAAGATGTGCTTGATGGCAATGTAAGTACAGATTTTAAATTACCATTTGAAACAGAAGTTGACAAAATTTTTACAGGTACACCTAACTTAAAAGTTAAAGAAAACGGAGAAGTTGAAGTATTTAAAATATCAGAAAAAGGAAGTAAAAAAATAGTTGGTAAAGGCTTCTCTAAAGCAGGTAAGTTATCTAATACACAAGAAGGTGTGAGAATGTCTTTTATACCACAAGATGTAGATACACCTTATGTAATAATAGAGCACAGAGGATCTAAAATAGCGTACCCTGTAGCTATAACACCAACAGCTAGTACCCTACAGAAGCAAGTGTTGGAAATCTTAAAAAAAGATGACTCAAATAGTCTAGTAGAAGTTATAAATCTATTAGCTAGAAACGGAGTAGACGCAAATCAGTTTAATTTAGACGCATTAAAGGACAATACAGATGAAATAAATAAAATATTAAAATCTCTAGATAATGCTACAAGGACTTATTCAGTAGAGGAAATAAAAGAAATGACAGACCAAGAGTTTATAGCATCAACAGAGATAACTATAGATTTAGAAACAGAAGCTTTTTTATCACCTAAACTAAAAACAACTTTAAGCCAAAAATTATATAATGTAGAAACAAAAGAAGAAACAAAGGATAAACCGTTGACTGAAAATGAGAAGGCAACTTTATTGAAAATAAACAAAGATATATTAGCTCAGGCAACCTCAATAAAGAAAGAAAAAGACACAGATATAACTGTAGAGGAGCAAGTAGCCAAAACAGGAAACGATGTTTTAATAAAAGAGTTCTATGCAAGTAAAAAATTCAGAAATGAAGTAGAGGAGTTTGCATTGGCAAATAAAATAGTACCAAGTGTAACCTTAGAGGAGGATGCTGAAAGTATATTAATGGATGTATTAGATACAGAATCATTAGATGTACCTTTAGACTTAAAAGAAAAATTTATAAAAGAAGTAGCCGAACTAAAAGAAAATCTAACCGTAGAAAACATAAAAAGCCTAGCTAAAAAAGTAGTAAACACTCTTAGAAATAAATATAAATTAATAAATTCCAGTGTTAATACTGACAATATGTATCATATCCCAACAAAACTTACGGAAAAAGAAATGTTTGAAAAAGGATATGTTAGAGTTATAGAGGACTTTTATAAAAAAGTAGACTTAAAATACACTACTGAAGAGTTACTAGATGGTCTGTATGATAAGTATAAAAAAGGAACCTTACCATTTTCAATGGAGGCTTATGAAAATCCGTATACAGAATTAACTGATATAGAATATAATAACTTTATTGAGAAAGGTTATGCATCTCTAAAAGTAATCAGGGGTATAGCAAATAAAATAAAAAATAATACCCAATTATCCGAAAAAGAAAACGCTATATTTGTTGATAAAACACAACTGATAAATGAACAATTAATAGTAATAAGTAAAGATAATAGTCTATCTAAAGAGCAATTTATTGAAAAAATGCCCAATACAAAGTTAGACATATACAAAAAGTATTATAATACTACCCCAAAAGAAACAACTTCAAAACCAACAGTATTATTGGCAAATGAACAATACTTAAAAGAGGATTTCAAAGGAGATTTTGCTGAATTCATCGAGGAGGAGCGAAAAAAAGGAAGCAAAGTATATTTAGAAGTGTTAAACTTATTAGATATTACAGACAAAGGAATACTAAAAGATAAATTGCTATCAAGAGAGACTATTGATACATTTAAAGAAGATTTAAAGGGTTTCTATGACGTGTTATTAGATTATTCCACAATAAATAAACATATAGATTTGGGAGTTACTCCACAAAAGCTTATATTTGCGAGTACCTTAGCAGAAGCTAATAGACTAGATGCAGTAAACAATCCAAATTTAGTAAAACCAAAGAGTAGAGTTCAAATTGAAAATGAAACTACTATTTCATTTGGAGGAAAAGCTTTATCAAATGTGGACTTTATAAAATATGATGACCCAACATTAGGTGAAGGAGTTTATGAAAAGGTGACACCAATAGATAAAAAAAGACATACTTTTGAGCGCATAGCTGATACAAATGAAGATTTTATAGTAACAAAAGTAAAAGAACCTTTAAACATTAATGGAACAGAAAACAACACGGAAATTGAAGAAGGACAGCTCACCATCAACTTCACAGACGACAGTAAGGTCTGCAAAGATTAATAAATATATAGATTGTATCAAACGATATCCTATATATTCAACCTTAATGGTTTTAACTGAGTATGAAGATTTAGAGTTATATGAGGAATGCGCTATTATAAAAAAAGCACTAGAAGAGTATGAGTCTAAGTATGTGAAAAATAAAATAACAGAAACTATTATATTTCCATTTCATCTAAGAGAATATAATTCCAAAGCTTATCAAGATCAATTATTAGATTTGAACATAGAGGTCAAAAAAGAAACAGCACGAGATAAGGCCACATTAATAAAGTTAAGAATACCTATAAAATAATGAGTTGCAATATAAACAGAGATAATAAAGGAAATATCATCAATGTATTAGATGATAACGGTAACGAAAGTAAATTGTTCAATCAAATAGCTAAATTTCCCCATATAGAAAGTTTAGAAGAAGCTGTAAGTATTTATGATGAAGTCTTAAAAGCAAATCCTAACCAAACAGAAATAAATGATGGGTTTTATTCAAATACATTAAGAGCATTATCTAAAATTAAAGATAAAAACGTTAAAAATGTAAAAGGGTGGATAAACCAATTAACTGATGTTCAAAAAACAGGAGAGAGAAATGTAAGACAAGAACTTGATTGGATAGGTCTTGAAGACTATTTAAACGAGTGGGCAGAAGAAAACAAACCTAAAAATAATAATATACCATTTGACGTAATTAAAGAATATGTTGAGGACAATCAAATAGGAATTGTTGAAGTAAGTAAAGGAGATACACAAGATGTAGTAAATAAAGTAGAGAGATTAGAAAACAAATACAATGTGTCAATAAATATTGACGAGCACCCAATGGGTGAAGGAGTTGTGTATGATGTAACTCCACAAGAGGATAGTTTGTCTGATAAAGAATACATTAATCTACAAGAAAAAGTAGAAAAAGAATTAAAAATAGGAATATCTCCCTCAAAATATGAAACATACCAACTAGAAGGAGGAGAAAACTATAGAGAAATATTACTTACTTTACCTTATATAAACAGAAAAGAAAATTATATAAAAAAGAAAATAATACCTGCAAAGGACACAATAGTTAGGAAGTATGATAGTAGAGAAGAAGGAACTTTTATTGATTTTTATTCAGGGCAAAAAAAACACTATAAATATAAAGTAGCTATTGAAAAATCTACAGGGGATATTTATAGTGTAGTTGAGGGGAAGCATTCAAAACAGCCCTCAAAAGATATTGCTTTGAGGACTGTAGAAAACGCACTAGCTGAAACATTATCGGATAAAATAGTATATATACCTTTTGTAAATGGTAAGAAACAATCAGATGGATACGCTGAAAAGAAACAAGCAGAAAACCTAATTAAAAATTTTACAGAAGAAAAAGGTTACAAGTCATCTCACTGGGACGAATCAAACATACTAGCTCACATAAGACTAAACGAAAGAACTTTACTTAATGGAGATCGTACACTTTTTATTGAAGAAATACAATCTGACTGGGCTCAAGATGGTAAGAAAAAAGGCTTTAAACCATTGAAAAAAACTCCTATAGATGACGACTTGAGATCATCTGCTAGGAAGGTTATTGTCGAAATGAGTAACTTAGGCTTTAGTACAAAAGCAGAAGCTAGAAATGCTATATTAGAAAATCAAGATTTTGTTTCTAAATTTAATGTTGAAGCACAAAATGCAGAGATATTAACTAAATGGAAGGAGTACAATATAAAAAGAAAAGCAGATAAGTATGGCACTCCTGATATGCCTTACAAAAAAACTGACCAATGGGTTGGTATGGCTATGCGTAAAGTGTACCAAATGGCAGCACAAGAGGGTTTTGATAGGGTTGCTTGGGTGACAGGAGAACAAAGTGCTGATAGGTATGATTTAAGTAAACAAGTGGAGAACATAGATGTCCAACCAAGAGAAAACGGAGACAAATTTGTTTTTATAAATATGGCTTCAGCATACAATATTACTTTAAATGTAGGTCAAGATGGAGTTATAAAAGAAGGACAAGGTAATTTAGACACTAATACAAATTTCATCGGTAAGAGTCTGAGTGATATAGTAGGAAAAGAGTTAGCAGAGAAAATACTTGGTTTTAAGGTAGTGACTAAAGAAGATTTTAATTATTCAGATAACATAACTAATGATGAAACAGGAGAAAAAGGAGTAGGTTACTTACAAGGTAAGGATGTTGCTGTATGGGCACGGACAAAAGAGGCCGCAGATAAGCACATGAGTCGTATTCTAAAAAATGCAGAAGCAAACTCTTCGGAAAGCATAAGAGGAAATGACTTAAAAGTAGGAGGAGAAGGTATGAAAACTTTCTACAACTCTATAGTACCTAAAGTAGCTAAAAAAGAAGCGCAGAGATTTGATAAATCCGCTAAGGTAGAAGTTGTCGAAATAAGTTCAGGCGTAAGGTACACTCCTCCTGGAGAGTTTTTAAAGTTCCCAGGAGCAGTTTTAGATGCAATAGATAATTACGAAGAGAGCGAAGAAAAAGGAAAAAACGAAGAAGAGATATTAAGAAAAGAGTTAGACAATTTAAACTACTCTATTTCTTTTGACCAAGCAGGGGATATTTATGGGGTAGCTAAAAAAGAAGTAGCCCAATCAAAACAACTTTCTGTACCCATCACAGATAAAATGAGAAACACTTTAGCTACATCTGCTATACCTATGTTCAACTTAGAGTCAGGAGGTACAAAATATGAAAGTTTTAAACAAGCCTTAGACAACACAGAAGAGAAAACTATAGAAATAGTATCAAATGGTAAAGTAGTAGCTACAATACCAACAACCTTAGATGAAAGGACAAAAGAGGGTGTAGTTAACTCTTTTATACTAGATGGCATACTAAGTCCAAACAAAGTGACATTTAATGGTAAAACATATTATCAGACTACAGGAGATACTTATCAAGATAGAAAACTAAGCACGGAATTCTTTAAAGACGAAATCAAGACTGTACTAAATAAAAGAAATTACAAAATTACCGAAGGTCTTATAGAGTTAATAGATAAAAAAGTAGTGCCTCCAAAAGAAGGCACTATAGCTAGAACGGTAATTGATAAAGTAGCAGCATTATTTTCAGGAAAAACTATATTACCCCAACAAGAAAAGGT
>CBFIII010000041.1:23730-28922 GCA_965662645.1 Bacteroidales bacterium
GAACGAGAGAAACCTAAAATTAAACTTGATGACTATACTTTCTGATATGGGAGTATCAGTAATTTCTTTAAAGGATTATACAGAGAAGTTCAAAAAGAAAAATAATAATGTTGCACCTAATGCTAATGCGTTGGCTGACATAGCAAACAGGGTTATTGCTTTTAAAGATGGCCAACTTACTTTGGAAAACTTAACCGAAGAAGTAATGCACTTCATAGTAGAGACATTACCTAATGAAGAAATAGCTTCTTTAGAGGATTTTATACGAGAAAGTGCAGAGTATCAAGAACATTACGAAGCTTACAATAAAGTATACAAAGGAGATAAAAACCAAATAGACAAAGAGATACTAGGTAAGATACTTATGAATATTGCCTTAAAAAAAACAGCAGGTAAATCTAAAACTTTCGTTGGTAAATTATACGACATACTTAAAAACTTTTTTAATAATTTAAAATTAACAAGTAAACAAAGAACAGACCTCAAACACTTAAATGGATTAGTTGAAAAACTAGTATTCCAAAGAGAAGGAAACTTTACAGAAGACTCTTTAAGTAACAGCAAGCAAGTAGCACTGATGTATAATTTAACTGAGGAAGTAATTGTAACACAAGACGTACTTAGGAAATCTTTTAAAAACCTGAGTGATTTTAAACAATTTGGAAGTTTCAACAGAGAGTTGTCAAAAGATTTAGACGAGAATAAATTAAGAGGTAAGCAGTTAACTATTGCAGTTGCAGCTCATCTTGAAAAAGCAAATCAGTTAATAGAAGTAACAGAAGCCGCTTTAAAGACAGCAGAAAAACAAGGTACATCATTGACAGGCCAAAATCTAGCAATATACTATGACTTGATAGGAGAAGTACAGCCTTCGTTATCTTCTTTATCAAATGAGTTAATTAACCCTCCAGAGGGAGTAAATAAACAAGAGGCTTCAATATTATCTGAAAAAATACAGGAAAGTGCTTCTAGGATAATTCAAATGGGTGCTGAAAATAAGAAATTAGGAGCAACACACTCTTTGAGAATTGCAAAAGAGATTGCAAAAGAGATGAATGTAGAGGAAAGTGAATACTTCATTGAGAACATACAAAAAGTTATAGATGGTAAAGTAGAGGATGTTAATTTGATATTCTCTTACTTTGGACAATTACATCACTCGTCTAACCCTGTGTTAAACTTAATAAGTACTAAACTTCAAGAGATGGGTTACGCAGGCAATCAAGGGTTAAAAGAGGATATCTCGGAGTTTTTAAATTTCATGGAAGAAAACAATGTTTCTCAAAAACAACTAGCGGAGTTAGTAAAAGACGGTTTTTGGAGAGATAAATGGGATCACAAAGCATTTAATGATGCACTTCTTAATGCTGACATGGAAGCTTACAATTCTATTACAGGAGAAAACTATGCTGATATTGAAAAGTACAAAGCAGATAAAAGAGAAGAAAACTTAATCCAAAAGTTAGAAGGCGGTAAATATGGAGAATATATATCTTTAAAAGACCAGAAACAATATGTTTTATCTGAAAGGAGAATGGATTCAAATTATTATGAAGAGCAATATTTAAGATATGGAAATGGTGGCACACTAACCTTAAAAAACGGAAAAACAAAACAAATAAAAGGGTTAAACATATCAAGTGTCGCTCAAGCGTTTATAAAGGACATGTCTAACATGAGAGCTTCAATAAAAGCACAGGCTACTCAGACATACTTTGAAAAAGACAAAGAAGGAAATATAATTAAAAAAGAGCGTGTTGTATTATCACCACAGCAAAAAGATAACCTAAATGCTATTTCTAAGACTAGGAAAAAAGCAAAGGATATTTTTAATATTGCCTCTTTAAAGAAAAGTGGTTTAGAAACATCTTTAGATAAACCTGAAGGAGAATCGGTATTACTTCCTACAGGACAGTACTTATACTTAAGTGATAATTTTGAAAGTTTAAGTGAGGTAGAACAAAATGAAGCTTTAGTTGCATTTGATTTACACAAGTTAGATGATGATTATAAAACTAGATTTGATGACAATATAGAAAAAGAAACAACAGGGATAAACTTTTTAAATTATATAACAAAATTATCACAAGGAAAATTTGGACCTCAAACGCCTGAGCAAGTAAAAGAAGTTATTATAGCTAATATTGGTGTGTCTTTATCTCAAGAGTATTATGATACTATGAACGGAGACAGTTTTATAAAAGGAGACATCTTAGAAAAACTAAATACCGATGAAAATGGTGTAGTAAACCCTAGGGTAAAAGAGGTAAAAGAAAATTATGCAAAGAGAAATGCACTTTTATCTAATCACAGAAATACGACTACACCTTTTGAAATAGACAGACTAACGCCTACAGAACAACTAACAATAAAAATACTTACAGAAGACATAACACAAGGATTGAGAGGGCTTAATACTCCTAAAAGAGAAGTTCTAGATCAAGAAGAAAGTGTAGGTGAAAAATCTGTGAATCTTTCTTACCTTAATGAATTGAAAAATAAAGGCATAACGCCAGGAAGTCAAGATGAATTAAGGTTTCTTTCGGCACATTCAGATACCAGTAGTATGGGTAATTTTGAAAACGCTTATAATAAAAGTCAGTCAGGTATAACTTTAGGTAAATCAGAGTCAAGATTACTAAAAAACCATCTTAAACCAACTCTTTTAGAATCTAAAATAAGTTATGCTAAAAGCAGATTATATCCTTATTACACGAGGTATACTCCTGTAGGGTACAAATCTATGGAAAGTAGATTGAACGCAGGAGAAAACCCTATAATAGTATTAGATGAAGTGTTAAATAAAAGTCCTTATTTAGATGTCAGAATTGATAATTCTTTTGAGGATGGGGAGAGCCCTTTTAAAAATGAAGCTTATAGAGATGACTTTGACGGAGGGTTTATTCAACCTAAAAAAGGAACCTTTTTAGATCAGGAGTTTATTAATAGATTTGGAATCAACGAAGCAGGAGAAGCAACTAAAGAAGTGAATTTACATAAAGCTTTAAGATTATATATAGACACTGTAAAGAAAGGTTTAGATAAGTACAATGAGAAAGGTCATAACCCTTATAAAGCTATACAAGTTTCCGCAACAAATACTGAAAAAGTAAGAAAATTTGCCGAAGGAATAACTAAAGGTAAAGTATCTTCTTCTATAGGTGTTGTTAAAGAAATGATAAAAGATACTATTTCTTATAGAGTAGATGATGTAGCAAGGGGAGCTGATAATTTTGAGACTAATAGAAACTTACCTAAATATTATTTAAGAGACCTTGAAAGTAAAGAAGATGTAAGTACGGATTACATATTTGCATTAGCTCAGTTCTCAGCCAGAGCTAATGATTACAAAGCAAAAAAAGATGTTATGGCTGACATTGATAGTTTACATAACACAATTGTGCAATCTAAAGGAAGTGCCAGAAGTAAAGAATTTAAGAACACAATTGCAATGTCACAATCTGCCATTGATGGGAATATTTTCGGTAAGTTAGAATCTCAGTCTTTTGAAGTGAAAGTTCCAGGGATAAACGATCCTGTGGATTTAAGTAAAATTGTAAGAGTTCTTAGAAAATTAAGTACGATACTAAATTTAGGTTTCAGTATCATATCTCCTTTAACAGGTCTTATGTCAGGATCGTATGTAAAACTAGTAGAAGAGATTATAGGGGATAAGTTAAACAAAGATGCTTCTAAATTAGCCACAAAGGAATTTAAAAAATTAATGGGTCAAGGTGCTAAAAATGCATTTGAGTTTAATGATAATTCTAAGATATTTAAGATAGGGCAATGGTCAGGTATTTTTGATTTAAGTAGAAAAACACGTAATGCAAAATATAATCAGTTGCAAAGAGCATTTTCTAAATCTGCTTTAGGGGCATTTTCGATTGCGGATTACCCTATTAAACCTAGAATAGTATTAGCTGTTTTATTTGACCATCGTATAGTGGAAGATAAGGTAGAAAATAAAATAGTAGGAAAGAAGATACAAAATCAAAGACAATTTTTACAAGAGGGTCTAAGAAAAGGTCTTAGTGAAAAGGACTTACTAGTTTCATGGAGGGCTCTAGAAGACAAGGCTGTATACAATTTTATGGATTTTTCAGATACAGGTTTCAATTGGAAAAAAGGGACAGGTTTAACAAAAGAACAACTAGAAAGCAGAAGACGAGTAATACAAACAGATATTACAGAACAAGTATCTCAAATAGACGGTCAAATATCTCCAGAGATAAGAACCCAAGCGCAAAGAAATGCCTTACTATCAACAACATTACAACACAAAAGTTTCTTGACAATATTGGCTGCAAATAGATTGAAAGACACTCATTTAGATGTAACAAGAGGACAACTTAGCGAAGGTACATGGAGAACAGCAGCTAAGGTTTTAAAAGAGACCTTCTCTACTGATGGGGATTTCAAAGGTAAGTTAAATAACCTAATGAACTCTATGCAGAAGAAAGAAGATGAGTCTTATTTAGAATTTGATTTGAGGGTTAGAAATATAAGAAGACTATCCACAGAGGTAGGAAGTTATGCTGTTTTAGCTATGATAATATCTACTTTTTTATTAGCCACAGATGACGAAGAAGAGGATGGATACTTAGAGTCATTAAGTTCTTTACTCTTAATGAGGACTTTAAACGAATCAGCTAGTTCATTATCATTCAATACATTGAGTGACTATGGTTCTACAATAGAGTCTCCAATAGTGATGTACAACACAGCTAAAACATTATTACCTGTGTGGAACGCTTTAGACTTTAGGGAAATTGAAGACGGAAAGTATAAAGGTATGACTAAATCAGAAAGGTACTTTATAAATAACACGCCCTCTTTTAAAAGTATACTAGATATGAGTTCGGCAAAAACACTACAAGATAAGCAAAAAACATATGAAAACTTTAACAAAGGTGCAATGTTAAACGCAAGCAGTTTATTTGTAATACCGATAATCGATTCTTTTGACAATAAATAAGTTAATACATTTTTATAGGTGCGTAAAACCACCTATATTTGTCGTATAATTATAAAAATTTATAAAATGAGTGTAATTGGAATTGTAGTGTTAGTTTTAATTGTAGCTGTAGTAAGCTCTGTAGTAACAGTATTTGTTTATCGTAATAATGAATCCATCGTGGATCCGTTTGCGGATAAAGTTGATGATGCTTGGGACGAGGCAGAAGAAAGTG
>CBFIII010000041.1:29021-31449 GCA_965662645.1 Bacteroidales bacterium
CCGAAAAGATTAAAGCTAACTTAGAAAAAGCCCGTGTATCTTTAAGAGCCGAAGTAGAAGAGGTAAAAGAAAAGATTGATGAGTTAATCAATAAATTACCTTAAGTATGATAGAAGTATTTTTAGAGTTATTACTTAAGTTCGCAACGTTCTCTTTTACAATTTTGTTAGGAGAAGCCGCAAAATATTTCGGCAGAAAATTCGATTGGAACATATTCTTCAAAACAAACATAAAACCTATGATATGGACGTTTATAGCAGGAATAGTTATGTCTTTAACAGTCTTATTGCCTGAAACCTACAGTATGTTTATTACAACATTAGCAGGAGGTAAGATAGATACCATAAATATGGAATCATTCTACATGACCGCAGGAGTACTAGCGGTGGTGTTAAAATCTACTTTTGGTAAATCTAAAGATGAAATCTAATTATTAAAAATTCGCTTAGGACCTAAAAACCCCATGAACATTAATTTGAACATGGGGTTTTTTAATTTAAATTTTAACTTCTTTAGTGTAGTTTAAACTACCAGAGGTAATTTCGATAAAGTAGGTTCCAGGAAAAGCTTGCTCAAAATTAAATACTCGATGAACTTTGTTAGGAGACCCTATATCTTTTTTGTAAACGACTCTACCTAACTCATCTGTAACTTTTACTTTCCAACTAAAATGGTTTTTATTCAAAATATCAAATGTAATTTTGTTTTGTTCCCTTTTGAAAGCGGGGGAATCAGAAAAAGAACATAATGATAGACATAAAATAATTGAAGTTAGTAATTTTTTCATAATATTGTTTTATTTTGTTTCCACAAAGATAATATCTATTACCTAAATAAAAAACATCAATACTTACCTATTTGTGTGCTATATTGTCTGAAGATAAGAGTAAATTCGTCGTATTTTAAAAATAGGTTCGGTTTTACCTTTTGGTTAGGGGTGTTTTTAACATATTACTGTGATATTATCTTGCTAATAATATCAGTATTTCTTTTAGTGTAAACCCACGTTTTCAAAGTACCCCTATTTACACCTAACTTATTAGAAGCATCCCTAAAAGAATAAAACTTTAAATCGTTTTTTACACTCTCTAATATCATTTTCCTATATCTTATTTTACTATTGTCTCCAAATTCATACTTTATACCAATATCGTTGTAAGCTATACCGCGCAAAACAGCGCTGATTCTTTGAGGAGAGGTATTATAGAAGGAAGCACACTCTTTGATAGATTTAAATTTTTTACCATCATCACTTATCACAGGAGTGCCTGTCTCAGCTTTGGGTATTATTTTAACACCTTTTTCAAATAACTCTACATATCTAAAAGAAGTATGATTGTGACGAGAGTTACTTAACATTTGTTTTATAGAGCCATAAACTAAATTTTGAGTTTCGGCAGCTTCTTTTGCTGTATCATAATAAATACCTGTTTCTATATTCACAACAGCTCTTGCTCTATTACTATCTTTACCTGACTTACTATGCTGAGATATGTCATATAAATTATCTCCAATAGAGTCTCTCCAGTTTTGTATGTATTCTTCATTATAGACAGTGTTATACCCTCCTTCTCCACCATCCGTTAGGTTTACTAAAGGACCAGTACCTAAATCTCTTCTACCATACTGATCTATAAGCAACGTCTCTAATTCACAAGCATCTTCTTTAGAAAGATTTTTTGCAAGTATCTCTATTTCTATTCCATGTTTAAAATACACTCTTTGCCATATAATATTTCTGCCATGAAGATGGTAGGCTCTGCTGTAGTTTGTAGTACTGCCCAACCCAATATAAAAAACTTCTCTGCTCTCAGGTTTTAAGTGTCTATACACATAATATTTTTTACTCATTTTATTAAATTTAAAAATCCCAATACTTCAAATAGCCTCTGACTTCTATTATCTGTATTAGGATTTAAATTAATATTTTTAGTTGATGTAATGTCAGAAGTCAACATAAGTTAATTCCTCACAATTACATTAAAATATGTGGGGGCATTAGTTCATATTTTTCTGTTTTTTGAATATAAAAGGTATCGATATTTTTATTTGAGATCCTTTATCTATATTAAACAAGACAAAACCAGATTTACTTTTTGAAAAATTACTTTTAACCCAATTTGAGGGAGGAGATAAAGCAGGGTAAGCACAGTAGATAAAATCATTACTAGTAGTGTAATCTGTTTTATATTGATGTTGGTCCCCCATAGAGAATTCTATATTGTTCCCATTGTACAAAGAGTGTTCCTTACAGTATTGGTCTATCTTGACATATCCTTTATCATCTAAGATAGACTTATACCCGAACTTCAAGGCTTCTTTCTCCTTACCATGTGTGATAACGAAGGTGTGCTTCCCCACAGTATAATGATTTAAAAACCTTTTGTGGTTTATTACTTTCACCTTATTTGGGTATTTTTGTTCTATA
>CBFIII010000041.1:31547-33140 GCA_965662645.1 Bacteroidales bacterium
GTGCTTCCCCACAGTATAATGATTTAAAAACCTTTTGTGGTTTATTACTTTCACCTTATTTGGGTATTTTTGTTCTATGTACATCTTAAAAGCATGATTTACTACATAACCCCAGTCACCTGCATGATTATCGTTACAAATATTGTTACAATGTATAGTATCAAAGTGGCCAACCAATCTTTCAATAAGACAAATTTTAAATTTTAACCCTATTTCAAAACATTCTTTATTATTCATATTCTGAGGCAGTTTATGACCACCTCTTGTAGTTTGCCCTGAAAATCCATCAAGGAAATCACCAAGTTCATCTATGTACAGAGTGTTCGATTTTTTATAGTCCAATGTATGAGAAACCATCTTGTCTAATCGAATAAACAATTCCTCTTCATCCCATTTACCATCATACATTGGATCCCCATCAGAATTTACATTCATTGCGACATGCACATCTGTATACACTAACCTATCAAACCAGTTATTATCATTGTTGGTTGTATAAGAGACAATTATTTCCTGAGAATTTACATAAATATCATCAAACAGTCCTTGTATATATTCCTTAGATAAATTTTCCTCTGCACTAAGGATAGTTTCTTTAAATGCAATATTATAAATCATGTGATTTGCAACATGGGAAACTAACTTTGAACTTCTAACTTGTTCCTTTGGCAAACCAAATCTATCACAATATTCATCAATAGACAAAAATCTATTTAAATCCTCGGCCCACGCTGAAGGCATAGAAAAACTTTCATTTCTCTCTTTATCATTAGAATACTGATTAGTCTCGGTCTTTGTCTTAACGTCCAAATCAGAATCAACTTTATTTTTATTGATAATGTTGCTAAATTTTCTTCTCAGACCATCGTTGTATTCTATACCTTCTTCTTCTGCATATTTTTTAGCTGTTTTTGTTATATTCTGCTCGTTGTCAAAAATCTCTTGTACTCTTTCTACGTCTATTTTACTCAAAATCTCCTATTTTAAAGTTATTATTACTATTAGTTTTAAATCCATTCAAATTGTCATTGACTTCAACAATTACATCGGTCAAAAAAGACTCGCCTGCAATAGTTCTATTGACAATACAGTTCCAACCTACAGTAGGTACGGTTATCACTTCTTTGGCTCTGTTTGAATTGCCAAATTTGACAAATTCTATTTGTCCTTTCCATTTAGAATTATCTGATTGTCTTGTTAATTTCTTCATTTTATAACGTGCTCTATTAGTTCTTGTTTTGTTGGAGTATAATATTTATCTTTCATAATTTTAAGTTACATTTAATACGAAACGTTCAACAGTCAACTCGTACTCATAAGTCCTAGCAGAATCAAAAGCGTGCCGCACTTCTATAATTCGAGAGTATTCCAAATTCGAATCTCGAATATCATTAAAAGAGATAGATTTAAAATCTCTATAATACTCATTGATAATTTTATCCGCATTTTCCAATGAGTCTGCTACACCTATTACGGATTCTTCTTGGTCATCTAAATCTTTTTCGTGAATTACGTATACTATTTTGTTTGTTTTCATAGTTCCAAACATACAATTTTATTTTTTATTATCCGAGGATCTTTGAATTAAATTTT
>CBFIII010000041.1:33239-36040 GCA_965662645.1 Bacteroidales bacterium
TAATCTTGCACTCATTGCAAACCCTGAAAAATTTAGGTTTATAGCTGTCAATATCCCTTCTTATAAATTTACTGTTTATTTTTTCCATTATTTTTATATTCTAGTGGTGATTTCAGACCCAAATTAAACATTGTATTTGCAGTTTTTTTGTACCCTTTTAAACCCTTTTGTAAATAATCCGACTCTTCGATGCACTTTATCAAGTAATCTAACATTCTATACTCATCTATATTTAAATATCTAGCTGTATAACCTCCTGCAATAAGTGCTGAATTTTTTACATACAAATGACCTACTTGATTTTTATCAGCCAATCCAATGGTATTTTTAATGTGAGTTGCAACACCCAATATATCTTCTTTTGATAACTCGTCAGTAGCTTCAAAATCAGGGTCAATAGAATCAAGATTAAACTCGTCCTTTTGTACACCCTTAATAGACCAAACAGTAGGATTTTCTCGCCACTTGATGTTCTCATCCATTGAAAGGAAAAGCGGGATTGCAATATTTCTTGTTGCAATATCTAAACCTGCGTACTTTTGCAAAAAAGAAAAAAGACCATAAACATAAGACTTGAATTCCTCAACACTTGAGCACAAAGGCACACGAATCAACAGCTTGCAACCAAATTTAGAAGGGGAGACATAAGCACAAACAACACAAGATAACTTCTCAAATAATTCATCTCTCAATTCTTCTGCCCAAGAAATTCCATCGAAGTCCACCTGAAAAATTTCGTTGAAGGACTCGATATTTTCATAGCTCCTCCAATTTTTAACATTAATTGAAGGAGTGAAATAGTATAGTTGCTTTTTTAAAGAGGCTTTCAGTTTTAAATCCCCCAGAGCACTAGCATTCGATATTTGAGTAAAAAGCTCTACAATCGAAGGCTTAGGACATCTGTGAGCCTCTATAAACTCTCTTATAGATACTTTACCAATGGGTTTACATTTTGTAATATCTGCATCATAGTATTGAAATGTTGTTTTATCTAAGAAATTCTCCATAATTTAATCTTCTTCTATTTTAAAATCTCCATCCGCGTCACAATGGGCAGGGGGATACCCGTGTTTTCTAATAGTCCGATGTCTAAGAGGTCTATTTATTGCAAATTGAATTAATTTAAATGGCACACTTAAAAAAAGATAAATCATCATCCAATAACCTATAAAGTTCCAAAAACCACCACTCACACTTCCTATAATAATTTTATGTATTGTTTCCATATTACAAATATACAATTTTATTTTCCATTTTTATTTAAAGTTATAATAGAAAATTCGACAATCTTTATTTGCCATTGAAAAATCAGGTGTCATTGTATCACCTATATCATTATTATCTATAACTGATATATGTACTTCTGTGAAAAATCGCATATACTTTTCGTAAGTCTTTTTGCCACCGATACACCATACGTCTTTGTCTGTTATATAATGATTCTTTTGATCTAGTATAACCGTTCTATTTTTTAGATCAGGAAGGTTTTTAAACGTGTTATAACCCACTAAACAAGTGTTATGCTCAGTCATAGTTTTAAAGTGCTTAAAATCCTCTTTAGAGTGCCAAATCATTTTATCATTTAAACCTATGTACCCTTTATTATTTATTGCTATTATTGCTTTCAATATCTTTGTCTGTTTTTAACGTTTTTAACAATACTAGCTTTAATTACTGTAAGCTAACATTTTTTGTTTAATTAGAGGATAAGATTTATAATTATCCAAAGAAAACATATCTATGTTTAAATTATTGAAAACATCATCTATACTTAAACTATTTTTAATAATGTCGTTGAACGTTGGACTAAATAAAAGTTTAGTAGATTTATATTTAAAACAATCTCTTGATAATTGCTTTTTTACAGCTTCTATATGAGGTTCGTAAATATGCACATTCTGAGCTTTTATATTTAAAATCCCTGGTTCTAAGCCTACTATTTTAGCTATAATTTCAAGAACCAAGGGATATTGACTTATGTTCCAAGGTGCGCCTAAAAACACATCCCAGCTTCTATAATTTATAGATAAGTGCAATTTACCATTAAATACCGAGAATTGCATCATATTCATGCAACTTTTTATTACTCCTTTTTTCCAAGTTGAAGGATTATCTCCAAATATTATTAAATCAGAGCTTTTAGGTTCAGTTTTGATTCTCTCAATAATTTCTATTAGTTGATCCTTAGTAGTACCATCTGGGTTTTTCCAATTCCTCCATACATCTCCGTAGATGTGAGGGGTATAATCTAAACCTAATAAATCTCCGTCCCAAATCTTTATTGAGTTATCGTGGAGATACTGTAAGTCCATAGGTCCACGAAGACAATTTATAGTTTCACCTACTATTCCATGCATCCACATTTGTTTAGTATTTATAATAGGAAATTCCTCAGATAAGTCAAATTGCATATTATAGAAAGGTATTCCTAATCTATTAATGTTTTTTCTATTCGGATCAGGTTCTAGTACTCCATTTTTAAGTATAAAATTTAATAGAGTGTGATATTTTTCTGTTGTTTTCATAATTTGTATTAATTTTTTTTAGTTTTCAAAGATTAATTTATTGTTTTTCAGTTGTTTAGTCTTTGGTAAAGTTCCGTATAGCCCGTAGTTGGCAACCATTTGAACTCACTAAAAACACAATAACCATGGAGTTAGAAAAATTTATATCAAATTCTTTAAAATCCGTAATAAAAGGAATTAAAGAATCGCAAGATTTTGCAAATGAAAACGGAGCGAGAATAAATCCTTTAGTTTCACAACATGACTTTGGAAGGCATGAAAGCATTTACATAAAAG
>CBFIII010000042.1:0-33948 GCA_965662645.1 Bacteroidales bacterium
CCCCATCGTTTATCAGGGAGCCAAACCTATCTTTGTAGATAGTGAGAAAGATACGTGGAATATGAGTCCTAAATTATTAGAGAAAGCGATAGAAGATCGTATAGCTAAGACAGGACGCACCCCTAAAGCCTTAATCATAGTGCATCTGTATGGTATGCCAGCACAGATGGATAAGATCATGACCATAGCCGAGCGTTATCAGATTCCTGTGATAGAAGATGCGGCGGAATCTTTAGGTAGTAAATACAAGGGACAACATACGGGTACTTTTGGCGATTTTGGGATCTATTCTTTTAATGGCAATAAGATGATCACGACTTCGGGAGGTGGTGCTTTAGTCTGTGAAAATAAAAAATGGGCCGACCGTGCACGTTTCTTAGCCACACAAGCCCGTGATGCTGCGCCGTATTATCAGCATACTGCTATTGGTTATAATTACAGAATGAGTAACATCGTGGCAGGTATAGGTCGTGGACAAATGGAAGTACTAGATCAGCACGTGAATGGTTGCCGTAGTAATTTGGCCTTTTATAAAGCATTATTTAAGGACGTGAAAGGCATTTCCTTTTTGGAAGAATTATCAGAAGATTATTACTCTAATTTCTGGTTAATCACCATGCTTATTGATAAAGAAAAGACAGGTTTTGATAATTATAAACTGATGGAGGTGTTGGAAAAAAGCAATATAGAAACGCGTCCTTTATGGAAACCGATGCATTTACAGCCTTTCTTTGCTAGTGCTGATGCTTATCTTGATGGAACATCGGAATCTTTATTTGATACTGGTGTATGTTTGGCATCGCCCAAACTAATGACCGAACAAGAAAAACAACAAATAACAACGGCCATTACCGATTTCCTTAAATGTTATTGATTGGGTAATGTGATGTGAATGATACCGCAATGCTGTAGAGACAAGGCATGCCTTGTCTCTACGGTTATCTATTATCAATAAATAGACAATATTCCCCCCTTCTTATTCTTTCTGCGTTAATATAACGCCAGCAATTAAAAGGGCTATGCCCAGGCCTTTTTGTACGGTAAGGCGATCTATGGGCATCCCGAATAGCCCCCAGTGGTCGATGATAACACTCGTTATGATTTGCCCAAACAGATAAAGAATTACTACCTTACAAACACTGAGATGGGGCACAAGAATAGTGACACTCACCACAAAGAAAGCACCAAGCAACCCACCTATTAATTTCCAAAGAGGTACCTCTCCTGCAATGATAGGTTTCATTTCACTAAAAGTACCTGGTTTAATAATGAGAATGAGGATAAATAAGGCTATGATACCTACAGCAAAATTGAAGAATGCGGCTATCCAAGGGCTATTGAGCTGCACACGAAGTGCTGTATTGGTGGAAGCTTGGATAGCAATTAATACACCAATGATAATAGCCCAGATAGAATAGAACATACGCATGATAAGTTTTAAGTTATAAGTTTTAAGTTATGAGTTATGAGTTATGAGTTATGAGTTATGAGTTATAAGTTGTTAGTTATAAGTTGTAAGTTTTAAGTTGTTAGTTATGAGTTCGCTTCATTCGTCATTTTTTATAATTCGTAATTCGTAATTATTTTTTATTCGTCATTTTTTATAATTCGTAATTCGTAATTGTTTTTTATTCATTATTTATTTCAATGAAGTACTGCGTATAAAATTTGAGTTTAGAACATTTGCAAAAGTAGCTTTTTTTGAATTGTGAATTGTGAATTATTAATTACGAATAATTAATTACGAATTTTAAAATTACGAATTCGCTTCACTCGTCATTCATTTTCCATTCGTAATTTTTTATAATTCGTAATTCGTAATTGTCTTTTATTCGTAATTCATTTTCCATTCGTTATTTTTTATAACTTGGTGACATGAAATAAAGTAGGGCAACTATTTTCATAGTCACCCTTAGTTTATATGTTTTGCGCAAGGGAGGATAACATCTTGCGCCCTATAAGAATGAAAAGCTTATTCTGTGGTATAAAAAGTAGTTTCAAGACTTGATTCTACATCAGCAACAACTCTCGTTTTTAATGCAAAATAATCGATACTGTTATCTCCAATTACAGTTCCAGAGAAGGTTACTTTTAAGTCCATATTATTTTTCAGAGTGGTGGAAATTCCTTCAAGACCACTAGCTGAAACTGTGCTAATGATTAATTCACCAGGCAAAATGTTTTCATGAGTTTCTGAATGAATCAAACCTTCTTCGTTTGAAAATGAGACTGTAAGAGATACTATTTCAAAATCATCGGGGAGTGTTATATCTTCATAAGATTTTAAGACCTCTACTGATAGGGTGTCGATATCTATCGATGATATATTTTCTAGATAGTCAGCAATTTCTTTCTCTGTGCTATCAGTTCCTTCGGCAGCATTCATATTCAAAATTAACGAGTCTTGAAAGGTTGTGGTGTCATTACTTGAGATTATTGAAATAGTTTTAAATGCTGCTGCACTGCTTTCAAAACCATCCAATGAGACGTCTGCAATCTCTTCAATTTCTACCCCCTCGAAAGTGACCGTAAGAAGGTCAAGTAACTCTTCGCATGAGCTTAGTGACAAAAGAAGAGTTGTTGCGGTTAATATTATAATGAGTTTTTTCATAATGATAGGCGTTTATATTTTATAAGTTTTACAATCTTGAGTCTATATATAGAATAACAAAAAGAGGTTTCAATATGTTCATTTGTTTAGGATATAAATAGGTTTTTGTTGATTTCTGTTGTGTAAAATGTTTTGGTAGTAATGATTAGGTTTTGTGTGTTTTTTTGTTCCAGACAACAGACCTTATTACGTAGTGTGTTTAATCTTTATAAATGATAAAAATGAAACCAAGGCCAGGATATACAATGTTCGATATAAATTGAACTAACATTCTCTTTTTAAAGAATAAAAGGAGCGTCAAATAAGGTATCGCTTGATAAGGTATGGGGAGTAAAGAAGGATCCAATAGGTCGTTTGGGGCATATGAAATCCCCCAAAGTAAAAATAGTTATAGTACTCTCTATTATAGCAATATGAAAAAATGACATGCTATTTTTTGTTTTTCAAAAACAAAACTAAGCATTTGATTGTTTATAGTTTAAACTCAAGATATTGCCAATTTTAAACCTTCATAACTATAAACTATTATGAAAAAACTATCCTTTCTCTTTGTCCTGTTCTTTGTTTTTGTATTACAACAGAAGTCATATTCAGAAACCACGACACCACTCACAGCTATTCCGACATCAGAAACCACGACACAACTCACAGCCTCATTGGTTTCAGGAAATGGTTACACATTTACAAGTTATTCGGAATATGCCAGTTATCAATGGCAAACATTCTACTTTAATTATCTTGGTTCTTCTGGTGGAAATACTGGTATTGCCGCTACGGTGGTAATATCCCCTGCGGCTTATATCAGCAAAGTAAAAATAACTTATGGCTTTAATGTGCAAGGCTTAAGCATTCGTTTTAAATCAGGAGGCAACATTGTCTATCAACAACCGTGGCCTACAACTGCCACCGAAATATCAATAAACCAATCAGGGATTGATTTAATTGAGATGTACGAAGATGGTAGCTCTAATGGTGGAGGTGCTGAGTTATATAGCATCACCACGACGCCTGCGCCAGTTTCTACCAACAATAAACCGACAGCGGCTTCCTTTACGGCTTCTTCAATACACCAAGATGTTGCTTATGCTTTTGTTACAGCCAACTTTAGTTATTCAGATACTGATGGTGATCCATTGGATCACATCAGAATATCATCCGTACCATCCCAGGGGGTATTGTGGATCGACACCGATGGGAGTGGTACTATTAATAATTCAGAATCAGCATTATCAAATAATGGGACTGTTTCTAAATCCTATTTAGATGCTGGTTATTTAAAATATCTAAACACCAATGGCACTTCTTCATCTTTCACTTTTGAGGTGAATGATGGAACCGATTATAGCACGAGTAGCTATACCACGACACTTACTGTCATTGCCATACAAGCCCCTTCTGTAAGCAGTGAATCAGCTAGCAGTATTACAGCGACAGGGGCTACATTAAATGGATTAGTCAATGCTAATAGTGCCGCGACTACGGTTACTTTTGAATACGGAATTAGTGATGCTTATGGTTCTTCGTTAAGTGCCAATCAAAGTCCACTGTCTAGCTCTACGGCTACTGCTGTAAGTCGGACCTTAAGTGGTTTGAGTCCAGGAGTTATATACCATTATAGAATAAAAGCAGTTAATAATGGAGGCACCACTTATGGTGAAGACAAAACCTTTACTACGCTTAAGAATACTCAAACAATAACGTTTGATGCTCTTTCTGAAAAGTTCTATGGAGAAGCCGATTTCTCACCAGAAGCAACCGCAAGTAGTGAACTGACAGTAAGCTACAGTACTTCCAATTCATCTGTTGCAACTATTCTTAATGGGAAAATACATATCACTGGTGCTGGTACATGCACTATTTCTGCGGATCAAGCTGGTAATACAACCTACTATGCAGCAAGTCAAAAGACTCAATTGTTAACTGTGAGTAAAGCGACACCTGTAGTATCAGCGTGGCCAAGTGCCGAAGGTATGATTTATGGCGAGACCTTATCAGTAGCCACACTTTCTGGTGGTAGTGCCTCTGTTGACGGAAGCTTTGCTTATACCGACAATACCATTACCCCTGAGTCAGGCAACTACAATGCCGCACTTATATTTACTCCTAACGATGCATCAAACTATACCACGGTAAGTGGAAGTACTACTGTTGTTGTTGCAGTAGTCACAGATATTAAAGCATCGAAGTCTATTAATTTTACAATGTATCCAAATCCGACAAGTGATTATTTAACTCTTAATTTAAAGGATTATAGCGATAATGTTGAGGTTTCCCTAATTAATGTTGAGGGTAAAATAGTGTATCGTATGATGGCGACGAATGATAAGTGCACTATTAATGTAGGTAGTTATCCTAAAGGTTTATATTTTGTTGTGTTATCTAGCACTACAGCAACATCACAACAGAAATTATTAATAGAATAGTCCTTTTTTTTAACAGAAAGATAAGCACAAATCTTCTTGACTTGTGCTTATTTTTTATCCCTTAGACCGAGGGCAAAATTTAACAACTCATTTATATTATAAAAGAAAAACATAGACTATAAATCACACAATAATGTTGTTTTTAAGTCTGAGGTTTTCTCCTGATAATCTTTTTGTTTTTTTTATGCCGTTCCTAGAAATTGAACGAGTTACGGGATTTTGCTTGCGGTAAGGGAATTTCACGGTGAATTTTTCAATTTAGACACGGTCAATTATAGTAATTATGAACACCCGTAAAAATACGTTCATAAATTTCTGATTTGACGTGCTGCTATAAACTGTTGATGCTTGTGCAACTTTTTATGCTTCTATAGTCTTTTACTATTTTAAAGATAATTGAAATGAGAGATAGAGGAGCAATGTAAGCAAATGTTTCCCATATAGGGTTTAATTTAAGCATTTCAAACAAACCTCCAATTATTAAAAGCATAGGTAAAATAAAATAGGGTAGGTTTGTTTTTTTATCCGTAATTTTAATAATGGTATTTCTGAGCTTTGTATTAGAGCCTTCATCAACTGTTGGTTTATTTTTAATTACTCTTATCAAATGTTTCTTTAAAAGAAAATTTGAAAACTCTCTAGGAAAAACTAGTAAGTAAGCAAAGGAAAAAGCTGTTGTTGATGCAGTTGAAAATGAAAACCAGTTAATGTTTTCTTCTGTAATGTTAAAAATTACGCCTGTTGCTTGCCATACACAAAACAGTGCAGACAATATGCATATGAAGCTGAAAAACAACATAAATACAGCAAGTTTATATTCCTTTTCCGGCGTTTTTTTGCTTTTGTTTGGAGATAATTTATAATTCATTATTAATTCTATTCTTTGTATTTGTTGATCGTCCATATTGTTTATAGTTAGTGTATTAATAGTCTAATTTGTCTGGTGTTTTTTCATTACCGCCAACAATTATATCCACCCAATATGACGTATAACTTACATTTATATGAAGTGATTTTTATCAAAGGAATAGACAAGAAAACTCCAGAACTACTGACAATTATTGATAAATACGCATATAGTAAATATTATCATTACCAAAAGTATAAATAAAACAGAAGAATGCAAGGTATTAATTGCTATAAAATTAGTGGGAGAGAAGGATGTAGAGCTTATAGGTCACAAGGTAAAAGAGATATAATGAGCCAGAAAACTCTCAATAGTTAGGGTTTTATTGTGGAGTTTTTAGTTCGTTAAACCAGCGTAATTGATTTTTGCTTTGATGCCAAAGGATAGGTTAACGTAATCAAACACATTAAGGTATTTGCTTTGGGTGTCTGCAATAACATACATATCACTTACATTAAATTCATAATAAAGTCCAATTTCATTGATGACTCTATTGGCGTTAAGATGAATATTCAGTTGTTCTCCCACAAATAAATTGAATCGAAGCCCCGTACTGAGGTCATAATAGCCGTCAGGGTATTGGTCAGGTTGTATGGTCCAAAATGGATCACCAAAAGTGTTGCAAATAAATAATCCCATAGTTATGGGTTCAAAGGTGAGACGTTCATTTATTTCGATTGAAAATGGCGATATGACTTGTTTTATGGTTAGTGTGAAATGGTCGCTGTTACTGTCAAATTTAGGAAGATAACCAGCCAAAACCTGTGTCTCGAAATTCCAGTTGTTTCCATATTGCCATCCTACACCTATGGAGGCTACTCCTATGCTGCCAGCACATTGTAGGTTTGCGGTGTTGGGGAGGTAATGGAGTAACTTGTTATTACTGGTTTGAGCTAACGCAAAACGAGAAAGTAAGCAGGATATGATGAGAAGGCTGAATTTTTTCATTTTAATAGATGGTATGACGAGTGTATTGGTAATGGGAAGGTGAAATTTCAAAGGTGAGGTATTCTTTACTTGCGGCTCTACCAGTTATGCGTTCGGTTTGTAGTGTTTGTATGGTGTCGCTATCGAAGTGGTGACTGTGTCCTTGTATGAGGAAAAGAAGATCCCTAGAGTCCTCGAAATAATCATAGATGAGAGGGTGATCCTCCCACTCAAAATTATGGGTTGCTATTACTACCTGATCATAATTAAGATCAGTAGAATCATGTAACTCAGAAAGTATGAGGTTGGTGTCAGGTAATGCTGAGGATTCATTAGGGTTGTAGTTAAGGCACAAAAATTTAGTTCTGTTATAGGTGAATGCAAAGTTAAGATCTCCAAAGACGTTTTCGAAAATATATTCTCCAGTACCTAGTAGGTCATGGTTGCCAGGTATGGTGATGTAAGGTATGGTGAGATCTGCCATGATATCGTAAAACCATTCAAACTCCTTGCTTGTGCCACAGTCTGTCACATCGCCTCCATGCAAAACGAAGTCTAACGCTTTGTTTGCGTTGATGTCTTTAACTACTTTTTCTAGTTCGTCGTAGTAATAATGATTGTCACATACAAAAGCGAAACGAATGGTGTCATTTGTTGGGTTTTTATCTAAAAGAAGATTTATGTTTGTATTGTTAATGTTGGAAGATAGATCGTTTGTATTCGTTTCGTAGGGGCTGAATTCTAATAGATTGCAGCTGGTTATTGTTGCAAGAGATATCAATAATAATTTTATGCTTCTTTTTGTCATTTGTTGTCTTTGTTTATATTTTCTGATTTATTACCAGATTAAATATTGAATAGAATTAAAGAACTGTTTTGTTTGTTAGCTATCTCTTTTGAAATTTCAACGGTCTTTTTATTGGTTTATATCTCTATTGATACTGATTGGTATCTTAAATTATAGGACGAAAATAGTCTCAATAATTTGTTAAAAAAAAAGGTAAAGAACCAACTGTAGTTATTCATTTCTGAAAGCGATTAATCGAGGTGTGAAAATAAAAGTGTTTTGTTTTTTAAGTTTCTTTAGTGGAATTTTTAAGAGTTTTTGTTGGTATTGCGGATGATTTTTTTTAATTCTACTTGGTGGTGTATTTTCGTAGTTTGTAGCTAATAGCAACCTATTTTTAAACTTGCAATTTTGTTGTTGTGTGGTTTGCTCGTTTGTTGTGATGCCTCCTTTTTAAAGTGATCGATATTAGACATAAGAACTGGCTCTTCTTTCTATTTATATCGTTAAGATATTTCTTATCGAAGCGTTTTTTTCTATGTCGTTTTCTCAAGCGGCGGCGGGGTATTTCAATTATTAATTGAAATAATACTTACGATTTGCGCTGTAGCAATTAAGCAAAGCGTATCACGATCACCATTAAAACAAACAATGGTGAGTAAAAAGTAAGTGCAGGGTATGGGGCTGCATAGGCTCCAAACGGAAAATATACCTGATTACCCACACAAAAAATGACATAGAGCACGTTTATTGTATAAAAAATAAGATCATATTAAAGTGTAAAAGACAAATCATAGAGGAGTGTGCAGAACATATATTTTTGTTTCTTTGCACAATGAATTTAAAGACTACCTCATTTCCATTTCACGTTAATCGTTTTCCCTTTTTTTATGGCTGGATTATACTTCTAGCAGGTACAATAGGAGTGCTTGCAAGTGTTCCTGGTCAAACGATGGGGGTCTCTGTTTTTACAGATTATCTTATTGATGCTTTAAAAATACAGCGTACTTCTTTAAGTCTTGCTTATATGCTAGGTACTATAGCCAGCGGTTTACTCATTACACGAGCCGGAAAATATTATGACTTGTATGGAGCACGCGTTATGGCTATGGGCGCAGGTTTTATGCTTGGTGTTTTTTTATTGTTTTTATCAAAGGTCGGATTTGTCGTTGCTGGACTTTCGCATTTACTATCCCATATCAATTATGAAATCATTAGCATCGTTGTGCTCATCATAGGATTCTTTGGCATACGCTTTTTTGGTCAAGGTATTTTGACAATGGTCAGTCGTAACATGGTTATGAAATGGTTTGAGAAACGACGAGGTTTGGCTAACGCCTTTATGGGACTATTTGTTTCTTTTGGGTTTTCTTATTCACCACGTTTGTTCAATGCAATGATAGAAAAAAGTGATTGGAGTAAGACGTGGCAAGAGATGGGACTTGTTGTAGGCGTTGTCTTTGTGCTGTTTGCCTTGCTTTTTTTTCGTGATAATGCGAAAGATTGTGGTTTGTTACCTGATGGCGCTTTGAGGAACAAAAAAAACACAAAAGCAGCTCCCCATGTCACCAAAGAATTCACTTTAAAAGAAGCATTACACCAATATTCTTTTTGGATATTTAATCTTTCTATTGCACTTAATTCTCTTTTTGTTACCGCTTTGACTTTTAATGTTGTGTCCATTTTTAGCGAAGCAGGATTTGATAGAACCACTGCTATTTCTATCTTTCTACCTGCTTCTTTCATTGCGATAAGCGTCAATTTTATTGGCGGATGGTTGAGCGATTACATACGTCTTAAGTATTTGCTTATGTTCAATATGTTGGGTATTGTATTGGCAGCTGTGGGGTTGATACAACTCGATAATTACGGTTGGGCTATAGGTCTTCTTATTGTTGGTAACGGTATGTTTTCGGGTATTTTTAGCGTTGTGAATACCGTTACTTGGCCACGTTTCTTTGGCACCAAACACTTAGGCAGTATTTCAGGGTTTGCTATGAGTTGGACGGTTATTGCTAGTGCTATAGGCCCTTTCTTATTTAGTTTAGCATTGAAATACACAGGACATTATACCGCAGGCATCGTCGTTTGTATGGTGGTGGCTTGTGTGCTCTTCGTTTTGTCATTTAAAGCCAATAATGTACAACATTAAAAATGAGATAAGAGTTTGAAGATTTCATTCTATTACTTTCATTAGAAAAATAATGGAATAGAAGATTTGAATGCATTGTTTAAGTCTTTAACTAAAAAACCACACTTTACTTTATAACAAGAGCAAAGTATGGTTTTTTATAAAATTAGATTTAGTCAAAATACATTCTTGACTTATTGAAGTGGGGGATAATTACAATGAGACTTTAGTCCCAATATTTTTTCCTTCAATAATATCAATAATTGTGTTTTCTCTTTTTCCATTGGCAATAAATGTAGGGATTTCATGGGCAGCAGCCTGTTGGGCATAATTCAGTTTTGAGCCCATTCCTCCACGTCCTTCACCATCTGATTTACCACTGTCTTTAATGTATTTATCAAGGTCTTCTTTTGGATTTACATTTTCAATAAGATTAGTTTTTTCAGAGGCTGGATTACCATTATATAATCCATCAATATCAGTAAGGATAATAAGCTTATCGGCATTGATTAATTCGGCAAGAAGACAGGCAAGCTCGTCGTTATCCGAAAACATAGACATGGTTACTGATACTGCATCATCCTCATTTGCAATAGGAATGACCCCTTGTGAAAGTAATCCTTCGCAGCACTTAATCATATTTTCTCTATGTACGCCTGGACTAAAATCGCGTTTAGTAGGAAGTACCTGAGCGCACTTCATTCCATAATCCTTGAAAATCTTATAATAAAGACTCATCATTCGGGGTTGCCCAATGGCTGAAAATACCTGTCTTTTCTGTGTCTTGTCTTTTATACTCGATTTGCCCAGCACCTCTTTCCCGGCAATTACCGAACCTGATGATACCAAGAGTGTAATAATCCCCCGCTCATATAGTTCTGCTATTTGCTTCACTAAGTTCGTTAATACAGGAATTACAATTCTATTATCTTTATTGGAAATCACATTGGTCCCCACTTTAATAACAATTATTTCTTTATACATATTAGTTTTCTTTTCCTAATTCAATAGCACGATTAAAAGCAGCGAATGCGGCTTCTTTAATTAATTCATTGACCTTATTTTTATCCATAAATTCTAATGCAGCTTGCGTAGTCCCGCCTTTGGAAGTGACTTTCTCCATCCACGTTTTGAGCGAAATGTCCGACTGGTTAAATAATTCAAGTGCACCAACAAATGTCTGACTGACCATTACCTTAGCATCATTTTCTGAAAATCCCATTTGTAATGCCGCTTCCTTCATACTCTGCATAAAGTAAAACACATAAGCTGGTCCACTACCCGAAATAGCTGTAGAAGCATTAATTAAGTTTTCATTAGCAACTTGAATAGATTTTCCTGTAGTGTTTAATAAGCTTCCTATAGATGATAATTCTGTTTCTGATATTTCAGGTGAAGCAACGTAAGTCGTTAAACCTAATCCCACTTTTGCAGGCAAGTTAGGCATTGCTCGTATCACTTTTTTTATCCCAGAAAATTTCCTGATGCTATCCAACGTTACTCCCGCCATAATTGAAATGATAATTTGGTCAGCGGTTACTATGGGCTGAAGACTTTTTAACAACGCTTCGGCATGATAAGGTTTCACGGCAACAAAAATAATATCTGCTTTTGTGACACAATCGGATAGTTCTGTAAAAGTATCAAAATGAGAAATCTGACGTATCTCTTCCAATTTTTCCTTGGATTTGTCTAAAACCATGATGTTGTTATTTTTTAACAATTCTGATTTAGACATTCCTTCGGCATAGGTCAATCCCATATTGCCAGCTCCTATTACTAGTACTTTCATAATATATTATTTTATAAATTGTTATTTCTGATTAATAAATTATCTCGCTATAAATAGACGACGTCTCAAGTAAGATAATATGCTGTTATTAGCAGTAAGTGGCGTGGAACAAAACTCATAATGTGTGATTTTAAATGGTATGAGATAGTCCTGAATTTCAGCCATAACATAGTTACATAAATCACAGTACAAAAAACCTATATCTTATTAATATATAGCTTTTTATACTACGTTTATCTAATTTGTTTTCGTTTTTTTTGTGGATTGTTTTATTCCCCAAAAATGTTTCGTAATGTTATATTGGATGAATTACGGCTTTGATATGGTGATCATTAACTATTTTTTCAGTAAATGCTTTATGACCATTAGGTGTTAATAAATGTAGCTGTCCTTTCTTCATAGAAGCAATAAAACTTAGTATTTCCCATTTGTCCACTGTTTTTTGGGGGTTCTCATCTTTTAAAGCTAAAACATAATAATGTTTAATTCCGTCACGAGAGACAAAAGACAAATCAGCCTGAAATTCTTCTTGAGTAGCTTTACTCATATATTTTATGGGATCATCGTATCCTTCCAAAATTGATCTAAATGAATTAGGGGCTTTTGTATTAACCCATTTAACTGCCTTTTTTAAGTATGCTTCTTTTGTCATCTCTTTGTTTTTAGTTAACTTACACTTAAAGTATCTAATTAGTAAGATGTTAGTACAAAGATACGAAAAATAGTTCGTACAGAAACAATTTTAAGGGTTTAATATTAAAATATGAAGTTATTGTTGTAATAATTAATGTGTTAAAAAATTGATGATTTATATACAAGTGATAATGGTGACAGACGATATAATCTAACGAGAAAACTATAGCACATTCATTTTAACTAAAAATGAGAAGAAATACACGTTTAATGTAACATCCTGTGTGAATAGAATATAAAACTTATGCTTGTGCTATCTCTTTACAAAATGTTTGATTGTAGAAAAATTTCACACCTCTTGTCTTTAGATCAACAAAATATTTTTCACATTAAAGGCAACAGAAATTGTGGTAATAATGTCAAAATTGAATTACTTTTGTTAGATAGTATATATTTATAAAAAGTATTTATTGTCGCATTTTCGGTAAGTTTACTTGTGTATGGATACTCAAAAGTGAATAAAGCGATAGGTCAAATGTTTTCAGTATCTTACAAATTACGATATCCTTTCAGTTGTTCATTTATTAGCTGAATAAAAACTCAAAATACTTATCAATAGGTAGGTATTGTTATAATACGATATTTTTTACACTGATTATGCCATACATAAAACCATTTTTATTCAAGACTCTTATTCCTGAAGTCATTTCAAAATATGGAGACTATAAAGCCATTGGTTTTGTAGATGAAGAGGCGATGACTTATACCCAAATGGGACAACACATTGATGCTGTTGTTGCTTTTTTAGAAAATCTCGGAATCAAATCGGGTGATAAAATTATCATCTATAGTCAAAATATGCCCAACTGGTGCATCACTTATTTGGCCATACAATATATGGGAGTCGTTGTAGTCCCCGTATTACCTGATTTTAATACGCACGAATTATCAAATGTCATTAAGCACTCTGAGGCTAAAACTATTTTTATCTCAGAATCTTTACGTTATAAGTTTGATAAAATTGAGGATAATACCGTAGAGACGGTGATACGCATAAATGATTTTGTTGTGTTATCACCTTCTGATGTCGTTTTTGATGTTAAAGCTCAACCGAAAAAGACACATTTATCTAAAGAAGACGACCTTTCGGTTTTGCTTTATACTTCCGGAACTACGGGGAACTCAAAGGGCGTCATGCTTTCGCAAAAAAATCTTATCACTAACCTTACTCAATGCGATGCTGTGTATCACTTAACGACTAAGGATAGGGCATTATCATTATTACCTCTTTCCCATACTTATGAAAATACGGTAGGGTTTTTATTACCTATCACACATGGGGCTAGCATTAGTTATCTACGAAAACCACCGACACCTCCTGTGTTACAGGCAGCAATGAAATCCTTGAAACCTACTTTTATGTTGACCGTGCCGATGATCATGGAAAAAGTATATAACAGAACAATATTACCACAAATCAACAGTAAATTTATCACACGTGTGCTTTTTAAATTTCGAACTACACAAATATTACTGAGTAGAATAGCAGGAAAAAAATTGTATGAGAACTTTGGTGGAGCCCTTCAGTTTTTCGGTATTGGCGGAGCTAAACTAGATGCTAGCGTAGAACGTTTTCTGCTGGATGCTAAATTTCCCGTATCTATAGGTTATGGTCTTACCGAGACTTCTCCCTTGTTGGCAGGTTCACCTCCACGTATTGGTGCTTTTCAATCTACTGGACGTATCGTTAAAGATTGCGAAGTCGTCATTCATAACCCAGATCCTAAAACGGGTGAAGGTGAACTGTGGGCACGCGGAAACAATGTGATGCTCGGTTATTATAAAAATGAAGAAATAACAAAAGAAGTGTTAACGGATGATGGTTGGTTCAAAACTGGTGATCTCGGTATCATTGACAAAAAGGGTATGTTAACACATAAAGGACGTCTAAAATCACTTATTGTAGGTGCTAATGGTGAGAATATTTACCCTGAAGAGATAGAATCTTTAATTAATAAGTTCGATTACGTGATAGAATCGGTTGTGGTGAAAAACGATAACCGTCTAGTTGCTCTTGTTCATTTCAATATGGAAGATATTGAAAACCACATAAAACAAATTAAATCGATCACACTAAAAGATGTGGATGAATACGTTTCTGATATGATCACACAGCTAAAGAATCATATTAATTCTAAAGTTAATAAATCTTCAAAAATACAAGAGGTTATCCTTCATAAAGAACCTTTTGTGAAAACAGCAACACAAAAAATAAAACGCTTCCTTTATCATAAGGAATAGAGAGATAAATTAAGCGAAAAACGAATAGAGAAGAGAAGGCATTATTTGGCTTTTCCTTCTCTTTTTTTATGAATAATATAAAAGATGATTGGTCGTATTTGTCTGTTAAATAGTTGATAATAAGTAATTTCATTCGTTTGGTCGTCTAAAAATAAATCAGTGCTTGTTGATAAAAAGGATGACAAATACTATTAACCTGAGTTCGATTTTAAATTCGGTCACAGTTTGAATTTTATTTGAGTAGAAATTTACACAAATTCGAGAAGCAATAGCGGGCTATTGTGATTGAATATGGGTGAATTTATGCCAAATAATACCAATTAAAATTTAAAATGAGCCTTAACAGTTGGTGGTATTATGCCGATATAGAATTGATTGAGTTTTATAAGCGAAGCGAAATAAAGCGCATTTCAATTCATAATCGGTATAAAAGCAAATCCGTAGGAAAAATAAACCAAACTACATTTTTGCACTTATATTTTTTTGAAATAGCCTATTATTACTTCTAAATTGCAAGCTTAAATGGACTTTTAATATATTTTTTTGTGGCTAGAATTTAATGTCGAACTCAGGTTATTAATATATCTTTTTGTGTCTAGGATTTAATGTTAAACTCAGGTTGTTAAATACTATAAAACCCCAGGTAATAGAAAGTGAAAAACCCATATTTTTCCTTATTCTAAAAGATCAAAAAAAAGTCCCGGCATAAAAACCGGGACAATAAATCAACCTCAATACAACGGAATTGTAAAAATGTCTTTTTTTTCAAAATAGATATCGAAAAAATGAGAGAGTTGGACAATATAAACCACCAAAATTATAAATACTTAAAATCATAAATACGCCTGACCTCCTCTCTCATTTTATGTTTTATATTTTTAATCCCACATTGTGGGTTTTATTCTCCGTAGATTATTGCGAATAATAAAATGTTCTTTAACTAAATACCTCGTGGGATTGCCCTGAGGTTGTTGACTTGACGTGTTTTTTTTAACAAACTTAAGTTTCTACCTGTAATTGCATTGATTAGTATTTATTGCAAGACAAATAGTTATTTATGAAAAGGATGAATTTATTCACAATAATATTACTGTACAGTATAACTACAGGTTAAAACTTTTATCGTAAGAAAAAACACCTCTTGGGGTTATCTTCCCATCCATCCACCATCTACTAATAGTATAGAACCATGCATATATGATGCAGCCTCAGAACATAAGAAAACAATAGGTCCTCCAAAATCGGCAGGTTTACCCCAACGATTAGCAGGAATACGTCCAAGAATCTGTTCACTACGTTCAGCATCTTTACGCAAAGCTTCTGTGTTGTCGGTATCAATATATCCCGGAGCAATAGCATTCACATTCACGCCTTTAGAAGCCCATTCATTGGCGAAAGCCATAGTTGTTTGACCTACAGCACCTTTGCTAGCTGCATAACTAGGAACATTTATTCCACCTTGGAAAGTAAGTAATGACGCTGTAAATACGATTTTACCACTTCCACGTTTTACCATTTCTTTTCCAAACTCACGAGTCAAAATAAATTGAGCTGTTTGGTTGATTTCTATCACCTTATCCCACATCTCATCAGGATGTTCGGCAGCAGGGCTTCGTAATATAGTTCCAGCATTATTCACCAAGATATCAATAACAGGAAAATCTGCTTTGGCTTGTTTAATAAAATCGTAAAGTGCTTCACGGTCACTAAAATCACAAGTGTAAGCTTTGAATTTTCGTCCTAAAGCAAGTACTTCTTTTTCAATAGCACTTCCGCTTTTTTCAAGTGAAGCACTTACGCCAATGATATCAGCACCAGCTTCAGCTAATGCCAAAGCCATACCTTTACCAATACCACGTTTGCAACCAGTAACTAATGCAACTTTACCGTCTAATTTGAATTTTTCTAATGTTAACATTTATTTATCTTAATTTTACTATAAAAAAATAACCCTGTTATCCTCATGATAACAAGGTTACTTTAATTTCTATTATTTTACTTCATTTTCACCTTTAACATAACCAAAGTTAGCTAAGATACCACCATCTACATAAAGTACATGACCATTTACAAAATTAGCAGCTTGAGATGCTAAGAAAAGAGCCGCATTACCTACATCTTCGGGTTGTCCCCAACGATTAGCAGGTGTACGCGTCATAACTAGATCGTTGAAAGGATGACCATTTACGCGAATAGGAGCAGTCTGAGCTGTAGCAATATAACCAGGACCGATACCATTAATCTGTAAGTTGTACTTAGCCCATTCACAAGTCATGTTCTCAGTTAATAATTTAAGACCACCTTTGGCTGCTGCATAAGCAGAAACATTCTGACGACCATAAACACTCATCATAGAACACATATTGATAATTTTACCTTGACGACGTTCTATCATTCCAGGAGCAATACGTTTAGCCACAATAAGAGGAGCAACTAAATCTACATCAATAACTTGACGGAAATCCTCCACAGGCATATCTAAAATAGGAATACGTTTAATAATTCCAGCATTATTAACTAAAATGTCAATAGGTCCTACTTCTTTTTCAATTTGAGTAACACCACGATCTACATCAGCTTCGTTAGTCACATTGAAGTTTAAAACATAAACATCAATACCATCTTTAGCATATTCTGCTTTAGCGGAAGCTAATTTTTCATCATCGATATCGTTTACGCATATTTTAGCACCAGCAGCAGCAAGAGCTTTAGCACATGCCATCCCAATGCCATGTGTACCACCTGTAACTAAAGCAATTTTACCTGACAAGTCAAACAAATCTTTTACATTAATCATAATTGTTAAAATTTAAAATTAATAAATCTAAGAACTAAGTTAAAAAATATAAAATTAAACCACAGACAAAACTATTCCTAATTGTTAAGCAAATAAGAATAGGTAATTCTGAAGTTTATTTATTTACCTAATAGATATCATTGGCAATTAACCAACTATTTCAAAAATAGAATGAAAATCATCCAATTCATATCCTTGAATAATTATTATTTCTACAAGCATTTCATCTTATCACGTTAAATCAATAGTCTGAAAAATACTCATAAAAACAAATAAGACGCTCAGGTGATTTATGATATAAATAATTAATAACCAACCCATTATTCTGAAAAATCGATTGTAAATACTTTGTAAAATACAAGAACTTTTAATCTCTTATTAACAGATGAAAATGACTTATCAAAATTCATGCTCATTGTATGAATTACAAATTCGCAAATAATGCAAATCAAACATATAATTTATATTTTGGAATGTTTTTTTGAATTGACAACCAAATTAATTATTTATTAAAATCTTGTATTTATTTACAAAGGTAATAGTTAGATTTTAAAAAACAATGTTTTGTGCAATCGTTTGCGCAAAAAGATTTTTTAAAAAGATATCGTTCTCTTCTTGAGATTATTATATCTTTTTAATTACATGCTAATATTCATCATTTTATTGGATAATATTTCATAATAAAGAACAAATAAGAGGAGTGTTTCTATTTTTAATCGTTGTTAATTCTTAATAAGTAGGCTTTCCCTACAGTTTGTCGTTGGAAGATTTATTAAAATAATAATTATTTTGACGTATAATTCTGACAGAACAGAACCTTAAATCGTTTTTTTATTATAATGTTGTTGTTCCAATATTTATGAGTGAAAAACTAGTTTATATACCAGATTATATTAATTTTGAGATTATAATAATAAGCTTTCTCGCTTTGTCTGAGTTAAATTGAACACCATGGAAATCATAAAACAAATATTAGAATTTCAATTCGTTAATGTTGGAGATTATCACATTAGTGTTTTTACCCTTTTGATGGTCTTGCTTATTCTAGTAATGACTAAGGGGGTATTGTGGCTTATTAAAAAATCCATTTTTGGCTCTAAACGTCATCTTTCTCGTATCGATGAAGGCAATAAATATTCCATCTTTCAGATTGTGAAGTATGTGGTATGGGTGGTTTCTATTGCTTTGGTGCTTGAAGCTATTGGTGTTAAGGTCACTATTTTACTTGCTGGATCTGCTGCTTTGTTGGTTGGTGTAGGTTTGGGCTTGCAGCAGACGTTTAATGATATTATATCAGGTATCATTCTGCTTTCTGAACGTTCCATAATGGTGGATGATGTGCTTGAGATAGATGGTGATGTAGTGAGGATACAAGATATTGGTTTGCGTACCTCTAAAGGACTCAATCGTGATGATATTTCTATCATTATACCCAATTCGCTTATCACGACTAATAAGGTGATTAATTGGAGTCATCAGAACAAAAAAACGCGTTTCCATATCGAGGTGGGAGTGGCTTATGGTAGCGATGTGGATAAGGTGATTCGGATTCTCGAAGAGAGTGCTCTTGCTCATCCTGATATCGATCATAAAGATAAGATAGAGGCTCGATTGGTTAACTTTGGCAATTCCTCACTTGATTTTCAAGTTTTATTCATGAGTCAGAATATCTTTAGAATATCCAAAGTGAAAAGTGATATCCGCCGCATCATTAATAAGAAATTCATTGAAAATAGTATAACAATTCCTTTTCCTCAGATGGATTTGCACTATAACCCAAAGGAAGTGTAATTCTTTTCTGGTTGTATAATGTTGGAAATTATGTAACGAAAAGATCTTCATTCTGCAACTTTTTTGTGTTTCTTTTCCTAATCTTTAACTTATAATTCTTAAAATAGACAATTGTTTTTTGTAATCACATCACTTCGTGGATTATTGTTCTACGTATTGTCTTCATTTTTTTAAAATTGAAATACGTTATGTTTTATTAAAAATAGCATTTCAGTTTAAAGAATTTAAATCGCAGATGAAGAAAGCATTTATACATCGTGTTAACGCTTAATTTGATGACATTGAACTATTCGTGAAATTTTTTGATAAAACTTAAGTATTGGTATTGCTTAATTATATCCCGATGTATGATTCTTTTGTCCACTTTAAGAAGATAGATTGATTATCTTTGCTTTCTGATATTTTTAATCCCACATTATGGGTTTAATTCTCCGTAACTTGATGCGAATAATAAAATGTTCTTCAACTAAATGCCTCGTGGGCTTGCCTAGAGGTTGTTGACTCTATATCAGGTTAATAACACTTCATTAATAAATGATTTTTAATGGCTCCAAAAAAGAAAGAACATCCGAAAGTAAAAGTAAGTTTACATCCTCGTAACAAACACCGTGAGCGTTACAATTTTAAAGAATTGATAGCCACTTGTCCTGACTTAGCCCATTTTGTGGCGTTGAATAAGTTTCAGGATGAATCTGTTAACTTTTCAGATCCAGAGGCTGTTCTGATGCTTAATAAAGCCATCTTAAAACATTTTTATGGGGTGGGGTATTGGTCAATTCCTGAAGGTTTTTTATGTCCACCTGTACCTGGAAGAGCCGATTATATACACAATATTGCCGATTTATTAGCGAGCGAAAATGGCGAAGTTATTCCCTTAGGTAAGGTCGTTAAATGCTTAGATGTAGGGGTAGGAGCTAATTGTATTTATCCTATTATTGGTAGTCGAGAGTATGGATGGTCTTTTGTGGGTTCTGATGTGGAAGCTGTTGCTATCGACTCAGCTACATCCATCGTTGAGAAGAATGATACACTAAAAGATAATATCGAACTTCGTTTACAAGCCAATACATACGATACTTTTCGGGGTGTTATGAAAGCTGATGAGCATTTCGATGTGACGATTTGTAATCCTCCTTTTCATTCCTCTTTGGCGGAAGCTCATGCTTCCACTCTTCGCAAATTGAGTAGCCTTAATAAACAAGAAATCAAGGATGTTGTCTTGAATTTTGGTGGAAGTAGTAATGAATTGTACTGTAATGGTGGTGAAGAACGATTTGTGACTAATATGATCAAACAAAGCAAAGAATTCGCTCAGTCTTGCCTTTGGTTTACAACATTGGTATCAAAACAAGACAAGTTAAGATCGTTTCGTAAAGCTCTGAAAGGGGTGGGAGCTGTAGAAGTAAAAACTATTCAGATGAGTCAGGGAACTAAGATTAGTCGTGTGTTGGCATGGACTTTTCATGACAAAGATCAACAGCAGGCTTGGGCAAAGAAATATTGGAAAGAATAATTATCACAGTTACTATTCTTTTTAACCTGTTTGTATACAGTGTGTTTTGTGGGTGAGTGATTTGTGTATGAGCAAATGATGGCAGGAAATTAGAACTCTTTGAGTCTTTTTAATGCCTTATAATTTATCGATTTTTACGGTCTATGCGTTGTGTCAGTGTGAGAACAATTTTTAAGTTAAGATAAAATGATAGGAAAAATAACACAGAAGATGATTGAATATTTCGGGACTGATATACGGAGAATAAATCATGCATTAAAAGTATATGGATTTGCCAGTTGTATTGCACGAAGAGAAAATCTTTCGGCTAACGAAATCTTAATAATTGATATGGTTGGCATTCTTCACGATATTGGTATAAAAGAAGCAGAAAAGAAATACAATAAACATAGTGGACCTTACCAAGAAAAAGAAGGTCCTGCAGTGGCACTCTTTTTATTATCAGAATTAAATCTTGACCAAGCAATCCTTGACAGAATTTCATTTATAATAGGACATCATCATTCGTATTCTAAAATTGATGGTTTAGATTTTCAGATATTAGTTGAGGCTGATTTATTAGTTAATATTAATGAAGATGAAATGCCGAAGCAGGCGATAGAGAGTATTAGGAAAAAGTATTTCAAGACTCAAACAGGTATTTCAATACTTGATAGTTTGTATTTGTGATTTTTAAAGTGTTTTAATTGAAATGATTAATTGTGTTTTCTCCAATGGGTGTGGTCTTGATTTGAAAACTATTTTATTATTATCAGTTACCTGTGTGGTATAAAATACACAAGGTAAAATTCAAATTAATCATAAAAATAAGTGATAATTTATACCTTGAATGTTTGTTTCCCAGCGTTTCGATCATCTTCCTTTTATGAATAAAACGGCTACTTTTTTGATAAATAGTGCCATTATTGCATAACTTTCCCATTAAGTCAACTTGACTTATCCTTTTTCTATTTAAACACTTAAAAGAATTATCAACAGATTAGTTATGAAAAGATTGACATAAATGATTGAAAAGTGTAGCTTTGCTAGTTATAAATAGATAAAACGACTTAATTTAGTTATTGCAATCTTTTCGAATAAATGAAAGCGTTATAAGCAAATGATGAGAGTGGTTTGAAATCTCCCGAAATAATCCGAATTCTGTGGATTTATGGTGTTTTTTTTATTAACGGCCTTTATGGGCAATAAAAATAACTACAATAACATGAAGTATCTTAAGATTGATATCCCATCATATATAATTCCTGAAAAGGGTTACATACTAGATAAAGGAATATATATCTTTCCTTCAAAACTGAATGTCCCATCGAAAGTTGTTGATAAAGTTCACCTTACATTTCTTATAACAGAAGAAAGTAACTGTCTTGATAATGTTGAAGATATCAAGAAATGTGTTAAATCTTTTGTCGTCTTTTTAAATTTTATTTCCTATTCAATTCAAAGTGCTACGTGGTTGCAATCTGCTAATTTTAAAGAGTTATTCGAAGACCTTAACGAAGCCGATAATATACAGGAAATATTAGAGGTTTGTATGGAAAAGGGAAAATCTCAACCACTTGAATTTTATCAGGATTATAATAACCTCGTATTACGAATTGGCTCGCCCAAGGAGGAACTTCGAACACGTGTTGATTTTATTTCTTTATTTTCAAAATACAACAAACTAAGTCATGATAATTTATTAAAACAGAGAATAGATTTATTATCTTTTACTACGATACAATTTATTTTAATTGGCAATTATTATGATAATCAAAACATTGAAATAAGTCTTGTCTATAATATATTAGATTCAATTATAAAGGAATCTCTGGATAATAAACCCATTATTAAAAAGTGTGAGAATTGCGGTTTTGAGAAGACTGTTAGTATGAATGACAAAGCTAGGATTAAAGAATTTGTTAAACTCTTGGCACCTAAAAATCCGACTCTCTGGAGAGATATTATTATGAATTTGTACTTGATTAGAAATGATTTTTTCTATCTAGGGCAAATGTCTAATGATCATGAAACATTAAAAGATGCATTTGAAAAGGACGTTCAAGATACAGGGGAAAGAAATATAACTGTTGAAGAGGAAGTTCATTATAATAAAAGTAGAATGCTTGGACTTACGAGTGTTAAGGTGTTAATTAGAAAAATTTTGATTGGGTTTTTAGAAACCAGTGCATCATAAATTAAGTTTTGGTATAGGAAATAGAGCTTTGTGATAGGTCTATTTGTTTCAACAAAAAGTTATATTAATAACCCGTTTTACCTTATATTATGAGAGACGATAATTGAGTCTGCTTGCCAATGGTAGGTGGGCTTTATGTTTTTTTTGAGTCTTATGTTTTTTTTATTCTAAAAATAAATTGAAATGTATCCTTATCATAACAAAATAAAACAACGTATTAAGAATAATGAACTAACGTCTTATGAATACGTTGACAAGTATAAAACAATAAGCCCTTGCCTTCTTTTGCACTTTGATACCGAACCTAAGATAAGACCAATCAGAGAACACCGATTTGCAGAGTATGAGGCTTTATTGGGCATAATAAAAAAGTGCGCTTCTAATAATTGTGGTGAGAATGAGCGGACTTGAAAAGCTGTAATGTAAAAGAGATAAGTAGATGATATTTTTCTTATTGTGTGCGATCAATGACCTATGAATTATAGGTTGTTGGTCGTTTTTTTTTATTATCTGGTTTTTATATCTACTAGTTTCTAACTAAGTGTTCAAATATTGATTTTCTTTTTTAATTTTCAAGCTGACAATAAATTGGTGGCACAAGGAATAATGTGAAGTCTTAAGAATTATAAATAAATGTTTTTTATAAGTATTGAACTACTTAAAGCGGTATAAGGTAAATGTCAAAAGCAGAGTTTGCTTGGGGGTTGAAAATAGTGATGTCGTTAATGATTCAAATATTTTCATCTAGTAATTAGGTCTTTAATTTCTTTCTGAAATGTTTTCAATTTTATCTAAGTGTTTGTATTAAATGTTATGAGTGGGGATGGTTTAATTTGTTCATATTTAGTATTGTAAGGTTTTGTATTTTTGTCAAATAAAAATATTATTGTAGTCATTTTTGTTAGTAAGAATGATTTGTTTTAGTGTTAATGTTCAGATAATAAAAAACTTGTGAATATATTATGTTTGAAAATTAATTTAAAAAAGTACTTTTGTGCTTTTGCCATTGCAGGATAGTAGTTCATGAAGATAAATGATTTTAACTGTTACTAATCGTTTTGTTTAATGATGACTTTCTGTTTTTTGTTTTTGAAAAAGGAGAGGCTAATTTTTAAATTATATAATTCAGAAAAGCAGAGTTTTGTATATTTAAAACCTTTATTTTGAGATGGGTAGTTTTTTTTGTGAAAGAACTTAATAACGAAATGCTTACACTATTTTTACTATTGTTAATCATTAAAAAATTCATTACTAATTAATTATGCGCTTTTTTATATTATTTATTATTGGACTATGTTTTATCTCTTCAAGTTTTGCCAACGAAGTTGAGGTGTCACAATTGATTGATTCAACTCGGATGTATTGGAGATCAGATTTAAAGAAAGCTCAAGCCTTTGCATACGAGGCTCTTGAAGAATGTGATACCACAAATTACGAGCTTTATGCTGAATGTGTAAAGAATCAAGGTGTGATATATTATTTTGATAATAAGCCTGATTCTGCCATAGCACAATACGAAGCAGCTCTTGCTTTATTTAAAAAAGCCAATTCCAATATAGGTATTAGTAAAGTGTTAAATAATCTTGGTATTATTGAAATGGAACAGGGGAAATACAAGAATGCGTTGTCATACTACAACCAATCTTATGAACTTGCTTTATCAATAAAAGATACTATTTCAATTATCAAAACAAGATTAAACGTCGCTAACATATATTACACATTAGGAAATTATACAAAATGTCTGGAAAGTAGTTTGCAACTAAAAAACTATTTCAGTAAAAGCACAAGTATCCGAACTAAAGCTGCATATTATGAACTGATTTATTCCACTTATCAAGCCTTTTCTGATGTTGAGAATTACAAACTTTATGCTGAAAAAGCATTACATCTTTATGAGTCGGTAAATGATAGTATTGGGATTGCTACAGTATATACCAATATGGCAAATGGGTATGAAAGTTTTAATGATTTCAGAGCGGCTATTGATTTGAATATTAATGCACTAAAAATATTCTCGAATCAAAATTATTCAGTAGGAATGATATATGTGCTTAATGGGCTTGGTAATAATTATCGCAATACAAAAGAGTATGAATTGAGCACAAAATACTTTCTCAAAGCCTATCAAAAAGCGCTTGTTGACAATAATAAATTGCAAGTTAGAGATTGTGCAAATGAAATATACATTAACGCATTAATACAAGAAGATTTAATTAGTGCACGTACTTATCAAAGTATTTATGATAGTATAAATAATGTTATTATTGAGGAGAAAATTCATGCTAAAATTGCTGATTATCAAGTAAAATATGAAACTGTTGAAAAAGAGCAAGAAATACAGAAGTTAACATCTGACAAAAAACAACAAGAGCTTATATTAATCAATGAGAAAAAAAATAAACTTTTAATACTAATTATAGCCGTGTTTGTTCTTTTTGTAGGGGTTTGTGTCTTTGTGTGTTACAGGGTGAGACAACGTAGAAAAAGAATGGAGCTTCGTAGATCAAAAACTGAAATTGAAAATAAATTGCTGCGTACTCAAATGAATCCGCACTTTTTATTTAACTCCCTTAATTCAATACAAAATTTTATATTAACAAATGAGAAGCAGAAGGCTTGCAATTACTTGAGTAGTTTTTCTAAGCTTATTCGAAATATTCTAGAAAATTCTCGTAAAACATTAATTCCCCTTGACGATGAGTTAGAAACTCTTGAAAAATATCTATCGCTTGAGCAACTTAGGTTTAAAGATAAGCTAAGATATTCTTTTGAAATAAATCCTGATATGGATACCTCTGAATTTTCCATTCCTCCTATGATATTACAACCATACATAGAGAATGCTATAATACATGGTATAGCGCCGAAACAAGATGGCGGATTAATTAAGATTTCTATCAAAGAAAATGTCGAGAACAATACGCTTGAGTGTTGTATTGAAGATAATGGAATTGGTAGGCAAGAGGCTGGTAAAAAAGAAAAGTTAACAAAGTCACAATCGTTAGGGATGCTAGTGACTCGTGAGCGACTAAAACAACTATATAACAACAAGGAAACTAAAAATGATGTTGTTATAACTGATTTGTATAGTAATGGATTAGCTGCAGGTACTAAGGTGAAAATTATACTGCCAATTTAGATTATTTATGATTGCAAAAATTGAATTATTATGAGTTTGAAAGCCGTAATTATTGACGATGAAAAAGATGCCGTTGAGGTACTAAAAAATACGATTAGTGAGTTTGCCGAAAATGTAGAAGTTATAGGACAGGCTTTTGGAGTTGCTGAAGGTGCAAAGCTACTTAAAACCGTTACGCCTGATATTTTATTTTTAGATATTCAGATGCAAGATGGTTCTGGTTTTGATTTACTTGATCTCATATCTCCTTTTTCGTTCAAAGTTATTTTTGTTACCGCCTATGATAAATATGCAGTGAAAGCATTTAAATATTCGGCCTTAGATTATTTATTAAAACCAATAGGTCCTTTGAATCTTGTCAATGCTATAAAGAAACATGTGTTTGAAAAAGAACGTTTTAATGAGTTTCAAATGCAAATTGACTTACTTAAAGCAAATTCCATAAATAAAGTAAGTAAAATTGCTGTTCCTACATCTGATGGTGTCAAATTTATAAAAACAGAAAATATAATACATTGCCAATCTGATGGTTGTTATACTATTTTTAATTTAACAGATAGTAGAGAATTAACGGTTACGCGTACGCTTAAAGAATATGCTGAATTATTATCAGATACTATTTTTCACCGAATACACAAATCACATTTAATAAACTTGAATTACGTAGAACAATATGTCAATCGCGACGGTGGATTGGTAATAATGGAAAACCACAAAACCTTACCTATTTCTCGTAATCGTAAAGATGATTTTTTGAAAAAATTAAATTTGAAATAAAAATGCATTAAAAGAGTTCGTGTGCGTTTTAAAAATACCTCAATAAACCTCTGGAGAAATCACTCTTCAGAGGTTTTTTTATGCGCTCTATTTTCGTATTCCTATTTATTGCAAATACTTCAAGATAAACAGCAAATGGATAAATTTAAGTCATTTAATCCATTTTAGCTTTTTAAGAAAAACACTTAATTTATTCATTCCCACACTTAATATACTCAGACCTGCCATTCGTTTAGTGTCTATTGTGTATCCAAATATAGCAGCCTACTTTCGTAACTTATTAATAAATAGAATACTGCTAAATATCGCAAATAGAATGAAATTGTTAAATAAAAACTTGGGCATCATTGAAATGCTTAATGTTGCCAAAAACCCAAATAGATGTGAACAAATTGAGATTCTTGCTCATGGTTTTTGGCTCATGCTAACTATTAAAAGTTATCAAGATGCTAACTATAAATATGAAATATTAGATAGTATTGGCAATACAATAAAAATGAGCACTATAACAATGCAATGTGAAATTATAGATTGCCAAAATATTGAACCAGAAGTGTATATCCTTAATGTTTATTGTAACTCAAAAATCCTCATGGGTTACCGCTTGGTTTTTTTGGAGAAAGGGAAACAGGCGATTCGCAAAATGAATATTTGAGAGATTTGTTTTTCCTTTTGTTTGCAGTTGTCTGTAAGTTCTGTTGTTGTTTTATCCTAAAATGAATTTAAGTAAATATTAATAAATTTAAATAAACTAGAAAATGAAAAGATTATTATTAGTTGTAGTTGCTACGCTGTTGGCTCTTAATTGGCTTTCGGCTGAAGTCGGAACGCCTAAAGATGGGATGGCATTAACTTTTGATGGGTCTAATGACTATTTAAGAGTGGAAGCTGCGCCTGAAATTGAAGTGTTAAATAATATGACTGTGGAGACATGGGTCTATTTAACTAGGTACTCTACATTTCAAACGTTCATTACAGGAGAGAGTGACTTAACTTATTATTCCTGGACGCTTCGTGAGGGTGATGGTGGAGATGGAAAACTTGAATTTGTGCTCGCAAGTTCAAACAGTTCTTATGAATATGTAAGAACGGCTTCGGGGAGTATCCCTTTAAATAAGTGGACACATGTGGCAGGCGTTTACAATAATACGTCTAGTACAATGACTGTTTATATTAATGGCGAAAATGCAGGAAGTAATACATTTACAGGCCCTATTTATCCAAGTAATGAAGGCATGTTTTTAGGCCGATATCCGAACGACAATAGTGCTTATCTCAATGGTTCATTAGATAATACTGCTGTTTGGAATACTGTTCGTACTCAGGCGGAGATTAAAGAAACGATGTACACCAACCTTAATGGTGACGAAACTGGTTTGTTAGCTTATTACGATTATGATTTCGAAGATGGAACCATTGTTGAAGATAAAGCGGGGAGTTTTGATGCTATGCTTAATAATATGGATGATGAGGATTGGGTAGAATCTGATATTCCTGTATTAGGAACGCCAAAAGAAGGTATGGGCTTAGCTTTTGATGGAAGTAATGATTATGTGACTACAACAGCTGTTGTCTCTTCTTCATATTCCAAAATTGCTTGGGTCAAAAATACAGTTTATTCTAATTCTAATATTATTTCGGGAGTTGAATCCGCATTTTGGGCACCCAGCGGAATTTTGAGTGCTGGTCATAATAATCAATGGCAATTGGTAAAAGACAATGAGGTGTTAGACCTCGACAAATGGTATTTTGTTGCGGTGACTTATGATGCTAGCACTACTACCATGAAATTATATAAAAATGGTTTATTGGTGAATGAAAATAATGCTGTTTCTGCAATGAGCGGAGATGATATTCAAAACCTAGGAGTTTATGGAGGATCATCCCTTTGGAATGGTATAATGGATGATGTTTCTATTTGGGATGTCGCATTGACACAAGATCAAGTTAATGAATACATGACTACTACCCCTTTGGATAATGAAGCAGGTCTTGTGGCATATTATGATATGGATTTTGAAAATGGCAACGTCCTTTTAGATAAAGCAAATAACAATAATGGTATATTAACCAATATGGATGATGCTGCTTGGGTAGAGTCTGATATTCCTGTATTAGGAACACCTAAAGATAGTATGGCTTTAAGCTTTGATGGCACCGAAGACTATGTAAATATTGGAGATATTGACCTAATAAGTAATGGTGTTGATGGAGAGTACTCTTTATCTACTTGGATACAAGTTCCGTCGCATCAGCAATCTTTTGTTATAGGTGATGAAACGACTGCAAATGGAGGTATCATGTTACAATTAGATGGTGGACATGTGGAGACATTTGCAGCGGGTAGTTATGGAACTTCTACCTACCAACTCCCCATAAATCAATGGGTATATATGACTTTGCAACAAACTAATGAAGGTATTGATTTGTATATAGATGGGGTGTTTTCTCAGCAGTTGACTACGGAAAAGCAAAACGATGTGGATGAGCTAATGCATTTAGGAGCTTTTAGTTGCAGTGGTTTTTATAGGTTCTTTAATGGTGAACTTGATGAGGTGAGTCTTTGGAATAAAGCACTTACTACAGAGCAAATCCAAACCAATATGTGTGTTGGTCTTAGTGGAAACGAAGACGGTCTTGTGGCCTATTATGATATGGACTTTGAAAGTGGTGACATTCTTTTAGACAAAGCAAATAACAACAATGGTATATTAACCAATATGGACAATGCCGCTTGGGTAGAGGTTTCTAGACTTCTGACTCCTGCATTTGATAACATTCCTTCTGATTTGAATGTAGATGAGAATAGTGCCGCAAACACGGTGTTAGTGCAAGTGTCTGCTAGTGATCCTGATAATGATGGATTGACTTATAGCTTTGTAAATACGCAATCAGTTATTGCTATTAATTCTTTAACAGGAGAAGTGTCTATCCTTGATAGTGCATATTTTGATGCTGAGAAGAATTCCGAAATTACATTTGGCATTAAAGTTACTAATAACACAACATTATCATTTAATATAAAAATGATCTCAATTGTGATTAATGATTTAGCTGACGAGCCTGTTATAACTTCTATAGCAGAACAAGAAATACCTTTTACGGTAACAGGAACAGTAATGCCCGATCTTACATCTTTGGTTAAAGACAATGCAACTGATGACAATACTCTTTCAAGTGATTTAGTTATAGTACAATCTATAGCAGTAGGTGATGCTATAAATGATGCTACAAGTGTACAAGTTGTTGCAATAGATGAGGATGGTAATCCGTCTGACACTTTAAGTATTAACTTGAAAATTATTGTTCCAGGATTAGTGGGCGATGGTAGCGAAAGTAATCCTTACCAAATAGCTAATCTAACGCATCTGTGCTGGTTGTCAGAAAGTGATTCAGTATGGGTAGGGAAATACTTTATCCAAACCAACGACATCAATGCAAAAGATACCGAAAATTGGAATAATGGAAAAGGATTTGCTTGTATTGGAAGTACTGTAGAAGATCCAAATGGCGATTGTTTTGAAGGAAGCTATGATGGTCAAGGTCAAATTATTGATAGCCTATACATCAATCGTCCAACAGAAACCGTTATAGGTCTTTTTGCAAGTTGTAATAATTGTAGTGTTAGAAAACTAGGACTTACGAATGCTACTGTTACTGGATCAAATTATGTGGGCATTCTGAAAGGTGTTGACTACAACAACTTACAATCAACCGTTGACCAATGTTTCACAACAGGTGTAGTTACTGGAGGATATAGCGTAGGGGGGCTTATAGGGCACAGTGGATATACAAGCCTAACCAATAGCTATAGTACAGCACAAGTAAATGCAGGATCATCGGCCTATGCGGGAGGTCTCTGTGGTAGTAACTATGTTCATTCTAACATCAACAATTGTTACAGCACTGGCTTGATAAACAGCACAAGCGGTCAGGCATTAGGCCTTTCAGGACTAAATGATTATTACTCCGCAATTAATAATTCTTTCTGGGACATTGAGAGCTCAATGAAAACAACTAGTGCAGGTGGTACAGGCAAAACAACAGCCTACATGCACGTCCCTAGTACATTTGCAGATGCAGGATGGGATTTCATCAACGAGACAAATAACGGATCAGAAGATATCTGGGGAATTAATCCAAATGATAACGGTGGCTATCCTTTCTTATCATGGCAAGGGTTTACTTCCATTACTGATTATGAGAAACCTGTCGTTTCTGCCATTAACGATCAAGTGTTAAAATATTCAGGTGCTGATATTATTGCTTCTTTGCCTTCTTATATCGATACTGTTCGTAATCGTGCGAGTGATAATATGACAGCAAAAGAAGATTTAATAATTACACAGTCTATTGCTGCAGGTACTATGATTAGCAGCAGTACAGAAATAACTGTAACAGTACAGGACGAAACAGGAAACATCTCTGAGTTAACCTTTGCTATAAATCTACAACCATCTGATTTGATAGGAGAAGGTACTGAAGCTAGTCCTTATGAAATAGCTAATCTATGTCACCTAAAATGGCTGTCCGAAACATCTACAGTCTGGGATAAACACATTAGCCAAACAGCAGATATTAATGCTAAAGATACCGAAACCTGGAATGAAGGAAAAGGATTTTCTTCTATAGGGACTAGGGCAACGCTATTTTCTGGTGTTTATAATGGCAATGGACATATCATCGACAGCCTTTACATTAATAGACCAGAGCAAAATAACACAAGCTTCTTCGGTGTAACCAAAGCTAGTTCTACAACAATCATTACCAAACTTGGTTTGACAAATGTTAACATCACAGGATACGATGCAATAGGTGGATTTTTAGGAACAGGAGAAACAAGCAGTACAAATAGAGCTGTCATTTCTGAATGTTTTGTCACAGGTAAGGTAAGTGGACACTATGCTATTGGTGGATTTACAGGTGGCGCATTAGCCATGCAAATCAGCAACTGTTATAGTATTGTCGAGGTAAATGCTACAGGTACTTATTGTGGAGGATTCGCTGGAACATCATATTATGGCTTAATAGACAATTGCTACAGTACTGGAAAGATAAGTGCAACTACACATGTAGGAGGTTTTACAGCTTATGATGACAATGCGACTCATTCTTTCTGGGATACAGAAATATCTGGAATAGCTATAAGCACCTGTGGTACAGGCAAAACAACAATAGATATGCACAGCCCTAGTACATTTGCAGATGCAGGATGGGATTTCATCAACGAGACAAATAACGGATCAGACGATATTTGGGGAATTAATCCAGATGTTAACGGTGGATATCCTTTCTTAACATGGCAAGGATTGACTTCTGTTGCTGATTATGTGAAACCTGTCATTTCTGCTATTGCTAATCAAGAAGTTTTACAGGAAGCTAATGGTACTAATGGTGTTCTTCCCAATTATGTTTCTTTGGTAAATGCTACTGATAATGTAACAACGCCTGCTAATTTTGAAGTTTCACAATTGCCTGCTGCTGGTACTGTAATAAGTGGAGATAACAATACGGTAACCATAACAGTGAAAGACGAAGCGGCTAATTATGATACCACCACTTTTACTGTAAAAGTTGTGAATAAAGCGCCAGTATTTAATGACATATCATCTACCTTGTCAATCCCAGAGAATAGTTCTGTAGGTACTACCTTACTGACAGTTTCTGCGACTGACGAAAATAGTGATGATCTATGTTTTTCAACAACCGCATCGATGGTTGCTGTTGATGAATCAACGGGTGTTGTAACTATTCTTGATGCGTCGTATTTCGAGAAGGGAAAAGGTGCTAGTGTTTCATTTGAAGTAAAAGTCTCTGATGGGACGCTAGAAGATATCGAAACGGTTACTATTTCTATTAGTGTGGTCACTTCTGTTTCTTGTCAATGGAGCAATCAGGATGTTGTTTTATATCCTAATCCTGCAAAAGATAACGTTACTCTTAAGCTTCCTAAGTTTGAAAATGAAGTTGTTATTGAGTTGGTAAATGTGAATGGAGCTGTTGTTCTAAAACAGAATGTGTTGAATGAAAAGACTTCTTTTAATACGTCTAATTTATGTAGTGGAATGTATATTATGCTAATCACTACGGATAACACGACTATTCAAAAGCAATTGCTTATTAAATAGGCGATTGTAAAATAGGTAATTATTTCTGAACAGTGAAAAATAAAAGGGCATCTCTATTAGAGATGCCCTTTTTATATATCAACCTAAGTCTGACATGTGACCGAATTTAAAATTGAACTCAGGTTATTATAAAATAATAGCATGGTTAATGTTCATCTAATAATAGGTTTATACTCATTTTTTTGTGTTTGTTAAATTATAAATTATTACTTTTGCAGTCACAAAAAATGTAACTTCTACAATGTTCACCTTTGGTTTTTTCACCACTAACATCCCTTATGTCCTTTTATTATTAGGCTATTTTTTCTACTTCATCACAGCGATAGTCGATAAGGATCTTGCGGATAAATGGTTTTCTACAGAGAGTGCTATTGCGCTTTCTTCTGATGGTGGTTTGGTAGAATTGGAAGATTATGTTGATTTCTACGACGTTGTTTATGTAGAACCAACAGATAATAGTTGCATTTTTTCTTTTCCTTCGATTCTTCCTGTAATTCTTGAGCAGCCCCACGCTGCTGTTATGGGTAAGGTCTCGTATCCGCCTACATTCACTCGTCCTCCCACTGTTTAGTTTCCAAAATATTGGAATACTGCTTTTTATAGCGCATTTCTATTAATTTTTATTGATTTATTTATTCAGATTATCCTCTTTTATTTTTGAGGTGTTGATTTGTGATATAAACTAAACGATTTTGAAAATATCTATAGTTTGTCTCCTTGTCGGTGTGTGCTTGCCTGTGTTTTCTCAGCAAGTGACCATTAAGGGGAGTGTTGTGGATGCTCTTTCTCAGCGTCCATTAGCAAAAACCAATATTTATATTGGTCATAAGGCAGGGAGTTCTTCGGATTCTGATGGCTACTATCAGTACCGTGTAGCCTTGGGTGAGCCTATTAAATTGACTTACAGTTATGCTGGCTACGCAAGTGTTCATCTTTCTTTGGTGCCTACAGCTGATACGCTTATTAATGTGGCTTTGGAACCTAAAGTGTATGATATGAATGCGCTGATTGTTACAGGAGTGCACCGTGAGCGTCTTCTTAAGGATAGTCCTACACCCATTCAGGTCATATCACATGATCAGATTGAGGCTACTGGTTATGATGAGGTCACT
>CBFIII010000043.1:0-33789 GCA_965662645.1 Bacteroidales bacterium
TATTCTCCATATGTGATTTTATCAATAAGACTTAACAATTAAAACAAGTATTGTTGGATATTCTTTTAACGATGGACATATAAATGAATCTATTAAGATTGTATTCAAAGAAAACTCAAATCAAAAATTGAAATTGTTGACCAAAATTTTATAAATAATAAAATGGATAAAACATTTGCTTTAAATCTGTTTCCAATTTCATATGATTTATTACATTCATATGCTGCCAATAAAAGATACAGTTATTTGAAAGAGAGAATAATAGTTTATACCAAGTATTTTTCAGATTAATGAACTACCCCGCTACAAGCAGACGGAGTATCAATTCGAAACACTTTTTTTATTCGCAGCAATCTGCAGGGAATAAAACACACAATGTGGGATTTAAATGACGAAACAAATGCAAGAAAATAACTCGCAAATAATTATATATCAAACAGAAAGCGGAGAAACCAAATTAGATGTTCGTTTTGAAAATGAATCTGTTTGGCTCACACAAAAGCAATTGTGCGAGCTTTTTGATAAGTCTAAAGCTACTATAAGCGAACACATTAAGCATATTTTTGAAGAAGGAGAATTGCAAGAAAATATGGTTGTTCGGAATTTCCGAACAACCACTCAGCACGGTGCTATTGTTGGGAAAACACAGTCGAGAGATGTGAAATTATAAAACGCAATAAAAGTTGCTTTCTGCTAAATGAAATATATACGCAATATTGCTTGTGTATAAGTGTTAGTAAGTATTTAAACCTAGCCACAGTCAAAACTACCTCATTATGAATAGAGCATTAGGAATAAAAAACTGGTCAGATGGAGCAAATAATTACATTCTAAAAGGAAATCCAAAAAATAAATGGGTAGGTTTTCAAGAGACAGTTATATCTCAACTGATAGAAAAATATGGTGACAAATTTTACATTGTAATTTGGACAGACGAAGAGGATGAAGATGATTATTATTGTATTCCGTATTCCATAATAAAACATCTTTTCGCAGAAGAACATAAAACGACAGGTAAATATCCAAATAGATGGACAGCAATAGTTCTAGATAATAAATTCTTGATGCATAGTAATTCCGAACTATCTGTTGATATTGAGAAATACTATGGGAAGCCAATTATAAATGAACCAAATATTGAGGTTCAAGATGACTTTTTTATTGAAAATGCAAAAGCTGAAATTAATGTTAGGCTTGGACAATCAAAGTTTAGAAAAGGTGTTCTTAATAATTATGGAAATAAATGTGCCTTAACAGAAATTAGTGAACCAACTTTACTCACGGCAAGTCATATTATTCCTTGGGCTCATAAAAAAGAATATCGAGCAGACATTTCAAATGGAATATGTTTGTATGTTGAATATGATGCTCTTTTTGATAAAGGTTTTATAACTTTTAGTGATGAATTAGAAACAATAATAGCAACCGATTTGACTCCTCTTTCAAGAGAATTAAGAAATAGATTAATTGCAATTAAAGGAAAAAAATTACGTCCAACTAAAAAACAAGATCTTAAAATTGATTATCTTAAATACCATAGAAATATAATTTTTAATGGATAAAAACGCTTGCTAAACAATTAGCTTCCGATATTGAGTTGTTTACTTTAAATACAGCTCAGAATAAGTTTATAATCAACACATTTGAACTTGTGTTGAACGAACTTTCGCTACCCATCTAATCGTTTAAATTTCAATGTTTTTTACTCTAGTGTTTTCAATTGCTTTTTTGTGAGCTCCTATTGTTATTGGGTTAAGAGATTTTGCTTATTCAACTAATCATTATTTCTTATTTTTGCTTATTGTATTAAGCATTTTTACATTATTTTGCTTGACACGATAAACACTTTCACCTATCTTTGCGAAATAAATAAGCAAAGTCATGGAAACTCTATTTGAAAAACACCAACAAAAGATAGCATCTACTAATCTTACATTTGTCCGTAGTTTTATGGATAAAGTAGATTGGAATGAGCGCTTAATAGGTATAAAAGGTGCAAGAGGTATTGGCAAAACAACTCTTTTACTTCAACGCATTAAGCAAGAATGGAAATTCTCACCCTCAGCTTTATACGTCACCTTAGACAATATCTGGTTTAGTGAAAATAGGTTGGTGGATTTAGCCGAAAAATTTGTAAAACAAGGTGGCACACACCTCTTTCTTGACGAAGTGCATAAATATCCCAACTGGGCACAAGAGCTTAAAAACATTTACGATGACCTTCCTACACTGCATGTCGTATTTACCAGTTCATCGCTATTACAAATTTTAAATGCGCGGGCAGATCTTAGCCGACGTGCAGTGGTTTACCATATGCAGGGCTTATCTTTTCGTGAATTCTTGAACCTCTCTCAGGGGACGGATTTTCCAATAATTAGTTTTGATCAACTCATTAATAATCATATAGAAATATCACACGAGATTATTGATCAGATAAAACCCCTACAGTTCTTTGGCGAATACCTAAAACTGGGCTACTACCCTTTTTTTAAAGAAGGAAAGAATAAGTTTCACCAAAAACTGGAAGAGGTCATCAACCTAATTTTGGAAATTGAACTGCCCCAACTACGACAAGTAGAAGTGGCTTACATCAACAAGCTAAAGCAATTGCTCTACATCATCTCAGAGAGTGTGCCTTTTATCCCTAACGTTTCGAAACTAAGCGAGCGTATGGGCATCAATCGCAACACTTTGCTGAGTTATATCCATTTCTTAGGTGAAGCTGAAATCATTCACAACATCTTTAAGCAAAGTGATGGCATCTCTCGATTCCAAAAGCCTAATAAGATCTTCTTAAACAACACCAATATCAACTACGCCTTAACTCCTGGCAAGACAGAAATTGGAAGTTTGAGAGAAACCTTCTTTGCTAACCAGCTAAGTCTTGATCACAAAGTAACCTACCCCACAAAAGGAGATTTTCTGATTAATAACAAATGGCTCTTCGAAGTGGGTGGACGAAATAAAAGCACGCAACAAATTACTAATATCCCCAACAGTTTTATTGCAGCGGATGATATTGAATTTGGTACGGATAAGAGGATTCCGCTTTGGTTGTTTGGCTTTTTGTACTGATGGACAAAATTTTATAAAAAGATAAAAAATATAGACTGGAACTTTAACAAACTAAAACGCCCGACATTTGTCGGGCGTTCTTAAATAGTACCATATACATATTATACATCGAAATGAGGCTATCGCTTAATGTTCTGTTAAAGTTGTCATATATTATCACTATTTCCTTTACGCACTTCTATTCCGTATCTCATTTAATTTCAATGAACGGGAAAAGAAAATAGCCCACACGCACCCCTAACCCCTTGCCGCAAGCGGCATCCCGTAGCACGTTAAATTTCAATGAACGGGAAAAGGGGTATCTTCGCTCGTTATTCAATGGAGTCTTGAGGTTTAATTTTGAATTCTGGACATGGTGTGAAGGATCCCTTTAGGGAAGTGAAGGGTGAGCGAAGAAAAGTCTCTTTTGTGTGCAATTTTAAAACAACTTCAGAGACTTATAATAAGTTCTACTATTTTTTAGATTAAAAGCAAAAAGAACAAATTCATCCTCCATCTTGCATAATTCTCAATAATCGCAGTCCTCAATATTAACGCGATCTATCCATTTACCCATTTTTTTCTGAATGATTTTAAAATGGTGTTCTTCGTCAGGTGACACAAAAGTCAGCGCTTGTCCTTTCTTCTCCGCACGTCCTGTACGTCCAATACGGTGAATAAAGTCTTTAGGAGAACGTGGTAGCTCGTAATTGATAACAAAAGGCAGATAGGCTATGTCGATACCACGTGCCAACAGATCCGTTGTCACAAGGATCTTGACGATGCCCGATTTGAATTCCTGCAATATCTCTTGTCGTCCCCCTTGTGATATTTTACTATGAATACCCTCCGCACTAAAGCCGTTCTTGTTCAACTTCATTACGATACGATCTACTTGTTGTATTGAAGAAGCAAAAATCAGCACTTGCTCCATTTTCTTTTCATTAATGAGGTAACGAAGCAAACGACCTTTTTCATTGTCGGGAATGAAATAAGCAGATTGTTTGATGAGTGATAAATCATCCGCTTTCTCCTCTTCTATCTTTATGACTTCTGGCTGATAAAGCAAATGGGTCTTAATGTTATCGACGCTCTCATTCAGTGTAGCAGAAAATAGAAGTGTTTGACGCATTCCAGGTAATTTCTTAAAAATACGATCCATCTCCTCTTTAAAACCTTGATTCAGCATTTTATCGGCTTCATCTAATACAAAAGTCGTGATTTCACTTATCGTTAACGCATTACTATCAAGTAGTTCAAGCAAACGCCCAGGAGTAGCCACCAAGACATTCACATTTTGTAGAGCTTTCATCTGTGGGTTGATGGATACGCCACCATACACTGCAAGCGTCTTTATACGATGAGGCAAACCTATCGAATAAGTCTTAAAAACCTCCGACACCTGTATGGCTAATTCACGTGTTGGCACCACCACTAAGGTGTTGACGGCTCTATTTGTTGTCTCTGGATTACCAATTAAACGCTGAAGAATAGGCCATACATAAGCCGCTGTTTTTCCTGATCCCGTCTTTGCAATACCCAACATATCTTTACGATTCAGAATGACTGGGATGGCTTTCTCTTGGATAGGATAAGGCTTATTTAAACCTTGTTTTGTAATGTTTTGTAACAGGTCAGTATGTAAGCCTAAGTCGGCAAATGATTTGGTTTTCATAGTACGTTTTTATATCGTATTTTTTTTATTTAGCTTTCGCTAAAAGGGAAAAGCAGAATGCTATAATGTCTTGTTTAAAGGGCAAAAGCAAACACTTCCTATTTCCCATCTAAAGGACACTTCTAATATTATATTTAAAAAAAATAGAGCTTTGAATAGGGCGTAAAGATAAGTGAATTAATTGAAGCCTCCCCTATGGTTTTTCGCATCTTCTTACGAGTAATATATATTGTTTCAACTTATAATTTGATCAGCTCTATTTGTTTCATCAAAGCCTCAAAACAAAGCGCAGTAAGACGTGCATCTTCCAGCGCATTGTGTTTATCATGATCACGCTGTAAATCAAAAAATGAAGCAATCATGTTAAGGTTTAATCGTTCTGGAACTGGTTTATCATTAGCTTTTAATATCTGAGAATACAGATACATCATATCCTGCAAATCAAGATATTGATAAGCAAAAGGCCATGATAAGTTGACCGTATTATAAGAAGCTTTCAGAAATGATATATCATTATTGATGCCTTGTCCTGCTATCTTTAAACCTCGCATAGCTTGGCGCGATGTATAACCACCCTCTTCCATTAACCAGTATTCTAATTCTTCTAATGTCTCTTCAAGGCTAGGCGCTTCGTTCAGTTCAAATTGGGATATCCCGTGTATCTTTTTGCTTCCTGGATCAAAATCCGTTTCATTCTCAGGTAAGATAAGCGTATCAAAACTAGCAATTTCTTCAAAATGCTCATCAACGAGCATCGCTCCTATTTGTATGATATCATGAACGCCAGGTGTAGAACCAGACATTTCTAAGTCAACAACTAATATATTCTTTTGGCTATCATTATTCATTGTCGTTTTCTTTTTTTAATTATGTCTATAAAATAAGGTTATATGTTATATACTATGGGTAATAAGGTATGTTTTTCGTTTGGGGCTTATGCAGCCCCATACCCTGCACCTACTTTTTGCTACAGCGCAAATCGTAAGTATTATTTCAATTAATAATTGAAATACCCCGATGCTGCTTGAGAAAATATGCTATCCCGATAGCTATCGGGACACTTTCATTTCGCTAAATTTTTGGAAACTCGGACTAAGGTCCTCAAACAACCAAAAATTTTTAACGCTTCATTACGTCAATTTTACTCATTATTGTTTATTTCAAAGGTAATCGTGATACGCTTCGCTTAATTGTTAACGCCTATTTTCAAAGGCGGTATAAATAGTCCCAGCAACGTTATATTCTGTTACCTGTAAACTTCCGTATATCTATATTATTTACCCACACAAAATGACATGACACCAAAAGTAATGGTTTTCTTAATGAAATGCATCTTATGAATTGAAGTTGTCCTAAAAAAAGAGTTTTCGCTCACTCACACTTTACCTCCTACTTTCGTTTCTTTCTCGGCACGCCGCTTATGGCTTGTTCTGTCCACGGATCATCGGGCCACGCATGTTTAGGATAACGCCGTTTACCTTCTTTTCTTATTTCATAGTAGGTGTTATTCCAAAAACTATCAAGATCAGAAGTGACCTGCCACGGTTTAAATCCTGGAGATAACAAATGAAGGAGCAATGGCATCTTACCTTGATTTATGGTAGGGGTATGAGCAAGACCAAACATCTCCTGTAACCTTACGGCCAAGACGGGTGCTGAAGCATTTTCCTGATAGCTTATTTTTATTTTAGAAGAACTGGGTACGGTGATATATTCGGGAGCTAGTTTATCCAAAAGTTGTTGTTGTTCCCAATCTAAACTGTTCTTTAAAATCTCAGATAAAGGTAATTTTTTCAAGTCTTGCGCATTCCAAACTTTATCTAAATAGGGCGCAAGCCATACCTCTACGGTGTCCATTAATTTGGTTGTGGTAACTTCAGGAAAGTCTTCTTTTTTGTTCCATTGACGTAATGAATTGACTCTGTTTTGCCATTGCTGCACCTCCTCGTCGAAGTTTAACAGGTGTGCGCCATCTTTTTTGAGTACTTCGCACATTTTCAGAGTTTTTAACTTTTTATTAACATTACGAAGTGGAGTTCTTTTTAAAATAAGAGCCCCTATTCTTAACTGTGTTTCGGAGATCAATTCTCCCTCTTTACTGTCCCAAGTGATGTGTTCTCGTTCTTGCAAAAGAGGCAATAAATCTTTAGGATTAAGTGGTGCGGCTAAGAAAATCCGTCCTCTTTTTTCATGCAAATTCATGTGTGCAATGGCGAGCCATGACTCATAAGCTAAATCATCTTTATGATGCGCCATAGCATACGCTCCACTGCTCAATTTAAACAAAGCATTATTGCCAGGTTGTGCAAAAGCGATGCGTTCGGGGAAAGCATATACCAAAAGTAATCCCGTTTCGTAAGGATCAAAAGTGGCATTATTTTCTTTAATATTTAAGAGTTTTCTATACGAAGCAGCAATCTTTTCTATACGCGAAAAGGGTTGACTTAATCGTTTATCGCAACGCTGACGACGTAATGTTTCTATCCGAATATTAATGTCTATCCCCGTTTCTTTATTCATCGGATCGCGCTCTTCAACTAAGGCTGCAAGGTCGCATGCCAGATCTTGCATTCCCTCTTTTTTTGCCATCAATAAAAGATGAGCAATGCGCGGATGACAAGGCAAATGGTGTATTTCTTGTCCGTGTGCAGTTATCTTATCATTTTCATCCAGTGCATTTAACGATTTTAGCGTTTCTTTAGCTTGAAAGACAGCTCCTTTAGGCGGTGGTGATACCCACATCAGCGTATTAGGATCGGTAGTGCCCCAAGCCGCTAAGTCTAAAACCAGACTACACAAATCTGCATTTTCAATTTCGGGTGGACGATGCTCTAGAAGTTGATGTTGTTTTGCTTTATGCCACATACGCACGGCATAACCAGGACCTAAACGCCCTGCTCGCCCTGCCCTTTGCTGTGCGGCATCCTGCGTTATCTCTAAGGTCTGTAAACGAGGCAAACCTGAGCGACTATCAAACACCGCGGACCGTTCCCAGCCGCAATCTACGACATTGCTAACGCCTTCTATGGTCAAACTCGTTTCTGCTATCGCTGTGGCTAATACTATTTTTCGTAAACCTTTAGGATGTGGACGCAAAGCCATTTGTTGTCGATGATGGGGCAATTGACCATAAAGAGGCAAAATGGCAGCATCTTTCAGTTGCATTTTAAGGATTTCTTCACACCGTTTTATTTCTCCTTCTCCAGGTAAAAAAGCTAGAATATCTCCTTTTTTGTTATCGTAAACTTCTTTGACTGTTTGCGCTACTAATTCAGGAATAGAAAACTCATCGTGCCTGTCTATATAAGTAATATCAATAGGATATTGTCGTCCAGCACTTTCTACGATGGGAGCTTGTATTTTCTCCTGTAACTGTGGAATATCTAAGGTGGCCGACATCACGAGTAAGCGTAAATCGGGACGTAAGATAGACTGCGACTCCAAAGATAAAGCCAGCGCTACATCGGCAAATATGCTGCGTTCGTGAAATTCATCGAAGATAATAGCCCCTACACCTTCAAGGGCATTATCACTTTGTAACATACGGGTGAGGATTCCTTCGGTAAGTACTTCAATATGCGTATTGCTGGAGATGCGATGCTCAAAACGAATGCGATAACCAACGGTCTCGCCTACCTTTTCGCCCATCAGCTCAGCCATACGTATCGCAATAGTTTTAGCGGCCAAGCGACGAGGCTCTAACATCAATATCTTTTGCCCCTTGAGCCACGGCTCTTGCAAAAGAGCTAAAGGCACTATAGTGCTTTTTCCTGCTCCTGGTGGTGCATTAACGATTAAACGATTATTAGTGGTCAATGCCTTATTGATATCAGGCAAAACATCTACGATAGGTAGATTACAATTTTTTAATATATTATTCAATAGTTTATAAGTTCGACTGTAAAGAACAAGGCAAAAGACGCTATAAAAACTCTAAATGTCTATTAATGAACGACCCCACGGTAAGCAAACAGAGTATCAATTCGAAAAACTTTTCTTATTCGCAGCAAGCTGCGGGGAATAAAACCCACAATGTGGGATTTAAAATAATGACAGTTGTTCGCTATCGCTTTTCTCTACTTTAAATGGGACTTTGTAATGGCCTAATTCGAAAAGACGAAAAACAATTTGGGCTTCATGCATCGCATCATCATAACCACGATGAGCTTCAACATATCCCGTTGTTTTGCCAAATAAATGATTCCAAGCCTCTTCTACCGTTGGCCATTTGTAACTATTATAGCCATACTGATTAGGCAATTTGCATATAGGGGTAGCTACCTTCATAGGACAAGGTAAATCATTTATTTTAAATCCCCTATCTCGTAAAAAATCGAAGTCAAATGCTTTATTAAATGCCGTAGCGGGGTATTGATTAAAGAGAGCTTGTATTTCCTCTCGTTGCTCTTCGAGGCTCTTTGCCGCTTCTACTTCTTCATACGTTAAATCAGAATTCTGAAATATCCATCCAAAGGCACCAGAACAATGATGTGGACCAAAACCATCTTCTTTTACTAAAGCATTATATGCGGGAGTCATCTTGCCATTTGCTAAATTGAGCTTTATAATCCCAATTTCTACAATTTTTCCTCCTTTATTCAGAAAACCCGTAGTTTCTATGTCAACGACAATTATAGTATTAGCCATTTCTTTCATTTTGATTATTGTTTGCCAAAAATATAAAAAAGAGTTTAGAGTATATAATTTAAAGCAGAACGAAACGGGCGTTTGGGCGTTTTACTTTGTCTTTTTGATTTGTGATGTTATGTTTATTTGTATTAGAATTTAAGATTCTATGTTATATAGTGTGGGTAATCAGATATGTTTTCCGTTTGGGGCTTGTGCACGTTCGACTATCACTCAATGGCCGCAGCCCCATACCCTGCACCTACTTTTCACTCACAATTGTTTATTTTAATGGTGATCGTAAAAAAGTAAACTTGTATATACATTTACGTAAATGTATTTACCATAACATCCTTCTTTTTCACTTCGCTACGCTGAAGCTATCGAATGAAGCGAATTCACAATTCACAACTCACAATTCACCATTCATAAAACTCCATCTTACAACTCCAGAGGAGTTGAGTGTTTATAGAAAAAATGATACACCTCTACTCCATAGTTTAGCAAAAAGGAAAGGTTATAAAACAAAAATACCCGAGGAACCACCCTCGGGTATTGTGATAAAACCGTATGCTTTGGGTAAGCGTTACGGTTATACCTAACCAATTAAAAACCGAAATACTCTTAAAACAAAACACGTGCCAAAAACGATTTCATTAGCATTAAAGTTGAAATTAAATGTGAAATTATGCCTTATAAAGGTATTAATAGAGAATCACACTGCTTATTCATCCATTTACTGATTTTTTCAAAAGCTTATCTATTAAAAGGAATACCAAGACTAAGGAAGAAATTGATTTTATTACTGTCATTAATCCATGAAGTACAAAAATCGATGGGACCTAATATAGACTCATAAGATAAGGTTAAACCAGCTGACATCAATAGGCTTGTTTCATCTCTTAATTGCCAACTTGCAGTTGGTGAAAGGACATTACTAGCATATTCATCGATATCATCAAAACCCACTGTTGCCATATTGAATTGTGGTGTAACATAACAGCGATTAAAGGGATTATATTGCAACCCCAACTGTAACATCACAAACTGACTAGCGCACAATTCATCTTCGTTAAGTCCTTGGAAGGCAAAACTATTCTCTTTCTGAATAGGCAGACTTCCCCCCAAAAAATTAAATTCAGAATAGGCAATATCAAAAAATGATAATTCATCATCTTGAGAGCTATCATCAAGAATAAAACCAGCATTAGCATTAAAGATAAAAGTGGCCTTTTCACATAACGCATAGCGTTTTTTATAAGCCAACTGTAATTTCGTAAATTGATTGGTTCGTCCTGAAACACCATCAACGTTGGATGTGGTATAGGTAGCATCTACATCGTGTAAGATAGATCTGGTAACTACCGCTTCAAAAGACTTCCCTTTAGTGGCATAAAAGACCTTGTTCATACTCGTAAACTCATAATGCATATCCAGACTTAATGTATTCGATTTATAATCGTTGATAGAATATATGTCATCATTTAGTCCCGTAAAAGCAGAAGGATCCAAGTGTATGTTTCCATAATTTAGGCCAAGGCCAATATAACTATGCAGAGGGTTTATATTTTTATTAATTTGGTTGGTAACCTTATAAGATGTTACACTCTGACTGTTTATTTCTTCACCGTCGAGAAATAAGAGCTGATCTAATTTTACACCTCGCGCTTCGGACTTCCACCACCAGTTTTTTTGTTTTCCAAAAATCTTTTGATACTGCAACAAGGCCTTAGGTTGTTCCGCAATGTCTAAGCTCAATAGAATCTGAGATGCTGTTCCTAATACATTACGCCCACTAAAACTCCCAATGATACCTACACCCCGATAATCGTCATAATGCAAAGACGCATCAAAATGCAGATCTGAATTTTCATAACCTGTAATTAACAAGCCATTTTTGCCATCTTCTGAAAATGGTTGATGGTCTATTTTTCTGAATAGATTAGTTCCCATCATATTTTTCCCTAATTGGGAGAGTTCTTTTTTAGTATATACTTTCTTGGCTTCGATATGGGCTCTTTGCATCACCAATGGTAAATTGTCGGGGCTTATATTTTTGTAAATAATGGTGTCAAAAACAAACTGATCCTCGGCATAAGGTAAACTATGAGGCCTTTGTTGATAGGACTTTAAGGTATCTGCAAGAGCCGCAAGTTGTTCTATATTCTCAGCCACAGCTATCTTACCTTCGTCATAGATTTCACAACTCTTGTTAAAATCAGCAGTAGTAAAAGTTAAATGTGGTGAATGATTAACAAATATAGTCGCTAGTTGACGGTTGGCGGGGAAAATGCTGTACCCTCCTATCATCATAGATTGAGAAAGGATATTAGCAAAATCATGTAAATCTTCTGCGGTACTCGTTGCACTCGAAACGTTGCTTCCAATAATGACATCTGCGCCCATCTCCTTAGCAATATCAGTGGGGAAATTATTAAGTAATCCGCCATCGACCAATAGCGTATTCTTGTATGCTACAGGCTCAAAGATACCAGGAATCGACATACTAGCACGCATCGCTAAACTTAACGAGCCATCGGCAAGCACCATTTGTTTACCATTGACAATATCACACGTTACGGATCTAAAAGGAATGGAAAGTTGATCAAAATCAGTGACATGATATACAGGAGAAGTATAAACCGACAAAAACTCCATAAGGTATTGATCATTCAACAGGTAATAGCTTGGATTTGGCGTTCGATTTATCACATCAAAACCAATAAGGTATTTGTGATATTCACTTTTTTCTTCTACACCTACATGGTTTAAGGGGATCTTGCCTCCAAGGAGTTCATCCCAATTAGAAGAACGCACAATACTTGCAATGCTATCGCCCGAATACCCCATGGCATACATTGCTCCCACAAGACTTCCCATACTCGTTCCAACAATCATATCAGGAACGATGTGCAAAGAATCCAACGTTTGTAACAAAGGAATATGAGCAATGCCCTTAGCTCCTCCTCCACTGAGTACTAAGGCTACTTTGGGTTTTTGAACTTGCCCCATGCTCTTCTGTGGCAACAAGGTAAGGAAGAATACCCCAGACAAAAGCAAGAGTAAAGGAATACGGATGTGGTACTTGTTTTTTTGCATCTAATTAAATAACTTGATAGTGAGCGAGATATTCTAAATGACGTTTATTAAATCACCCTTTATATTTTAAAAGTGTTTTTCATAAGTGCAGTCTGCATTTACAAGAAGAATCACAACAATCGAGGAATTGAAGCAGACTAAAAAAATAGAAAGTCAAAGCTATACAATAATTGTACAATTTAAACTTTTTAGTTGAAAAAATCCCCATCCTTTAACGATAAAATGGACAAACATCTCCTCTACCCATTTAATAGGATGAAACACCTTGCATTCTTCTGTTTTATTTATACCTTTGGCAATGAGAGCATTTACTATGGAGTAATTATCAATATATCTTGGTGGTTATGGGAGGTTTGTTTTTTTTATAAATACAAGAAAAATTGTCAACTGATACTTGAAAAGCATACGAAATATAGCGTGTATATAATTGTTAGGAAAAATTTAAAAACAATATGCGAACATTACTTATTTTACTGTTAACAATTATGTCATCTCACATTTGGCGCAAGCATAACGAGTGAAATATAACGAGTCCTGGTTCAAGGCTGTGCCTTGGACCTAAAATGGAGGGGAAGCTTACAGCTTCGAAGAGTAGGCTTGTGTGAGTTTTGGCAAATCTCATTAAACTTACAAAGATGAGTCGTAAATCTAAATTTTATAATCCAGAAGGTCTTTACTTTGTTAGCTTTGCTACGGGTATAAAGCAATCGCTCATGCCTTCCCTACTAAGCCATAGGTGGTCACTGAGCTTGTCGAACGTGCTTGCCAATATGAAAAGACACAAGCGGACGCTTGCGCCAAACGAAGAGTAACAGTTTAAAAGAAAATCATCACGTATTTTACCATTAATCATACAATTCACCGTTGGCAACTATTTGACGCAAGCCTAACAAGTGAAATATAGCATGTCCTGATTCAAGCCTATGCCTTGGACCTAAAATGGAAGGGAATCTTGTAGCTTAGAAGAATAAATTTGATGTGTATTACGACCCAAAATATCTTTTTGAATGGTATGAAAAAATAGAGAGATCAGGGCTACGCCCCTATGTGGTATGTAAATTCATATTGCTACGAAGATTAGAGGGCTAACGCCCCCTTACCGAAAAAATAAAAAATGAACGTAGTCTAACATATTCGTAGATAGAAACAACAATATGAAAAATGGGGCGTAGCCCTAAAATCTTCGTAGCTTCGTAATCCAAAAATCTTCGTAGGGGCGTAGCCCTGACATCTTCATACTCTAACCCCCGCTTTACGTAAGTATGACGAATAAATTGAAAATCAGCGAAGCTAAATATAGCGCATCCTAGTTCCCCGATTCTAGGGAGACCTAAAATGAGGAGAAGCTTGCAGCGGGGTATTTCATTAGCAACATAAAAATCATATTTTCAACTCTGCCCTAAATGATATAAAGCATCTCCTTGCGTTACTATTGGTGCTTCATTTAAACCTATAACGTATCCACTAATACTGGCCTTTACAAAATATTCAAATACGCCATAAGGATCAGATATGCTTCCTAGTTTATGACCTTTAACAACATAATCTCCTTTATTAATAAACGATCGAAAGAGTCCTGAATGACGAGCTCTTACCCATGTTGAACTTTCAATTATGATAGGATCGGTGGTACTAACTCTATCAATACCTGTGGTAAAATCACGCATGCCAATATGATGCATCAAGCGCATGATTCCACCAACTCCTTTTTCGGTGACGTAATTATCAAAGTTTAAACCTTTACCCCCTTCAAAAAGCAACACTTTTTTTCCTTTACTTGTTGCCGATTGTCGGTAGGATTTGTCTCTATCTGAGGCATATACAATAAAATCGGGATTAAAGGCTTTGGCAAGGTCCAATAGAGTATCATCATTTCGAGAAATGCGTATTTGAGGAACATTAAAGCGGTTAGCACCCCCCGTGTGTAAATCTAAGCAGTAATCGGCAAGTGGCACCACCTCTTTCATAAAAGTATGTGCAAATTGACTGGCTAATGAACCACTTGATGACCCCGGAAATGAGCGATTTAAATCTTTCCCATCTGGAAATTTTCTAGATTGGTTGAGGAATCCAAATATGTTGATAACAGGAACACAAATAACGGTACCTTTTTCTGGTTTTAACATGTTACTTGCAACAGCTTTACGAACAATTTCAATGCCATTAACTTCATCCCCATGAATACCAGCACTAACTAATAGTACTGGCCCATCAAGCTTTGAGCGCTCAATAAATATAGGAACATCAATACGAGTACGTGTGTGTAACCTTGCTGTTTCCAAATTCAATTGAACCGACTCACCAGCTTTAATTTCTCTATTAAGAATTCTCATTTTTTAAACATTACGTTCAACATAACGAATGATACTCTTAGCAATGTCAATGCCTGTTGCGGTCTCTATACCTTCAAGACCAGGAGAAGAATTAACTTCCATAATTAAAGGACCATCTTTACCTTGTAACATATCAACACCTGAAACGCCTAAACCTAAAACTTTGGTTGCTTTTAAAGCTGCATTTTCCTCTTCGTCAGTAAGCTCTATTATTTCAGCTGAGCCTCCTCTGTGTAAATTTGAACGAAATTCGCCTTTCTTTCCTGTTCTTTTCATGGCCCCAATAACAACACCATCAACCACAAAAGCTCTAACGTCTGATCCTTTTGCCTCTTCGATATATTCCTGTGCTATTACTCTTGCTTTTAAACCATTAAAGGCTTCTAAAACGGACTCTGCGGCATTTTTGTTTTCAGCTAGGACAACACCAACTCCTTGAGTTCCTTCCAAAAGTTTAATGACCAGTGGAGCTCCACCAAGGCTATTTACTACATCTGCTACATTTTTACTGTAATTTGTAAATACTGTTTTTGGCAAACCCAAACCAGCTCTAGCTAATATTTGTAAGCTTCTTAATTTATCACGTGAGCGTCCTAATGCAATGGACTCAACAGCAGTAAATATCTTCATCATCTCAAACTGACGGACTACAGCTGTACCATAAAAGGTAATTGAAGCTCCAATACGTGGAATAATTGCATCTACGTCTTTGAGTTTTTTTCCATTATAAATGATCTGTGGATTTTTCTTCTCAATAACTAAATCACATTTTGAATGATCAACAACAAGCATTTCGTGATTCCGGGCTTCCCCTGCTTCAACCAATCTTCTTGTTGAATATAGTTTAGGGTTACGTGATAATATTACAATTTTCATTTTTTATTTCTTTTTATTTTTTTGTTTATATGACAAATTGGTTCTTGCTGTATCAACAACAAAATTTTTACTTAAAAATTTTCTTCCGAGGAGTATAGCATATTTCATGGATCCCCTTTCGGCAAGTGTCATTTCAATAGGTCTATTCTGATTAAATATATTTATCTCAGTTACAATTGAAAATCTTGTTTCAAGAATTCCATTAGAACTTTTCACTTTTCGTATTTCGTATTCTTCGAAACTAAATTCCTTATCGCTATAGTCTGGATGACTAGGATCCAGAAATTTACACGTCAATATGGTTTTTCCATCTTTTGCTATTTCCTCAATATGATGACAATGCAAGCTTGAAGTAAAAGCACCACTATCTATTTTAACATCAATTTCAGTTAAATCAAGTTTAGGAAAATCGACTTTATCTACTCTACCAATTATTATTTTTTCCACAATTACTACTTATTGAATATATTTAATTGTTTTCTTTTTCTACACAAACCTTATTCTTAAAAACAAAAATCCTGTGTGGAAAAGAAACGCCAACCCTCGTTTTTTATCTAAGCGAGTTGATACGTTTTCCATAACATCACCCATTAACAGCAAAATTGAACTATAAAACCTGCTCAGAAGCAAGCTTTTAGGCAAGCCGGAAACTCATTAATGCACAAACCTAATAACAGCGGAGGTTCATAAAAGTTAATCTAATAACGTTGTTATATTGACATATTATAACTTCTTCAAAAATAATATTCTTTTTTGAAATACCAACATCCTAATCAGAGATGATTACTATAATATTTCCCATAAATTGAGTCGCCCTCTAAGATAACTATTATTATCTTAAATATGAATTTATTATGAGACTAACACAAAAAAAAACTGCAGTAGTTTCAAGGTAAAAATCGCATTTGCAGTTATAAAAGAAAGAGATAGTTTACGAGAATTACTCCCCCACTGACGTAAGTATGACGAATGAATTGAAAATCAGAGAAGCTAAATATAACGTGTCCTAGTTCCCCGATTCTTGAGAGATCTTAAACGGAAGGGAAACTTGCAGCTTTGCAGAATAAATTTGATGTGTAATACGACCCAAAACATCTTTTTTGAATGGTATGAAAAAATAGAGAGATCAGGGCTACGCCCCTATGTGGTATATGAATTTATATTGCTACGAAGATTAGATGGCTAACGCCCCCTTACCGAAAAAAATAAAGATATAAAAAACGGACGTAGTCTAACATCTTTGTAACATCGTAATCCAAAACAATAATGAAGAAAAGGGCATAGCCTTGATATTTTCGTATCTTCGTAATATAAAACAACAATATGAAAAATGGGGCGTAGCTCTAAAATCTTCGTAGCTTCGTAGTTCAAAACCTTCGTAGGGGCATAGCCCTTACATCTTCATACTCTAACCCCCGTTTGACGTAAGTATGACGAATGAATTGAAAATCAGCGAAGCTAATATAACGTGTCCTAGTTCCCCCGATTCTTGAGAGACTTAAAAAGAGGAGAATCTTGTCACTTCAAAGAGTAGATTGGTGTGAGTGTTGGATATGACGATTCAATTATAAACAATACGATTGAAGTGGTTTTGGGTCTGCCGAAAGTCAGGAAATAAGGACTTATAAGCTTGCGCTAAAAGGAGATATCATCATCCTTCAACAATAAAATCAACAAATATATCTCCTACTCTTTTAATAGAATAAAACACCTTGTATTCTTCTATTTTATTTATACCTTTGGCAATAAGAGTATTCACTGTATGTATATTTGTCAAGAATGCTCAGCAGTTTTGGAGGCTATATTTGGGTTTTCACCTATGCCACTTACGATTTAACAAATTTGGCTACACTAAAAGGCTGGACATTACCTATCGTTTTTATCGATATTGTATGGGGCACACTTCTTTCTGACGTAGTTAGTTTTTCGGGTTTTCATATTATAAAATGGCTATCTTAATACGAAATGAATAAAACAATAGCACCACATATTAACGGAAAATTCCTTTACTATGCATTTATTGCAGGTGGAAATCAGATACTTCAACACCAGGTTGAAATAAATAGAATTAATGTTTTTCCAGTAAACGATAAAGATACCGGCACCAACCTTGCCTCTACCATTCGTTCAGTAATCGACAATATACAACCACATAAATCCTATAAAACAACGGTTAATAATATTGCCGATGCTGCATTAATGGGTGCCAGAGGCAATTCGGGTGTTATTTTCGCTCAGTTTTTGCATGGCTTAAATAAAGAGACCTCCAACAACCCCACCATTACACTTCCTGAATTTATTGAAAGTGTAAAAAAATCGATCCCTTACATTTACGAAGCCATTGCCAACCCTGTTGAAGGTACCATGCTAACCGTTATTAAAGAGTGGTCCGACTTTCTGAATACTAAAAAAGAAGCCATTCACGATTTTAAAAATGTAATTATTGATTCGATTGTAGTGCTGGAAAAATCGTTGGCAGAAACTACTTTTAAATTAAAAGTACTCAACAAATCTGGTTTTGTTGATGCCGGAGCAAAAGGGTTTGTTCTATTTATTAAAGGCATTATTGAATTTATAAAATACCGAAACATCCGTAATTTGGTTGTTGATTCGGAGGAAAATATTTCGCTCATTCATTCTGAAGAATTAAATGATGAAGAAATTACATATCGCTTTTGTACCGAAGCCATAATTAAGAATTTGAACATCAGCAAAACCGTCTTGCAAAACACATTAAGTAAAAATGGTGATTCGGTAGTGGTTGCCGGCTCCGAAAATATTTGTCGCCTTCACGTTCATACTAATCATCCAGCAGACCTTTTTCATCAATTGAAAGATCTGGGAACCATCACTTTTCAGAAGGTAGATGATATGGTTCGACAGCAGGAAACCGTCACGAATCGGAAATGGAACATTGCTTTGGTAACCGACTCTACGTGTGATTTATCGCAGGAATTAATTGATTTTTATCAGATTAATGTGGTTGCGATTAATTTGAATTTTGGCGACAATCATTATTTAGATAAAGTAACCATACAGCCCAATCAGTTTTACGATTTATTGGAAACGCATACCGAATTCCCCAAAACATCGCAAATAAACGAACAAGCCTTCACCAACTTGTATTCGCATTTAGCGTCGCATTACGATGCCATTGTGGCCATTCATCTTACTAACGAATTTAGCGGGACTTTTGCAAATAGTGTAAAAGCTGGCAAACGCATTTCGAAAGAGTTTAACAAGCCGGTTCATGTTATCGATTCAAAAAATTTATCGGGAGCACTAGGACTGCAAGTGCTGAAAACTGCACAAAATATTGAAGCAGGCGAGTCATTGGAATCCATCATTTCTTCACTTGAAAAGGATATCATCCAATCAAAAATATTTGTGAGTGTTCGCGATCTAAAATACATGATTAAAGGAGGACGAGTATCAAAACCCAAAGGATTAATTGCAAGCACCTTGGGGTTAAATCCTGTCATTTCTATGGATGAAAATGGAAAATCCCTCTTGTTTGGAAAAACCTTCAGCCAGGAAGCTAGTTTGAACAAAATTTACAAACACATTAAAAAGATAAGCGCGGGAAAAACGGTATGGAACTACATTATTCTTCACGCAAACAATCCGGAAGGTGCTCAAAAAGCCAAAGAGAAAATGAAAGCAATAACCGGACTTAAACCTATTTCGCTTGTTAATATTTCGCCTGTAATTGGTATGCACGCCGGAAACGGAGCCATTGCCATTTCTTTGCTGTTTAATCAATAATAAATTCGTTAATTATGACTCTATTTTTACAAGCGGCCTTGCTTATTTGGATTCTGGTCACCCTATTGTGGATATGTAGCATTTTCATAAAAAATGTGAGTATTGTTGACCTTTTTTGGGGTTTTGGTTTTGTGGTAGTTAATGCCTTTTACGTATTTATGTCGGGCGAATTGGACGCCAGAAAAATACTATTACTGGTGTTGGTTTCCATTTGGGGTTTAAGGCTAGCCATTTATCTTGCTTTACGCAATATTGGCAAAGGAGAAGATTTTCGGTATCAGGAATTCAGACGTACTTATGGTGCAAAACGCTACTGGTGGTTCAGTTATTTTCAAACCTTTTTGTTACAAAGTGTGTTGATTATGATTGTTTCATTACCTTTATTAGGTATTAACCAGAGTAGCCAATCAGGAAATCTAAATCTGCTGGATTACTTTGGGATTCTGGTTTGGTTGATTGGTTTTAGCTTTGAAGCAGGTGGCGATTTTCAGTTGTCGCGTTTTAAACGTAACCCCAAAAACAAAGGCAAAGTATTGAATACAGGCTTTTGGAAATACACGCGGCATCCCAACTATTTTGGCGATTCAGCGGTGTGGTGGGCTTATGCTATTTTCAGTATGGCAGCCGGAAGTTACTGGCAAATAATTGGTTCCGTTGTCATGACTTTACTCATTATTAAGGTGTCAGGCGTGGCATTGCTCGAAAAAACGTTAAACAAGTCAAAACCGCAATACCGGGAATACATTCAAAAAACCAGTTCGTTTTTTCCATGGTTCCCCAAAAAATAAGCAACAATGGATTTCATCTTTAATAATATATGGTTTATACTTTTTGTTGGATGGGGCTTTCCATTAGGTTATTACAGAAGCAAATTCCGTAAAATGGTTTACCAAACTGATAGTTGGGTGATAAACATTAAACCAGTTTTTTTAAAAGAAATCAAAGGGCTTTTCGGAAATATTTATCCCGACAATGCCAAATACAAAAGGTTCAGAACCTTTTACTTGTTCTATCTGACCATTTATTTACTTTTATTTATGGCGTATCTCATTTTTGATAAAAACTCCGAAAATATGAATAAACTAGAATTGGGAAGTCTTATCCCAAAGTTTGAATTAAAAGACCAACATGGTAAATTGTTTAACAGTGAAACAGTAGTTGGCAAAAAGAATCTGGTGATTTACTTTTATCCCAAAGACGACAGCCCGGGGTGCACAAAAGAAGCTTGTTCGTTTCGTGACCAATTTGAGGTATTTGCAGATGCCGATGCTATGATTATAGGAATTAGTGCCCAATCGGTAGAAAGCCATCTGGAGTTTGCCCAAAAGCATCGACTAAATTATACCTTGCTGAGCGACAATGGAAATAAGGTGCGCAAATTATTTGGTGTGCCTACCAGTTTATTTGGATTGATTCCTGGAAGAGTGACCTATGTCATTAATAAGCAGGGAAAAGTAGCATTTATGTTTAACTCACAAATTCAGGCTGAAAAACATGTTGAAGAGGCCTTACGTATCCTTCAGGAATTAAAATGAGCGACACTTTAAAAATAAGTTTTGTTTTACTATCCTATTTATTAGGCTCTATACCCGTTGGTTATCTTTTAACAAAATTTGCAACCGGTAAAAACATCTTAAAGCTAGGAAGTGGAAATGTGGGGTCCACAAATGTAGGGCGAGTTGCTGGAAAAAGGATGGCTCTTATCACTCAACTTTTAGATATGACCAAAGGATTCCTACCTGTGGCTGTTTATCTGTTTTTAGTGAATGAAAAAATTGGGGAATCTGATTTTTACGTTTATTGGCTAGCACTCGCGTCCATCATCGGGCATGATTTTAGCATCTTTTTGAAATTCAAAGGAGGAAAAGGAGTCAATACCACACTTGGGGCATCCGTTTTAATTGCCCCTGTTTCCGTTTTCCTTTCAGTTGCAATTTATTTTATTGTGAAATGGCAATTCAAATTCGTATCGCTGGGTTCATTAATCCTGGGATTATCTTTACCAGTTACTGAATTAATTTTTCACGGGTTGACTTCAACTTTTTATTATTTAATGGTTTGTATGATTTTAATCATTCTCAGACACAAAACAAATATCATCCGCTTATTCAATAAACAGGAACTTTCATCCTAAAAAAAAAAGTATGGCATTTTACCAATTTCAAAAAGAACAATTCATCAAAGCCTCTATTGAGGAGATGTGGGATTTTATGAGTTCACCACAGAATTTAAAAAAAATCACCCCAACTAAAATGGGTTTTGATATTCGCACTCCAAATCTGCCCGATAAAATTTACGAGGGAATGATTATCAGTTATACTGTTCGACCTTTACTGGGTATCCCAACCCAATGGGTTACCGAAATCACACATGTACGAGACCAATCTTATTTTGTTGATGAACAAAGAGTAGGACCTTATAAATTATGGCACCATCAGCACATCATTCTTCCGCAAAACAATGGTGTTTTAATGAAAGACATTGTGAGTTACCAACCTCCTTTGGGTGTATTGGGGAAAGTTGCAAATACACTGGTTATTAAAAAGACATTGAACGAGATATTTAATTTCAGAACAAAAGCACTCGAAAAAATATATCCATTATGAGAATCTGGTCACTACATCCCAAGTATTTAGATGCAAAAGGCTTAGTTGCACTTTGGCGCGAAACATTATTGGCAAAAAATGTATTGGAAGGCAAAACCAAAGGTTATAAAAACCATCCGCAGCTATTACGTTTTAAAAAATCGGATCATCCATTACAGGCAATCAATCAATATCTGTTGGCTGTTTATGAGGAATCACTCATGCGCGGCTATCATTTTAATAGAGATAAATTCAACAGTGATTTTCAGCCACAAACATTAACAGTGACTCAAGAACAAATAAAATATGAGATGCAGCATTTACTCAAAAAATTGAAAACCAGAGATTTTGAAAAGTATAATGAAATAATAAACCAAAAGAATATTGAAACTCATCCTCTATTTAAAATAATTGATGGACAAATAGAAGAATGGGAAATAGTTTAAAGCAAACACACACAAGGTATAAAAACAATAGCCGTAATAGTATTCATTTCTAAGATTGTAACCCGGGTCAACTGTAGAGCGATTTTACATGAAAAAGACTACGCAATTTGCCACTACTCATGCAACTTACCGTTGGCAATAATTAAAACCCACACCACCAACCTCCCCTACGTTTGCACGTTTGACTATCGCTCAGGTACCGCAACGAGAGGAAAATAGACATTTGTCTCCAGACAATCAAAACAACATATTCTAAATCAACTTTTTTCAAACTCTATCTCAAAAGTTACCAACCCTTTATAACAAAAAAACACCCCCACCTACTTTCATTATTTAATAGAATGAAACACCTTGCTTTCTTCTGTTTTATTTATACCTTTGGCAATGAGAACATTCACGCAGGTGGATTGATCAATAAAACTTAGCAATGATGGGGATTTTCTTGTCTTTTTCTTCAATAACCGCAATAAAATCCCCCTTCTGCTAAATGGAATATACTCGCAATCTTGCTGGTATAGACATGTTAGCCACAAGGCAAGAAGAGAAAGCTCTCCGTAGATAGTTAAGTGCCAACTTGATGGGAATTTATTTTGTTTTCCCCACGCACCGCTTTTAAGAATCGACAGTACAAAATTGAAATCCCACCCACTACAGCACATTACAGTTTTGTTTTTGGAACATTTATTTTTCAGTAAAACAAAACAGTAAAGAGCTGTTTTTCCTTGCCATCATGAATAAAATAGTAATTTTGTGAAATGGATGCTTACAAAAGATATTTGGTAGAAGAAATTGGAATGACGCAAGCCGATGCAGATTTATTCCTTTCGGGTTTTGAAACGGTACAATATAAAAAAGGTGATTATCTACAGGAAGAAGGTGATAAATGCAATGTTGTTCGAATTATTCTACAAGGGTGTGCCAGAGGTTTTGTAGTTATAGACGGTAAAGAAGTAACCACCAACTTTTATTTTGAACATGACCATACCTACGATTATGTTAACTATTTAAAACAACAAAAAGGAAATATTACAATTCAAGCCTTAGATAATATTGAGGCAATAGAATTGTCAATGGAAGCACTCGACTTTTTACAGTCTGAGGTTATGGGTTTTCATAGAATGAGCCATCAATTATTTAAAATGAATATTATAAAATCCGAATCTCAACGTATGGATTTTATTGTTAAAACTCCAAAAGAAAGATACCTCGCCCTACTTAAAAACAATAAACAAGTTATTTCGCGAGTACCCCAACACCATATAGCATCATTTATCGGCATTTCGGCAGAGCACCTGAGCCGTATTCGCAAAGAAATACGTGATGCAGAATGATTGAAAAGCTTTCCATATCTGAGGCTCAAAAACTTGTGCTATTATTTCAAAGAGTATTTCCAATAAAGACAAAAGGAACTTCTTTAGATAGTACATTGACAACAATTGAACATCTTGGTTACATACAGATAGATACCATTTCAGCAGTTCAACGTGCCCATCATCATACACTTTGGAACAGAAACCCACAATATCAGTTATCTCATATTGATGAATTAGTTGAAAAGAAAAAAGTGTTCGAATATTGGTCGCACGCAGCAGCCTATTTACCAATAAAAGATTATCGCTACTCACTTCCTCGCAAACAAGCCATATACAATGGTGATGAAAAGCATTGGTACGAAAAGGACACAAAACTAATGGATGCCATTTTGAAACGCATTGATAATGAAGGTGCATTAATGGCTAAAGATTTTGCACACGATGAAAAAGTTGCAGAATGGGGAAGCAAACCTGCAAAACGAGCCTTAGAAAACTTGTATATGCAGGGAGAACTCATGGTTTCATCTCGTAAGAATTTCCATAAAGTATATGACCTCACAGAACGGGTTCTTCCAACATCAATAGATACAAGTATCCCGACACAAAAAGAATACATTCGTTTTCTCATAACAACTTACCTAAAGGCTAACGGTATTGGGCAAGACGCAGAAATAGCGTATTTATTAAAAAATACAAAAAGACTTGTTACCACAGAATTGATAGAAATGTGTTCGACTAATGAGCTGGTTCAAATAAGCGTAAATGAGCAGTTATATTATGCGTTGCCTGAATCATTACAATTATTAAACAAAAGATTTAACCGAACGCAATTAAAAATATTTTCTCCTTTCGATAACTTGCTCATTCAGCGAAAGCGAATGCAAAAACTGTTTGGTTTTGATTATCAAATTGAATGCTATGTACCCGAAGCCAAACGCAAATTTGGCTACTTTGTACTACCTGTTTTATGGAATGGCAAGTTTGTTGCCCGAATGGATTGTAAAGCTGATAGAAAAACAGCTACCTTTCATATTTTACACATAGCACTTGAAGGTGGATTCAAAATTAACGATACGTTTAATAATGTTTTACTTAAGGAATTGAACTCTTTTATGGTCTTTAATAACTGTACTAAAGTTCAAATTCATAAATCCTCTCCTCACACTTTTAAGCCGATTCTAATTCAACTTTTGGGTTAATATTCAATAGCTAATTGATTTCTTAGCAAATATCAACGTCACAATTTTCCTCTATCTGTAATTTTGCATTGTACTTAAAATTATAGATATGGAAAACAATAAATTCAATGTAAAGCAATTTGTAATTATCACCTTAATTACAAGCATCTGGATTCATGTAGGCGAAACTGCAAGGGCTATGTTTGTGGCTTTTCCCCTAATGGAATCTTTTTTCGAAGGTAAGGTGCAACTCATAGGAATGGAGCAAATGCAAGTAAGTCATGCTCTAGTTTGGGGCTTATGGGATACCATTCTTGCAGCAGTTTTAGTATTTATTCTTTGGCTTTGTTCAGTAGTTTTTGGAAATAATGGAAAATCGGTTCTTATTTCAGGAACTGTAACTGCCTTTGCAACTATTGGTATATTTTGGATTGCCAATGTAAACTCAGGTCTTGGAGAATGGGGTGCTGCATTTAAAATTTTTCCTTTGGCTTGGCTCGAACTCGTAATTGGGGCATGGATAGCTTTAAAACTTTATTCAAGAAATAAGTAAGATGGCTGTTTCAAATGATTTTCTGCAATATGTGCTCGACCAGTTATCAGACTGGGGTAATGTGCATGTAAATAGAATGTTTGGTGGAGCAGCACTCTATCAAGAAGATTTAGCTTTTGCAATGATTGCCAACGATATTGTTTACCTAAAAGTGGACGATACAAACAAAGAAAAATACATTGCAGCAGGTTCAACACAACTGAAACCGTTTAAAAACAATGCAACAGTACTATCTTTTTATAACATCCCGTGTGATGTGCTTGAAAATGCTGATGAATTTGTAGAATGGGCAAAAGAATCCTTAGAGATTCAGAAAAAGCGAAAGAAAAACTAATACTAATACTAATAATCTAAAATATATGAATACTTTAATATTATATCATACTAAAACAGGTCATACCCTTGAAGCAATTAATCCGATAGTAAAAGGAATTATTGAAGCAGGAGGACAGGCTGAAACAATTTTAGCCGAGGAATTTAAAATAGAAACACTTGAAAAATACGATTCACTAATAGTAGCTTCTCCATGTTGGGCTGGCAGCAGTGGCATAACAGGTGTTGCTTTTTCTCTGGTAACTGTTTTAAAGAAACTGCCTTCAGAAAGTCTAAAAGGGATGTTATGTGGAGGTGTGGCTATTCATGCAAAATTTGGAGGCGAAGGAACATTAAAACATATAGAAAGACTACTATCAAGCAAAGGCTGTAATAATTTTAAGGTTGCTCCAGTAGTTAAAGCGGGTGTTTTAATGAGCTTATATAAAGGTCCCTCAGTTAAGAAAAGTGATGAGCTTATCTTAAAACAATTTGGAATTGAGTTTGCACAGGAATGCTTAAAATAATAGTGAAGAATGCCTGATTTATTTAAAAATCTCTTCTCTAAGGATTTGATGCATAATGTATCAGAATCCATTACGCAAGTAAATTGCGATTTCGATAAGGACGACTTTCTTTCCAAAATATTTATTGAGACATGGGAGAAAATGGAATTCAAGGAGCGCATGCATCATATTGCTATTGTTGTAAGAGAGCAGCTATCTGATGATTATAAAGACTGTGTGGATGAGCTTTATCTAATGATTGCTAATTTAAAATCGAGTGGAGCTGACAAAATTAAATTTGCTGAATTAGCTTATGTTTTCATCCCTGATATTATTGAAAAGTATGGTATTGGCGATTTTGAGACTTCTGTTGCTTCTTTTGAGGTAATTACTCCTTTTACAACATGCGAATTTGCTGTACGTCCTTTTATCATCAAATATCAGGATAGGATGTTAGATAAAGTTCAAGAATGGACTAAGCATGAGAATGAACATGTAAGACGATTGGCTTCGGAAGGAAGTCGTTCTCGATTACCGTGGGGAATGGCAATAAAATCTTTAAAAAGTAATCCTGAACCTGTTCTACCGATTTTGGAAGCCTTAAAAAATGATTCTTCAGCGTACGTCCGAAAAAGTGTAGCCAATAACCTTAATGATATTTCTAAAGATAATCCTGAAACTGTTGTTGAGATAGCAAAGCAATGGAAAGAAAACACGAAAGAAACCGACTGGATTGTAAAACATGCTTGCCGTACTCTATTAAAATCTGGCAATAACGAAGTGTTGCAGTTGTTTGGTTTTGCACCTCCAGATAAAATAGAGCTTACTGATTTTGTTCTAAACAGGGATAGTATAAAAATTGGAGATGAACTTGAATTTTCATTTACTCTGAACAATCTGTCTTCAAACTCAGAAAAGGTGAGATTGGAATACGCAGTTTACTACATGAAGAAGAATGGCAGCCAATCGAAGAAAGTGTATAAAATTAGTGAGAAGGAATATGCAGCCAACTCAGCTTCAAGAGTTACACGAAAACAGTCTTTTAAGGTTGTTACAACTCGAAAATTTCATGTAGGACAACATATGCTAAGTGTGATTATTAATGGGAAGGAAATAGAAGAACGAACATTTGACTTAAATATATAATGTGGATTATAGAATTAATATTGACAATATGTTTGGCTCTAATTTCTTTTATAGCAATTAAGCTAAATCAGGTATTGAAATCATTTCCTGATGAATATTTATTTTAATTAAAACTAAAAAAATGGAACAATTAAATATCCTTTGGACAAGTAACGATAAAGATACCTTTATGAACATGGTAGCCATGTATTCTAAAAATTCACTAAAAAGCGGTTGGTGGGATGCTGTAAATATTATTATCTGGGGCGGTTCAACACGCTTAACTGGTGAAGATAAGGAAGTTCAAAAAGAATTGCAGAGCCTGTTAGAAATAGGAGTAACAGTTGAAGCCTGTAAAGCGTGTGCAGATAAAATGAAGATTTCTGCTACACTAAAAGAGTTAGGTATTTCAGTTAAATACATGAGCAAGCTTACAGGCTTAATTAAGAAAAAAGAGCATTTAATTACTGTTTAAAATTGTAGCTATGACTAAAAATCATAAGTTTTTCCAAAACAGGAAATGTGAGTACTTTCCCTGCCATAAAGTTGAAAATGAGAATGAGTTCAACTGTATGTTTTGCTACTGTCCGTTATATATGCTAAAAGGCGATTGTGGGGGTAACTTCAAGTACACCAATGGATTTAAAGATTGTAGCGATTGTAAATTACCACATACCCGAGAAGCCTACAGACACATAATGAGTAAAATGGAACTCGTTCTTGCTATTGGTAGCGAACAAAAATAGTGCACAATCAACTTCTTTATACCTCACCTCTAAAAACAAAGGTGAGGTATAAATGTTTTATGTACCTTAGCGTGAATCTTAACGTGAAAAGCAATGAAATAATAAGTTTCAAAAGGCAAAATGAAAACCCAATGAAAACTTGTAAGCACAATGTCAAGTCGCATAAGCCACGCTCGAACCAAAACTTGCCATAGAGCTTCCAAGTCCCAACTCACCGAGGTAAAGACATTGAAAGTGAATCTGGAGAAGAGGTTAATAAACAAAAAAAAAGAAAGCCCAGGTGCTAACAATTAGCTTCCCATGTTGAGTTGCTTACTTCGACTGCGCTCAGCACAAGTGCCTGCTCAACACATTAAAGCTTGTGTTGAACAATTATGCTAACATAATCACGAACACCAAAATAAACACTCGTGAGTAAACTCCCGCTACCAGTTAATCGTCTAACCTTCAAAGGCTTTTACTATCCTATTTTCAATCGCTTTTTTGTGAGCTCCTATTGCTATTGGGATCGCGTATTTTGCTCATTTAGGGCTTTGTTTTTGTACTCAGGCACCAACTCTCCGGCTTACAATAAATAAAATTTTTCACTCATAATATTGTGTTTAAGATATTTATGAGCAAGAATGAGAATTTTAGAAGTAAAAATATTAATTTTCAAGGCATTAAAATGAATTTTACCGCTCAGCGGGAGTTTATTAGTTCAACAGGCTAGTATATGTAATGTGCCAGTTTTGCTGTTACACGAGCTTCGGCAGTTTCTAGCAGCTCCTCCAAATCAGAGATTTATGGACAGATTGTTTGTTTTTGTTGGAGTCCGTGATTGCATAATTGACAGAGACTTAATCTGAAAATATCTCAGTAAAATCTCTGATTTGGCTCTGTGACGGCCTAAGAAGAGAAATTGGTTTCTTTGATTACTACTCGGAAATAAAAGTATTAAGAGTTAATCAAAATGGATCCATCAGGTGGGGAGCCTATAACTGGGTTTATTAATCTGCCTCTTTAACAGGAAAACGTGTTGGAGCATTAGATATGGGTAATGAAATTTGGAGAGTCTTTTATAAAAATGTATTTTTGAATACTTCAATGAAAACGAATTAAGAACGAAAGAACAATCTGTAGGTTAGAAACTTATTTAGTGTAAAGTCTAATCTATAACTTTTGTAAAGGATGTATCTTAACGAGCATTAGCAAGAACGAGATTCAACCCATAATGGATAAATAAAAATCAAATAGAATACTTAATGATTATAACGTTCAATCTGTAGGAAAACATGACATCGACTTAATTGTTTCTAGAGAATTTTACAAGCAATTGGCAATGAATGTTTCGAAGACATGAGCGGTTTTAAACCCAAAGGTAAAAAAAAACGATTGGTACATCAGCAATGAGCTACTTCCAACAGGAAAATGAACCACATTTACAACAAAAAAATTTTAGGCTAACGATAAAGAATTATTACTGTCAGGACTATTAGATCCGGCAAAAACAAACACCATTAAAACCATTAAATTATGATCTCGAAATTCATTCTGTTATTCATTGTATTTTTTCCGCTATTAGAAGATTGCTCGGCAAAAAAAGAAGAAAAAACAAATGCAACAAAGCCCAATATTGTATTCATTCTGATTGATGACATGGGTTGGAAGGATTTGGCTTGCATGGGTAGCAAATACTACCTTACACCCAACATCGACAAGTTGGCGTCCGAAGGGATGCTGTTTGAACAAGCTTATTCAGCCGGTCCGGTATGCTCTCCTTCGCGAGCAGCCATACTCTCGGGGCAATATCCTGCACGCAATAAAATGACAGAAGGGCCAGAAATGTGCCCGTTGCCAGATTCACTTATGGCAAAAAATGATAATAAAGGCAAAAACCTTGAGTTGCTTGCTACCCGAAGTCCCGCCAGAAGAGGTTGTTTGCACCCCGCACAGATTACCTTTGCCGAAGTAATGCAAAGTGCAGGATACAAAACCGGATACCTGGGAAAATGGCATTGTGGATATCACGAGTCACAATGGCCCGACAAGCAAGGCTTCGAAATGGCTGAAGGCTTTAGAATATATGCGACGCAAACACATGGGCATTACGGAAGAGATTACATTCCGAAACTTTCATGGGATTTAAAGGGCTTAACTGCCGACGAATACATGTCGGATGCATTAACACGCCGGGCACAAGAGTTTATTACAGAGCACCAAGCACAACCGTTTTTATTGGTATTGTCTCACTACCTTGTACATGCGCCATTGCAGGCAAAGCCCGAACTTTTGGAAAAGTGGAAGAAGGTACCAACTACCGATCAGAATAACCCCACCATGGCAGCCATGATTGAAAGCGTTGACCAAAGCGTTGGTGATATTATGAACACCTTAAAAGAGCTTAATATAGATGAAAATACAATCGTCATTTTTTCATCAGACAACGGAGGTTATCACGTTGCAACATCAACGTATCCCTTGCTTGGTACCAAGGCGATGCCCTACGAGGGAAGTTTTCGTGTGCCTTTAATTTTTAAATGGAAAAACAAAATTAAAGCCGCAGCTAAAGACTCTACTCCAACAGTTCAGGTTGACCTGTACCCTACAATGCTTGACTTAGCAGGTATAAAACCCGACCCAAATCAGCACCTCGATGGAGTGAGTTTGAAACCCATTTTGATGGATAATGGAAAGCTTAACGAACGACCTTTGTTTTTTCATTTTCCGCATTATAGTGGTGTAGGCTGTACCCCCTTTAGTGCTATTCGCTACCAATCGTTGAAGCTATACCGTTATTACAACACTCACGAGGGCACCACACAGTTATTTAATTTGAAAACCGATCCCTATGAACAGGATGATTTGGCCAAAGAAAGAACCGATATTACGGATTCACTTAATACGCTATTAACCGAGTGGTTGTTAGAAACCGATGCTCCAATGCCAACAGAGAATAAGGTATATGATCCAAGTGACAGCACGCAACATTCAGGAATGGCAAGCTACAGAAAATCACAAACCCTTAGACAAAGAAGAGAAGCTTTACTGAAATAAAAAGAATATGATTACGACTGAAAAGTAAACCACTATGGACTGGAAGTTCATAGTTTTCACACAGACTGAAAGTCTGAAATGGTTAAATACTAGAATAGTTCAACGACAAAATTTAATCGTCACAACAACAACAACAACAACAACAACAACAACAACAACAACAACAAAAGTTTAAAATAGCTAAACACATGAAACGATCATGTAAATTTCAATTATTCATTTTACACAAAGGCTAATGATTGAAATTTCTTGAGAGTTACATTAGCAACTAAAAAAAATTATAAGCATATGAAAGTATTTTATTTAAGTATTGTAACAATAGTGATCATTGGATTCCTAGGAACGTGTTCCGGTCAGAATTCTAGAATAACTAAAAAAGAAGTTGTTGGCAAGCAGAACGAAAAGAAACAACTTAACATTCTTTTCATAGCAATTGATGACCTTCGCCCCGAACTTGGCACATATGGCTCAAATCATATTATATCACCTAACATAGATCAACTAGCAAAAGAAGGTATTCAATTCAATAAAGCATACTGCCAAGCTCCTCATTGTATGCCATCCAGAGCTTCTATGCTAACCGGTATTCAACAAACCCAAGCTAATCTTTTTATTGAAATTGAAAAATATGCAGATAATGTGCCTACCCTTCCCGAGACTTTTCGTAATGCAGGGTATTACACTTTGTGCAATGGCAAGATCTTTCATCATAATGAAGACATGGCTGAAAAAAGTTGGTCGGAACCACCGTTCTCATTAGTAAACGGACCTGATGAAAACAATCACTTGACATTCCATGATAGTGCTTCAGCCAAATTTATTCTAAAGAAAAACAATCGAGGGCCGTTTTATGAAGCTCCGGATGTACCTGATAGTACGTATATAGACGGTCAAACTTGTAATAAAGTAATCCGAGACTTAAAGCGCCTTTCTAAAATGGACAAGCCGTTTTTTTTGGCATGTGGATTTGTACGCCCTCACCTACCTTTCTATGCGCCAAAAAAATATTGGGATTTATACGATAGGGATAAGATTGAATTAGCAAAAAACAATTATGTACCAAAGGGTGCTCCAAAGTCTCTTAAGGGATCTGGTGAGTTCAAAAGCTATCATGATAGAAACATTGAATATAATTCTCAAGAGTTCCAAAAAATTGCAAGACATGGGTATTATGCGTGTGTAAGTTATGTTGACTCACAAGTAGGAAGACTCCTTGCCACCCTTGATGAACTTGGGCTGAAAGATAACACCATCGTTGTATTATGGGGCGACCACGGATGGAACCTCGGGGAACATAGTTTCTGGAGTAAACATAATCTACTTTACACTAGCAAAAATGCACCATTAGTTATTAGTGCTCCAGGATTTAATCAAGGTGTAAAAACAAATGGAATTGTAGAGTTTATTGACATCTATCCAACATTGTGTGAATTAGCTGGTCTTGATCTTCCGAAACATCTTGATGGACAAAGTTTGGTTCCCCTGATGGATAATCCTAATAAAAAAGGCAAAGAAGCTGCTTTTACATTTTGGGGAGAAGGAAAATCAATAACAACTATAGATTTTAGTTACACAGAATATAACAATGGCGAACGCATGTTATTTGACTTAAACAAAGATCCTAACGAGAATATAAATGTAGCTAAAGATTCTGCATACATTGAAACGTGTATAAAGCTAAGTGAACTTCTCAATATTAAGATGTAAATAGTTTGCACTTTATATTTTGATGACAGACTACTAAATAAGTAGAGCGAAGTCTTTATTGTCGCATTATATGCAGTGTCTAAAGTGTACTTGAATGAGCCCCGATAGCTATCGGGATGACTAAAGTTAGGTCAACTGAAGACTCTCTAAATACTTTAGCACACTTTAGACACTAAGTGCAAATGCGACATTTAATCATTCCTATTACTTAATAAGTACACATATTACTTTTTAAAGCTGGAATAATTTGGTGAAAGAATAAAAAAAACAACGCCCAACAATTAGCTTCCCATGTTGAGTTGCTTGCTTCGACTCCGTTCAGCACAAGTACTTCGACTAGCGGGGTCAGTGAGCGAAGTCGAATGTGCTCAGCACAATTGCCTGCTCAACACATTGAAGCTTGTGTTGAACAATTATGTTAACCTGATCACTGCCTGTTCCGACCTTTTTTGGGAAATTCGCATTAAAATAAACACGCGTGAGCAAACTCCATCCACCAATTAATCGTCTAACCTTCAATATCTTTCACTCTAGTGTTTTCAATCGTTTTTTTGTGAACTTCTATTGTTATTGGGAACGCGTATTTTGCTCATTTAGGGCTTTATTTTAGCATCATTTTGAAGACTATTGTGATCTTAAGGTCAAATACTTTTACTTTTATAGTCAGGATCTTGAGGTAGAGCTATAGTCACAGGTAATATTTCGGGAAGTTTAGAATGAGCGAACTCTCAAAAGTGTTTTATCTTTTACGTTACAGTCGAGTAATACCGATTATGAATTGAAATGTGCTTTATTTCGCTTTGCTTATAAAACTCAATCAATTCGATATCGGCATAATACCACAAACTGTTAAG
>CBFIII010000044.1:0-33577 GCA_965662645.1 Bacteroidales bacterium
TTATTTTCAAAATAGCCATCTTGATGACGATAGCTTGCCGCTAATGAATAAGCAAAACGATTGCCTATCTTGTCGTAATGTCCCACACTAATGTTTTCAGAGCCATATTGTTCGGCAGTAACACTGATATTCGTCCCTTGATAGTTCATCGGCGATAAGGTGTTGATATTGATCAATCCACCAATGGTGTTTCTTCCATAAAGCGTTCCTTGAGGTCCTCTTAATACTTCTATTTGCGAGATGTCGTAAAAGTCGAAACTCAAGGCTGAGTTGTCATAGAATGGAATGCCATCAACATAAAGTCCTACCGAAGGGGCTACGGTAGATTTACGTGAGCCAATGCCTCTGATGTAAACGGGTGACATAATTTTAGTCCCATAATCGAGCATCATGAAGTTAGGGGCGAAAGTCGAGATGTCTTCAAGTGATTGTATTTGATTGTTCTCTATTTCTCCAGAACGTATGCTGGTAATAGATGCTGGGATGTCTTTTATTATAGAATTATCGCGTGAAGCGGCAATGACTACTTCTCCGAGCACTATGTCTGGGATGTTAGTGCTGTCAAGAGACACTATTCTGTTTTGAGCTTTACTTGTTGAGAAGATGCTTAAGGCAACTACAATGAGTAGTCTTGAAAAAAAATTCATATGCGAGATGTTTTGACATTTTAAAAATGTCAATAATTAATAGTTTAATTTACAGTTGATTGATCGGAAAATGTAAAGTTATGACTTAAACTATTGGTGGCGCATTGATGCCATTTCTTGAAGTAAGTGATAAGGTGTTATTTCCTTGTATCTTACTTATTGTTTTGTGTTTGACTTTAGGGGGGTAAAGTGTTATGTGTCCTTGTTTTTCTGATTCAAAAGAGCTGCAGTAGTTTTTGAAAAACAGTTTAGAGGATAACATTTTGTCACAAGTGTCACTTGTGTGAAGTATGATAATCTTCGATTCTTCGGTCGCAAATTCTTGATTACCTTGTGATTTTTCGTTGGGACTCCCAGCTATCATGTAAATGCACATGATAATAAGTGTCGCCAAATAAGGGACTATAGAAGAAAAAAAACCGAAAAAAAACATACCCTTTTAGTGTTTTGAGCTGCAAATTTACTCAAAATTCAGGCATAAACAATTGTTATCGTTCGATAGCTGAAAATTTTTACTCGAAGAGTATAGAATATGGACGTTGCATGTATTCGCTGACTTCAGTTATCCCAAAGCTTCTCGATTTGCGCATGCTCTCTTTTCCTTCTAGAAAGATGACGACTACAGGTACCGTAAAGATGTTGTATTGTCCTGCTAATTCTGGAGAGCGCTCTACATTAACATACACCTGTTTTACTTTAGGGAATTGCGTTGTAAATGCTTCGCTGAGTTTTGGTTTTAATACTTTGCATACATTACAGTTGTCATGCGAGAAATAAGCTAATACGGCTGTTTCATCGTTGAGTAGCTGAGTAAAGTCTTGGGTTGAATTGATTTCTTGCATGGTGTTCTATTATTATAATGTTTTGTGCTGCAAATGTAATCGGATTGTATGGTAAAGTAGGTAACTGTTGTTACATAAATTGTGTTTACTAAATAAGTTTATTCTGTTGTTTTTTAGAGCGGTATTTACGAAGTTTTTTTTCCTGTATTAATGAATGTGATTCGTTTTCTATTTCTAGACTAAGCAAAAAAAAGCGATTGAACATCTGTTCATCGCTTTTTTTTGTTGTTATGCAATTTTATATGCTAAGCTTCAACGGCTACTGTTACCTGTTCTTGTAGCATAATGTCAAGGTCTTTTTCAAATTGAGTAAACTCTTTTGATTCAAAAATAGAATAGTTCATTTGTCTTAATAAGTTTATAAGCTTTTTAAAGTATGGACCTACTTCAGCAAATGATTCAAAGTTGAATTCTTTGTGACAGATATTCATAATTAACTTCAACATATACTGTTGGCGTTCTAATGTTGTGGTTGCATCTATTTTGTCAAAGGCATCCTGTTGCAAAAATACAAAGTCAATGAGTTCTGATTTCCAAAAACGAATGTGATATTCTACAGGTACACCATCATCACCTAAGATGTCTATTTGTTCTTTAATCTCTAATCCACGTTGTAATAAAGTACGTGTTTCATTGACTAAGTCAATCCATTCGCCATCAATATGTTCTTTTATGTATTCTTCAAATTCAGGATATTCCAAATATTTTGAATAGGAGTCAATCGGATTGATGGCAGGGTATCGTTTACCATCGGCACGACTTTGCTGTAAAGCATAAAAACAACGCGCTGCTTTCTTGGTCGATTCTGTTACTGGTTCTTTTAGGTTACCTCCGGCGGGTGATACAGTTCCTAAGAAAGTAACTGATCCTGTTTCTCCATTATTTAAATAAACAAAACCTGCACGAGCATAGAAGTTGGCGATGATAGCAGATAAATCCATAGGGAAGGCATCTTGTCCTGGTAGTTCTTCCAAACGGTTCGACATTTCACGTAGTGCTTGTGCCCAACGTGAAGTGGAATCGGCCATTAATAAAACACGTAATCCCATAGAACGATAATATTCTGAGAGTGTCATTGCAGTATATACTGAAGCTTCACGAGCTGCTACGGGCATATTGGACGTGTTGGCAATAATAACCGTACGCTCCATCAATTTACGACCAGTATGTGGGTCATCAAGTTCAGGAAATTCAGTGAAAATTTCTACTACTTCATTAGCACGTTCTCCACAGGCTGCAATGATAACGATATCGGCTTCCGCTTGTTTCGAGATAGAGTGCTGTAATACGGTTTTTCCTGTTCCAAAAGGACCAGGGATGAATCCTGTACCACCTTCTACTATTGGTGTTAAGGTGTCCATAACTCGAACGCCTGTTTCTAGTAATTTAAATGGACGAGGTTTGTTTTTAAAAGCAACGATAGGCCTTTTTACAGGCCACTTCTGTACCATTGTTATGTTGTGATCTTTACCGTCAGCATCTGTAATTACAGCCATTGTGTCGTGAATGATATACGATCCAGCTTCTGTGACACTCTTTACGGTATAAGTTCCTTTCATAACAAAAGGCACCATTATTTTATGAGGTTGTGAATTTTCATCTACTTCGCCTAGCCAAGAGCCTGCTTCTACTTTATCTCCAGCTTTCGCTAATGGTTTAAAATCCCACTTTTTTTCTTCGTTTAGAGGATAGGTATATTCGCCTCGTTTAAGGAATACACCATCCATTTTATCAAGATCATTCTGTAATCCATCATAGTTACGTGATAAAATGCCAGGACCTAATGTCACTTCTAACAAGTGGCTCGTAAATTCTACGTCACTGCCAATCTTTAAACCACGAGTGCTTTCAAAAACCTGAACATAAGCAATGTCACCTATTATTTTGATGACTTCAGCCATCAGTCTAACGTCGTCTTTTATGAGATAACATATTTCGTTTTGTGCTACTACACCAGCTACTTCTACCTGAACGAGGTTAGATATTATACCTTTTATTTTTCCTTTAGTCATGGTTTATTATCCTTAAGATTTTCACATTTTAGAATCACAAAATTAAAAGACTTTCATTACAAATGTGTATCTCTTGCTGTTTTTTTTAATTATATGTTTCTGGAATGGTAAAAAATGGGGATGAAAAGGGGGGGGAGTTATTGTTAATGGGAGCTGTTAATATCTCTCTATAGACTGTGGTTAAAAGAGTCTAGAATATTTTTATAATAAGTTATGTGACTTATGATCTTGAATTGTTTATTTTTCGTCATAACATAGAGGAAATATTGTTTTTTTGTGAAACATTTTAATGAATCATACAATGTTTATTCTTTAAATATGGTGCTTTGGGGATTTGTTTAATCTAAACTTCATAAATTAGTGCTAATAATGTACCTTTGCAACCTTTGTAAAATAGAAAATTAACTGTAGAGAAATATGTACAGAACACATACCTGTGGCGAATTGCGCATCGCTAATGTAGGAGAAGAAGTAACATTGTCTGGTTGGGTGCAGAAAAACCGTAAATTAGGCGGTATGACTTTTGTGGATTTGCGTGACCGTTATGGTCTTACACAATTAGTGTTTGATGAGAATAATGCAGAACTGACTGAGCTAGCTAATACTGTTGGTCGTGAGTATGTAGTGCAGGTGACGGGTAAGGTGGCTGAGCGTTTTAGCAAAAATGATAAAATGCCTACGGGTGATGTTGAGATTGTAGCTTCTCAATTTGTAATATTAAATCCTTCTGAAGTCCCTCCATTTACGATAGAAGAAAATACCGATGGTGGTGATGAGTTGCGGATGAAATACCGTTATCTCGATTTGCGTCGTGCTAATGTGCGTCGTAATCTTGAGTTGCGTAATAAGTTAACATTCGAAATGCGTAACTATCTTAATAAACAAGAGTTTATTGAGGTGGAAACTCCTGTTTTGATTAAGTCAACTCCTGAGGGAGCACGCGACTTTATTGTGCCTTCGCGTATGAATGAAGGACAATTTTATGCTTTGCCACAGAGTCCTCAAGTGTTTAAACAACTTTTGATGGTGGGCGGAATGGATCGTTATTTCCAAATTGTGAAATGTTTTCGTGATGAAGATTTACGTGCCGATCGTCAGCCTGAGTTTACACAGCTCGATTGTGAGATGTCTTTTGTAGATCAAGAAGATGTAATAGCAACATTTGAAGGTTTAACAAAACATCTTTTTGAAAATATCAAAGGCGTTTCTTTTGATTATAAATTTCCTCAAATGCCTTATGCTGAGGCTATGGCGGATTATGGTAGTGATAAGCCTGATATTCGTTTCGGTATGAAATTCAAAGAGTTGACTAGCTTGGTGCAAGGCAAAAACTTTGTGGTGTTTGATAGCGTTGAGTATGTAGGAGGTATTTGTGTCGAAGGTGCTGCATCATACACCCGTAAGGAACTTGATAAATTAACTGATTTTGTTAAGAAACCTCAGGTTGGAGCTAAAGGATTAGTTTATGTGAAATGTAACGACGATGGTTCTTTTAAGTCATCGGTTGATAAATTTTATACACAAGAAGATCTGAAGGCTTGGGCGGAATTGTTTGGCGCTAAGCCGGGTGATTTGATCCTTGTTTTAGCTGGGGCTAAAAATAAAACACTTGTTGCTCTTGGTGACTTGCGTTTAGAGATGGGAGATCGTTTAGGATTACGTGATCGTCATGTTTTTGCTCCACTTTGGGTGGTTGACTTTCCGCTGTTGGAGTGGGATGAAGATAATAGTCGTTTTCATGCGATGCATCATCCATTTACATCACCTAAGAAAGAAGATCTAGCGCTTATGGAAACTGATCCAGGTAAGGTGCGAGCTAATGCGTATGACTTAGTCATCAACGGTGTTGAGATTGGTGGAGGTTCTATTCGTATTCATAATAAAGAATTGCAAGCTACGATGTTTAAGACTTTAGGTTTTTCTAAAGAAGATGCTGAGGCTCAATTTGGATTCTTAATGAATGCTTTTAAATATGGTGCGCCTCCTCACGGTGGTGTTGCTTTTGGTTTGGACCGTTGGGCTGCTATGTTTGCAGGAATTGATTCTATTCGTGACGTCATTGCTTTTCCTAAAAATAACTCGGGACGTGATGTAATGATTGATACGCCTTCATTTGTATCATCAGAACAATTGGTGGAGTTGAATTTGAAAAGTACGGTGAAAGAAAAGTAGCGATTGATTTGCTTTCGCATAAATGAATAACTGAAAATACAGTGTATAAGGTACAAGACATTATAGATATCCTAGAAAAACATGCTCCCCTTGCTTTGCAAGAAGATTGGGATAATTGTGGCTTGCAGGTCGGTGATCGCTCTATGGAAGTGACGGAGGTGCTTTGTACGCTTGATGTTACTTTGGAGGTGGTGAGTGAGGCTATTGCCAAAGGTTGTAATATGATAGTGTCTCATCATCCACTTCTCTTTGGTGGCTTAAAGACTTTGACTGGTCGCAATGAAGTGGAGAAATGTGTGATAAAAGCGGTCAAAAATAATATGGCTATCTATTCTGCTCATACCAATATGGATAGTGTGAAGCAGGGGGTAAGTGGTACAATGGCGGATAAAATTGGATTGAAGAATCGTAATATTCTATCTCCACAACAAGATAAATTAGTAAAACTCGTTGTTTATGTGCCATTGATGCATGTGGTTTCTGTGCGTGATGCTATGTTTGCTGCAGGTGCAGGACATATTGGTAATTATGATCGGTGTAGTTTTAGTTCGCAAGGTGAAGGTTCTTTTCGTGCTTTGGATGACAGTCATCCTTATGTGGGGAAAACGGGTGAGATGCATTTAGAAAAAGAGCAGAAGGTAGAGGTTATTTTACCTCTATTTATTCAACAGAAAGTTGTGGCTGCTTTGAAAAATGCACATCCTTATGAGGAAGTTGCTTATGATATTCTTCCATTAAAGAATGATTGGTCTGATACAGGTTATGGAATGATTGGAGAGCTGGAAGACGAAATGAGTGAGGCCGATTTTATAAATAAGTTAAAGATGTTATTCCATACACCGTTTGTGCGTCATTCGCCTTTATTGGGTAAAATGATTAAAAAAGTTGCGGTATTGGGGGGCAGTGGAGCTTCTTATATATCATCTGCTATTGCTTTGGAGGCTGATATTTTTGTGACAGCCGATATTAAGTATCATGAATTTTTTATTCCAGAAAATCGCATTCTTATAGCTGATATTGGGCATTATGAGAGCGAACAGTACACAAAAGAACTTTTTAAAGAGATATTAACAAAAAATTTAATTACTTTTGCAGCCCGAATTTCGGAGACTGACACGAATAAAGTAAAATATTCTTAGATAATGGCAAAGAAAGAGCTAACAGTAGAACACAAGCTAAAAGCACTTTATGATCTGCAACAGATTATGTCTGAAATTGACAGCATTCGCACGTTGCGTGGTGAATTGCCGTTGGAAGTAGAGGATTTGGAGGCAGAAGTAGAGGGCTTGTCAACTCGTATAGGTAAACACGAGGATGAAATGGCTGATTTGGAGAAAGGTATCTCTTCTAAGAAAAATGAGATTGAAGAGGCTAAGGCAGCGGTCATCAAGTACGAAGAGCAGCAAAAAGGTGTGCGTAACAATCGTGAATATGACTCTTTGAGTAAAGAGATTGAATTTCAAGGGTTGGAAGTGCAGTTGTGTGAAAAACAAATTCGCGAATTCACAGCTAAAATTGCTCATAAAAAGGCTATTTTAGATGAAGATAAAGCGAAGGTGCTTGGTCGTAAGATGGATTTAGCGACTAAACAAGGGGAACTGGATAATATTATTTCAGAAACCAAATCGGACGAAGATATCTTACGCGAAAAGGTGGGTAAGTTAGAAGAAAAAATTGATCCTCGTTTGTTGTCTGCTTTTAAACGTGTACGCAATAATGCTAAAAATGGTTTAGCTGTTGTAGCACTTGATCGTGGAGCGTGTAGTGGATGTTTTAATAGTATCCCACCACAACGTCAATTAGATATTCGTCTTCATAAGAAGGTGATTGTTTGTGAGTTTTGTGGGCGTATTATGGTAGATGCTTCTATCGAAGAAGTGAAGTCGTAGTTTTTTTGATTTAAAATATAGATGGTTAAAATGACTATCTATTTCATAAATAAATTTTATATATATGTATTTATCAGCAGAAAAAAAAGAAGAAATCTTTGCCAAATACGGAAAGTCGAATACTGACACTGGTTCTTCTGAAGGCCAGATAGCATTATTTTCATACCGTATTGAGCATTTGACTGAACATTTGAAAGTCAACAAAAAAGATTATAGCACTGAACGTGCTTTGAAAATTATGGTAGGAAGACGTCGTCATCTTTTAGATTATTTGAAAGCTAAAGATATTGAGCGTTATCGTACTATTATTAAAGAATTAGGAATAAGACGTTAGTCTTGGTTTCATGAATGTAAAAATGCCGTTTCGAAAGAATCGGCATTTTTTTTGCTCTTTTTTTATACTTTTGTCTTTTGTTTTAAGTTAGAGTATTATGAGATTTAGAATTTTGTTATTGTTGCTGGGTTTTAGTTGTTTTCTTAATGCGGCAAATATTCATTTTGATCTTTCGTTTTCTTCGTCTCTACTGTATGTGGCTTCTTATTATGGAAGTAGTTATGTGGTGCAGGATTCTTTAAGGGTTCATGACGGAAAAGCGGTATGGAATACTTCCTATGTTTTGCCTGAAGGCATTTATTTTGTTACTGATAAGAAGCACGCTAATCGTTTCGAGTTTCTTGTGGGGAAAGATCAGGATTTTGAATTGTTGTTGCCTTCGTTGTCGCTTGCAGGTGCACAAGTAAAAGGTGCTGATGAGAGCGAGATTTTTTTAGCATTCACTCAATTGGCAAGACGGCGAGAGGTGACTAATGAAGAGAAAATACATTTTATAAATAATGCTTTGGAGCATGTTGGTAAGGAAACAATGTTATATCTTACTTTAAATGCCTTATCATCATCGTTTGTGTTGCCACAGAGCAATATGGTGATGGATAGCGAGTCTGCGTATGAGTGTCGCTGTGCTCATTATTGGGACGGTTACGATCTTAATGATGCTCGTTTGGTGCGTACGCCTTTTTTTGTGCCACGCATTAGAAATTATTTGAAGAAAGTGTTATGGCAACGAGAGGACAAGATCAAGGATGCTGTGCTTCCACTGTTGCGTCAGGTGGAGTCGTGTCCTGAAATCTTGAGAGTTTTTGCTTCTGAGTCTTTGTTTTTGGCTTTCGAAAATAATATAATGGGGATTGATGCTTTGGGATATGAAGTGATGATGCGCTATTATTTATCTGGTGAGTTGGGCGTATTGCCGACTAAGGAGCAGAAAATGTTAGAGGATTATGTGAAACATACTGAAAATTGTAGAGTGGGGCAGCGTGCAAAAGAAATACGTTTGGTCAATTGGCAATTGGAAAATGGAGAGGTTTCTTTGTTACATCAAGAAGCGAAATATACCTTGTTGTTGTTCTGGGAGCCCGATTGTTCCTATTGTACACAGGTGATACCTGTGCTTCGCGATCATGTGTATAAAGATTATAATAAACTTGGATTGCGTATCTTTGCAGTCAATACGCAGCGTGATGTGGAGCTGTGGAAAAATTATATATTGGATAATCATTTGGAAGAGTGGACCCATGGCATACAATTAGATGGAGAGTCTGGATTTATGGTCGATTTTGGTGTAGAGGGAACACCCTATATGTATATTTTGGATCAAGAAAAAAAGATAGTAGCTAAAAATGTAAAACTCGATTTTTTAGATCAAATGTTAAGTCGTTTGTTTACGTCAGGAAGTATTTATTAATTTGTGTTTTCAATATTAAAAACGTGTATTTATGAAAAAGATATTTGCAACATTATTAGTGTTTGCTTTTGTTAGTGCTGCTTTTTCGCAGGGATCTGATGCGCCTAATTTACGTTTTAGTATGCGTTTGACGCCTACTATTTCTTGGTTTACAACCGATGAAGTCGGTTTGGCAGATCCCGATGGTGCTGCTATGGGGTATTCCTTTGGTTTAGATGGGGATTGGTTCTTTACTGATAAGTATGCTTTAAATACGGGGGTGTTTATGGATGCCTTAGGAGGCAAGATTAACTATGGTCCTGATATGGTGGTTTTTGCTAATAATGAAGGGTTTATTGATGTTAATGGGGTGGCTACTTTGCGTCCCACTTATTTGGAGATTCCTATTGGGTTTAAGTTTTTAACGAAAGAGTTTTGGCGTATGCATTTTGTAGGACAATGTGGATATAATCAGTTTTTGTTGTTAAATGCAAAAATACGTCAGGAAGGGGAATGGGATAAAAAAGATGTGACGGATGAATTTACGCGTTTGATGTCGGCTTATCATTTTGGCTTCAGTGTGGAGTATTCTTTGGGTGGTGATGCTTACCTTACTGGAGGTGTGGTAGCGACCATTGGATTACATGACGTGACTAAATCTAAATTTAATGGAGTGGATCCTGTTAATAAACTTAATATGATTAATCTTAAAATAGGTATTATTTTTTAATAAAAAGTTTACTATCCCAAGTATTTTTTATACTTTTGCAGCCCAAAATAATTCGTAGAGGCTCACAAAGAGGAGTTATTCCCGCCTTTCGGAGTAAATATTAAATATTTAGATAAATGTACGCAATAGTAAAAATTGGTGCTCAACAGTACAAAGTAGAAGAAGGCAATAAAGTTTTCGTACACAAATTGAGCTTGGAAGAAGGTGCAAAGGTAGAATTCGATCAGGTTTTGTTACTTGAAGACGAAGGAAAAGTACAAGTAGGAACACCTGTAGTATCAGGTGCGAAAATAGAAGCTACTGTATTGCGCGAAGTACAAGGAGATAAAGTGATCGTTTTCAAGAAAAAACGCCGTAAAGGTTATAAAAAGAAAAACGGACACCGTCAGCAATATACTCAGGTTGAGATTAATAAAATTGTGGCCTAATTATATTTAGGTTTAATTCTAAAAATAAAATAAGAAATGGCACATAAGAAAGGAGTAGGTAGCTCTAAAAACGGAAGAGAATCGGAAAGTAAACGCCTAGGAGTTAAAATTTTCGGAGGTCAATTTGCTAAAGCCGGTAATATTATCGTGCGTCAGCGCGGTACAGTGCATCATCCAGATACTAATGTTGGTATTGGTAAAGATCATACTTTATTTGCACTTGAAAGCGGATTAGTTAAGTTTCAAAAAAGACGTAAGAATCGTTCTTATGTTTCGATAGAACCTATTACAGAATAGGGGCGGAAACTAAAAATAATATTGAAAGTCTCTTGATATTTTACACTGTAAAATGTTAAGAGACTTTTTTGTTTTTATATCTTTGTCATCCTTTTGTGGTGCGATGAGTTATTGTTTTTTGCCTATAAAAGGGAATAAACTGATTTTTTAATATAATATATCTATATAACGTGTTAACAGTAAAGTATATTGCAGATAATAAAGCAAAGGTAATTGAGGCTTTAGCTGTGAAAAATTTTGAGGCAAACGAAATCGTTGAAGATGTTTTAGCTTTTGATGCTAAACGTAAATCTTTAAAATCTGCATTGGATAATGCTCAGGCGGAAATGAATGCACTTTCGCGTGAAATAGGTGGTTTGTTTAAAGCGGGTAAAGTGGATGAAGCCAATGCTGCTAAAACAAAAACGGCTGTTTTTAAAGAGGATATTAAAACATTGGGCATCGAATTGGCTGCTGTAGAGCTTAAATTGCGAGCTGATTTGGTGTTGATTCCTAATGTACCACATGCTTCAGTGACTCCTGGAAAAGGTGAGGAGGATAATGTAGAAGTTTCTAATGGCGGTGAAATGCCTGTTTTATTTCAAGGAGCTAAACCGCATTGGGAGCTGATCAAAGAATACGGGTTAGTAGATTTTGATTTAGGTACTAAGATTACGGGTGCTGGTTTCCCAGTTTATAGAGGTAAAGGTGCTAAATTACAACGCGCTTTAATCTCATATTTTCTTGATGAAGCTTCGAAGGCTGGTTTTGAAGAGGTTTTGCCTCCTATTGTTGTGAATGAAGCTTCTGGCTTTGGAACGGGACAATTACCGGATAAAGAAGGGCAAATGTATCATTGTACTGTAGATAATTTATATTTAATTCCTACAGCAGAAGTGCCTGTTACTAATATCTATCGTGATGTGATTATTAATGAGGATGATATGCCTATAAAGCATGCAGCTTATACGCCTTGTTTCCGTCGTGAAGCTGGTTCTTGGGGTGCTGACGTAAGGGGGTTGAATCGTTTACATCAGTTTGATAAAGTAGAAATAGTAGAAATAGTCCGTCCTTCTGAGTCGTATAAAGTCTTAGATGAAATGGTTGCGCATGTTGAGGGATTAGTGAAAAGTTTAGGCTTGCCTTATCGTATTATGCGTCTTTGTGGTGGTGATTTGAGTTTTACTTCTGCTTTAACTTTTGATTTTGAGGTGTATTCTGCAGCTCAAGAGCGTTGGTTGGAGGTGAGTTCAGTCTCCAATTTTGAGAATTATCAAGCTAACCGTTTGCAGTGTCGTTATAAAGGTAAAGATATGAAAAAACCTGAATTGGCGCATACATTAAATGGTAGTGCTTTGGCTTTGCCACGTATCTTGGCTGCTATTTTAGAAAATAATCAGACACCAGATGGTATAAAAATACCTGACGTATTGGTGAAATATACTGGTTTTGATTTCATAAAGGCCTAGTATTTCTCATTAGATTTAGGTATTTTTCGCTTTCTTATTATAAATTATAGTTAATAGGTTTTTTCTTTCAGGGTTAAATACTATTTTTGCTCGCCGCACGTTTAAGTGTTAATTGTAATTTGAAACATCTTGCTTATGGCATAAAAATAACCTCTTATTAATTAAGTTGTATTTTTATTTTAAATTTATGAATAAAACAGTGTATAAATTGTCTGTAGTCTTGTCAACTTTGTTGGTGAGTACATCATTATTTGCCGGAGAGGATGCGACCAACAACCCGATAGAGACTGGCGTTTCATTTTTAAATATTGCTCCAGAATCACGTGGTAGTTCTTTAGGTGATGCTGGTGCTGCTACATCGCCAGATGTGTATTCTCAATATTGGAATCCTGCTAAATATCCTTTTGTTAAAGATGAATTTGGTTTGGGGTTTTCTTATACCCCTTGGTTAAGGAGTTTGGTTAATGATATTGGCCTAGTTGATGTCACTGGATTTTTGCGTTTTGATGAGTATCAAACTGTTTCTAGTTCCATTCGTTATTTTTCGATGGGTGATATTCAAATAACAGATGCATCGGGAAGCGATATTGATTATGGTAATATACATCCTTATGAATTAGCTGTTGATTTTGCTTATTCGCGTAAATTTTCTGATAACTGGGCTGGAGCTGTTGCTTTCCGTTATATATTATCTGATATTTTTAATGGATCTAGCGGTGGTGAGGGCGGTCAGGTATATGCTGCCAATTCTTTTGCTGTTGATATCTCTTCGTATTATCATAAAGAAGATGTTTATGTGGCTGGTTATCAGTCTAACTATTCTTTTGGTCTTAATGTTTCTAACCTTGGTCGTAAATTAACATACAACAAAGGTGATACGCGGTATTTTCTTCCTGCTAATTTAAAGTTGGGTGGGGCTTATGGTGTTGACATTGATAATTATAACTCATTGATGTTTACCGTTGATCTGAATAAATTATTGGTTCCTACTCCTGATCCCTCAATTGATGATGATGATAATGAATATTATAATAATATGAGTTCATTAGAGGGGGTTTTTAAATCGTTTAGTGATGCACCTGATGGTTTTTCTGAAGAGATGAGGGAGATTATGGTGTCTGTTGGTTTGGAGTATGTGTATGATAATACATTTGCAGTTCGTGGTGGTTATTTCTATGAAAACCAATATAAAGGTAATCGTGAATACTTTTCTTTAGGTGCGGGATTTAAAATGAATGTCTTTTCTTTAGATGTCTCTTATCTTGTTCCAATGGATTCTGCTAGTCCTTTGGCTAATACCCTGCGTTTTTCTTTGTCTTTTGGAGTTGATGGCATTCAAAAGATGTTCCGCTAATATTATTTCTTAATGAAAATTAGAGTTGGTTTTGGATATGATGTTCATGCTCTAGCTGTGGGAGAAACGTTAATCCTTGGAGGTGTTGCAATACCCCATGAGAAAGGAACCATAGCTCATTCTGATGGCGATGTGTTAATACACGCCATCTGTGACGCTCTATTGGGTGCTGCTGCCCTTCGTGATATTGGTTTCCATTTTCCAGATACTGATGCCGCTTATAAAGGGGTAGATAGTGTCTTTTTGCTAAAAAAAGTCGTGGAGTTGCTTGTAGAAAAGAATTACCATATTGGTAATATTGATGCAACTATAGCGGCTCAGCGTCCTCGTATAAATCCTTTTATTCCTGAGATACAATCTTGTTTGGCTAAGGCAATGTCAATAGCTGAAGAGGATGTTTCTGTAAAGGCTAGTACCACCGAACGTTTGGGTTTTGAGGGACGCGAGGAAGGAATCTCTGTATATGCTGTTGCTTTAATAGAAAAAGATTAATATGACTAAGACTGAAGAACAATTTGATGCTGTTATTAAAGAATGTCGCGCTATCTATGAAAAGAAAATTCTGGATTATGGGGCTGCTTGGCGCATCTTACGTCCTAGTTCGTTGACTGATCAGATTTTTATCAAGGCTAATCGTATTCGTTCTATCCAAACAACAGGTATCTCAAAAGTTGGCGAAAGCATAGAGGGTGAATTTATGGCTATTGTAAATTATGCTGCAATGGGACTTGTTCAGTTAGCTTTAGGTTTTGCTGATGATGTAGATATTAGTAATGAAAAGGCTATCGAATTATTTGATCATTATGTAGAAGAAAGTAAGCAATTGATGTTACGCAAAAATCACGATTATGGTGAGGCCTGGCGTTATATGCGTGTTAGCTCTTTGATTGATATTATACTCCAAAAAATATATCGTACTAAGAAAATAGAGGATAATAATGGTGAGACCTTAATTTCTGAAGGTATTGATGCTAATTATTATGATATGTTGAATTATGCGGTTTTTGCTTTAATTCAAATGTCAGAAGGTAACTAAATAGTATAATAGAATAATTATTGCATCATATCTCGATAACTATAAATTTATAGGTCGGGATTTTTTTATGCGAAAAATGTTTTAAGCGCTTTGCTGAGAGAGGTTGTTGTGTTAAATTACCGATTGTAGGTATTAAAAATTATTCAAAAGTAAGAGTATAATGCTTGCGTGAAATGAAGCTTTAATTCATTGTGGCTTTCGGCAAAAATGTAATGATATAATGCTTTCTGTTACTTAATGCTGATCCCTTTTAAGCCTCATAATTTAACTTAGTTAAAGCATCTGTAAGGCTATTTAAGAAAATATCCAATTTCCCCTTAAGCATCATTTTAATCATTGGGTTGAGTTTCGCTTTTAAGGTGAGTTTGATCTTGGTGTCGTGATCAGCTACCTCTTTTAATTGAATCCATAGAAAGGCTTCTGCCGGACTCCCATTACTCGAAAACTTAATGGTTTTAAAGGGTTCCCGTTCAATGATTGTTAATGTAACTGTTCCCACTTTATTTACGTTGATACTTATGGTATCAGTGTCAAAATAAAAATCTTTGATTTTGTCGTTAGCGATGCGATTTTTAATTTGTTCTAAGTTGTTAAGATCGGATAGTGTCTGGTATATTTTTTTTTGTGTGGACCTAATTGTTTTGATTTTGCTCTCGTAAGTTGTCATATTCATAATAGCTTAGGCCTCTGTTGTTACTTTTTCTTTCTTGTTGTCCAGTTGTGAAAATAAAGAGTTCTGGCTGATATATTCTGGAACTATCTTTTTCATTTGTCCAACAATAGCAAGATGGTCAGTGGTGCGATTACATTCATATAAAACTTCTAAATCACGTCTTACATCTTCAATATCATATTGTCTTACTTTGGCAATCATAATACGTTTGTGGTGGGTTGGTATCGTGTTTTCTTCGGCACTTAAAAGTTCCTCGTATAGTTTTTCTCCTGGACGTAATCCTGTGTATTCTAATTGAATATCCTTGCCTAGTGTTAGTCCTGATAACTTAATCATTTTACGTGCTAGGTCAGCAATTTTAATAGGATGTCCCATGTCAAAAATATATATTTCACCACCATTTCCCATCGTTCCTGCTTCAAGCACCAGTTGGCAGGCTTCGGGTATTGTCATGAAATAACGTGTTATGTCTGGGTGGGTTACTGTTACTGGTCCTCTTTTATCAATTTGTTTTTTAAAGCGTGGTATTACTGAGCCGTTTGAGCCAAGTACATTCCCAAAACGTGTAGTGATAAATTTAGTTTTTGATTTGTGGTTTAATGATTGGATATAAATTTCTGCAATACGTTTACTTGCACCCATTACATTCGTAGGATTTACCGCTTTGTCTGTTGAGATCATCACAAATCGATCAACATTAAACTCTACAGATAAATCGGCTAATATTTGTGAACCTGCAATATTGTTGAAGACTGCTTCTCGAGGATGACTTTCCATCATCGGAACATGTTTGTAGGCAGCAGCATGATATACGATGTCTGGTCTGAACCTATCAAAGATGGAGCGAACACGACGTTTATTGGTAATGCTTAGTATGATGACTTTAAAGTTGGGAAACTTGAGTTCTTCATTCATTTCTAGCTCCATATCATATAATGGAGACTCGGCCTGATCGGCGAGAATGATAAGTTTAGGTGTATAATGCGTGAGTTGTCGCACTATCTCGCTTCCTATAGATCCTGCGGCTCCTGTGACTAAAACGGTTTTTTGATAAACTTGAGCTCCTATATTTTCATTGTTTAGGTGAATAGCTGCTCTTTCAAGTAAGTCTTCTACATTAACTTCCTTTAATTGTTTGTAGCTTAATTCTCCATTAATCCAATCAGTAGGTTTCGGTATTGAAAGAACCTTGATGTCTTTAAGTATGGCTTCGTTGATTAATTCCGTTTGGATATCACTATCAACTTCTCCATCAGCGTACAATAAGGTGTTTATATTGTTTATTTCTACTAGTTTATTAAAAGCTGAATAATGATAAACATTAACACCGTCAATGACTTTTTTAGCTTCTTTTTTATCGCTAACTAAAAGACCAATAATGTTTGATGTCTTTTTTGAATCCCGTTCCAGCGTTTGTTTGATGACCATCGCTGTAGAGAAACTACCAAGAATAAGAATTTTCTCATTTTGTTCTCCATTGGAAAGGTATCGCCAATAAAGCCCCTTGGTGATAACACGAGAGAATATCATTAAAAATGACAATAAAAAGAAATCTATAGCTAAGGTTGATAGTGGTAATCTTAGATTGATGTGCAGTGTCGAAAAAATGAGTTGAAGTAGGACTAATACCCCAGTGCCAGAGGCAATAACAAATATTATACGTTGGGTGTCCTTTATTGTTGCATAACGAATAACGCCAGCATATACTTTGGATGTGAGGTAGCTAATGCATCTTATTATCACGACTAAGATTGTGCCATAAATAATGCTGCCTCTTATGTCTTCTGGTATATGGGTGTTAAAACTAAGAAAATAGGCAAGTACGATTGAAAATAGACTGAAAAATGTGTCCATTATAAAAATGAGCCAGCGCGGAGTGTTTCTATCAAATATTACCATATCGGTCTTGTTCTTCTATCTTTAATTCTTTCTTTTGCAAAAGTATGAGATTTTTTGTGATTATTAGTACGATACTCGTAAATTTTTGATTGACAATAAGGCTGTAAAACTGATTTTAGTCCCATTTTTATTATCTTTGTAAACTCAAAAAAATAAATAAAATGCAGCAACTTTCTATATATAATACATTAACAAGAAAGAAAGAGAAGTTTGAACCTATAGCGGCTCCTCATGTGGGAATGTATGTTTGTGGTCCTACCGTTTATGGAGATGGTCACTTAGGGCATGCGCGTCCCGCCATTACTTTCGACATCGTATTCCGTTATTTGCAAATAATGGGTTATAAGGTGCGTTATGTGCGTAATATTACTGATGTAGGTCATTTGGAGAATGATGCTGATGATGGTGAAGATAAGATTGCAAAAAAAGCCAGATTGGATCAGTTAGAACCTATGGAGGTGGTGCAATATTATGTCAATCGTTATCATGATGCCATGGATGCTCTCAATGTAAAGCGTCCTTCTATCGAGCCATTTGCTTCTGGTCATATTATTGAACAAATAGAGTTTGTCAAGAAGATTATGGATAATGGATATGCTTATGAGAGTAACGGATCCGTTTATTTTGATGTAGAAAAATACAATAAAAATTATCATTATGGTAAATTGTCGGGTCGTGTGTTTGAGGACTTGCTTTCCTCTACACGTGAACTTGATGGTCAAAGTGAAAAACGAATAAGTGCCGATTTTGCTTTATGGAAAAAAGCAATGCCAGAACATATTATGCGTTGGGAATCTCCTTGGAGCTTTGGTTTCCCAGGTTGGCATATGGAATGTTCTGCCATGGGAACTAAATATTTAGGCGAAGAGTTTGATATTCATGGCGGAGGTATGGATTTAATGTTTCCACACCATGAATGTGAAATAGCACAGTCTGTTGCTGCTCTAGGGAAAGAAAGCGTTCACTATTGGATGCATAACAATATGATCACTATTAATGGACAGAAGATGGGGAAATCTTTGGGTAATTTTATTACGCTGAATGAATTCTTTGATGGTAGTCATAAGTCATTAAATCAGGCATATAGCCCTATGACTATTCGTCTGTTTATACTGCAAGCACATTATCGTAGCCCTGTTGATTTTTCAAATGAAGCTCTTTTGGCGTCTCAAAAAGGGTTGGAACGATTGATGAATGGTGTATTTGCTTTAGAGAAAGTAACTGTAGGTGATGCTTCTACTGTTGATGTGAAGGCGGTGGAGGAAAAGTGTTATGCGGCAATGAATGATGATTTTAACACGCCTATTGTTATCGCTCACCTTTTTGATGCTGTTAAGATAATTAATGCTTTAGTTGCTGGAAAAGAGACGATTTCTCAAGCTGATCTTGTGCAATTAAAAGCTATGATGCATTTATTTGTATTTGACATCTTAGGTTTTAAAATTGAAAATCAAGATGCCACTGTTGGGGATGATGCTTTTCATAAGGCTATTGATTTGCTTTTAGAACTGAGAACCGATGCTAAGACTAATAAAGATTGGGCAACGGCCGATAAAATAAGAAATGATCTTAACGCTTTGGGTTTTGTAATTAAAGATACTGCTGAAGGTGCTGAATGGAAATTAAATAATTAATTCTATTCTTAAACAACGATTATGATTAAAACTATTAAAATAGGATCTAATGTTCTAACTAAGGATGATTGTTCTCTTGATAAAGCTCGTATGGCTGAGTTAGTACGCCAAATTGCTAAAGTTAGGGAACAAGGTCATCAGGTGATTCTCGTGTCGTCGGGAGCGGTAGCGGCTGGACGTTCTTTGATTGCTGAACCAAAACATAATGATACGGTGTCACAGCGTCAGTTGTGGTCTGCTTTGGGTCAGGCACAGTTAATTGCTATTTACTCTGAGTTGTTTGATATTTATAGTATTAAATGTGCTCAGCTCTTAGTGACCAAAGATGATTTTAGAGATCGTAAGCATTATCTTAATTTAACTAATTGTTTAGAGGCTTTGTTAGAAGATGGGGTGGTGCCTATCATTAATGAGAATGATGCGATATCTGTGACGGAGTTGATGTTTACTGACAATGATGAATTGTCTGCGATGGTTGCGTCTATGTCTGGCTCTACGCAGTTGATCATCTTAACGAATGTTGATGGTATTTTTGATGGAGATCCTTCCCTTGCTTCTTCTCATTTAATAAAAAAAATAGCGTTTTCTGATCATTGTATTGCTGAGAAAATACAAACGACAAAATCAGATTTTGGACGAGGAGGTATGGTGACCAAATATAATACGGCTCGTAAAATGGCTGGACAAGGTGTGGAAGTTATAATAGCCAATGGAATGCGCGATGGGGTCGTTCTTGAGGTCTTGGAAGGTGCTGATTTTTGTACCCGTTTTGAGGCACTAAAAAAACAATCTCCCGTAAAAAAATGGATTGCTCAGTCCGAAGGATTTGAAAAAGGAGCTATCATCATTAATAAATATGCTGTTGATGTGTTATTAGGCCCCGTTGCTGCTAGTCTTTTGCCAATTGGAGTTGTAAGTGTGAAAGGTGATTTTGAAAAGAAAGATGTGGTTAGCATAGAGCAGGAAGATGGACAGCGCATCGGTTTGGGACGTTGTGCCATGTCTTCAAAAAAGTTACGTGAAACAATGGGACGTAAAGGCGAACATTATGTTGTGCATTATGACTATTTGTTTTTAAATGCTCATTGATTTTGATTTTAATGGTGTCCTTTTTTTATGTCTTTGTTAAAAGTTATCCACAAAAACATAAAGTTATTCACCTTGACAAACACAAAAATAAAAGGATTCCTTACATTTGTTATTGTTAGGTCGTCGTGTTAGAATGGCCTTTATATTATCTGAACATTACTAAAAGAGTAGAACATGAAGTTTATCGTTTCAAGTACTTTATTAGCAAATAATTTGCAAGCTGTAAGTAAAGTCATAATAGGCAAGAATGCGATGCCTATACGTGAAAACATTCTTTTTGAGATTCAAGGAAAAGGGTTGACGTTGACGGCATCAGATGAAGACAATACTATTAAGGCAAAGCTAGAAGTGAATTCTGCTGATGGTGATTTTTCTTTTACAGTACCATCTCGTCATTTGTTAGAGATCATTGGTAAATTCCCAGAGATGCCATTGACTTTTGATGTCAGCGATTTGAACAAAATTCAATTAATTAGTGAAACCGGAAAATATCAATTAGTTGGTACATCTGCCGATGAATATCCACAGATGAAAGTTATGGTGGATACTGCATCTTTTACTATTGCTGGTAGTACTTTGTTGCGCGCTGTTTCTAAGACTTTATTTGCTACAGCCGACAATGAGTTACGTCCTATAATGAATGGGATTTGTTTTGTTTTAAGTGCTGATGGATTAGTTTGTGCTGCAACGGATTCTCACCAATTAGTGCGTTATACGAATAGCGAAGCTACGGGAGAAGAGGCTATATTTGTATTACCTAAAAAGCCAGCATCATTATTAAAAAATATTTTACCTAAAGAAAAAGGCGATGTTATTGTCACATTTGACGATAATAGTGCTTGTTTCTCTTTGTCATCTTATACTATTGTTTGTCGTCTTATCGAAGGTAAATATCCTAACTTTAATGCGGTTATTCCTAAAGAAAATTCAAACAAATTGTCTATTGATAAGAGTGCTTTTGCATCGGCTATCAATCGTGTGGCTGTTTGTTCTAATCAAGCGAGTCATTTAATCAAGTTGGATATCAATGCCGATCAGATGACGCTTTCTGCGCAGGATTATGATTTTTCTACCTTTGCTACCGAAACGGTTGTTTGTCAATTTGAAGGTACGCCAATGGCTGTGGGCTTAAAAGCTCCTTTTTTATTGGAGATATTAAACAATTTGGATTCTGAAGAGGTGGTTATTGAGCTTTCTGATCCTTCTCGTGCTGTCTTGATCTTGCCTTCTGGTAATTTGGAACAGGAAGAGATCTTAATGCTTTTGATGCCTATGACATTAGGTGATTAATAACTCATTATAATTATAAAAAAGAAGACAGGTTATGCCTGTCTTTTTTGTATTGATATATAAGCTATGCAATTAAATTTAAAAAATCAGATTGTCTTTTTTGATTTAGAAACGACAGGTGTTAGTGTTAATGATGACCGTATTGTAGAAATCTCTATTTTAAAGGTCTCTCCTGATGGTGAAGAAGAAAGTAAAACGTGGTTGGTTAATCCTGAACGTCATATACCTAAAGAATCATCTGATATTCATGGTATTCTGGACGAGGATGTGAAAGATAAACCTACTTTTAAGGAGATTGCAAAAGATGTAGCTACCTTTATTGAAGGATGTGATATGGCAGGGTTCAATTCTAATCGTTTTGATGTGCCATTATTGGCTGAGGAGTTTTTGCGGGCAGATGTGGACATTGATATGAAAAAACGTAAGTTTATAGATGTGCAAACCATTTTTCATAAAAGTGAACCGCGCACTTTAGTAGCAGCTTATAAGTTTTATTGCAATAAAGAATTAGTAGATGCTCATAGTGCTGCAGGTGATACGAGAGCTACTTACGAAGTGTTAAAGGCGCAGCTCGATCGTTATGATCATATTGAAAATGATATGGCTTTTCTTGCTGAATTTTCTACATTTACTAAAAATGCGGATTATGCTGGGCGTATTGTTTATGATAAAGATAATAACGAAATATTCAACTTTGGTAAATTTAAAGGCAAGAAGGTTATTGATGTTTTTGCTCAAAACCCAGGTTATTACTCTTGGATGATGAATGGAGACTTTCCGCTTTATACTAAAAAGGTAATTACTGAAATTAAATTTAGAAGTTTACAAAGTTAGATTTTGATGTGAGTCATTTCCATCTGTTAGTTAATCATCTTTTAATGTCCTTTTCTCATGAATTTTCTTGCTGTAATTCCTGCTCGATATGCTTCTTCGCGATTTCCTGGTAAGCCTTTGGCTTTGTTGGGTAACAAACCTGTAATACAATGGGTTTATGAACGGACAAAAGCGGCTTGTGAGCATGTCGTTGTTGCTACTGATGATGCCCGTATTGCTACGGTTGTGGAAGGTTTTGGAGGCGTGGCAGTTATGACGGCTGTTGATCATTTGAGTGGTACAGATCGTTGCTTAGAAGCGGCAGAGTTATACTGTGCTTCACAAAAACTTGATTTTGATGTCATCATTAATGTACAAGGTGATGAACCTTTTATTGATATTTCTCAGATTAATTTATTAAAAGCTTGTTTTAAAATTTCCAATGTGGATATTGCGACGTTAGTTTCTCCTTTTGCTTTAGATGTTGAGCAGATTATGGATCCTAATAATGTTAAGGTGACGTTTGCTGCTAATGGGAAAGCTTTATATTTTAGTCGTTCTCCTATCCCTTATTTACGTGATGTAGTTCCTGAAAATTGGGCTACTGCACATGAATATTTTCATCATTTGGGTATGTATGCCTATCGTTTTGATGTCTTAAGCGAAATAACACAATTGCCTGTTTCTTCTTTAGAAAAGGCTGAGAGTCTGGAGCAGTTGCGCTGGTTAGAGAATGGTTATAACGTTTTTGTAAAAAAAACGAATATCCGCAGTATTGGTATAGATACTCCTGAAGATTTAGCTCGTGCTGAAGCGTTGATTTAATCCCACATTGTGGGTTTAATTCTCTGTAGCTTGCTGCGAATAATAATGTTCTTTATCTAAATTCCTCGTGTGCTTGTCCCGTGGTTGTTGACTTGTTCGATCATTATTGTTTTCTTTTTGTATTTATGCTTTACTCCAAAGGATGCTCGTTCTTAAATGTCTCAACTTTAGTTATTATGCAATAATACCGAGGTTTTTCTATAGAATGATTTTCGCTCTACATTTTGATCGATTTTGTGTTGAAGTTCCTTCTTGTTAGATAATTCCTCATTTTTTTGAGAGTATAATGTCATTATTATTAATAATAGATACAAACACGTTATTCCTTATTTTTTTGAGTGGAGTCTATTTGTAGAAGTCTTTAATCTCATAAGATAGATACTAAACCGGAAAAATGAAATACTCGTATAATAAGTCGTTATCTTAAAAAGCTACCTATTCTTTGTGCCCTTTTTTAAAAATATGTTTTGATGTCTATTCCCTTATTATCACTGCTTCCCTTTTCTTGAATCTTTTTCTTTAAAGTCTTTACTTTCTTTTAAAAAAAAGAGTTTGTAAGAATAAATGATTTTTAAATGGAATCGTTACAAATTTTTAATTAAGTTTGCATAAACTAAATGTTGAAAGCTAGTTAATTGATGTCTGATTTTTTTCCATCCTGTATTTATGCAAATTAAAACACGTTTAAAACATATTTGGCTTTTGTATTATGAAGGTTTTCGTGATATGACGGTAGGAAAAACGCTCTGGAGCATTATTCTTATCAAGTTATTTCTTATGTTTATTGTTTTAAAAATGCTTTTTTTTCCTAATTTTATAAAAACGAATTTTGATAACGACAAGGAGCGTAGCTCTTATGTTATAGAACAACTCATTAACGAAAATAAATAACTATGGTAGAACATTTTGATCTTAGTTTGGTAGATTGGTCGCGAGCGCAGTTTGCAATGACTGCTCTTTATCATTGGATTTTTGTCCCTCTAACGCTGGGTATCACTTTTATTATTGCCATAATGGAAACTATCTTTGTCCGTTCTGGTGAGGAAAAGTGGAAAGTATATACTAAGTTTTGGATGAAGCTTTTTGGTATTAATTTCGCTATTGGTGTGGCCACAGGTCTTATCCTTGAGTTTGAGTTTGGTACTAATTGGGCCAACTATTCGTGGTTTGTGGGTGATATTTTTGGTGCTCCATTGGCTATCGAAGGTATTATGGCCTTTTTTATGGAATCCACGTTTATTGCCGTTATGTTTTTTGGCTGGGATAAGGTCAGTAAAAGAATGCATTTGACTTCTAGTTGGTTGACGGCTATTGGTGCTAATTTATCCGCATTATGGATATTGGTAGCTAATGCCTGGATGCAGAATCCTGTGGGGATGGCGTTTAATCCTGTTACAGCCCGTAATGAAATGGTCGATTTCTGGGCTGTTCTTTTTAATCCCGTAGCTATTAATAAATTTACTCATACCGTCCTTTCTGGTTTTGTGCTGGCAGCCGTTTTTGTGGTCGGCGTTTCTTGCTGGTTTTTATTGCGTCGTAAGCAAAAGGACATGTCGCTTGTCAGTATTCGTATTGCTTCTATTTTTGGTTTTTTTGCGGCGATATTAGTCGCGACTACTGGTGATGGTTCTGCCAAACAGGTCGCTCAATATCAACCTATGAAATTAGCGGTGATGGAAGGTTTACAATATGGTGGAGAAGGACAAGGTTTGGCTGTTTGGGGAAGTTTTGTAGAAACAGAAGATGGTTATCAAGTAGCAGAACCTTGGCTCGAGATTCCAAAGATGCTTTCCTTTCTTTCCTTTGGCGACTTTAATGCTTTTGTGCCAGGTATCGATGATATATTGAATGGTAATGAGCAACAAGGGATGCTTTCGGCTGAACAAAAGATGGAAAGAGGTCGTTATGCTATAGATCAACTCAAAGCATTGAAGGCGGCTGAAGAAATGAAAGATGATGCTGAGATTGCAAGACTTACTGCTTTGTTCGCTGATCAGAGTTTTAAAGATAATTATTTTGCTTATTTTGGATATGGATATTTTACTGATAAAACCGAGTTAGTACCCCATGTTCCTTTGAATTTTTACACGTTTCGTATTATGGTTGGTGCAGGTACTTGGTTCATTTTATTATTTGCCCTTACTTTTTGGTTTACGCGAAAGGGACAAGATAATCTTTCAAGTAAACGGTGGATGTTGCATTTAGGTGTTTGGTCCATTTTATTAGCTTATATGGCTTCTATGTCTGGATGGATTGTTGCTGAGGTGGGGCGTCAACCGTGGGTTATTCAAGACCTTATGCCTACAAAAGTGGCGGTTACTAATCTTGAAACAACAGCAGTACAGACCACTTTCTTTATCTTTTTAGCTCTTTTTACTGTATTGCTTATTGCTGAAGTTCGTATTATGCTGACGCAAATAAAAAAAGCACAGGATGAATAGTTTTTTTAGCTTTTAGTTGGTGTTTAAGTTAACTTTTAATTGAATCAAAATGGATTATTTATTTTTTCAACAATATTGGTGGATAATATTATCATTATTAGGGGCTTTGTTAGTCTTCCTCATGTTTGTTCAAGGGGGGCAGACTTTAATCTATAAGTTAGGAAAAACTAATGAGGAACGGACGTTGTTATTAAATGCTACAGGGCGTAAGTGGGAATTTACGTTTACGACTTTGGTGGTTTTTGGAGGTGCTTTTTTTGCATCATTTCCTTTGTTTTATTCCGTGAGTTTTGGTGGCGCCTATTGGGTTTGGATGATCTTGCTTTTTTGTTTTGTGATACAGGCTGTGTCTTATGAATACCGCTCTAAGCCTAAGAATTTTCTTGGCAAACGCACTTATGAGACGTTTCTGTTAATCAATGGCGTTATCGGAACTTTTGTATTGGGGGTTGCTGTTGGTACTTTTTTCAATGGCGCAAATTTCACCGTTAATGCTTTTAATCAGTCGCTATGGGAGAGTAATTTGTATGGACTAAAAGCTCTGCTTTGTGTGCATAATTTAGCTTTAGGCGCAACGGTTTTCTTTTTATCTCGCGTATTGGCTTTGCTTTTCTTTATTAAGAGTGTGGATGATGATATGCTCGAGGAACGTGCTCGTACGAGTATCAGTTGGAATGCATTACTTTTTCTTGCAGCATTTTTATATTTCACCATTACTTTGTTACTCAAAGAGGGTTATGCTTACGATCCAGACACCTTAATTGTGTCGATGGAACCTTACAAATACCTTCATAACTTATTGGATATGCCTGTGATAGCTGCAGCTTTTCTTGTCGGTGTTATAGGTGTTCTTATGGGCATTTACAAGGGCCTTTTATCTAATAGTCGTAATGGTATTTGGTTCGCTGGCTTTGGAACAGTCCTCGTAGTTATGTCTCTGCTATTAATCGCAGGATTAAATAATACGTGTTTTTATCCTTCACTCATAGATCTGCAGTCGTCGCTTCATATTCTAAATAGCTCGTCCAGCTTTTTCACCTTAAAAGTTATGTCCATCGTTTCATTGATGATTCCGATTGTCGTGGTTTACATTTGGATCACTTGGCGTTCAATAAGCAAAAAGCGTCTTTCAAAAGAAGAGATGCAAACTAATTCACATGTCTATTAGTTTGTCATAAATCTTAATCTGAAAACTCTGATACTTTGTTGTCAGGGTTTTCTTTTTTTTAGGGCGAATGGCCGGGCTATCCATTCCTATGTAGCAGCGCATCTAGCTCTGTTCCGTTCGGTAGTACGTGGGGCTCCTTTGGTCGCCTCCGCCTACCTACTTCACAGGCTATCTGCACTACTCCATACCATTGCTATCCCTATCGCGCTGGCTTAACCCCAGTTCGCGTTGGTATTATAACTTTTAGATATGGAAAGTATGGGTGATTAGTTCTTCTGTATTTTTGTTATAATAGAATCCCTTCTTGATAATGGATTGGTGTTAGTCTTTTTTAAGGTGTCAGGTGGGAGACAAGCAATCTCTTTCATGATGAAATCTTCTATATTGGGGATCAAGTAGATTTTGGCATGCTTTGAGTTCTTCGCATTACAATAGATCGCATCAAAAGGTGATGCTTTAGTTTTAATAATATCTTCTGCACTTATAGTGCTGGTGTCGAAATATTCTAATCCTTGTTTAGCGTAAAACAAGTCATCCCGCAAATCTATGGCACTTGATGTGGGGACAAAACAAAATTCATGGATGCCTTCAGTCGAGAAATCTATCTTATTCAGAAAACCTCCCGATGCATTGTCATAACATTTGCTACTGGATGAAAAGTGGTGTATGTATTCCTTGTGAGGTTTACGCATATGCCAAAAATTATAATCTCTAACGACGGAAACCACTTGATCGGAATCATTGACGGAAGTCATATAACATTCCGCTTCTATTTTTAGAATAGGTGACCAACCTTTGCTTAATTTAAAATAGAGGTCTCCCGATTCAAAATTATATTTCTTAGCTGCATTACTTCCATTAACTAAGGCTATATTTCTTGTTTTTGTAGGATATCCCATTTCAGCTAAATAAGCTTGGAATTCAGTGAAATAATATTGGCTTGTATCTGCAATATGATATCTTATTAACTGCTGAGCAGCTTTTGAATTTAAAGTCTTTGTAATCTCTTGTAGTTTATACCCTGTGTTCTCCTCAAAAGCTTTATTGACAATAGAATGATTTAATTTTTTTATGTCCGACAGCATATATTGAAGGCCTACCGGAAGGTTAGCTCCTTTGAATGGCGAATCTAAGGCGATAAAAGTTTTTATCTGATGATCATAATTATCACGTTCTAGTTCTGTTAAAACGACCCTGCCAATAATGCCGCCCATACTTTCGCCAGCTAAGATGCCTTTGTGATGTCCTTCTTTCTTTGTATTAATAACCTTTATTATATGCTCGATATAAGAAGCATTAATTAATATGTCACAATTATTATCTAAAAAATCTACGGTGATAATGTCGTAGCCCAAAGTATATAAACTTGCTATTACAGGCGATTTGTTCCAATGGCTATATACCGATTGATAACTCGTTTCGTTAAAGGGATCAAAACCTTCGAGTATAATGGCAGGTTTATCAAATACACCATCATTTCCCATCATAAAACCATAGTTTATGCCTTCTATTTGTCCCAGATAGGTGGTGTCTAATTCTGATGATGTCGGCTTTTGCAGCTTCGAAAGATTAAAATCTTGTCCTTGAACTTTTATTAAGAGTAGGAAAAGTGCTGTTAAGTAAATAAAATATTTTTTCATTGCTATAATTCTGACTTGTTGCTAAAAATGTTGATAGTCAATATTCTAGTTTTATTGTTTAATTTTGGTTTGTCCTAGTTTTTAGTGGACAATTTTTCAAAATTAGACAGTCTTCTTGTATCTGTCAAGCTAATGTGGAGAAAATTAAATTATTCTTTTATTCCAAAAAGCATTTCCCGTTTTCCAGGAGGGCCAGGGATGCGTTGCATTTCTAGTCCGAAACTTTGTAAAGCGCGGCGTACTGATCCTTTGGCACAATAAGTGGTGAAAATAGCGTTTGGCGTCATCGTGTTTATTACTTTCTGTAGAATATCATCTTCCCACATAGTAGCTTGTTTTGAAGGGGCAAAGGCATCGTAATAGATGAGGTCATATTCGCCTTCAAGGGTTTGTTCTAATAAGTCAAATTCTTTTTTTTGCAACAAAAAGCTGGGACTGATCTTGATGTCTTCTTCCCAATTGGACTGATGCATTTTTAAGAATTCTTGCTCTAACGATGGTGAAAGCAATTGACCATAATTAAGACTTTTGGTGAGTGATGTCTTCACTGGATATTTCTCAAGCGAAGTATAGTGTACGCGTTTGATCTTGTCTTGTTTCAAAAAAGCATCTAAGGTAACTAAAGCATTGAGTCCTGTTCCAAATCCAATTTCAAGGATTTTAATTTCTTCTTTAGCGTATCGCTCAAACCCGTTTTTTATAAAAACGTGCTGTGCTTCTGTCAATGCTCCATTTGTAGAATGATATGTTTCATCTATCTCGTCTAAACGTAAAGTGAAACTACCATCTGCAGTGGCTTGTAGTTGGGGTGTCATTGTTTAATATGCTCTTTGTGTATGATCCAAAACCACGTTTGTCTTTCTCGGTTCAGGTGATTTTAATCCCACATTGTGGGTTTTATTCTCCGTGGCTTGCTGTGAATGATAACATGTTTTCAGATTTATATCACGTTTGTTTGCCGCGGTATTATTCATTGTTGAGTCAGAAAATGAGATCTGTTTATGCTTTGACTTCAAGTCCCATTTCTTGGCCTAATTTAAGCATCATTTCTCTTGCAGGTGCGTATTCGTTAGGTATTGTTCCTTCTAGAATGGCATCTTTTATGGCTTTTTTAATATCTCCTATTGCAGGACTAGGTTTGAGGTCGAAAGTCTTTATAATTTCTTCGCCACTAATAGGCGGCTGAAAGTTACGTACTCTATCTTTTTGTTCAATAATTTCCATCTTTTGACGAACAAGTGCAAAGTTGCGCAGATAACGCGTGACTTTCTCATCATTTTTTGAGGTGATATCTGCCTCGCAAAGGGTCATGAGGTCATCTATTTCTTCGCCAGCTTCAAATAAAAGACGACGAATAGCCGAATCACTGACCTCATCTTCTACTAACGCAATAGGACGCATATGTAAGTTAACGACTTTTGATACGTATTTAAGTTCTTTGTTAAGAGGTAGCTTGAGTCGTTGGAAGATGGATTTAAGCATCTTTGTGCCTACAAAGTTATGGTTGTGAAAAGTCCATCCTAATTTGGAATCAAAACGCTTGGTTTGTGCTTTGCCAATGTCATGAAAAAGAGCGGCCCAACGTAACCAGAGATTATCGCTCTTGTTTGCTAAATTATCTAGAACTTGTAAGGTATGGTAAAAGTTATCTTTATGCCCAATTCCGTGTACGATTTCTACACCTTTTAGGGCATTTAATTCTGGAAGAATGATTTCTAGAAGACCGCATTTTTCAAGGAGTTTGAAACCTGTAGATGGCTTGGGCGTTGCCATGATCTTATTGATCTCATCAATGATACGTTCGGCTGATATGATGCTGATACGCTCTTTGTTACGCGTGATAGCATCAAACGTGTCGTTGTCGATGTAAAATTTCAGTTGCGTTGCAAAACGAATAGCGCGCATCATACGCAAGGGATCATCCGAAAAGGTAATGTCGGGATCTAGTGGTGTCACGATGCGTAGGTTTTCCATGTCAGCATACCCGCCAAAAGGATCTAACAGTTCTCCGAAGTTTTTTTTATTTAACCCTAAAGCTAAGGCGTTGATGGTAAAATCTCTACGATTTTGATCGTCTTCTAGTGTGCCGTCTTCAATAATGGGTTTGCGTGAGTCGGCACGGTATGATTCTTTTCGTGCACCTACAAATTCTACTTCTACACCTTTATATACCAGTTGTGCTGTGCCAAAATTCTTAAAAACATGGACTTTTACGTTTAGATTTTTTGCTACTGCTTCAGCCAGTTGTATGCCGCTACCTACGGCTACTACGTCAATATCTTTTGATGGACGATTGAGAAATAAGTCGCGCACAAAACCGCCAATAACATAAGATTCTAGTTTTAGTTCATCAGCTACTTCTGATAAAGTGCTGAAAATATGATGGGTCAAATGCTTACTTAAGTTCATTTAATTGTAATTCTGTTTTGTTTCGTTCGAGGTAAAAATAAATAATGAGTAGAATGCCTCCGCTGAGTAGTCCTATTGTCCAGCTGTCTCCTGTACCAATGGTGTCAATGTTTTCAGTCATTATACCATTATTGTTTAGATAATAGACAATGGTTGCTAAGGCGTTGTTTGTAAAGTGTGCAAGTATTGAAAGCCATAGGGAACCACTTGCGAAGTATAAATATCCTAATACGATGCCTAAAAATAAACGGGGCAAGAAACCATAAAATTGGAGATGAAAAGCACTAAAGATAATAGCCGCAATTATTATAGCGGTGTGTTTGTTGCGGGTAGCTTTGAGTAAAATAGGTTGTAGTACTCCTCTGAAAATCATTTCTTCGCCTATGGCGGGTAGTACAGCAATCATGATAAGGTTTATGGCTAATTGCCAAATGTTATGTCCCGAAACAATGAGAGCCGTGAGAGTGGCTGCGCGTTCTTCAGCCTCTTTCATCCAGTCTTCGAGCGGTGACATAAATTCTGGCAGTGTCATTTTAGTATTAAAGAAACCAAGCATGTTGATAAAGGGAACAGCTGCTATAATAACCAATATCACAATAATTGCGGTGCGTGATTTGATGTTTTTATCTAAATGCAAAAAAGAGAATGCTTGTATGTGCATTAATTTGGCAAAAAGAAAAGCTGGTATTATAAAAAGACAGATGGCTTGTATTATCTGCATAAATTTTAAATGAGCGATGTGGTCTGATGGATGTGTCAAAGTTTCTAAGATGTCGTGCAGACCGCCAAAGGGGAGAAGACCAATAAATGATAATAAGAAGCTTAATAATAATCCTCCTAGCATCAATCCTATGATTAATAATAGTTGTCCTATGGCTGATAATTCTCTTTTGTCTTTCATTGTTCTCTAATTTTGCGAAGTGCAAAAGTACAAAAAAGAGAAGATTTTATTAGGTCTCTTTTTTAATAACCTGAGTTTGATTTTAAATTCGGTCACAGGTTAATAAGTAATAGGTAGTTTTTATATTCTTTTTAACCATAAAGCAAAAGGAATAGATCCTAATGCCAGAATAGAAGCGATAAGATAGGTTTGCTCTAAGCCTAACCAATCGCCCATGATACCAGCAAAAAAAACGGCTAAGGCAGAGGTGACAAAACTAACTGTCATATAAATGCTATTCATAAATACGGGGAATTTTTTTGCTCGGTCTTGAACTAAGGCGATGAGTACTGGTCCTGGAGCAAAGACAAAAAATCCTAATAATATGAGAAATACAAATGAGAGCCATCCGCTTGAGTTAACAAAGCCAAACATCATAATAGGTGAAATTAGGCTGATGATTAATAGTGTTTTCGTACGTCCTAATTTGTCTGAAATGGTGCCTGCTAAGATAGTTCCTAGGGCTCCAGCTAATTGGAATACGGCTAAAGCTGAATTGGCAAACCAAAGACTTTCTCCCTTTTCAGAATAGAAATAAGTGGGTAAAAATGCGGTTAAGCCCGATTTCATAATTGCTCTAAATAGGGTATATCCTATAAGTACTGCGAAAAATGGAAGATATTGTTTTAGAGCGTTCAGTTCTTCTTTGTTGCCTTTCGTTTTGTGCTTTATTTCTCCTGATATCTTGATGTCTTTTAGTTTCAGGTAGAGGATGAAAGAGGCTATTAGTCCTAAAGGGATGAGGCGCCAAGTGCCCTCGAGTCCCCAATAAGAAACGGATGCCGTAATGATAAGGGGACCAGCTGTTCTCGCTAGTTCTCCACCAAACATGTAAAAGCTCATGCCACGCCCCGTTTTCTCACCCGATAGACGTTTGACCATCGTGGGAGCTGGTACGTGGAATACAGCGCTACTTATCCCTGTAGTAAAAAGCAAGATACAGATGATGGTAAATGATGGGGCTACTCCTAGGAGACTCATTGCTGTAGCTGTGATGGCAGGTGTTACTATAATAAAATAACGTGCAGCAGTTCGTTCTGCTATGATGCCGATAAAAGGATTAAGGAACCAAGGAATACGCATGATGAGATCCCAGATGGAGGCCAGAGCTAATGAAATGCCGAATTTTTCGATTAATAAAGGCCGCAGTGGAGCTAAGAAAGAAGAATAAATGTCATGCAGCATGTGTGATGATGCGACGAGAATGACATTGTCTGTTTGGAATTTTTGTGGTGATTCTTTTTTCTTCATCTAGTTTTGCTTTTTTTACGGCTACTGGAAATTGTTCTTAAACCTTTTTATTTTGTGCCTTTTGAGGTTTTCGCTTGTTTTGTTTATGATACTTGTGGCGTTTATTGGTAGGAAGGTGTTATTAATAGGTGTGATGTTTTGCTATTATTCCTTTTCCTGAAATTGCAAAAGTATAATATTTCAGTGTAAGGTTTGTTAAAACTTTAAATTATAGTTTGATGCTGAGATAAAGAATAGTGTTGACAGAGAGGCGTTATCCTTTTTTCGTAAATGAGAGGAATAGATGTTAAGAAGGAGCAGCCATTTGAAGTAAATAATGGTGTAACATACTAAACCATGGAGTGGTTTGATTATTTAAAAATGCTCTATCTTTATTATAAGTAGTAGGAAATAAATAATATACTATTTTTTAAGAGGCTGTTTATTTATACCATATAGTGTTATTCTTTAATAGTCATTAATTTACAGTTGACAGCTATGTTTAAATTCGACATTTAATTATTCCGATTACTTAAAAAGTATAATGCATTATTTCAGTTAGGTTGAATTTCAAAGGAATGAATGCAGAATTATAAGCGTATAATTATTAGAATGAATAGCAAATTAGCTCCTATATTTGTGCCATATGGCATAAAATATAATCTTGCGTATATTTGTTCTTTGACATATTGTACTATAATATTTTTAGTAAACCGTTCTTACAGGAGGGGGTTGGAAGGAGGGCGTAGCCCGACTGGAAAGCCCCTCCTGTAAGAACGGTTTAAGCGCCAATATTGCCATCTCCCTTTTAACTAAAATTCTACTGTTATGATTAACAATTCTTCTTTACAAAAATGGTCGAGGCTTGGAGCTAAGACTCTTGATAATCAATTTATGAACAGCATCATTAATGGATTAGGTTGCTCTCTTTTTGAAGGTAAAGCAGTTCT